>NZ_JAPDDP010000021.1 GCF_027587195.1 Solirubrobacter phytolaccae | reverse complement strand
GTCGCCGCCCGCTGCGGCCGGCGCGCCCTCGCCGCACGGCGGCACCTCCGCGCCCGGCGCGCCCTCGGCCGGCGCGTCACCCACCGACGGTCGCCCACTCTTGCGCGGCCCCGCCATCCGCGAGGTCGCCGTCGCGCTGCTCGTCGCCGACGGTCGCGATGCGCTGCACTACAGGGCGTGGTTCGACCTCCTCACGCAGGCTGGGTATGACGTGGCCGGAAAGGACCCGCTGGCCGTGTTCCTGACGCAGATCACCCGCTCGCCCGCCGTCCGCAAGGGCGCTCGGCCCGGCGAGTACGCGCTCGACAAAGACGCCCGCGCCACGCACGAGACGCGCCTGCGCGCCCTCAACCAGCAGCTCGCGGCGCTGCCGTCGCAGACGACCGATCTGACCGAGCTGCGGTCCCGCCGCGCGCAGCTCACGGCCGAGATCGTCAAGGTCGAGAAGGCCCTGGAAGAGCTGCAAAAGGCCGCGGCATGAACATCCGCCCCGCCCGAGCCGCGGACGCCGAGCAGGTCGCCGCGATCTACAACCACGGCATCGACGAGCGCCAGGCGACGTTCGAGACGCGGGCCCGACGGCCCGCGGAGATCGAGGGCTGGCTCGAGGAGGGCCGACCGTTCCTGGTCGCCACCGAGGACGACCACACGACGGTCCTGGGGTTCGCGCGGGTCAGCCCGTACTCCGTCCGCCAGGCGTACGCGGGGGTCGCCGAGCACGCCGTCTACGTCGCGCCGGACGCGCGCGGCCGGGGCGTCGGCGTGCAGCTGCTCAACGCGCTGGCCACGGCGTCCGAGCAGGCCGGGTACTACAAGCTCACCTCGCGCGTGTTCACGACGAACACCGCCAGCCTCGCGCTGCACCGCAAAGCGGGGTTCACCGAGGTCGGCATCCAGCGCCGCCACGGGCGGCTCGACGGGGACTGGAAGGACACGATGCTCGTCGAGCGCCTGCTCGGCGACGCGGCCCGCCAATAACTACGATTGCCCGCCAGATGCCCTCCGCTCCGCCGCCGGCCGGCTCCAACCCCACCCGGACGCTCACGATCACCTTCGAGTCGGGCAGGCGGCTCGCGCCCGACGCGCTGCGCATCAACCCGGCGGGCGCGACGCTCGAGGTCGACGGCTACTTCCGCGAGCCGCTCAAGCTGACGCTCGGCCAGCTGCACCTGGGCATGATCGACCCCGGGCCGGCCAAGACCAAGGGGGAGAAGGGCCGCTTCGTGATCCTCAAGCGGCTCAGCGCCACGAGCGTCGTGCCGCAGGAGCAGGGCATCGAGGGCTGGCTGTGGACGAGCATCGGCGGCTCCGCGCTGACGCTCCTCGGCGACGAGGACGCCGCGCCCACGGGCGCGATCCTGTTCACCAAGCCGCTCACCCCGGAGCAGCTCAAGCCGACGATGGAGCCGAAGGCGTTCGCGGCGCTCGCCGCCCGCTCCCCGCTCGGCGTCCCCGCGATCCCGGGCATCCTGTTCCGCGCCGCCGAGCCCGCCAAGGCCGAGACCGCCTTCCGCGCCTACGGCCTCCTGCGCCCGCTGACCGACCGCGAGGTGCCGCCGACGATGCGGCGCTCGCTGCCGACCGATCGCCCCGCCGACCCGACCATCCAGGCGCCGGCATCCCGCAGCTCGTCGGTGGCCCCGCCCGGCTTCTGAGAAGCAGCCGAGCACCGGCTACTACCCTCCACGCCCAATGGAGCACGATCCCGGCACCTGCACCGCCTGTCGCGGCAGCGGCGAGTTGATCTCTGGCCTCGGCGGCGAGGAGCACCGCGTGCGCTGCCCGTGGTGTGACGGCACCGGGCGCTTCGACGCCACGCGCGACGCGCAGGCGCCCGCGCGCGAAGGCCACCCGGCCGACAGCTAAAGCGCCGACGTCCCCGGTCGATCTACCGGGGACATGTCGCGTCATCGCCTTCGCGCCGAGGACGGCTTCGGCCTCGTCGAGCTGCTCGTCGTCATCCTCATCATCGGGGTCCTGGTGGCGGTCGCGATCCCGTCGCTGCTCAACCAGCGCGGGAAGGCGCAGGACGCGAACGCGAAAGCGGCGGTCACCACGGCCGCCAAGGCGGCGACCGCGTACGGCACCGAGGCGGGCGCCTTCGACGACGTCAAGCCCGCCGACCTGGTCGACATCGAGAAGTCCCTGTCCAGCGCTCGCAACCTCACGGTCAGCGGCGCGGCGAAGACGTTCACGGTCCAGGTCGAATCGGTCGGGGGCGCCACGTTCTCCGTCTCCCGGGCGGCCGACGGCGTGCTGACGCGCGACTGCGCCCCCGCCGGCACCGGCGGCTGCCGCGCGGACGCCGACAGCGCCGGCAACCGCTGGTAGCTCGGGTCACGGCCCCACTCAACTCCGGTCCCGAATCGGTCGATGAAGGTCAGGATGACCCACCCTCGCAACCAGGACGGCTTCGCCCTCATCGAGGTGATCGTGTCCGCCGCGGTCCTGGCGATCATCGCGCTGGCCGTGCTGTCCGGCATCGACGGCGCCACCGCCTCCACGGCCCGTGAACGCGCCCGCGCCGTCGCCGCTTCGCTCGCGGAGCAGGACCAGGAGCGCATGCGCGGCTACCGGTTCGAGGAGCTCAGCAAGATCGCCTCGCCGGCCCCGGTGACGATCGACGGTGTGCAGTACACGATCACGTCCAAGGCGGAGTGGGTCGCCGACGACGGTGTCGTCGCGGACGAGACGTGCGGCGCCGCGGGCGCCAAGCAGTCCGAGTACCTGCGGATCACCTCGACGGTCGAGTCCGCGATGGTGGGTGCTCGCATCCCCAAGGTGAAGATGGAGTCCCTCGTCTCGCCGCCGGTCAGCGGCTCGCTCGTCGTCAAGCTCGAGGGCGGCGTGCCCGCGCGCATCCCGGCCGGCATCACGGTCACCGCGATCGCGAAGACCACCGGCCGCACGTACACCGCGGTCTCGAACTCGCAGGGCTGCGCCGTGTTCCGCACGATCGAGACCGGCGACTACACGATCCGCCTCAACACGCCGGGCTGGGTCGACAAGAAGCCCGCGCAGCTGTCCGAGAAGACCGCGACCGTCAACTCCGCGCTCATGAGCGTCATCACGATGCCCTACGACCGCGCGATCAACATGCGGGTGAGCGTCAAGACGCTCAAGCCGGGCGTTGCGTTCCCGAACGCGACGACCTACGACTCCAAGACGCTCTCCGTGGCCGACACGTCCGCGGACTCCCCGAACCTGAAGAAGTTCTCGCTCGCCTCGCCCGGCTCGACCCTCGACATCACCAACCAGTTCCCGTTCGGCACGGGGTACAGCTTCTTCACCGGCACCTGCCCGATCCAGAGCCCGGTCAAGACGGGCGACAAGGACTACTTCTCGCTCACCAACAAGAACGCGGTGATCCTGGGCGACCCGGACTCGCCCGTCAAGCCCCAGCTCGCGACCGTCTTCCAGCCGGCGCTGAACCTGCGCGTCCGCGCCAGCTCGACCAACGCGAGCCCGCCGACGTCGACCTTCGACGCCACCGGCATGCGCGTCTACGTCTATCTCCAGCCGATCAATGGCGAGGGCTGCGCGGAGCTGCAGGGCACCGAGCTGGCCATCAAGAACTGGCCGACGACGATCTGGACCACCAACCCGCTCAACGACACGAACCGCAACCGCAACTGGGTCTTCCAGGCCGGCACGAGCACCGAGTTCGATCCGGGACTGCCGTTCGGCACCTACGAGATCTGCCTGCGCGACGGCAACAAGTGGTGGGCGACGGCCGGCACGACCACCGGTTCGCCGGCCAACCCGCACTACGACAACACCAAGACGTCCCGCGCCACGATGGAGATCCCGCCGTCCGGCACGGCCACCAGCGCCTGGAAGGACTCGGCGGCGCAGGCCGGGTGCGGAACATGACCCGCCTCCGCTCAGAGCGCGGCTTCACCCTCCCGGAGCTGCTGGTCACGATGGCGATCGCGATGATCGTCTCGCTCGCGACGTTCACGCTGATCGAGGTCGTCATGAAGCGCTCGGGTGAGGTCGGCGTGCGCGTCGAGACCACGGCCACGGCGCGCACGGCGATGGACCAGATCACGCGCCAGCTGCGCTCGCAGGTGTGCGTGAAGACGAACACCTCGAGCGACGCTCGCTCGCTCGTGGCGGCTTCGCCGACCTCGCTGTCGGTGTACACCGACTTCACCAACGAGGCGCTCGTCAACGGCGCGCTGCCGGCCCCGGACCGGCGTCAGATCGCCTGGGCGGGCAACGTGTTCACCGAGTCGCTGACCAAGGGCACGCGCAACAAGACCACCAACGTCGTCGACTACGGCTCCGCGGCGCCGAGCGTCGTGCGCCCGTTCCTGCAGAACGTGGCGGCCACCGAGTTCGCCGGCGGCGACAAGACCAAGCCGATCTTCTTCCGCTACTACAAGTTTCCCGAGCCGGTCAACGGCGCGTCCACCGTGCCTCCCAACACCACGGCCAGCGTGGAGATCGCCGCCAACGCGAACCGCGCACTGACCGAGGCCGAGCTGCTCAGCGTGGCGAGGATCAGCGTCAGCTTCACCGTGCTGCCCCGCAAGGGCGGCCCCGCGACCGCCGCCACGACCCTCAAGAACGACGTCTACGTCCGCACGGCCGACCCGAACGCCCAGATCCCGAAGCCCACATGCCTGACCTACTGAAGCGCCTCGACGCCCGCGCCGAGCGCGGCTTCTCCATGTTCCTGGTGATCATGGCCATGTTCGTGACCATGATGTTCGTGGCGGCCGCGTTCGCCGCCGCCAACGGCGACCTGCCGGTGGCGGGGGTGGCGACCGAGCGCAAGTCCGACTACGCCGCCGCCGAAGCCGGGCTCGGCTACTACCTGAACCGCCTGCAGCAGGATCCCGACTACTGGACCAAGTGCGACACGGCGCCGCCGAACGCGACGGAGAAGAACCCGGTCAATCAGGTCAACAGCAATCCCCTCAACCTGCGCTGGCGCCAGGTCACGCCGGGGTCCAAGACCGACCTGGACCAGTACGCGATCGAGCTGCTGCCCGTGAGCCCCGCCACGACGTGCGACACGAAGAACCAGGCGACCTTCGTCGACCAGGCCACCGGCACGTTCAAGATCCGCGTCTCGGGCCGCACGAGCGACAAGGCCACGCGCATCCGCCAGATCATCGCGACCTTCCGCCGCGACAGCTTCCTCAACTTCGTCTACTTCACCAACTACGAGAACCGCGACCCGGCGGCCGAGTCCTCGGCGACCGAGCGCCAGCGGCAGTCGACGGCCTGCGCGAACAAGTACCGCTCCGAGCGCGCCGACGACAACTGCACCGAGATCCAGTTCGCGACGGGCGACGAGATCAACGGCCCGCTGCACACCAACGACGAGAGCGTGCTGGTCTGCGGCTCGCCGGTCTTCGGGCGCACCACCAACATGGACGGGAGCAGCCGCGACAAGACGGACGCCACCGAGGTCCGCGGCAACGCGCCGGGCTGGGTCTCCAAGTGCACCGGCAGCAACCCGACGATCAACAACGTCGCGAACGACAACAAGATCGTGTCCAAGGCGCGCATGCTGGCGCTGCCCGAGTCCAACAAGATGCTCATCGACGTCGCCAAGCTCAGCGCGAGCCTGTACACCGGCCTCACGTACATCCGGCTCACCGGCACGACGATGACGATCACCAACAACGGCTCGACGACGACCAAGAACTTCCCGACCAACGGCGTGCTCTACGTGCAGAACGACGTCACGTGCGAGGGGGAGACCCCGACCGCGGCCGACTACGCCAACGAGCCGGCCAGCTGCGGCAACGTCTACGTCAGCGGGACCTACGGGAAGTCGCTCACGATCGCGGCCGAGAACGACGTGATCATCACGCCGACGCAGGGCGCGTCGTCACCCGACATCACCGAGGTCGCGGGCACCGACGCGACGCTCGGCCTGATCGCGAACAACTTCGTCCGGGTCGCGCACCGCGTGGGCTCCAACTGCGGCGCCAACCAGTCGCCGGTCTACAACAACGTCACGATCCACGCCGCGATCCTCGCGCTCCAGCACTCGTTCATCGTCGACAACTACCAGTGCGGCGCGCGCATGGCGGACCTGACCGTGCGCGGCGCGATCGTGCAGAAGTACCGTGGCCCCGTCGGCACGAGCAGCCCGACCGGCTACATCAAGAACTACTGGTACGACGACCGGTTCCGCTACCGCTCCCCGCCGTACTTCCTCACGCCGGTCGCCGCCTCTTGGGACGTCGTGCGCCAGCACGAGGTCGTCAAGGGCAGCTAGCGCGGCCTCACCCGCTCAGCGAATCTCCAAGGTGCCTATCTGCCGGTTCTCGTCGACGAGGACCAGCGGGTAGGCACCGGTCGTTTCCGCCAGCAGGCGGAACTCCGCGGGCAGATCCTGCTCGAAGGGCTTGATCTCCAGATCGCCCAGCGCGACGCTCGCCGGCCCGCGCCCCTCCACGACGATCTCGACATCGTCGCCCAGCACCGCCTCGATCGTCTGCGGCGTGAGCGAGTCGTCGTCGGCGTTGAGCGTCGCGCTGACGTCGAACTCGTCGGGGTCGTCGACGGGCCCGCTCTGCGCGGCCGGAGGCGGGTCGGAATCGGACCGCGTCGGCGATCTGGGCGGCGAGACGGTGACCACGAGCACCATCAGGCCGACGATCGCGAGCACCAAGAGGGTCATCCGTCGGGTCAACACCCCATACGAGCTTAGTGGGGCTTAAGTCGCCTCATCCGGGTGCCGATAGAGGGATTAGCCAGTACCGAGGTGTCAAGGGCAAATCAGTCGTGAGGCTGAGGCGCAAAGCCATCGGGGCTCCAGCGGATCTGGAGCCGGCCGGGCTGCCACTTCCGGCAGAACGGGACCAAGGACCTGGCGAGTCAAAAGCCCTACAGGCCCAACGATCCCTTCAGGAGGGACAACCCACAATGCTTCACAAGCTTCGCGCGCGCATGCAGGACGAGAAGGGCTTCACGCTCATCGAGCTCCTCGTCGTCATCCTGATCATCGGCATCCTTGCCGCGATCGCCCTGCCCGCCTTCCTCAACCAGCGTGAGAAGGCTCAGGACTCCACCGCCAAGAGCGACGTCCGCACGGCCCAGACCGCCATGGAGACGTTCTACACGGACAATCAGACCTACGCCGGCGTCACCGCCACGGGCGCCACGGGCAGCCTCGAGTCGATCGAGCCGGCCCTCAAGAACGCCTACAAGCTCACGATCAAGAGCGGCGACGCCACCACCTACGAGATCTCGACCGAGTCCAAGGGCTCGAACAAGGTCGTCTTCTCGATCAAGAACACCGCCGGCACCGTCACGCGCACGTGCCTCCCGGTGGGCAAGGGCGGCTGCCCGGCCTCCGGTACCTGGTAGTCCCCAGCTCTAGCTGAAGTTCCTCCGCGAAGCGGGCCCTCGGGCCCGCTTCGTTCGTTTAACGCCACGCACCCTCAGGTCCAGGCTGTATCAAGTCTCACGGCGGGTATGACGATGAACAACCCGTGTTCCGTAAAAAGCGTTCCCCCCAGAGCAGCGTCGTCGGGCTCGAGCTCGACGCGGGTCATGTCGCGGCCGCCGAGGTCAGCGTCGATGGCACCCTCACGCTGACCCGTGGCGCGGTCGCCGAGCTTGCGCCCGGCGTGATCCGCGACGGCGAAGTCGCCGACCCCATCGCCCTGGCGGAGGCGCTCAAGACGCTCTTCGCCGAGAACGAGCTCCCCAAGCGGGTCCGGCTCGGCATCGCGCACCAGCGCATCGTGGTGCGCACGCTCGACCTCCCGACGGTGGTCGACGACCCGAAGGCGCTCACCGCCGCCGTCAAGGAGGCCGCGCCCGATCACATCCCGATGCCGATGGACGAGGCGGTCCTGGACTTCCAGTCGCTCGGCACGGTCGACACGCCGCTCGGCCCACGCACCCGCGTGGTCGTCGTCGCGGTCCGCAAGGAGATGGTCGAGCGCGTCGCCGCCGCCGTCGACGGCGCCGGCCTCGAGATCGAGGGCATCGACCTGTCCGCGTTCGGCATGGTCCGCGCGCTCGCGTCCGAGCACGAGGGCGCCGTGGTGTACATCAACGTCGCCGGGCTCACCAACGTCGCCGTCGCCAACAAGGACGGCTGCCTGTTCACGCGCGCGTCGTCCGGTGGGGTGGAGTCGATCGCCAGCGGGCTCGCCGAGCGCCGCGGGCTCACGATCGAGCACGCCCGCGCCTGGATGTCGCACGTCGGCCTGGTCTCACCGCTCGACGGCGTGGAGGGCGACATGGACCTCGTGTCGGCCACGCGCACGGCGCTGACCGACGGCGTGCGCGAGCTCGCCGACGGCATCCGCACGTCGCTGAACTTCTACCGCACCCAGGACGCGGCCGAGACCGTGGAGCTGGGGGTCGTCACCGGCCCGGCGATCGCGATCCCGGGCTTCGTCGAGACGCTCAGCGAGGCGCTGCGCCTGCCGCTGGAGGCACGCGTCGTCGAGCACGCCGACGCGACCGACGACGATGCCGGCCGTCTGACCGTCGCCGCGGGCCTTGCGGTCGCTGAACGCCCGTAGCACGCATCCGGCGCCCCTGTCCGCCACACTGCACGCCGCATGAGCGTCGGTGTGGCGGCGGCGGTGGCCGCGATCTTCGGAGCGATCGTCGGCTCCTTCCTGAACGTGGTGGCCTACCGGCTGCCCCGCAAGGAGTCCCTGCTCCACCCGCCCTCGCGCTGTCCCGAATGCGGGACGCCGATCAAGCCCTACGACAACGTGCCCGTGCTCGGGTGGCTGTGGCTGCGTGGCAAGTGCCGCGCGTGCGGCGCGAAGATCTCGCCGCGCTACCCCATCATCGAGGCGCTCACGGGCGTCCTGTGCGCGCTGTGCGTGGTCGTCTACGGCGCCGACTCCGACGTCTGGGCGCCGCTGCTGTTCGTGCTCCTGCTCGTCCCGATCACGCTGATCGACCTCGAGCACCACATCATCCCGAACGTGCTGGTGATCATCGGCGCGGTCGGCGCGCTCGCGCTGCTGATCGCGTTCGACAGCGACTCCCTCGTCGAGCACCTGATCGCCGCCGCCGCGGCGTTCGCCTTCTTCTTCTTGGCGGCCGTCGTCTACCCGGCCGGGATGGGCATGGGGGACGTCAAGCTCGCGGGCGTGATGGGGCTGTTCCTCGGACGTGCGGTGGCGCCCGCGATCTTCGCCGCGCTGATCGCCGGCACGATCATCGGCGGGGCGATCATCGCCCGCTACGGCATGGCCGAGGGGCGCAAGAAGGGCATCCCGTTCGGGCCGTGGCTGGCGTTCGGCAGCCTGGTGGGCCTGTTCGTCGGCGAGGACCTCGTCGACTGGTACCTCGACACCTTCACGTGACGCGGCGCCGGCCCTAGGGTTGGCACCCCACCTGGGTAAAGGCGGGTCTGCACGCTGCCGATAGTAGGAGCGTGAGAGCCGTCAACCTCCTTCCCCCCGACACGCGCGGCGCGTCCAAGTCTTCCGCCGAGCTTGCTGGCCCGGAGAACAAGGGCGGCGCCGGTGCGTTCGTCGTGCTCGGCGTGCTTGCCGCCTGCGTCGCAGGCGTTGCGGGCGTCGTCACGACCGACAACACCATCAAGCAGCGCAACGCTGACCTCGACGTCCTCGCGCAGCGCCAGCAGGCGATGCAGGCGCAGGTCACCAAGCTCAAGCCGTACGCCGACTTCGACGCGTCCGCCAAGGCCCGCGTGCAGACCGTCCGCGACATCGCCGGCTCTCGCTTCGACTGGGAGCAGGCGCTCCGCGACCTCTCGCGCGCCATCCCGCAGGACGTCACGCTGACCAACCTCAGCGGCAACATCGCGACCGACGCCGGCGGCGAGGGCGGCGCCCTGCGCAGCGCGATCTCCGCTCCGGCGATCACGGTCAAGGGCTGCGCCCCCGGGCAGACGCAGGTCGCCCGGCTGATGGCGCGGCTGCGCGACATCGACGGCGTCACGCGCGTCTCGCTCGCGAGCTCGGTGAACGAGCTCGTCGAGACCCGGAACGACAGCGCCGACGCCTCGCCGACGGACCTGCGCCTCGCGGCGCCGTGCGGCACGGGCGAGAACCCCACGTTCGAGGTCGTCATGTTCTTCGAGGGTGACGCCGCGAAGGTCGCCACGACGCCCGTCACCGCGACCGGCACGGTCAGCGAGACCCCGACCCCGACGCCGACCGCGACGCCCGAGGGCGGCGCGACGACCGACGGCAGCACGACCACGACCACGACGACCACCGACGGGGACTCGAAGTGAGCCGTACGTACAAGATCCTGCTCGTCCTCGTCGTGGCGGTCCTCGCCGGCGGCGGCTACTGGAAGCTCGCCCTGGCGCCCAAGCGCGCGCAGGCGGCCGAGCTCGAGGAACGCGTCAGCGTCGCCGAGGCCCAGCTCGCCCAGCAGCAGGCGCTCGTGAACACCTACCGCGGCGCCCAGAAGGACTACAAGGCCAACTACGAGACGGTCGTCCGGCTCGGCAAGGCCGTGCCGACCGACGACGACACGCGCTCGCTGCTCGTCCAGCTCGACACGTCCGCCAAGCGCGCGGGTGCCGACTTCGACGCGATCAACGTCAACGGCGGAGGCAGCACTCCCGTCGACGGCACGACCCCGGCCGCACCGGGCGCGATCAGCGCCGGCGCGTACTCCGCGATGCCGTTCAGCTTCGGGTTCACCGGCACGTTCGCCTCGCTGGGCGACTTCTTCGCCCGCCTGGAGCGGTTCGTCTCGCTCAAGGGCGACGCGATCGCCGTCAACGGCCGCCTGATCCGCGTGGAGAGCCTGACGCTCGCCCCGGCGGAGGACGGCTGGCCCGGCATGCAGGCCAACATCGGCGCGAGCGCCTACATCGTCCCCGAGACGGCTGACCCCGGCGCCGCCGGCACGACCGCCGCCGCCAAC
Organism: Solirubrobacter phytolaccae; assembly: GCF_027587195.1. GTDB lineage: Bacteria > Actinomycetota > Thermoleophilia > Solirubrobacterales > Solirubrobacteraceae > Solirubrobacter > Solirubrobacter phytolaccae. Next base: position 96,105 of record NZ_JAPDDP010000021.1, on the reverse strand, counting down.
ACGTCGACGACCACCACGACCACCACCACGACCGCCTCGGCGGGCGACGGCTCCAGCGGGAGCGAGGCCCGATGAACCTGATCACCGAAACCTGGCGCGGGCTGGTCCGGCGCAAGCTCTGGCCCGTCGCGCTGCTTCTGGTCGCCGCGCTCGTGGCCGTGCCGTTCACGCTCGCCAAGGAGCCCGAGGTCGAGCCGGTGCCCGCCAACGCGGTCGCCAACGCCGACGAGGGGCTCCCGGCCACGTACGTCACCGCCGCCGGTGACGCGGAGGCCGAGGGCGGCACCGACTCCACCGACAAGCGCCGCCGCACGCTCGGCGACGTGAAGGACCCGTTCGAGCCGGCTCCGCTCCCGAAGGCCAAGAAGAAGAAGAAGTCGACCAAGAAGAAGGCGACGTCCACGGCGAAGGACAGCGAGTCCTCGCCGAAGGACGACAGCACGTCCTCCGGCTCCGGGAGCACGGGCGGCGGCACCACGGCGCCGACCGCGCCCGTCGCGACGCCCACCCCGACCGCGACGCCGAACCCCAACCCGGCCAACTCGATCCGCGTCCGCTTCACCAAGGTGGCTGCGGACGGCGGGACCACGACCGAGGTCCCCGTCGCGACGGTCCGGCGCCTCGAGGTGCTCCCGGACGAGGAGCACCCGGTGCTCGCCTTCCGCGGCCTCGAGAACGGCGGCAAGGTCGCGAGCTTCGAGCTCACCGGCACCGTCACCGTCGAAGGCGACGGCGAGTGCGAGCCCACCCCCGAGGAGTGCACGTACCTCAAGCTGCGGGCCGGTGAGACCGCGTTCGTCACGGTCGCCGACAGCGGCAGCGAGGACACCGACGGGCAGTACCAGCTCGACCTCGTGAAGATCAACGCGAAGTCGAAGGCCTCGACCGCGTCGAAGAAGCTCAAGAAGGCCGACGAAGGCGCTCTGCGCACCTTCCAAGTCCTTCGCTAGACCCACCGGCGGGAGCCGATGAAGCGGACGGCGGGCCATCGTGCCCGCCGTCGCTCGTAGGATCTCCGGCGTGCCATTGCACGTCGTCACTGCCGGCGAGTCACACGGGCCGGGCCTCACCACCATCGTGGAGGGCCTGCCTGCGGGCCTGGAGCTCTCTCAGGAAGCGATCGACCGCGACCTCGCGCGACGCCAGCTCGGCCACGGCCGCGGCGGGCGGATGAAGATCGAGAAGGACGCCGCGTCCGTCACCGCCGGAGTACGCCACGGGCGCACGCTCGGCGGGCCGATCGCGCTGCAGGTCGCCAACCGCGACTACAAGAACTGGGAGGAGCGGATGAACCCGTGGCCCGTCGAAGCCGACGTGCCCGAGGTCCATCTTCCGCGTCCCGGTCACGCCGACTTGGCGGGCGTCCAGAAGTTCGGCTTCACGGACGTGCGCAATGTCCTGGAACGGGCAAGCGCCCGGGAGACCGCGGCGCGCGTCGCGGGCGGCGCGCTCGCCAAGGAGTTCCTGCGCGCGCTCGGCGTCACCGTCGTCTCGCACGTGACCCAGATCGGGACGGTGCAGGCGCCGGAGCGCTCGGACCTGCCGGTGCTGGCCGACTTCGACGCCGTCGACGAGTCGCCGGTGCGCTGCCTCGACGCCGAGGCGACCAAGGCGATGGTCAACGAGATCAACGTCCTGCGCAAGAAGAACGAGTCGATCGGCGGGATCTTCGAGGTCTACGCGTTCGGGCTCGTACCCGGCCTCGGCTCGCACGTGAGCTGGACCGAGCGCATGGACGGGCTCATCGCGGGGGCGCTCTTGAGCATCCAGGCCGCGAAGGGTGTCGGGCTCGGCGACGGGTTCGACCTCGCGGGCCGGCCCGGCTCGGAGGCGCACGACGAGATCTTCTACTCCGAGGAGCGCGGCTACTACCGCGAGACGAACCGGAGCGGCGGCATCGAGGGCGGCATGACCACCGGCGAGCCGCTGGTCGCGCGCGTGGCGATGAAGCCGATCCCGACGCTGACCAAGCCGCTGCGGTCGGTCGACATCGCCACCAAGGAGCCTTCGCAGGCGCTGCGCGAGCGCACCGACTCGTGCGTCGTGCCGGCCGCGGGCGTCGTGGGGGAGGCGATGCTGGCGATCGTGCTGGCGGGCGCCTACCGGGACAAGTTCGGCGGCGATCACATCGACGACGTGAAGGCCTCCGTCGCCGCCTACAGAGAGCGGATCGGGTGGAAAGTCAGGCCCTAGTCTTCATCGGCTTCATGGGCGCCGGGAAGACCACCGGCGCCCGCGCGGCGGCCGCCGCGCTCGGCGTGCGCGCGGTCGACACCGACCGCGAGCTCGAGCAACGCCTCGGCACCTCGATCGAGGACTACTTCGCCTCCCACGGCGAGCGGGCGTTCCGCGAGGCCGAGGAGGACGTGGTCGCGGAGGTGCTGGAGACGGTGCCGGCGCCGGTGATCTCGCTCGGCGGCGGGTCGATCGGGAGCGCGCGGGTGCGCGAGCTGCTCGCCCGCCACACGGTCGTGATGCTCGACGTCGACGAGGCGACGGCGTGGCGCCGCGCGGGCGGCAAGAAGCGCCCGCTGGCGCGTGACCGCGAGCGTTTCGCGGCGCTGCACGCCGAACGCGCGCCCCAGTACGAGGCGCTGGCGGACGCGGTGCTGCTGGACGGCGGCGCGGACACGATCCGCCGCGCCGCGGGTGCGCTGCGCCGGATCCCGCCGGGCGTGAAGGTCCTGTGGGCGGTCGCGGGCGAGCACAACTACCCGGTCTACGTGGGCGACGTGCTCGACGGCGCGTTCTGGCCGCTGCGGGGCCGTCGCTTCCTGCTGTCGGACGAGTCGGTCGCGCCGCTGTACGCGGGGCGGGTGCCGGACGCGCACGGCCCGTTCCTGATGCCCGCGGGCGAGGAGTCCAAGACGCTGACCACCGCGGAGGGCCTGCTGCGCGGGATGGCGACGGCCGGCATGGACCACGACGACCACGTGGCCGCCCTGGGCGGCGGCGTGGTGGGCGACGTGGCCGGCTTCTGCGCGGCGGTCTACCAGCGCGGCGTGGGCGTCGTGCAGGTGCCGACGACGCTGGTCGCCCAGGTCGACTCGGCCTACGGCGGCAAGACCGGCGTGGACCTGCCGGAGGGCAAGAACTACGTCGGCGCCTACCACCAGCCGCGCGCGGTGCTCTCCGACCCCCGGGTGCTGGAGACGCTCCCGCGTGAGGAGCTCGCCGCGGGTTGGGCCGAGGTCATCAAGACGGCGCTGATCGCCGGCGGGCCGCTGTGGGCGCGCGTGAAGCGCGGCGCGCAGCCCGTGGACCGCGATCTCGTGCTGGCGTGCGCGCGGACGAAGCTCGGCGTGGTGGCACGTGACGAGCGAGACGCCGGCCGCCGTCAGGTCCTGAACCTCGGGCACACCGTGGGGCACGCGATCGAGACCGCCACGGGCTACGCGCGCTACCGCCACGGCGAGGCCGTCGGGCTCGGGCTGCTGGCGGCGCTGACGCTGTCCGGGCAGGACCGCCTGCGAACGGACGTGTCCGAGCTGCTGGAGGAGCACGGCCTGCCGACTCGGCTGGACGCGGGCATCGACGAGGAGGCGATCCTGGTCGCCGTCCAGCGCGACAAGAAGCGGCGCGGCGGCCGCGTCGGGTTCGTGGTCGTGGACGCGCCGGGCGAGGTCCGCACCGGCGTGCCGATGGAAGAGGAAGCCGTGCGTGCGGCGGTCAAGGAGCTGCGATGAAAAGCCGGGTGCTCGTCATGCACGGGATCAACTTCAGCGCCCTCGACCGGCGCCCGGCCCAGCACTACGGCGGGCTGACCTACGCGCAGCTCGAGCAGCAGATCACGCGCTTCGGCCGTGAGCTGGACCTCTCGGTCAACTGCTTCCAGACCAACTACGAGGGTGCGTTCGTCGAGGAGCTGCACAAGGCCTCCGACTACGCGGACGGGCTGCTGCTGAACCCCGGGGCGTGGACGCACTACGCGTGGGCGATCCGTGATGCGGTCGAGATCGCCGGGCTGCCCGCGGTCGAGGTGCACCTGTCGGACGTCGACGCCCGCGAGCCGTTCCGGCACCTGTCGGTGCTCGAGGGCGTGCGGTTCGGGAAGGTCGCGGGCAAGGGCGTCGACGGCTACCGCGAGGGGCTGGAGCTGTTGAAGGGGGCGTGGGAAGCGTGAGCCGAGCCGATCGCGTTGCGGGCAAGCTGGAGGACGTCGACGCGCTGCTCGTCACCGAGCCCGCGAACCTGCGCTACGTCACGGGCTTCACCGGCTCGAACGGGTTCGCGCTGGTTGGGCGGGACGTGCGCCGGTTCGTCACCGACTTCCGCTACGTGGAGCAGGCCAAGCTCGAGGTGCCGGACTTCGACCGTGAGCTGGGGCCGCAGGAGCTGTACGCGGCGTTGAAGGGCTTCAGCGGGCGGCTGGGCTTCGACGACGCGGACCTGTCGGTCAAGCAGCACCGTCGGCTCGTCGAGCTGCTCCCGGACGTCGAGCTGGTGCCTTCGAGCGGTGTGGTCGAGGAGATCCGGGCCGTCAAGGAGCCGGGGGAGATCCTGCGCATCGCGGCGGCCGCGGCCTTGGTGGACGAGATCTACGGCTGGCTGCTCGAGTACGGGATCGTCGGCCGGACCGAGCGTGACGTCGCTGTGGCTCTGGAGCACGAGATGCGCGTGCGTGGCGCGTCAGGGCCGTCGTTCCCGTCGATCGTGGCGGCCGCCGAGCACGGCGCGCTGCCACACGCCCAGCCGCGCGAGGTGGAGATCCCGCGCGACACACTCGTCACCCTCGACATCGGCGCGGTGCTGGACGGCTACTGCTCGGACTGCACCCGGACGTGGGCGACGGGCGAGCTGAGCGACGCCCTGGCCGAGGCCTACGCGCTGGTGCTGCGCGCGCAGATCACCGCGCTGGACGCGGTGCGGCCCGGGCCGCTCGGGCGCGAGATCGACGCTGTGGCGCGCGACATCATCACCGCCGCCGGCCACGGCGACCACTTCGGGCACGGGCTCGGCCACGGTGTCGGCCTGGTCACGCACGAGGCGCCGCGGCTCGCCCGCTCGGGAGACACGCCGCTGGTGGCCGGCAACGTCGTGACCGTGGAGCCGGGCGTCTACCTGCCCGACGTGGGCGGCGTGCGGATCGAGGACCTCGTAGTGGTCACAGAGACCGGGCGCGACGTGCTTTCGCACACCTCTAAGGAACTACTCACCATCGATTAGGGTGGTCACCCCACCGACCGGCACTCAAGCGGGCCGTCCGGTCGGCCGATATCGAGGTCGATGGTACTTCGACCCCGCAACCGCCTCTTGCGCCGCGCCGTCGTCGTGGTCGCTCTCGGCGCGCTTGTCGTGCCCGCCACGGCGGACGCGGCGGCCAAGAAAAAGACGCCGGCGATCACGAAGGTGACGCCGAAGACCGCCTACGTGGGCACCAAGCTGGTGATCACCGGCAAGAACTTCAAGCGCGGAAAGGGCAAGAACAGCGTGCTGTTCCGCCGTGACGGCGGCAAGGCCCTGTTCGTCAAGGCCGACGTCAGCACGGCCAAGCGACTCACGGTCGTGGTGCCGAAGACCCTCGAGAAGTACATGGTCCAGAAGGGCGGCCAGCCGACCGCGACGCGCTTCCGCGTGCGCGTCCTTTCCGCCAAGCTGAGCCGGTCGTTCACGGCCGTCAAGTCGTCCCCGGTCATCGGGCCCGAGCAGGCGAAGACGTCCGACGTCTCCGACGGCGCCGGCGTCCCGACCACGCCGGACGGCGACTGCGACAGCGACGGCATCAAGAACGGGATCGATCCCGACGACGACAACGACCTGCTGGCCGACGGGCTCGAGCTCAACCTCAAGCTCGACCCCTGCTCCGGTGACACGGACCGCGACGGCGTCGAGGACGGCTTCGAGTACCAGTCGGCGATCGACCTCAACAACGACGACTACCAGTCGCCGAACACCGCGATCCCGCACCCCTACAAGTCGCCGTACCCGAACCCGCTGTTCGCGGACGCCGACAAGGACTACGACGGCGACGGCCTCCAGCTGGCCGACGAGTACAAGCTCTGGAAGTACACCTACGAGGTCAACCGCACGGCCACGCGGACGCTCGCGCCGCTGTCCTACAGCGACGGCGCGCAGTACTCCCAGTCCGTCCTCGCGGGCGGCAACGGTCGCCGCCAGCCGACGATGACCACGGCCGCGTACCTCCCGCCGCAGAACTTCCGTGCCTGGGCCGACACGTACGGCTACGGCACGGCGTGGATCTACAACGTCACGGGCCCGCACGTCGAGGTGCTCCGCGACCTCTACGACATGGACCGCGACGGCGCCGTCACCACCGCCCCGACGGGCGATCAGGAGCGCGCCGAGCGGACCTACTGGGACCTCGACTTCGACACGTACGTCTCCGACGACGAGCGTGACGAGGACGGCGACGGCCTCAACAACTACTACGAGGTCAGCGGCGGCCCCATGTCGCCCGAGTTCTGGAAGGGCTGCTACGCGAAGGAGGGCGAGTACCCGATCAAGTACGTCGGGACCAAGGCCTACGACGCCGACAGCGACGGCGACGGCATCCTCGACGGCGCCGACGACCAGGACTTCGACGACGTCCCGAACATCATGGAGCTCAGCCGCAACATGGCCGGCAACTGGCCGAAGGCGGGCGAGTGCGACCCCGGGGTGACCCCGTACGACCCGTCGATCCCGGTCAAGGCGCTCGTGAACCCGTTCAACCCGTGCCTGCCCGACATCCACTCGCGCACGTGCCAGCGCCACCCGGTGATCGGTGACCGGTACCCGCCGTTCGATCCCGAGTGGGAGCCGTTCGCGCTGAACTAAGCCGTGCTTTCGAGGGCCCGCTCCGTGCGGGCCCTCGTCATTTCGGCCTTGAGCTGTGGGGCGCCGTTGAGCGTCTGGAACACCACGCAGTAGCGCTCGGTGAGCTTGAGCAGGGTGGCGAGCTGCTCGTCGTCCGCGGGCGTGTCCACCTCGAAGCGCAGGCGGATGTCGCTGAACCCGACCGGCGCCTCCCGGTCGACGCCGAGCGTGCCGCGGAAGTCGAGGTCGCCCTCGGCGTACACGTGGCCCGCGGTGATCGGGACGTCGATCGCGGTGGCCACGGCCTGGAGCGTGACGCCGGCGCACGCGACGAGCGCCTCGAGCAGCATGTCGCCGCTGCAGAGGAGGCTGCCGTCGCCGCCGGTGAGCGGATGCAGGCCGGCCTGCGCGATCGCGCGCCCGGTCTCGACGTTGCAGCTGACGCCGTCGCCGACCGTGCCCTTCGCTTTGAGGGTGAGGAAGGCCTCGCTCGGGTCGTCCTTGTAGCGGCTCTTCAGCGGCGCCTGGAGCGCCCTCAGCTCGTCGCGGTTCATGGCCTCAGCGTAAGGGACCACGTCTGCGCGACGTGCTCGTGGCCGTAGGCGCGTTCGGGAGTTGCTTCGGTGAGCGTGAAGCCGGCGCGCTCGTACAGGCGGCGCGCGGGGTGCAGGTTGTCGTTGGTGTAGAGCGTGAGGGTGGCGTAGCCGCTGGCTCGCGCGTGCCGGATGACCGTGTCGACCAGCGTGTTGCCCACGCCCCGGCCGCGCGCCTTCGGCTCCACGAGGAGCGTGCGCAGCCTCGCGGTCGTGTCGTCGTGGTGGACGCAGAGGATCGCGCCGACCTTCGTGCCACCGATCTCAGCCACCCAGGCGCGGTCCGTGTCCGGGTTGAAGTCGGCGGCGATCTTGGCGACGAGCCGCTCGAAGCTCTGGTCGTAGCCGAACTCGCGGGCGTACAGCTCGCCGTGGCGCTGGACGAGCCAGCCGAGGTCGCCGGGCTCCAGGTCGCGGAGTGTCAGCGTCCCCTGGGGCTCGATCGCCGCCTTGAGGCTGCGCATCGCCTGGACGACCTCGTCCGCGTCGGGCAGCTCGTCGAGCACGGCCTGGAGCGTGTCGGCCGACTCCGCGTCCATCTGGGCGAAGCGCTCGGCGCCCGCCTCGGTGAGGGTCACGGTCTGCTTGCGGGCGTCCAGCGGGGATGTGGCCTTGCGCGCGAGGCCCTGCTCCTCCAGCTTCGAGATCACGCGGCTCAGCTGGCCCGGGTCGATCTCCAAGGCCTTGCGCAGCTCGGCGACCTCGGTCGTGCCCTGGCTGAGCTCGTACAGCACGCGGATCTCCGGCAGCGGGCGGGCGTAGCTTCCGCGGGTGAGGCCCATGCGCGCGGTGTAGAACCGGTTGAAGTCGCGCACGGCCTCGACGTGGTCGGTCGTGGCCATGCTTGACAGAGTCAACTATTTGCTTGACTCTGTCAACTGCTCTTGGTCTTCCCAGACCAGCTTCGCGCCGAGGTGGCCGGTGCGGATCGTGAAGCCGACGGCGCTCAGGGCGAAGATCACCGCCAGGACCTTGAGGGTGGTGGCGGCGGCTTTCTGCTTGATGTAGAGCAGGGCGACGAGGGCTGCGGTGAGGAACACCATGCAGAAGCGCACGGTCTCGCCGGCGCCCTCGTGGTCCTTCATCGTCGGGTTGCCTTCGAGACGCGGTTTGGTCTCCAGGAACGCTTCTCCGGCGCCCACCGTGAGCAGCGTCGCGGCGAGCGTGACCACCGCGAAGGTGGCGAGCGGGAGCCCGAGCCAGTGTGGTCTGGCGACGGCGATCAGCGTGGCGATCCCGAGGCACGGCACGAACACCACCGGCACGTGCAGGATCAGCGGGTGCGCCGGCAGGTCGAACAGCGTGGCGATCTGCACCGGCCAGAGCGCGAGGCTCAGCACGGCGGCGACGGCGATGACGGTCTTCCGGGTGCTCAGGTCCATGTGCGCAGGAGAGGCCAGACGATCCGCAGCACGCGGGTGAACGCGCCACGTTGCAGGCGGCTGGCAGTGTCGCACGCGGTGTGGCGGCACGAGTCGTCGGGCACGCCGAGCTTCGCGGCGGGCGCCCCGGCCCGTGCCAGCTCCCGGTGGTCGGAGTTGCCCTCGCCCTGCGGGTCCCGGGCGTACCGGACGCGCCCGTTCCCGGCGTCGAGGATGCGCTGCTCGACGGTCTCCCGCGGTGTGGGCGCGGTGCTGTGGAGCACGAACCGGCTGCCCCGCCCGACCTCGTCGAGGCTGAGCGCGAGCCGCACGTCCTTGAGCCGGTTGGTGCGTCTGAGCCGCTTGACGAGCGCTGACGCCCCGAGGTGGTCCGGCGTCTTTGTGTACGGCCGCTCCTCGGCCCCGGTCGCGACGAGCCACACGTCACACGCGGGCTCCGGCTCCGTGGCCAGGGCCCGTGCCAGCGCGACGAGCGTCCCGACCCCGGACGCGTTGTCGTCGGCCCCGTCCGCGGGCGGCACGCTGTCCGTGTGCGCCATCGCGATCACCAGGCAGTCGCCCGGCGCGTCCCTGATCCCGATCACGTTGCGCGACTGCCCCTTGTCGGGCACCCGGAACCGCTCGTACCCGACCCTGAGCCCGACCGTTCGGAACCGCGCGGCCACACGCTGGTGCGCACGTCGCTCGCTGACGCTCCCGGCCGGCCGCGGCCCTTGCCGGGCGAGGGACACGGCGAAGTTGTAGGCCTCGCTGCCGCTTGGCGCGCTTGCCGCCGCGGCCACGCAGCACGCGAGAAAAGTCGCGATCACGCGTGCAATCTGTCACACACCGGCGTCTACCGGGAGCTCACACGCGCCGAGCCGCCAGGGCCGTTGTTGAGATCCGCATAGACCGCCAGCAGGCCGCCGGTCACCGACGGCCCGAGCCCCGGCGGCTGCAGTCCGTCGAACCGGTTCGCCGCGGACACGTCGTCGATCAGCTCGGCGGGTCCGAACCGTCCGTCGGGACCGGTCACCGACGCGAACACCCCGAGTGGGTCGCCGTGCCCCTCGCCACCGGGCGACTCGCGCAGCCAGCTCACCGCGGCGCCCTCCCCGACGCGGACCAGCGACCCGATCGAACCGGACGCGTCGAGCACCTGCGGCGCGCCCCACGCACCCGACTGGTCCGCGATGCGCACGGTCGGCACGGACACGCCCGGTGTGGCGGGCACCGTCCAGGCGACGATCGGCCGCCCGGTGGCGTCGACCGTCGCCGCGATCGGCCCGCGCGGGTAGCCGACCAGGTTGCCCTCGGCCAGCGACACCGCCGCGCGTGGGCGGTTGGAGCCCACCGGGATGATCGCCGCGGCGGCGTCCACGTGGCCGGTCGGCCCTTCGGTGACGGGATAGGCGCGCCACGCGACGACCACGTTCCCGGGCTCGCCCGTGCCGACGACGATCTCCGTCGGCCGCCGCTGCCCGGCGGGCGGCGCCACAGACGCCTCGGCGGACATCCAGCCGGTCTTCACGTGGATCGCCCGCACCGCGAGGCGCCCATTGCGCGAATAGGCAACGACCGCCCGGCCGCCGGTGTCGATCCCGACGCCGACGATCGACTCGTCGTCGATGCCGGTCGTCGCGATCGTGCGGATGGCCGAGAAGCTCCCGCCGGCCGGTCGCCACGCGACCTGGATCTCGTCGGAACGGCCACGGACGATGTGGTGCCAGGCGGCGATCGCCGCGCCGTCCTCGTTGACTGCGAGCTGGGGTGCCCAGCGGATCGACCGCGGGCCGCCGATCTCCCGCACGCTCCCCAGCCGCTCCAGCCGCGCGTCCCCGATCCGGTAGCCGAGCTGCTTGCGCTCGAGGTTGGCGCGGTCGACGATCCGGGCGTCGAGCGTGAGCACCCGCGAGACCGCGTAGCGCGACGACGCGACCGCGGAGCGCGAGGTCCGCACGCGCAGCGTCTGCGTCCCGTTGAGCGCGACGAGCGTGCGGGAGTCCTCGCCACCGCGCCACCAAACGAGCTGTGGTGCGGCGAGGAACTTCCCGGCCGAGAGGTGGGGGAGGAGGCCGGCTTGGTCGAGCTCGTTCGCCTCCACGCGAGGAGGTAGCTGGGAAACCGGGATCGCGACGGGCGCCGACCACGGCGGCGCTGCCTCGGCCGGTGCGGCCACCACGAGCATGGCGACTGCGGCAGTAGCTACGCTCTTGAGCCGCACGCCGAGCTTGTCCGTGAGGGGCCGAATACCTTGATTTCGACTAACCAGTTTAAGAACGGAAACCATATCGAGGTCGAGGGGACCGTTTTTAAGATCCTCGAGTTCCAGCACGTCAAACCCGGAAAGGGCGGTGCGTTCGTCCGCACCAAGCTGCGCCGGGCGGCTGACGGGGCTGTTATCGATAGGACGTTCCGAGCGGGCGAGAAGTTTCGCCCAATCCACACCGAGGCTCGGAAGATGCAGTTCCTGTATGCCGACGGCACGGACGCGCACTTCATGGACGAGGAGACCTTCGAGCAGATCGCGCTCTCGGAGACCAGCGTTCAAGAGCCGCTGAAGTACGTCAAGCCGAACGAGTCCGTCGACATGCTCTACATCGACGGTGAGCCCGCCGACATCCAGCTCGGCGCGAGCGTGGAGCTCGAGGTCACGCACACCGAGCCCGGCGTGCGTGGCGACACCGCGTCCGGCGGCGGCAACAAGCCGGCGACGCTGGAGACCGGCGCGACCGTCAACGTCCCCCTGTTCGTGAACATCGGGGACCGAATCAAGGTCGACACCCGCTCGGGCTCGTACATGTCGCGTGCGTAGGTCGGAGCAGCGCCGCGCGGCGGTCTTCGCCCTTTATCAGCACGACCTGACCAAGCGCCCGCTCGACGACGTGTTCGAGCGGGAGGCCCTCCCGTTCACCCGGGCGCTGGCGCACGCCACGGCGGACTACGCGGAGGAGCTCGACGGACACATCGCCAAGCACGCGAAGAACTGGTCGCTGGACCGGATCGCGCCGCTGGAGAAGGCGATCCTGCGCACGGCGCTGCTCGAGATGCTCCACCCGGACGTCGTCGACGCCGACACGCCGATCCCGGCGGAGGGCGCGATCGACGAGGCCGTGGAGACCGCGAAGGCGTTCTGCGGGGCCGAGGCTCCGGGCTTCGTCAATGGCATTCTCGCCGCCGTCCTGCGCACTAGCATTCCCGACCCGAATGCCTCAGGACAGTCTTGAGCGTCTGATCGAGCGGCTCGAGCACGCGGCGGTGACGCTGCGTTCGGGTGAGCTGCCGACGGATCGCGCGGCCGCGCTCGTCGAGGAGTGCGCGCGCATGGCGGCCGAGGCGGGCTCGGAGCTGGACCGCCAGGTCCGTGCCGCCGACGTCCCGGTCGCTCCTGGCCAGATGGCGCTCGGGTAGTGGGCTTCCCGGACCACCTGCGCGCCGATATCGAGGGCTACCTCGAAGGGCTGCGCTTCAGCGACGAGCGCGACACGGACGGCCTCGAGGAGGCGATGCGCTACAGCCTCCTCGCGGGCGGCAAGCGCATCCGCCCGGTGCTTGCACTGGCGACCGCGCACGCCGTCGGGATGCCGACCGAGGACGTGCTCCCACTCGCCGGTGCGCTCGAGCTCATCCACACCTATTCGCTGATCCATGACGACCTGCCGGCGATGGACGACGACTCGCTTCGTCGCGGCCGGCCGACGTGCCATGTCGTCTACGGCGAGGGGATCGCGATCCTCGCGGGCGACGCGCTGTACGCCGAGGCGATGCGGCTCGTCCTCACGCAGCAGCACGGAGACCCGACCCGCGTGCTCGAGTGCGTCGCCGAGCTGGCGACCGCGTCGGGCGTCCGCGGGATGGTCGGCGGGCAGTACATCGACGTCCAGGGCCTGATCGAGAAGGGCGACGCGGAGCTGCGCCGGCTGCACGAGCTCAAGACCGGCCGACTGATCCGCGCGGCGATCGAATGCCCGATCCTGCTCGCCGACGATGTCACCCGCTCGACTACACTGGCTGACTTCCGTGCGTTCGCGTCAGAGCTCGGGGTCTTGTTCCAGATCGTCGACGACATCCTGGATGTGACGGGCACCGATGTGGCGCTCGGAAAGCCCCAGGGCAGCGACGAGCGCCACGGCAAGGTGACCTACGTGAGCCGGTACGGACTTGACGGGGCCCGGGCCATGGCCGAAGAATCGCATCGCAACGCACGCGCGGCGCTCGATCGGGCGGCTCCCGACACCGCCGACGAGCTGATTCAGATCACCGATTTCATCGCCACCCGGAGTTCATGACCTCACTGCTGTCCCGCATCGACCGCCCCCAGGACCTTCACGCTCTGTCGGAGGACGAGCTGCAGACGGTCGCGCAGGAGGTGCGGGAGCTCCTGATCGACACGGTCGGGGAGATCGGTGGCCACTTCGGCGCCAACTTGGGCACGTGTGAGATCGCGGTCGCGGTCCACTCGCTGCTGGACTCGCCGAAGGACAAGGTGCTGTGGGACGTCGGCCATCAGGCCTACCCGCACAAGATCCTCACCGGCCGTCGCGACCGGCTCGCGACCATCCGCCAGTACGGCGGCCTCGCCCCGTTCTGCGCGCGCTTCGAGTCCGAGCACGACATCATGGGCGCCGGCCACGCTTCGACCTCGATCGGCTACGCCGTCGGGATCAAGGAAGCGATGCTTCGCGGCGCGACCGAGGACGGCAAGGTCGTCGCGGTCATCGGCGACGGCTCGATGACGGGCGGTGTCGCGTTCGAGGCCGTCTCGCAGGCCGGTGGCCTGGGCACGCCGATGGTCGTCATCTTGAACGACAACGGCATGTCGATCTCGCCCAACGTGGGCGCGCTCTCGCGGTACATGAACCGCGTCCGGCTGGACCCGGGTCTGTGGGAGGCGCGCGAGGGCGTCGAGGAGAAGCTCACGCGGCTGCCGGCGGGCATCGGCGCGGCGTTCGAGCGCCTCGGGCCGCGTTTCAAGGAGTCCGTCAAGGCGTTCTGGGCGCCCGGCCTGTGGTGGGAAGAGCTCGACTGGGCCTACCTCGGCGTGATCGACGGCCACGACGTGCGCGCCATGCGCCGCGCGCTGAAGACCGCCTTCGAGGCCGAGCGGCCCGTCGTCATCCACTGCGCGACCGTCAAGGGCAAGGGCTTCGCGCCCGCCGAGGACGGCGGCCTGGAGGGCATGGAGAAGTGGCATGCCGCCAAGCCGAAGTCGATCTCGCAGCGCCGCCCCGCGCCGTCGCGGCCGTCCTCGACGCCCGCGCCGCCGCAGTACACGACGGTCTTCGGCGAGGCGCTCGTGCGCGAGTGCGAGCGCGACGAGCGCGTGATCGGCATCACCGCGGCGATGAACTCCGGCACCGGCCTCTCGATCCTGCAGAAGGCGATGCCCGACCGCTACTTCGACGTCGGCATCGCCGAGCAGCAGGGCGTGCTGTTCGCGGCCGGCGCGGCGCTGCAGGGCATGCGCCCGGTCGCCGCGATCTACTCGACGTTCCTGCAGCGCGCGTACGACCAGATCGTCCATGACGTCTGCCTCCAGAACCTGCCCGTCACGTTCTGCATGGACCGCGCCGGCCTGGTCGGCGACGACGGCCCGACGCACCACGGCGTGTTCGACATCGCCTACCTGCGCCCGCTGCCGAACATGACGCTCATGGCCCCGCGCGACGAGGCGATGCTCGTCCACATGCTCCACACGGCGCTGAAGATCGACGGCCCGTCCGCCCTGCGCTACCCGCGCGGCGTCGGCGTGGGCGTCGAGCTGCCGGAGTCGCCCGAACTGATCCCGGTCGGCACCGGCGAGATCCTGCGCTCCGGCGAGCGCGTGGCGCTGGTCGGCTACGGCACCGGTGTGCAGAAGGCCCTCGGCGCCGCCGAGCTGCTGGCTGAGCGCGGCCTGGACGTCACGGTCGCCGACGCCCGCTTCTGCAAGCCGCTGGACAAGCTCCTGCTCGCCTCTCTGGCCGAGTCGCACGACCTGCTCGTGACCGTCGAAGAGGGCGTCCTCCAGGGCGGCTTCGGCACCGCGGTCTGGGAGTCCTTCGCCGAGGAGGGCGCCGTCGCGCCCCGCCTCCTGCGCGTCGGCCTGCCCGACGAGTACGTCACCCACGGCGCCCCGGCACTGCTGCACGAGGAAGTCGGCTTCACCGCGGAGGCCATCGCCGCCCGCGTCGAGGCCGCCGTCCTCGACCGCCTCGGCGTCTAGGCCGCCCAGTCGGCACGCAGGCGCAACACGCCCGCGTGCTGGTCGCCCCACGCTGCGCCTGCCCCGCCGCGCCTACGCGCCGCGCCTGCCCGCCCCACCGCGCCGCGCCTGCCGCGCCCGTGCGTGTCCCCGCGGCGCTCCCCGCCGCGCCGTCGCCGTGGCGTTCCGCGCGCCCCGCGTGGGTCACCGCGGCGCGCTCGGGTAGCTCCGCGGCCCCGGGCCTGTCAAGGCGATCGCTGCGCGACGGCTTCGCCGCCCTTCGGGTCGGGCTTGACAGGCCCGGTGCCGCTGCGCTGACGTCCCGATGAGCCGGCTGCGCCGGAAAGCGCCCGCGCACACGGGCCAGCACGCCATTCCCACCCATACGCGAGTCATCCGTCACTTTGGGCCCCTACAGGGCCCCAACTGACGGAGCGCTTCCGTCATCCGTCACTTGACGCCCTCCACGGGCGTTAACTGACGGATCACGCACGAGCGCGCGGTCCGCGCTCGGGCGCAATCCGGCGCAGCCGCTCACCCGCACAAGAGCGCACCGGCCGCGACGGGTCAAGAAATTCCTGGAGCGGCCTCGAGCCCCGAAGCCGCTCGGGCATGAATTTCTTGACGCGACGCCCGACGGTGTGCTCCCCGAGCCACGCAACGCACACCGCGCGCCACCCGAGCTGAACGCCACGCCGCTGACGCGGCCCGCGGCGGTGGCGGCGCGCCTCAGTCCACCGTGATGACTCGGTGCGCGAGCTTCTTCGCGGTCAGGGCCGACGCCGCGGACGCGGACGCGGTCGCCGAGCAGCCGCCGAACCACTTGTCGCGCGCGCCGCGCCACCACTCGCCGGCACCGAGGGCCTCGTCGAGCGGCGAGTTCGCGCAGCGCGAGCGGTGCTTCTTGTTGCCGGCCATGTGGCCGAGCTCATGCAGGAGCACGCTCTCGAGGTCGATTTCGTCGAGCCCCGGGTAGCCCGGGCCTGCGCCCCAGTTCTCGCCGGCGCGGAGCGCCAGGTCCTGCTCGAACACCTGCCCGTTCCGCATGTAGTCCGTCTGGACGCCCAGGGTCCCGCTCGGCACGTCGGCGGAGAACCCGGCCACGCTGCGGCCGTCCTGCACGCCGGCCACGAGCTTCGTCGTCTTCCCGGGCTTGAGGCCCCAGCGCTTCGCGGTGTTGCGCGTCAAAGTCTTGAAGCGGTTCGCGCTCACGGTCGCCGGCAGGTTCGCCGTGGACAGCAGGAAGCCCCGCGAGCCCTTCTTGCCGAACTTGGGGTACAGCGAGCCGCGTCCACGCTCGGTCGCCGGCAACGTCACGGTCAGCTGCTGCACCGGCCCGATCGGCTGGGCGGTGGCGGGCGCGGCGGCGCCCTCGGTGGTGCCCGCACCGGTCGTGCCGTCCGTCGTGACGCTCTCGCCGGTCACGTACGCCTGCCAGAAGTACCGTCCGGGCCGCTGCCGCAGGATCGAGGCGTTCGGGACGCTCCAGACCTGCAGGTCCGCGAGCGCCTGGGTCGCGGGCTGATCCAGCCAGGTGCCCTCGGGCCCGGTCAGCAGGCCGGAGGCGTCCACGTGGTCATTGCCCGACACCCGCACGACGATGCTGCCCTCGGGCGCGTCGGTGCGTACGGCGAACGTCAGCGGCGCACCCCGCGCGATCGACGCGGACGGCGCTTCGTAGTTGAGCTCGTACGCCGAGGCGGAGGCCGGGAATGTGAGCAGGGCGAGACCCACAGCGGCGAGGACGGAACGCATCTCAGTACCCATCGGCCGCCCGCGAGACCGCCTTGAGTACCGTTTGTGCCCGTGCCTCGTGTCCGCCTGGACTCCCTGCTCGCGGAACGCGGCCTGTTCGAATCGCGAACCCGCGCAGCCGCCGCCGTCATCGCCGGTGATGTGCATCTCGGCTCAGGCCGCCGCCGCGCCGAGAAACCGGGCCAGCTCGTGGACCCCGAGGTCGAGATCGAGGTCAGCGGCCCGCCGCCGTTCGTCTCCCGCGGCGGCGTCAAGCTCGCCAACGCCCTCGACACACTCGGCCTGGCCGTCGCCGGCCGCAGCGCCCTCGACGTGGGCGCCTCCACCGGCGGGTTCACCGACTGCCTGCTCCAGCGCGGCACCACGCGCGTCATCGCGCTCGACGTCGCGTACGGCGAACTCGACTGGCGCATCCGCGAGGACGAACGCGTCACGGTGATCGAGCGCACGAACGCCCGCGCCATCACGCCCGACGACCTCCCGTACGCGCCCGACCTCGTCGTCATCGACGTCTCGTTCATCTCGCTGACCAAGGTGCTGCCCGCAGTCCTCGGCACCACCGCGCCGAGGTTCGACTGCCTCGCGATGGTCAAGCCCCAGTTCGAGGTCGGCAAGGAGCGCCTCGGCAAGGGCGGCGTGGTCCGCGACCTCGAACTGCGCCGGGAAGCCGTCCGCACGGTCGCGGCTTCCGTCGAGGTCGCCGTCATGGGCAGCGCGCCCTCTGCCCTCGCCGGCCCCTCCGGGAACAAGGAGACGTTCCTGTGGCTGGCCGAGCCGGGGCGCCCGGGTGCGGTCGAGGAAGTCGACGCCTGGTGACCGCCGCGGTCTTCACCCACCGCCGCCCCGGCGACACCCACGCCGCCGTCGACCTGCTGCTCGAGATCGCCCGCCGGCGGCGCGTGACGCTCCGCCTGACCCACGACGAAGCGGCCAAGCACAAGATCGAGGTCGCCCCCTTCATCGAGATCGTCGACGACCCGGGCGACGACATCGACCTCTGCATCGTCCTCGGCGGTGACGGCACGATCCTCACCGCCCTGCGCCGCTACGCCGGCACCGGCGTCCCGGTCTTCGCCGTCAACTACGGCGAGGTCGGCTTCCTCGCCACGATCGACCCTGACGGCCTCGCGGACGACTTCGAGCGCGCGTTCTCGGGCGAGTACGAGACGATCGAGCTGCCGACGATCTCGGTCGGCCGCCCGGACGGCACCTGGAGCGCCCTCAACGACATCTCCGTGCACCGCAAGGCGGGCCTGCGCGTGGCGGACCTCGCCTACGCACTCGCCGGAGAGGAGATCGGCCGGGTCCGCTGCGACGGCTTGGTCGTCGCCACGCCGCAGGGCTCCACGGGCTACAACCTCGCCAACGGCGGCCCGGTGCTCGCGTGGGGCGTGGAGGGATTCGTCGTCTCGTTCATCGCGCCGCACTCGCTGACGGCCCGCGCGCTCGTCGTCGCCCCCGGCGACGAGCTCACGATCAACAACGCCTCTCGCGAGGAGCCCGTCGAGGTGCACGTGGACGGGCGCCCCACGCTCGAGCTGCAGCCCGGCGAGGACATCCACGTCGCCTTCGGGCTCATGCACGGCACGCTCGCGCAGCTTCCGGGCGCGTCGTTCTACCACCGCCTGCGTGAGCGTTTCGGCCGCCTTGCGCGCTAGCCAGATCAGGACGAATCCCATGGCCGGCAGCATGGCCGAGAAATTGCAACGTGTCTGCGGAGAACTGTGCCGATTCTGCACCAATTCCGGCACAGAACACACGTTCCGTCCAGCGCCGCTGGTACACCCTCAGCGTGCTCCACGAACTCCGCGTCGAGAACCTCCTCCTGATCGAACGGGCCGAGCTGCGCCTCGGTCCGGGGTTGAACGTGCTCACGGGGGAGACGGGCGCGGGCAAGACCGTGCTCGCGCACGCGCTGGATCTGCTGCTCGGCGGCAAGCCCCGCTCGGGCATCGTGCGCCCCGGCGCCGCCGAGGCGTACGTGGAGGGGATCTTCTCGCTGCCTGACGAGTTGCGCGTGCTGCTCGGCGACCGGATCGCCGAGGACGCGGAAGAGCTCGTCCTGGCACGGCGCGTGAGCGCGGAAGGCCGCACGCGCGCGTACCTCGGCGGCCGGAGCGCCACCGCGGCCGACCTGCGCGAAGCGGGGACGGCGCTGCTGTCGTTCTACGGCCAGCACGAGAGCCGCAAGCTGATGCTGCACTCGGCCCAGCTGGAGATCCTGGACGGCTTCGCCGGCGCCGAGCAGGCGGATCGGCGCGACGCTTACCGCGAGACGTACGCGCGTGAGCGGGTCCTCAGCGAGCGCAAGCTGCTGCTGCAGGAGCGCGCGGGTGCGCGCGACCGCGAGCTGGACCTGCTCGAGTGGGAGCTCGGGGAGATCGAACGTGCGGAGCCGACCGCGGACGAGGAGGCGGCGCTCGAGGCCGAGCGCGGCCGCCTGCGGCACGTCGAGGCGCTCCGGGGCGCCGCGGCCATCGGCTCGGGCGCTCTCGGCGGGGACGACGAGGGCGGGGGCGGAGCGGCACTGGCGCTTGCAGCGGCCGCCCAGGCGATGGACGGCGCCGCGGGCGTCGACGACGAGCTGGACGCGCTCGGCGCCCGGGTGCGTGCGCTCGCGATCGAGGCCGAGGACCTGCTGCACGACCTGCACCGCTACGCGGAGGGCGTCGAGGCCGCGCCCGGGCGCCTGGACGAGGTCGAGGAGCGGATGGCGCTGCTCGAGCGCCTCAAGCGCAAGCACGGTGGCACGATCGAGGCGGTGCTCACCTACGCCGAGGAGTGCCGCACGCGGCGCGACGAGCTCGTGGGCGCCGAGGAGGCGATCGAAGAGGTCGAGACCGAGCTCGCGACGGTCCGGGCCGAGCTGGAGAAGCGTGGCCTCGCGCTGAGCGCGGCACGCGAGGCGGCCGGTGTCGCGCTGGCCGAGGCCGTGCGTGAGCGGCTTGGCGCGCTGGCGATGGAGGGTGCGGAGTTCACGGCGTCGCTGTCACCGCGCGCGTACGCGCCCAGTGGCGCGGACGAGGTGGACTTCCTGATCGCCCCGAACCCCGGCGTGCCCGCCGGGCCGCTGCGCGAGATCGCGTCCGGCGGCGAGCTCTCGCGCGTGATGCTCGCGCTGATGGGCGCCGCGGCGGAGGCCGGCCCGGCCACGCTCGTGTTCGACGAGGTGGACGCCGGCATCGGCGGTGTCACCGCGCGCGCCGTGGGTGAGCAGCTGCGTGAGCTGGCGGCCGGCCGTCAGGTGCTCTGCATCACGCACCTGCCGCAGATCGCGTCGCTGGCGGACCGCCACTTCACGATCGTCAAGGACACGTCGGGCGAGACCGCTCGCACGACGGTCACGGAGTTGCGCAAGGCCGAGGTGGTGGGCGAGCTCGTCCGCATGCTCGGTGCCGACAGCGAGGACGTGGCGGCCCGCCGACACGCGAAAGAGCTGCTCAAAGCCGCATGACCTGGTACCCGCCGATCGCCGCTCTATCCTCTCGGAGGCGACATAAGGAGATTTTCTGCAATGCCCGAACCTAGGCCACGAACCCGCTACATCTTTGTCACAGGGGGAGTGGTCTCTTCTCTTGGGAAGGGCATTGCTGCCGCCTCGATCGGTCGGCTGCTCGTCTCGCGCGGGCTGAAGGTCGCGATCCAGAAGTTCGACCCGTACATCAACGTCGACCCCGGCACGATGTCGCCGTTCCAGCACGGCGAGGTCTTCGTCACCGAGGACGGCGCGGAGACGGACCTGGATCTCGGCCACTACGAGCGCTACACCGACGCGAACGCGTCGCGTGCGTCGAACGTCACGGCGGGCGCGATCTACAACTCCGTCATCCGCAAGGAGCGCCGCGGGGACTACCTCGGTGGCACGGTGCAGGTCGTCCCGCACATCACGGACGAGATCAAGCACCGGATCCGGCTGATCGGCGAGACGCAGGACGTCGACGTCGTGATCACGGAGATCGGCGGCACGGTGGGCGACATCGAGTCGCTGCCGTTCCTGGAGGCCATCCGCCAGTTCCCGGTGGACGTCGGGCGGCGCAACACGATGTTCATCCATCTGACGCTGGTGCCGTACATCGGCCACGCGGGTGAGCTCAAGACGAAGCCGACGCAGCACTCGGTCAACGAGCTGCGCCGCATCGGCATCGCGCCGGACATGCTGATCTGCCGTTCCGAGGGCGGGCTGCCTCAGGACGTGCGCAAGAAGATCGCGCTGTTCGCGTCGCTGCCGCCCGAGGCCATCGTCTCCGGCCAGGACGTCGACAACATCTACAAGATCCCGCTCTACTATCGCAACGAGGGCGTGGACTCGTTCGTGCTCGAGCACTTCGGGCTCGAGACGGGGCCGCCGGAGCTGAGCGGTTGGGAGCGGCTGGTCAGCCAGGCCACCGTGGCCCAGGGCAGCCCGCCGGTCAAGATCGCGCTCGTCGGCAAGTACGTGGCGCTCGAGGATGCCTACCTGTCGGTGGTCGAGGCGTTGCGCCACTCGGGCTTCCAGCTCGGGCGGGGCATCGACATCGACTGGGTGGACTCGGAGACGCTGGACGACGGTGAGGTGCGCGCGCGGCTCGCGAACGCCGACGGCATCCTCATCCCGGGCGGCTTCGGCGTGCGCGGGATCGAGGGCAAGATCACGGCGGCGCGGATCGCCCGCGAGCAGAAGATCCCGTTCCTGGGCATCTGCCTGGGCATGCAGATGGCGGTCGCCGACTTCGCGCGCCACGTCGTCGGCATGGACGGAGCGAACTCGACGGAGTTCGACCCGGAGACCCCGTACCCCGTGATCGACCTGCTGCCCGAGCAGAAGGAAGTCTCGGACATGGGCGGCACGATGCGCCTGGGCGCCGACCCGATCAAGCTGCACGAGGGCACTCGGGCGCGCCAGATCTACGGCGAGGCCGTGATCTACGAGCGCCACCGCCATCGCTACGAGGTCAACAACTTCCTGCGCAAGCGCATCGAGGCCGCGGGCCTCGTGTGCTCGGGCACGTCGCCGGACGAGCGTCTGGTCGAGATCATCGAGATCCCCGACCACCCGTTCTACGTGGCGTCGCAGTACCACCCGGAGTTCAAGTCGCGTCCGGAACGCCCGGCGCCGCTGTTCCGGGACTTCGTCGCGGCGGCACTCGGCCGGGCGGAGGAGCTGCGCCCGCACGAGCTCGCCGCCGAGGAGCCGGCCGCCGC
This sequence comes from Solirubrobacter phytolaccae, assembly GCF_027587195.1. Taxonomy (GTDB): domain Bacteria; phylum Actinomycetota; class Thermoleophilia; order Solirubrobacterales; family Solirubrobacteraceae; genus Solirubrobacter; species Solirubrobacter phytolaccae. The sequence continues at coordinate 74,275 of NZ_JAPDDP010000021.1, read as the reverse complement.
GCGGTGAGGCCGGCGAGCGAGGCCGAGAAGGCTCGCCTCAACGAGACGTTCGTAGACCTGTGCCGCATCCTCTCCCCGTCGGGGGAGGAGGCGGCCTGCGCCGAGCACGTCGAGCGGGCGCTGCGCGGCATGGGACTGCAGGTCGAGCGTGACGCGGCAGGCAACCTGCTGGCGCGCCTACGCGGCCGCGGCGAGCGGACGGTCCTGCTGTGCGCCCACCTGGACACGGTGCCGGCGCGCGCGCCGGTCGAGCCGGTGCTCGAAGACGGAGCCTGGGAGAACGCGAACGACGGCATCCTCGGCGCCGACAACAAGGCGGCCGTGGCGATGCTGGTCGAGCTCGCGCGGCGCTGCAGCGTCGAGGGCTCGCCCGTCGGCGTCGAGCTGCTGTTCACCGTGCAGGAGGAGATCGGGCTGCTCGGCGCGCAGGCGTTCGACAAGACGCAGCTCGAGGCCGACTTCGGCTACGTGTTCGACCATGCGACCGCGATCGGCGAGATCGTCACGGCTTCGCCGACGCTGTACCGGATCGAGGCCGAGTTCCTCGGCAAGTCCGCGCACGCGGGCATCCGCCCGGAGAGCGGGCACTCGGCGATCCTGGCGGCCGCCCACGCCGCGGCGCGCATGCCGCACGGGCGCATCGATGCCGAGACGACCGCCAACCTCGGCTACTTCCACGGCGGCGTCGAGTCCACCAACGTGGTCCCAGAGCGCGCCCGGTTGCTCGCCGAGGTGCGCTCGGTCGACCCGGACAAGGCCGAGGAGGTCCTGGCGGGCATCATCGACGCGCTCCACGACGGCGCGAGCCACGGTGACTGCGACGTGGACGTGATCACGTCCAAGCAGGTCATCGGCTACCGCCAGAAGCCGTCCGCGCCGGCAGTCGTCGCCGCCGAGGCCGCGTTGCGCGCCCACGGGTACGAGCCTAAGCGGATCGCCACCGGCGGCGCCTCGGACGCGAACGTCTTCGAGGCTGCGGGCATTCCCTGCGTGAACGTCGCCAACGGCACCGAGCACAACCACGAGCCGACCGAGCGGGTCACGCAGTACGCGCTCGAGGCCATGCTGGACATCGGACTGACGCTGCTCGAGGAGGCGGCCACCGCATGAGCTCAAACTTCGAGCGAATCGCCACCGAGAAGATCTTCGAGGGCAAGTTCTTCGACGTCGAACGCGGCACGTTCCGCCACGAGGACGGGAGCGAGGTCAAGCGCGAGAACGTCACGCACCCCGGTGCGGTGGGCGTGGTCGTGCTCGACGGCGACCAGCTGTGGTTCGTCCGCCAGCCGCGCGAGGCGGTCGGCATCCCGGACCTGCTGGAGATCGTCGCCGGCAAGCTCGACGTCGAAGGTGAGGACCCGCTGGAGTCCGCCAAGCGCGAGCTCGCGGAAGAGATCGGCAAGCAGGCGTCGGAGTGGGCGTCGCTCGGCTCGTTCTTCACCACGCCCGGCTTCACGAACGAGGAGATCCACCTCTTCCTCGCGCAGGGGATCAGCGACGTGGACGAGCGCCCGGAGGTCGAGGAGGACGAGCGCATCGACGTCGAGATCCGCCCGCTGAGCGACCTGGACGACGTGCTGGCCACGAACAAGGACTCCAAGACGCTCATCGCGCTCTTCCGTCTCAGGGACCGCCTGGGACGCTGATTGCAGCGGGAGGGGTCGCCGACGACGCCCCGAAACCGGGAGCGATGGCCGTCGCCGACGCTCCCCTTGCCACGCCTACCGACACGCAACCGTTCGAGCACCTGGTGCTCGACTTCCTCGCCTACCTCGAGTTCGAGCGCGGGCTCTCGCGCAACACGCTCGAGGCCTACCGTTCCGACCTGCTGCAGTTCGGCGTCTACCTGCACGGGCGCGACGCGCTGATCGTCACCCACTCGGACCTGGCGGGCTTTGTGTCCAGCCTCGCCGCCGGGGATGGCGAGAAGCCGCCCGTCGCGCCGGCCACGCTGCAGCGCAAGGTCGCCTGCCTGCGCTCGTTCTACCGGCACCTGCGTCGCCAGAGCCTGATCGAGGCCGACCCGACCGCGAACCTTCGCGCGCCCAAGCAGAGTCGCCGGCTCCCGCACGTGCTCAGCCGCGACGAGGTCGCCAAGCTGCTCGAGCAGCCCCGCGGTACCGAGCCGCCCGCGCTGCGCGACCGCGCGCTGCTGGAGCTGATGTACGCGTGCGGCCTGCGCGCGTCGGAGGCGATCGACCTGGATATGCAGGACCTCGACCTCGAGATCGGCATCCTGCGCGCCCGCGGCAAGGGCTCCAAGGAGCGGATCGTGCCCGTCGGCTCCGCGGCCACGCGCGCGGTCAACGCGTACCTGGGCAAGGGGCGCGGACGGCTCGTCGGCGACCGGCTCGAGTCGCGGCTGTTCGTCAACCACCGCGGCAGCGGCCTCACCCGCCAAGGGCTCTACAAGATCGTCCAGCGGCACGCGGCCACGGCCGGGCTCGCGGACAAGATGAGCCCGCACACGCTGCGTCACACGTTCGCGACGCACCTGCTCGCGGGCGGCTGCGACCTGCGCAGCCTGCAGGAGATGCTCGGGCACGCCGACATCGCCACCACGCAGCTCTACACGCACCTCTCCGCGGACCGCCTGAAGGACGTCTACTTCGACGCCCACCCGCGGGCCAAGATGCGCTGACTGGCAAACTGCTGCCCGTGAACAAACGGGCCTTCGTCATCGTGATCGACGCGTGCGGCGCCGGGGCGCTCCCCGACGCCGGGGACTACGGCGACGAGGGGACGAACACCCTCCAGCACCTCTCGGAGGCCGCCGGAGGCCTCGACCTGCCGGCCCTGCAGGGGCTCGGTCTCGGTGACATCCTGCCGCTCGTCGGCGTGACCCCGTCACCGAACCCCGTGCTCCACGGCCGCCTGCACCCGCTCGGGCCGGGCAAGGACACGATCACCGGTCACTGGGAGCTGATGGGCGTCGTCACCCCGAAGCCGCTGCGCACCTACCCGGACGGCTTCCCGCCGGAGATCATCGACCAGATCCGTGACGCGACCGGGCGTGGGGTGCTCTGCAACCGGCCCTACAGCGGGACGGGCGTGATCGAGGACTTCGGCGAGCGCCACCTCGCCAGCGGTGACCTGATCGTCTACACGTCCGCGGACTCGGTCCTGCAGATCGCGGCGCACGTGGACGAGGTCCCACCCGCCGAGCTGTACGCGGCTTGCGCGGCGGCGCGCGAGATCATGACCGGCGAGCACGCCGTCGGCCGGGTGATCGCGCGGCCGTTCCGGGGCGAGCCCGGCGCCTTCGAGCGCACGGACGGCCGCAAGGACCTCGCGCTCCCGCCGCCCGGTCGGTCCTACATGCAGGAGCTCCAGTCCGCGGGGCAGACGGTGCACACCGTCGGGAAGATCGGGCAGGTGTTCGACAGCGTCGGCGTCGACGTCCAGCACAAGGGCGCGACCAACGCCGCGGCGATGACGGTGACGGCCGAGCTGATCGACACGCTCGACGGTGGGTTCGTGTTCACCAACCTCGTCGAGACCGACCAGGTCTATGGCCACCGCAACGACGTGCCCGGCTATCACCGCGCGCTGCAGGCGATCGACGCCGAGGTCGGGGCGTGGCTGCCGCGGCTGGACCCGGAGCGTGACCTGCTGATCATCACCGCCGACCACGGGTGCGATCCCACGACCCCCGGGACCGACCACACCCGCGAGCACGTGCCGCTGCTCGCCCGCTTCACCAGGAACGGCGGCAAGCGCCACGATGGTCCGTTTGCTGACGTCGGCGCATCGGTGCTGAAGTGGCTGACGGGCCGGGACGCGCCGCTTCCGGGCACCCCGTTCGTCTAAACCACCGAACTCGCGTCCGTTGTCGCGTCTGAACTCGCGAAGACTCGGGAACTCACTCACCGTGCGTTCACTGCTTGACACTTCGCGCTTGGCGGCAGTGGCCGCCACGACGCTCCTGATCGCGGCCTGCGGAGGCGACGGCGAGACCGCCTCCATGCAGCCGGCCAAGCAGACGTCGAACAAGGCGTCCGGCGAGAACAAGCGCAAGCCCGCCGCCGCCAAGCCGCCCAGCGACTCCGAGCTGCTCAACAAGATGCTCACGGAGCGCGCCTACGCGATCCACACGGGCGACGAGGCCGCGTTCCTGAAGACGTCGACCGGCGCGCAGGTCGCCAAGGACAAGCGCGCGATCTCGGCGGCGAAGCTGCTGCCGCTCAACGACGTCAAGATCGAGGCCGGCGGCACCGAGATCGACGGGGACAAGGGCACGCTGCGCGTCCACATGGCCTACCGGTTCGACGGCGTCGGCGAGTGGTACTGGAAGACCTCCCGCATGTCGGTCGAGAAGACCGAAGACGGCTGGAAGGTCGCGAAGGACCGCCCGTCGTCGGGCACGCTCGCGCCCTGGGAGCACACGCGCTACAAGGCGCGGACGAGCAAGCACTTCCTCGCGCTCGCGCCGGCGACCATGAAGGTCGGCAAGCTGATGCGCGACCTCGAGAAGGGCCGCACCACCATGCGCCGCGGCCTGAAGGGCGTCAAGCTGCCCGACCGCGTGCTGGTGATCGTCAACCGCAACAGCAACGACACGAAGGCGCTGACGAAGGACTACAAGACGCTGAGCGCGGTGGTCGCGATCGCCGAGGCGCAGGTGTCGACCGACGGTCCGGCCCGCAAGGTCTCCGAGGTCAGCGGCAACCGCGTGTTCGTGCTCTGGCGCTCGTACGGCAACCGTCCGCCGAAGGCCCGTCAGCGCGTGATCGCCCATGAGCTCGCCCACGTCGCGCTCGTCAAGCGCACCGGCGGCCGGGTCCCGGTGTGGCTGTCCGAGGGCACCGCGATGTACGCCTCAGGTGACACGAACCGTGCGTCGGACGCGGGCGCGTTGCTCAGCGGCGGCGTGCTGCGGGACTCGTCCAAGCAGAAGCCGGCCGAGCGGGCGCTGTCCCTGTCGCGGCTCGCCAAGCCCAACTCGATGAACCGCATGTCCTCGATCTCGATCTCGTTCGCGTACTCGTACTCGGCGGCGGCGGCCTACGCGATCGCCAACAAGTACGGGCAGGGCGCGCTGCTGCGCCTGCACGCGGCGTTCAACAACGAGAAGATCAAGGGCAAGCCGGGGCGCGCGCTGACCAACAAGGTCTTCAAGAAGGTGCTCAAGAAGTCGCTGAGCCAGGTGGAGGCCGAGGTCGAGGCCTACGCCCGCACCAAGAGCCCGTTCTAGTCTGCTCGGGCGATATGCCCGAGCTCCCCGAAGTCGAGACGATCCGCGGCCATCTGGCGCCCCACGTGGAAGGGCGCGTGCTGGAGACGGTGGAGGTGCTCGACGAGCGCTGGTCGCGGCCGCTCGCTCCCGCTGAGCTGGAGGCCGCGGTCCAGGGCCGGCGCGTGGAGAAGCTCGGCCGGCGCGGCAAGTACCTGGTGTGGGAGCTCGAGGACGACGTCTTCCTGCTCATGCACCTGCGGATGACCGGGACGTTGCTGCTGAATCCCGAGCCGCTCTCGCGACACCCGCGCGTGCGGTTCGAGCTCGGCGACCAGGTGCTGGTCTTCGACGATCCGCGGCGATTCGGCACCGGCGAGCTCGCGCTCGGCCCGGAGGCGCTGGCGGCGTTCTTCGACGCCCGGCTCGGGGTGGAGCCGCTGGAGCGCCTGTTCACGGCGGACCATCTGCACGCGCTGGCGAAGACGTCGCGCGCGCCGGTGAAGGCGTTCCTGCTCGACCAGAAGCGCGTGGCCGGTGTCGGGAACATCTACGCCGACGAGGCGTTGTTCCGCGCGCGGGTGCATCCGCTGCGGCCGGCGAACACGCTCACCCGCGCCCAGTGCGCGGCGATCCGCGACGGCGTCGTGGAAGCTCTGATGCTGGGGCTCGAGTCCAAGGGCGCCACGATCGACGACTTCCGCGACCCGTACGGCGTCAGCGGGACCTTCCAGGACAAGATGCTCGTGCACACCCGTGAGGGCGAGCCGTGCCCGAACTGCGGGAGCACGGTGCGCAAGCTGCGGGTGGCGGGGCGCGGGACCTACGTGTGCGAGCGCTGCCAGCGCCGCCCGCGGGTCAAATAGTCCGCAGGTACTCGGGGCCTTCGGCGGTCTCGACGATCGCGAAGCCGAACGACTCGGGCTCGATGTCGTCGCGGCGACCGAACGTGCGCACGGCGTCGCGGAGCGTGGGCGGCGCGCCCGCGGCCACCACGTCGAACACCTCGCCCGGCTCCTCGCCGAGGCGGCGCGCGCAGTGGTGGTACGGCGCGAGCGTGAGCATCAGCTCGCGCGGGTCACGCAGGTACTCGTCCTCGCCGTCGAGCAGCCGGTTGAGCAGCTCGACGGTCAGCGCGCCGGGGTTGCCGGAACGCAGGACGCGGGTGGGCCCGGCAAGCCGTTTCAAGCGGTGGGGACGAACTCCGACAGCTTGCCGGCCTTGTCGAAGGCGACGAGCTCCTGATAGCCGCCGATCGACGCGCCGTCGATTACGACCTGGGGGAACGTCATCATGCCCGTCAGACGCACGAGCTCCGCACGACCCTCGGGGTCCTTGGCGAGGTTGATCTCCTCATAGGGGACGCCGCGCTTGGCCAGGAGGGCCTTCGCGACGCGGCAGTAGCCGCAGGGCTCGGTCGTGTAGACGGTGATCTGGCTCATGGCTTCAGAAAGTATAGTGCGATAACCGGATCGGTAAAAACCGAAGGAATCGTCCTCCGCTCGATCCGTTTCGGCGAAGCGGACCGCATCCTCCACCTGTATACCCCGGAGCGGGGTCGAGTGAGCGTGATCGCGAAAGGTGTGCGCAAGGCGAAGTCCCGCTTCGGTGGTCGCTTGGAGCCGTACTTCCGCCTGGACCTCGTGCTCTATCAGGGCCGGAGCGACCTGATGACGATCACCTCGGTGGAGACGATCGCCGCCCATCACCGGCTGCGCGAGGCGCTCGCCCCGCTGGACGGCGCGGCCCGCGCCTGCGAGGCCGTGGCACGGATCTTCGACGACGGCGAGCCGAACCCCGGCGTCTACCACCTGCTCGCGAACGAGCTCACGCTGCTCGACCGCGAGCCGGCGCGCGCGGGCCGCGCGAACTCGCTCGCGTTCCGGCTGAAGCTGCTCCTGGCCGCGGGCTTCGCACCGCACCTGGCGGGCTGCGCGTCGTGCGGGGAGAACGAGCACCTCGTCGGGTTCTCCGGCGCGGCCGGCGGCGTGGTCTGCGGTGCCTGCGAGGCGAGCTCGTTCCCGCTCGACGAGGAGGCGCACGCGTTCATGGTCGCCGCGCTCGGGCGGCCACTGGCCGAGACGCCGGACGCGCCACCGCTCGCGCTCGCCCAGGCCGAGCGGGCGATCACCGACACCCTGGAACACCACGCGCACCTGCGCCTACGGCCGGTGGGCGCGCGTTAGCCGAGCGCCGCGACGAGCCGGCGTGCGGCGGGTGACGGACGTCCCACGGGCCAGAGCACGAACAGCGGGAGCGTGAAGCCGCCTTCGATCGGCAGGCAGACGACGCCCGGTGGGATCGCGGTGCCCTCGGGCATCAAGTAGGCGGCGTGCTCGGCGACGAGCTCGGTCAGGATCACACCCGTCCCGGTGATGCGCGCCTCGACGGGCACGGCACCCGGCACGCGCGCGAGCAGCAGGTCGGTGAAAGGCGTCCCCGGCGGGCTGGGAACGAGCAGGCGCTCGCCGGCGAGGTCGGCCAGGGCGACCGCCTCCTGCGCGGCGAGCCGGTGCGTGGCGGGCAGGCAGCAGACCATCGTCGACGGGCGCAGCTCCTGCGTGCTGATGGTGTCGTCTTCGAGCCCGCGCGCCCGGGTGAGCGCGATGTCGATGTCTCCGGCGCGCAGCAGCGTGCGCAGCTGCCCGGGGCGGACCTCGTGGAAGGCTACGGCGACCCGGGCGGAGTCCGCGCGCAGGGTGCGGGCGGCGTCGGTCCGGTCCGTGAGGCCGATGGCCGGCGAGACCCCGATCCGGATCGTCCCCGACAAGCCCGCTTCGATGTCCCGCACTTCCGCGAAGGCGACTTCGGCCCGCGCCAGCAGATCGCGGGCCGACGCGAGCAGCGTGGCGCCCGCGGGTGTGAGCCGCATCTCGCGCGTGGTCCGCTCCAGCAGCACGACCCCCAGCTCCTCCTCGAGCGCCCGCACGGCCTTCGACGCCGCCTGCTGGCTGAGTCCGAGCTCCTCGGCCGCCCGCGTGAAGCTCAGCGCCTCCGCGACCGCCGCGAACGTGCGCAGCTGGGCCAGCTCAGGCATTCACCACCGCCGGTGGGAGCTTCACACCCACGCGTTGTTGGGAAATCCGGGCCAACGAGGGCATCATGGCAGTCAGTCCTTCCCTCCGACCACGAGGTTCCAGATGACTCCTTCCGTCCCCACCGGCGCGTCGGCCCCTGCCCGCGTCGCGATCGTCACCGGCGGCTCCCGCGGCATCGGCCGAGCCGTCGTCTCCCGGCTCGCCGCCGACGGCTACAAGGTGGTCGTCGGCTACGCCGGCAACGCCGACGAGGCCGAGGCCGCCGCCCGCGAGGCGGGCGACGCGATCGCCGTCCAGGCCGACGTCGCCGACGAGACCGCCGTCGCCGCGCTGTTCGACGCGGCCGAGACGACGTTCGGCGGAGTGGACGTCGTCGTCCACGCCGCCGGCCGGATGACGCTCTCGCCCGTCGCCGAGCTCGACCTCGACGAGCTGGACGCGCTGCACCGCACGAACATCCGCGGCAGCTTCGTCATCGCGCAGCAGGCGGTGCGGCGGCTGCGTGAAGGCGGCGCGCTGATCACGTTCTCGAGCTCCGTGATCGCGCTCGCGTTCCCAGGCTACGCCGCGTACGCCGCCAGCAAGGGCGCCGTCGAGGCGATGACCCTCGTGCTGGCGCGCGAGCTGCGCGGCCGCGACGTGACGGCCAACACGGTCGCGCCCGGGCCCACCGCCACGGCGCTGTTCCTCGACGGCAAGGACGAGGAGACGATCGACCGGCTCGCGAAGCAGCCGCCGCTCGAGCGCCTGGGCAAGCCCGAGGACATCGCCGGCGTCGTCGCGTTCCTGGCAAGCCCTGAGGGTCATTGGGTCAACGGCCAGGTCGTCCGCGCCAACGGCGGGATCGTCTGATGGACATCCTCGTCACCGGCGCGTCGAGCGGGTTCGGCGCCCTGACCGTGCGCGCGCTGGCCGCACGCGGGCACACCGTCGTCGCGGGCATGCGTGATCTCCAGGGCCGCAACGCGTCCGCCGCGGCCGCGCTGGCGGACGAGCCCGGCGACCTGCGGGCAGTCGACCTCGACGTCACCGACCAGGCGTCCGTCGACGCGGCCGTCGACGGGATCGGACACCTCGACGCCGTGGTCCACAACGCCGGCCACATGGTGATGGGGCCGGCCGAGGCGTTCCTCCCGGAGCAGCTGGCCGAGCTCTACGACGTGAACGTCCTCGGCACCCAGCGGGTGAACCGCGCCGCCCTTCCGCGTCTGCGGGAGCAGGGCAGCGGTCTGCTCGTCTGGGTCGGCAGCTCGAGCACCCGCGGCGGCTGCCCTCCGTTCCTGGCTCCGTACTTCGCGGCGAAGGCGGCCATGGACGCGCTCGCGGTCAGCTACGCGGGCGAGCTGATCCGCTACGGGATCGACACGACGATCGTCGTCCCGGGCGCCTACACGTCCGGGACCAACCACTTCGCGCACGCCGGCACACCCGCCGACGCGCCGCGCGCGGCGGCCTACGACTCCCGCTACGCGGGCTTCATGGACGAGCTCGCGCCCCGACTGGCGAGCCTGACGCCCAGCGACGCCGATCCCGGTGCGGTCGCGGAGGAGATCGCACGCGTCGTCGACCTGCCCTCCGGCGAGCGGCCCCTGCGCACGCACGTGGACCCGACTCGCGACGGCAGCGAGGTCGTCTCGGCCGTCGCCGACCGCCTCCGGGTCGAGTTCTTCCGCCGCGCCGGAATCGCCGATCTCCTCCCCGCCAACGCAGCGCTGTAGACAGGAGCACCGATCATGCCCTTCGCGAACTTCAAGGTGCCGGCCGGCACGCTCACGGCCGAGCAGAAGCACACGATCGTCACCCGCGTCACCGACCTGTACGCGGATCTGTACGGCGACCGCGCACGCGCGAACACGATGGTCCTCGTCGAGGAGGTGACCGACGGCGGGTGGGGCATCGGCGGCGGCGTCCTCACCCTCGCCGACCTCACCGAGCACTAGGGCCCACATTCGCGGCATGTGCGAACACGCGTGCCCGCTGGCACGTTTGTCCGGCCTTGCCATATAGGCTCCGCGCCGATGAGTCGGTTCCGTGTTGTGCTTGCCCTGCTGGCCACCGGGGTGGCCGCCACTGCCGTTCCCACCGCCGCCGATGCGGCGGTGCGGACCTTCCGCTCGCCCTCCGGCAACCTCGGCTGCCAGTTCTACTCCGATGTGGACGTGTCGCGCCAGGTCCGGTGTGAGTGGAAGGGCGGCAACGACCGGGCGATGGTGCTCGACGAGACCCGCAAGGGCAAGCGGATCAAGATCACCGACACCGTGTTCGACCCGAAGGCCAAAGTGCTGGCCTACGGCAAGAGCACGACCTTCGGGCGCCTGAAGTGCACATCGCGCGAGTCCGGCATCACGTGCAAGAGCCTGCGCTCCAAGCACGGGTTCACCGTCTCCGTCCAGAAACAGCGGGTGTTCTGAGCCATGGCCGACGAGCAGCAGTGGGTCTACGACTTCGCCGAGGGCTCGAAGGACATGCGGGAGCTGCTCGGCGGCAAGGGCGCGAACGTCGCCGAGATGACGCGCGTGCTCGGCGCGGACCGCGTGCCGGCGGGCTTCACGATCACGACCGAGGCGTGCGTCGCCTACATGGAGGCCGGCCAGGACGAGCCCGCCGGGATGGCCGACCAGGTCGCCGCGGCGCTCGAGCGCCTGCAGGAGCACACCGGCAAGCAGCTCGGCGACGACGACGATCCGCTGCTCGTCTCCGTCCGCTCCGGCGCCCGCGAGTCCATGCCCGGGATGCTGGACACGGTCCTGAACCTGGGCATGAACGACACGTCGGTGGAAGGGCTCGCGAAGGCCACCGACAACGAGCGCTTCGCGTGGGACTCCTACCGCCGCTTCGTGCAGATGTTCGGCAACGTCAGCCGCGGCATCGACGGTGAGGTGTTCGAGCAGGCGATCGCGGAGGTCAAGGCCGACCGCGGGGTGGAGGAGGACACCGACCTCGACACGGCCGCGCTGAAGGAGCTGACGGAGCGCTTCAAGACGCTCTACTCCGAGCACACCGAGGAGGACTTCCCGCAGGACCCGAAGGAGCAGCTGCGGCTCGCGATCCGCGCGGTGTTCGACTCCTGGACCGGCGACCGCGCGAAGGAGTACCGCCGCATCAACCGCATCCCCGACGACTGGGGCACGGCGGTCAACGTCCAGCAGATGGTCTTCGGCAACAAGGGCGACACGTCGGGCTCCGGGGTCGCGTTCAGCCGCGACGAGGTGACGGGCGCGCCCGAGCCGTCCGGCGACTTCCTGCCGAACGCGCAGGGCGAGGACGTCGTCTCCGGCGCCCGCACACCGCGTGACATCGCCGAGATGGAGGACTGGCTGCCCGACGCCTACGCGCAGCTGATGGACATCCTCCGCACACTCGAGCAGCACTACGGCGACATGCAGGACACCGAGTTCACGGTGGAGGAGGGGCAGCTCTACATGCTCCAGACGCGCGACGCCAAGCGGCCGGCGCAGGCCGCGGTGCGCTTCGCCCGCGACGCCGTCGACGAAGGGCTCCTGGAGCGGGACCAGGCCCTGATGACCGTCGACGCGGAGATGCTGACCGCCCTGCTGGTGAAGACGTTCGACCCCAACGCGGACTACGAGGTGATCACCACCGGCGTGCCCGCCGCGCCCGGCGGCGCCAAGGGCGAGGTCGTCTTCACGGCGCGCGACGCGATCGACGCCGCCGCCGAGGGCCGCGACGTCGTGCTCGTCCGCCCGGACACCAACGCCAACGACGTCGGCGGCTTCCACGCCGCCAAGGGCATCCTCACCAGCCTGGGCGGGAAGGCCAGCCACGCCGCGCTCGTCGCCCGTGGCATGGGCGTGCCGTGCGTCACGGCCGCCTCCGAGCTGAAGATCAGCCTCGAGGACAAGTGCATCCGCGTCGGCGACCGCACGATCGCCGAAGGCGACTTCATCGCCATCAACGGCACCAACGGCGAGGTCACGCTCGACGACGTGCCGCTCGTGGACCCGGCCGAGGACCCGGCCTTCGACGAGATCCTCAAGGCCTTCGAGACCGTGCTGGGCTGGGCCGACGACACGCGCCGGCTTGGCGTGCGGACCAATGCCGACACGCCGGCCGACGCGAAGAAGGCGCGCGAGCTGGGCGCGGAGGGCATCGGGCTGTGCCGGACCGAGCACATGTTCATGGCCGAGGACCGCCAGCCGAAGATGCGGCGGATGATCATGGCCAACACGCGCTCGGCCCGCAAAGACGCGCTCGCGCTGCTGCTGCCGCTGCAGCAGGAGGATTTCGAAGGGCTCTTCGCGGCGATGAAGGGCCTGCCGGTGACGATCCGGCTGCTGGACCCGCCGCTGCACGAGTTCCTCCCGGACCTGCCGGACCTTGCGGCGCAGGTGGAGCGTGCGCGGATCGAGTGCACGGACGATCTGGACGAGCTCGAGGAGCTGTTGGAGACGACCGAGCGCATCTCGGAGGAGAACCCGATGCTGGGCACGCGCGGGTGCCGGCTCGGGATCCTCTACCCCGAGATCTACGAGATGCAGGTCCACGCCATCCTGCGGGCGGCGAAGGCGATGGACGTGCCGCCGCACCCCGAGATCATGATCCCGCTCGTCGACTACGAGCACGAGCTCGAGATCATGCGCGAGCTCGTGGTCCGGGTCGGAGACGACGAAGGGCTGCATGAGGGAGAGGACTACACGGTCGGGACCATGATCGAGCTCCCCCGCGCGTGTTTTGTTGCAGATCGCATCGCAAAATTTGCAGACTTCTTCTCTTTCGGCACAAATGACCTGACTCAGACGGCGCTCGGGTTCTCCCGCGACGACGTCGAGTCCAAGTTCGTGCCGGTCTACATGGAGCGCAAGATCATCGAGCGCTCGCCGTTCGAGACGATCGACAAGCCGGGCGTCGGCTGGCTCGTGCGGCTCGCGGCGTGGGTCGGGCGGGAGGCCAAGCCGGACCTCAAGCTCGGCATCTGCGGCGAGCACGGGGGCGATCCCGATTCGATCGAGTTCTTCCACATGGCGGGGCTCGACTACGTCTCGTGCTCGCCGTTCCGCGTCCCGATCGCGCGGGTGGCGGCCGCGCAGGCGGCGATCATCCATGCCAACGATCGGTCATGGGCTGACGCGTAATCGCAAAGAGTTCGTGCCGACTTTGCGCAATCGTCCGGTGCCATCCACGGAGCCGGTCAGAATGGAGGCGTGAGCGCCCCGACCGTCAGCGACTTCGCCTCCGCCCAGCAGGCTCGGGAGGCCGCGTGGCTGTCGCCACTGGCCACGTTGTCGTATCCGGCGCGGCGCCGGCGCGAGGAGGAAGACAGCGGGGTGCGCACGCCGTTCCAGCGCGACCGCGACCGGATCGTGCACTCCAAGCCGTTCCGCCGGCTCAAGCACAAGACGCAGGTGTTCGTCTCGCCCGAGGGCGATCACTTCCGCACGCGGCTCACGCACACGCTTGAGGTCACGGGCATCAGCCGCACCGTCGCGCGGGCGCTGCGGCTCAACGAGGACTTGACGGAGGCGATCGGGCTCGGGCACGACGTCGGGCATCCGCCGTTCGGGCACATCGGGGAGGACGTGCTGGACCGCGCCGGGCGTGAGCGCTTCGGCCGCGGGTTCCGCCACAATGAGCACTCGCTGCGGGTCGTGGACGTGCTCGAGGACCTCAACCTGACCGATCCGGTGCGGGATGGGATCCTGCGCCACTCGTCCGGCGCCGGCGAGCCCGCCACGCTCGAGGGCAAGATCGTCCGGCTCGTGGACCGGATCGCGTACATCAACCACGACATCGACGACGCGCTGCGAGCGGGCGTGCTGGCGGTGGAGGACCTGCCCGCGCGCGAGATCGCCATCCTCGGCCCGACCGGCCCGGCGCGGATCGACACGCTCGTCAACGACCTCGTCGAGCACTCGGAGGCCGCGGGGGACATCGCGCAGGGGGAGGAGATCGGGCGCGCGATGTACGCCCTGCGCTCGTTCATGTTCGAGCGCGTGTACCTCGGGCCGACCCAGCGCGCGCAGGCCGCTCGGGTCGAGCGGGTGCTGCGCGGACTCTTCGACTGGTACTGCGAGCACCCGGACGAGCTGCCGCCGGGGGAGATGCCGGACCGTGTGATCGACTACTTGGCAGGGATGACCGACCGGTTCGCCATTCGTGCCTGGAGCGAGCGCTTCGTTCCGCAGGGCCTGGCGGCCTGATGGCGCGGTACACCGACGAGTCACGCGAACGGGTCCGCGACGCCGTGGACTTCGCCGAGGTCGTCGGCGCGCGCACGGAGCTCCGGCGGTCGGGCATCGCGCGCTTGGAAGGGCTGTGCCCGTTCCACGACGAGCGCTCGCCGTCCTTCGGCATCAACCCGACGGAGAAGGTCTACTACTGCTTCGGCTGCGGCGCCGGCGGTGACGTCTTCAAGTTCGTGATGGCCACGGAGAACCTGTCCTTCGGTGAGGCGCTGGAGTCGTTGGCCGAGCGCTATCGCGTGCCGCTGGAGCGCGAGTCCGAGGACCCGCGGGAGGCCGAGCGCCGGCAGAAGCGCGACCGGTTGCTGGCGCTGCTCGAGCGCACGGCCGCGTACTACGTGCGCGTGTTGTGGGAGTCGCCCGAGGCGGAGGACGCGCGGGCGTACCTGCAGTCGCGTGGGCTCCAGGAGGGCGCGCTGCGGGCGTTCCGCGTGGGGTTCGCTCCGGACACGTGGGATCGCGTCGTGCTCGGGTCGCGGCGGGCGGGCTACGGCGAGGGCGAGCTGGTGGCCGCGGGGCTGGCCTCGCGCTCTTCGCGCGGCACGCTGATCGACCGCTTCCGCGGGCGGATCACGTTCCCGCTGGCCGACGAGCGCGGGCGCGTGCTGGGCTTCGGCGCGCGGGCGATGAAGCCCGACGACAAGCCCAAGTACCTCAACACGTCCGAGAACGACCTGTTCCACAAGGGGCGGATCGTCTACGGGGCGGACCTGGCCCGCGCGGCGGCGGCCAAGGCGGGGCGCGTGGTGCTCGTCGAGGGCTACACGGACGTGATCGCCTTGCATCAGGCGGGCGTGCCCGAGGTCGTGGCGCAGATGGGTACGGCGTTGACGGACGCGCAGGTGGACGCGATCGCGCGGCTCGCGCCCAAGGCCTTGTTCTGCCAGGACCCGGACCGGGCGGGGCAGGAGTCGGTGGCCAAGGGCATCGCGTCGCTGCGGACCCACAACAAGGGGCGCTCCACCCGGGCGGTCGAGTTCAAGATCGTGCGCCTGCCGCTGGGCGAGGATCCCGCGGACGTCGTCCAGAAGTCGGGCGCCGACGAGATGCGCGCGCTGCTGGAGAAGGCGATCCCGATCGAGCGGTTCGAGGTCGAACGGGCCCTCGAGCAGCGCGACGCGAGCACGGACGAGATGCTCGCGGCCGTCAAGCCGATCATCGCGTCGATGCGGCCCACGATCTTGCGCGATCAGCTCGTGGAGCTGATCGCGAACAAGTTCTCGATGACGTCGAACATGGTCAACGAGCTCCTGCAGGCGCCGGCGACCCAGCAGCCGCCGTTCACGGCCCGCTCCCGCGGCGAGATGCGCGGGCGCGGCGAGCCGGGAAGGGGCGGCAACCCGCCGCGGTCCGGCTGGACGCGCGGGGGCGGACAGCCGCCCCAGGGGCGTCTCCAGGGAGGGCCCGCGCCTCAGGGTGCTCAGGGCGGGCCAGCGCCGGCACAGCACGGTGGCAGCGGTGGACAGGCCACGCCCCCGCACGCGGGGGCCGACCAGCGGGGCGGCGGACAGGCGCCGACGAACCAGCGGGGTGCTGGGCAGCCTCCGGCCGACCAGGGGGCCGGCGGACAGGGCTCGGCGAACCAATCGGGCGGTGGGCAGCCTCCGGCCGACCAGCGGGGCGGGGGACATCCGCCGGTCGACCATCCGGCCGGCGGGCACGATCCTGCGAACCCGGGCGCGGCTGGGCAGCACGCGCCGTCCGGCGCACACGGGCCGTCGGTGCCGGGGCAACCTGGCGCGGCACCCACGGAGGGCGACGCGCACGGGACGCGTCCGACCGGCGCGTCGGCGCTCCCGGGGGCATCGGTGCCGGAGAATCCGGTCTCGGACGGCCCGCCTCCGCCGGAGTGGGACGGCTTCTCCGGCGACGACGACTACGACCCGGGTGCGTTCGGCGCTCCCGGGGAGTGGGCCGACGCTCCGGCCGCGGACCCCGGGCCGGTCGGTCCGCCGCCCGGTGCGTGGGAGCCGCAGCCTCAGGCGACGGGCTGGACTCCGCAACCGCCGGCGCAGCAACAGGGCTGGCAGCGCGAGTGGCAGCCGCGTGGCGGGGGCGGCGGTGGTCGGCGCGACCAGCGCGGCGGCGGTCGGGGCAACTACCGTGGCGGCGGTGGGCGTGACCGCGATCGCTATCGCCGTGACGAGCCGCCGCCCGAGCCGAACGATCCACACGCCGCGATCGCGCGGCGCGAGCGTCACGAGCACGCGTTCCTGGCGTTCTGCATCGCGCTGCCCGAGGAGGGCGAGAAGCGCCTCGCGACCTTCGACGTCGACGACTACTTCTCCGCGCCTGCGACGCGTCACGCCGCCGCGTACCTGCGCGGCCGGCTGCGCTCTCCCACGGCGCACCTGCCGACGGGTGACGAGAACCTCGCACGCGTCATCGCGAAGCTCGTGGTGGACTCCGGCATGCTCGACGCGACGTCCGCGAAGTTCGAGCTCGAGGCGCTGCAGCTCGAGCTGCACCGGATCGAGCGGCGCATCTCGAACGCCCGGGTGAGCGGTGCGACGGGCGTGACCGAGCTCGCCGTGGAACGCGAGCGCGTGCTGACCGAGATCCGCTCCCGCCTCGCCTGAGCTTCCCGTCGATCCGAGCGCGAGAGCGTCGCGTCGTCGCGCCAGGGAGCGGCCCGTTCCCTGGCGGCGGCAAGGGTCGAAGCGGCCAAGTGCGTCCTGCTCCGCGCCGAAGTCGAGAGCGGAACCACGCAACTGCCGTCGCGGTTACTACTATGTGGGCCGCAGCTGCTTGAGCGGCTGTTCGGTCGGGGGTAGCTCAACGGCAGAGCATTCGGCTGTTAACCGAAGGGTTGTGGGTTCGAATCCCACCCCCCGAGCTTGAAAGAGGTCCGCATCGCGAGATGCGGGCCTCTTTTGCGTTCTGGCGCCGATTCGACCTACTACTCCGCAAGGAGTTGGCACATCTGTACGGGAGCCGACGTTAGTTTGCAGGCCTAAACGGCTAAAGAGCACACATTGTCAGGGGATGGGACGTCCCTCGCGCAGCAGTTCGCGCGAAGCCCGTTCCGCAAGTGATGTGTGGGAGGTAGGAATGCGAAAGCAGGCCATTGCGGCACTGCTCACGTTGGGATGTGTCGGCATCCCGGCGGCAGCTCAGGCCCAGGAAACGCCAGCGCCGACGCCGACGCCCCAGCCCGGGGCGGAGAAGTTCGAGAAGGTCACGCTGAACGACTTTCCGGGCGAGCCGATGAACCTCGCGGTGCTGCCGGACGGCCGCGTGCTGCACACGGCGCGCACCGGCGAGGTTCGAATCCACGACCCGAAGTCCGGGCGCAACGTGCTCGCGGTGCGGTTCGAGGTGTACTCGCACGACGAGGAAGGACTGCAGAGCGTCGCGATCAACCCGCGGACGTTCGCGAAGGACAAGTGGGTGTACGCGTACTACTCGCCGCCGCAGAACACGCCGGCGGACAACCCGGCGACGCCGGGCTTCAACGAGGGTGACGCGCCGGATGACGGGCCGCTCGCGACGTTCCAGCCGTTCAAGGGCGTGATCCGCCTGTCGCGGTTCAAGCTCAAGGGCAGCCGGATCGACGTCGGGACCGAGCAGAAGATCATCGACGTGCCGGTCGACCGTGGCCAGTGCTGCCACGTGGGCGGCAACATCGAGTTCGACAACGCGGGCAACCTGTACCTGTCGACCGGTGACGACACGAACCCGTTCTTCTCGGACGGCTACTCGCCGCTGGACGACTCGCCGAACCGCAACCCGGTGTTCGACGCTCGCCGCAGCGCGGGCAACACGAACGACCTGCGCGGCAAGATCCTGCGGATCACGCCGAAGACGGGCAAGCCGGGCTACACGGTGCCGAAGGGCAACCTGTTCCCCAAGGGCAAGGCCAAGACCAAGCCCGAGATCTTCGCGATGGGCCTGCGCAACCCGTACCGCTTCGGGATCGATCCCAAGTCGGGCACGCTCTACGTCGGCGACTACTCGCCGGACGCCGAGAAGCCCGATCCCGCGCGCGGCCCCGCCGGCCACGGGCGCTGGATCATCATCAAGGAAGCGGCCAACTATGGCTGGCCGTACTGCGTGACGCCGACGCTGACGTACAACGACTTCGACTTCGCCACGAAGACCTCGGGCCTGAAGTTCGACTGCAAGGCCGGGCCGACCAACGACTCGGCGTACAACACGGGCCTCACCAAGCTGCCGCCGGTCGCGCGCCCGGACATCTGGTACTCGTACGTCCTCTCGCCGCACTTCCCGCAGCTCGAGGTCAAGGGCCCGGAGGGCAACGGCGGCATCGCCCCGATGGGCGGCCCGGCGTACGAGCCGATCAAGGGCAACAAGTCCGTGTTCCGCTTCCCGAACTCGTACGCGGGCAAGCCGCTCTTCTACGAGTGGACGCGCGACTACATCAAGATGATCGAGCTCAACAAGGTCGGTCGCGTGGACGAGATCGACGGCTTCGCGCCGTTCGTCGACAACCCGATGGACGTCGAGTGGGGCCCTGACGGCTCGCTCTACGTGCTCGAGTACGGCGACGGCTACTTCGCCGAGAACCCGGACGCGCAGCTGTCGAAGATCAACTACGTGCGCGGCAACCGCTCGCCCGTGGTGAAGGTCGCAGCCAGCGTCCACGGCGGCCGTGCGCCGCTCGCGGTCCAGTTCAGCTCGGTCGGCACCACCGACCCGGACGGTGACAAGCTCACGTACGCGTGGGACTTCGACGCCGACGGCAAGGTCGACAGCAGCGCGCCGAACCCGGGCTACACGTACACCAAGAACGGCGAGTACCGCGCGACGGTCAAGGTGACCGACCAGACCAAGCGCACCGCGTCCGCGGACGTGCGCATCCTGGTCGGCAACCAGGAGCCGGTCCTGGAGCTCGTCACCACCCCCAAGGCGAACGACCCGGCCGCGCCGTTCCAGTTCGGCCAGACGATCACCTACGAGGTCAAGGTGACCGACGACGCGGTCGTCGACTGCACGAAGGTCACCGTGGCGTACATCCTCGGCCACGAGCGCCACGGCCACCCGCAGTCCTCGAGCGTCGGCTGCACGGGCCAGATCACGGTTCCGCTCGACGCCGGCCACGCGGGCGCGGCGAACCTGAGCGCGATCCTCGGCGCGTCCTACACCGACGCGGGCGCCGACGGGCAGCCGGGCCTGACCGGCACCACCCAGGTGCAGTTCACGCCGCCGGCTCCCCCGCACGGCGGGAACTAGCCGTCGCGACGGTCGCGGCCCAGCGCTCCAGCTGGGCCGCGGCCTCCGCGGGCCCGGGATGCATCCGCGTCCAGCGCGCGAGCTCGCCCGCCCGCGCACGCAACCCGCGTGAGCGCAGCGCCCGCCGCACGGCCAACCGGACGCCCCAGGGCGTCAGGAAACGCGGCGCGAGCCGCACACCGACGCCCGCCCAGTCCACGCGGGCCGCCGTCTCGGCCATGTCCCCGGCGGCCGGGCAGATCAAGACCGGCACGCCGCTCGCCAGGGCCCGCGCGACCGTCCCGTGCCCGCCGTGGCAGATCACGAGGTCGCAGCGCGGCATCGTCTCGGCGTAGGACATCCACGGCACGAGCACCGCGTTCGCGGGAGCGTCCCGCGGCTCGCTGATCGCGATCACGCGCACCGGCTCGTCCGCGAGCCCGTCCAACACCGCGCGCAGCAGCGACCCCGACGGGTCCTGCGACGTCGAGGTCGCGACGAGCACCACGGGTCCGTCACCGGGAGGCGGTGCCACGCAAGGCCCGCCCGGCTCCCACAGCATTGGCCCGACCACCCGCGTCCACGACGGCCACGCCCGCGGGTACTCGAGCTGCGGGAACGTCCCGATCATCGTCAACCCGCGCGAGAGCCCGGTGTGGACATAGCTCAAGGGCGGCAACCCCAGCCGTGCCCGGCAGTCGTTGTACTCCGCACGCCCCTGCTCGAGCCCGACGGCCACCAGCCGGTCGGTGCGCGTCCACACGGCCCGGCCCAACCGGGTCCGCGGCAGCCGCGCGCCGATCGAGAACGGCGGGAACCCGGGCGGGAGGTACGGGAAGACGTGGGGGACGAGCGTGGCCACGGGGACGCCCTCGAGCTCGCAGGCCAGGACCGGCGCCGCAGTGAGGATGTCGGAAACCGCCACGTCGGGCGCGAACGACTGCACGAACGACCGCGTGGTGAGCGCCGCCCGCGCCGCCGCCTCGTAGGGCTTCAGCGGCACTTCCCGCGTCGGGAAGACCTGGTACTCGGGGGCCGCCGCGAACGTCATCCCCGCCGCCTCCGCGGGCTCGCGCCAGCGCTCCCACGTCTCGATCCCCACCTCGTGCCCGCGCGCGACCAGCTCGGTCCCGAGGGCGAGCACCGGGAACGCGTGCCCCGGGTCCCCGAACGCCCCGAGCAGCACCCTCACGGCAGATCCCGCGCGTAGCCGACCATCTGCAGGCCGACCCACGGGTGCCACTCGGTCCGGCCGTCCCGCTCCCAGCCCCGCGCCTGGTAGAAGCTCTCCGCGGGCGCGCCGTCCGGCGTCCACAGGATCTCGCTGATGTACCCGCGGATGACCATCTCGGCCTCCGCACGGGAGAGCAGCATCCCCGCGAGGCCTTCACGCCAGCGCGAGGGATGCGTGAACACGAGCCCGACGTGCGCGACGTCCGCGGCCACGTCGGACGGCCGGAACGCGACGGTGGCGACGAGCCGGCCGTCCTCGTCGAACGCGCCCTCGATCCACGAGGTCGGCTGCAGGTACTTGTTCGCCCACCCGGTCGGCGCGATCGGCACCGTCCAGCCCTTGGGCGTCCACTCCAGATACGTCTCGTCGCAGGCGCGCGCGAGGTCCGTCAATGCGTCCAGGTCCGCGCCGCCGAGGGCCCGGACGTTCACTCGACCAGCTCGGCGACCGCGCGCAGCTGCGCGACGCGTTCCTCGAAGCTCCAGGCCATGGGGGAGACCATCAGCGTGCCGACCCCGGACTCGCGGTACACGCGCAGGCGCTCCCGCACGACGTCGGCCGGCCCGACGAGCGCGACGGTGTCGATCAGCTCGCCCGGCAGGGACGCGGCCGCCTCGTCCTTCTTGCCCGCCAGGTACAGCTCCTGGACCGTGTCCGCGGCCTCCTCGAAGCCGTAGCGGCGGATCAGCGCGTTGTAGAAGTTCTGCTTGCGCGAGCCCATCCCGCCCGTGTAGAGCGCGACGTAGTGGCGCATCGCGTCGCGCGCGCGCTCCAGGTCTTCGCTGACCATCACGGTGACGGTGGGGACGATGTCGAAGTCCGCGAAGCTCTTGCCGCCACCCGCCGCGGCGAAGCCCTCCTCGAGCAGCGGCCGGAACTCGCCGACGTGCTCGGGGGAGAAGAGCGTCGGCAGCCAGCCGTCGGCGATCTCGGCGGCGAGCGTCGTGTTCTTCGGCCCGATCGCGGCGATGTAGATCGGGATCCGCTCCTGGACAGGCGCGATCGTCAGCTTCAGCGCCTTCCCGGGCCCGTCCGGCAAAGGCAGCTGCAGCGTCTCACCGTCATAGACGACGCGCTCGCGCCGCAACGCCAGCCGGACCACGTCCACGTACTCGCGCGTGCGCTGCAGCTGACGCGCGAACCGCTGCCCGTGCCAGCCCTCGGCCACCTGCGGCCCGCTGGAGCCGATCCCGAGCAGCATGCGACCGTCGCTGAGCTGATCGATCGTCGCCGCGGTCATGGCCGTCATCGCGGCGCTGCGCCCGGGCATCTGGAAGATCGCGGAGCCGAGCTTGATCGTGCTCGTGGCCTGCGCGAGCCAGGCGAGGATGGTCGCGGCGTCCGACCCGTAGGCCTCGGCCGTCCAGACGCTGTCGTAGCCGAGCCGTTCGGCCTCCAGCACCAGCTCCAGCTGCTGCTGGGCCGTGAGCCCGAGACCCCAATATCCGATGTGCAACCCCAGCTTCACAGCTGGGCAAGCTATCAGCGGGCTGCGCCGATCCGGTCCACCAGCCGCAGCAGGTGGAGCGGCGAGAACGGCTTGGTGAGGAAGAGGTCCGCGCCGGCCTCCTGCGCGCCGCGTTCGACCACGTCACCCGAGTCGCCGGTGAGCATCACGATCGTCGCGCTCGCCGTCACCGGGTCGCTGCGCAGCCGCCGGCACGTCTCGATCCCGTTCAGCCGCGGCATGTCCACGTCCAGGAAGACGATCTCCGGGCGCGCGAGCATCGCCCGCTCGACCGCCTCGAGCCCGTCGCCCGCCTCCTGCAGCCGGTAGCCCGAGATGTCCTCGAGCGTGGTGGCGATCAGCTTGCGGATCATCGGATCGTCGTCGACGATCAGGATCGTCCGCGTCACAGCGCACCCCGCAGCCGCGCGAACTGCTCGTCCGGGATCTTGTCGAACGCGTCTACTACCTGCGGGTCGAACTGGGTGCCGGAGAACTTGCGGATCTCTACGCGCGCGTCCGGCCAGCTCGACGCGGGCCGGTACGGGCGGTCCGTCGTGAGCGCGTCCAGCGTGTCCGCCACCGAGAACACGCGCGCGGCGAGCGGGATCTCCTCACCCGCGAGGCCGTCCGGGTAGCCGGTGCCGTCCCAGCGCTCGTGGTGGTGGCGGACGACGAGCTTGCCCTCGCCGAGGAAGTCGACGTCGCGCAGGATCTCCGCCCCGACGACGGGGTGCTGGGCGATCAGCGCGTACTCCTCCTCGGTGAGCTTGCTGGTCTTGAACAGGATCGCGTCCGGCACGGCCACCTTGCCGATGTCGTGCAGCAGGAAGCCGAACTCGATCTGCGGCGACTCCTCGAGGCTGAGCCCGACCGCGCGGGCGAGCTCCATCCCGTAGGCCGTCACCCGCTCGGCGTGCTTGCCCGTGTACGCGTCGCGCGCCTCCACGGCGTTCGACAGCGCGCGCACGGTCGCCCTGTAGGAGCGACGAAGCTCCTGCGCGCGGGCGCGCTCCTGCTTGAACACCTCGCGCAGATCCGCCGCGTAGCGTTCCAGCTGACGCTGTCGGGACGCGGCCTGCTGCTCCGTGCGCTCAAGGCGTGCACGGAGGAGAGGAACGGTCTCCTCTTCAGTACCGGCGCTCAAATCTCCACCATCGGGGCCCGCCAACGCTCGAACTAGCCTACTGAGCGCTGAAACGCAGCGGCGTGAGGGATCTTGCTGTCATCGACACACATACGCATCTGGTGGCTCTCCGTGGCCGTCCTGCTCGTGGTTGTGACCGCGCTGCTGATGCGCGAGCGGATTGTCGAGATCGACGTGAGTGAGACCGCCGCACGGGTCGAGAAGTTACGCGGCTTGCGCTTCGAGGACGCTCCTGTGGCCTTTCGGGTCAGCCAGGAGACTGCTTCCTCCGGCGTCTGGTCGGTGCCGGAAGCGCAACGCGCGATGCTCGAGCTGCTCGATCTGGTCGCTCCAGGCGAGTCCCTGGAGGACGACGGCGGAGTCTGGGGCGCCGCCGTGCACGGCGAGAACTACATCGTCATCGCGGACGACGGGCCGCGGCTCGGGCCGCTCTACGAGTCGATCGTCGCGCACGAGCTGACGCACACGCTCGAGGATCAGCACTTCGGCGCCTACGAGACGGAGGAGATGAGCGACGACGCCGCGACGGCCACCGCCGCGCTGACCGAGGGGACCGCGATGCTGGTCGAGCGCGACTACGCCGACCGCTACCTCGGCGGCAAGCGGCCGGACGACGGCGACTGGTCCGACGGCTGGCTGGGGCGCGAGTACCGGTTCGTGTACGAGGAGGGCGAGCGGTTCGTCGCCGCGCTGCGTGACCAGGGCGGCTGGCCGATGGTGGACCGGGCGCTGGCGTCACGGCCGCCGGAGAGCAGCGAGCAGGTGCTGCACCCGGAGAAGTGGCGCGCGGGCGAGGAGCCGCTGCCCACCGAGACGCCGCTCGTGAACCTCGGCCCGGGCTGGAAGCGCGTGGACCGGGACGTCTGGGGCGAGTGGCGGACGCGCGCGATCGTCGGCCCACGACTCGCGACCGGGTGGGGCGGGGACCAGTTCGAGCTCTGGCGCCGCGGCGACGAGCACACGCTGGTGATGACCTGGGAGTGGGACACCGAGAGCGGAGCCCGCGCGCTCGCCGACGGGCTGCGGGCCCGGCCGTTCATGCGGCGGCCGGGCGCCCAGTTGCGGCACGCGGGCGCCCGGGTGAACTTGGTCTTGGCGCCGTCCGACGCCGTCGCCGCGCGCGTGAGCTAGCGCCAGCGGTGCTTCGGACGGTCCGGCCGGTCCGGTGGCGTCAGGTTGACGACGTCGTCGATCCGCTCGTCCAGGTCGGCCGCGATCTTGTCGCGCTGCGCCTGGGTGAGATGCCCGTCCTTGACGGCCTGGTCGAGCCGCTCGGTCGTCTTCGCCTTCAGCGCGGCCTTGAGCCCTTCGACCGTCTTGCCGCTGGTCGCCTTGGCGATGTCGGCGAGTGACTTGCCGTCCCGGAGCTGCTCGCGCAGCTGCTCCTGCGTGAGCCCGAGGTACTCGGCCGCGCCCTCGGCGCCGCCGAACCCGAACCCGAACCCGCGCGCGCCGGGACCGCCGCCCGGGCCACCCGGTCCAGGTCCGCCGCGTCCGCCCGGCGCCTTCGGGCCGTGCCCGCCGACGATCGGACCGAGCCCGGGGAGCAGCGGCGCACCGGAGCTCAGGCGCTGCTTGGCCGCGTCACCCTGCTCCTTCGTCAGCTTCCCGGCGGCGACCGCCGCGTCGATCCGCGCCTCAGCCGCGCCCTTGAGCGCCGTGTCGAGCTGATCGCGCGTGACATTGAGCCGCTTGGCGACGTCGTCCAGGAACGCCTTCTGCTCGGCGGCCCGGTCGGCCTGCTTCGGCGCCACGGACCCGGACTGGCCGGCGGCGTACGCCCCGCCGCTCCCGGCGAGGACCGCAAGCCCGGCCGCCCCGGCGACCAGCTTGCGCTTTGCGGAGATGGGCATGAGTGAAACTTGAGCACGCCTCCGTCAGAGGAACGTAAGAACGGGGGTAGGCTTTCGCGCCGCGTTCTCACACGCGGGCCGGTAGCTCAGCGGTTAGAGCAGCGGACTCATAATCCGACGCGCGCAGGTTCGATTCCTGCCCGGCCCATCGTCAGTGCACGTGCGGCAGACCGAGCTAGGAACGGGTGAGCCGCTCGTCTTCGATGTCAGGCGCACGCTCGTAGGCCATCATCACGACCTCGTGTCGCGCCTGCGTCGGTGCATCTCGGGCTCGGCACGAAGTCCTGATGGCCTCGAGTTCGTCGTACGCGCCGCGGAGCAGCTCCGCTACGGCTGACCGGCCCTCGTCGTCGAGCAGGAGCGGGCTGCGCGTGAGATGTGCGTCGGCGTCGTCGAAGCTCCCTCCGGCAGCGGCCTGTCGTACCTCGCCGTTGATCAGCTGCAAGAGCCCGAGCGTGAGGCTCCGGCGCATCTCGATCGGAAGCGACTCCCACTCGAATCCGTCGATCTCCGGTGCGATCGTCGCGCGGTACAGGCGGGTGTTCGCGCCGCGTCGTCGTTCTGTGCCGACCAGCTCGGCGTAGCCGTGCCTGACGAGCATTCCGGTGTGGTAGGCGACGCTGTTGACCGGCTCCCCGAGCCGGCGGGCCACGTCACTCGGGCTCACGGGTCCGCTGAGATACTCGAAGAGGAGTCGGTGGCGGAGCGGATGGCTCAACGCGCGTCCGAGAGCGCCAGACATTGCTGAATGGTCGCAGATCACTGATTGGGACCGCCCGTCCGCGACGCGGACGGGCGGTCAGGCGTCGTCAAGAGCCCTTCCACAGGCCGGACTCGTTGATGACCGGATGGTTGATCGCATCGAGGATCACCGTTTCACCCCCTCTCGTGGTTCGCGGACGACGTGTCCTCGGAGCCTGCCGCGGCGAACGCCGAAGACGTAGGGTGATTGGATCACCTGGGCGGACGCGCTACGAGCCCGAACTCTGTCCGTGATCCGCCCGCATCTGAGCAGGCCCCGGTCATGTCGCACCCGCTCTGCGGCGCACGCCGTCGACGCCGCCGCTACCACTCACGGACCCGCGAGCGCGGCCTGGCACTCGGCGGAGATGCCCTGGAGCTGCTCGCGGACGCCGGCGACCTGCTCGCTCACGTTCCCGCCCGAGAACAGCGAGCCGAGGGCGGACAGGTAAGCCTTGCCGCAGTCGGCGGCGATCTTGGCCTTGGCGTCGGCGGCCTGGACCTTCGCCTGGGCCTCGTCGAGGCGCGCCTGGGCGCGGTCGGTGGCGTCCGCGGCGGTGTCGGCGACCACGGTCGCGGCGGCCTGCGCGTCCTCCTGGGCCTGGGTGACGGTCTGCTGGGCGGTCTCGATCTCCTGCTGGGTGGCGTCGACGTCGGCCTGGGCGGTCCCGATCTGCTGCATGAGCGTGTCGAAGCCGGCCTTGAGCGCGGCCGCGACGGTGCCGCCCGACTGCTCGGCCTCGTCGACCTGGGTCTGGAGCGCGGTGACGTCGGCCTGGGTGCTCTCGAGGTCCGAGTCGAGGGAGAGGGCCCAGACGAGCAGGCCCGCGGCGACGACCAGCAGCACGGCGCTGATCCAGATCCACGGGTTGCGGCGCTTCGGCGACGGCGTCGCGGTGGGCGTCGCGGCCGGCTGCGGTTGGGTGGTCGACATGTTCCCGAGGCTGCTCCGCCGGCGCGGGATGCGCCTCACCCGGATCGGATGATGCCCCGCCGGGACCCCGGGGCGATGCTCGGATTCCCGTCTGAGAAGGAGGAACCGGTGACCGAGGAAGCGCTCGAGGAAATGGGCCCGATCGACTACGTCGTGCTCGAATGGCCGGGCCGGCAGCCGAAGGGCGAGGTCGTGCCGTTGCTGATCGACCTCGTCGAGCGCGGGATCATCCGCGTGCTCGACGTCGCGCTGATGATCAAGGCCGAGAACGGCACCGTCGCGGCCGTCGACTTCGGCGCGGACAATGGCGGCAGCGGCGGCTTCGAGGCGTTCGACGGCGCGTCGTCCGGCCTGATCACGCAGGAGGACCTCGAAGAGGCCGCCGAAGCGCTGGCGCCCGGGACCTCCGCCGCCGTGCTCGTGTGGGAGAACCGCTGGGCCGCCCCGGTGGCGGTCGCGCTGCGGCGCTCCGGCGGCCAACTCGCCGCGAGCGGGCGCATCCACATCCAGGCGCTGCTTGCCGCGCTCGAGGAGACCGAGCTCGCCAGCCCGTCGGCGAGCTGAGAGCTAGAGGAGACACGCATGCCCGGACTGCTTCGCGGGATCGCCCGCACCGCCGCCGTCGCCGGCACGGCGACCGCCGTCAGCAACCGCGTCTCACGCCGCCAGGCGAACCGCTGGGCGAGCCAGGGGTCCTATCCGCCGCAGTACGCGGAGGAACCGCCGGCCGCGCCGCCGCCGTCGGCCCCGCCGGTCGACACGGTCGCGCAGCTGCGGGAGCTGGCCAAGCTCCGCGACGACGGGATCCTCACCGACGAGGAGTTCGCCGCCGAGAAGCGCAAGGTGCTGGGCTGAGGCTGTAGGCGATGGTCGGATCTCGAATCACCGACGCGGCGCTGCGCCCGGCGCGCGCGAGCTGGGCGTTCGCCCTCCGGACCGAGCGCGACACGCGCCGGCGCGTGATCGACGGCGGCGGGCGCGTGACGCTCGTGTGCGTCGACACCGCCCTCGGCTCGCCGTACGCGCACCAGGCCGTGACGCGGATTGTCGATAGCGCGCTGGCCGAGCACGTGGTCGCCCGGGCCCTGGACCGCCTGGACGAGGAGCACGCCGCGCAGCAGGTGGCGGACCGGCTGCTGGCCGGCGGCGTGGTCGAGCGACTCGCCGAGCGGGTGCTCGAAGGGCCCGAGCTCGAGCGCATCGTCGAGCAGGCGCTCGCGAGCCCGGGAGCCGCGCGGATGATCGCGCGCGTGGTCGAGAGCGACGTCGTCGAGACCGCCACGATGGGGCTCGTCGAGGACATCGTCGGGCGACTGCGCGAGAGCCGCGCGCTGTGGACGTTGATCGACGACATCGCGCAGAGCCCGGCCGTCCTGGACGCGATCGCCCAGCAGAGCGCCGGCCTCGCCGACCAGGTGGGCGACGAGCTGCGCGAGCGCTCGCGCAACGCCGACGAACGGCTCGAGCGGGCCGCGTGGCGGCTGTTCCACCGCCGGCCCGCGGGCGAAGGAGCGCCATCGACGACGGGCACCGCGTGAACGTCCCGCCCGAGCCCGGGCCGCCGGTGCCGAGCTACGCCGGCCTGGCGACCCGGACGCTGGCGTTCGCGGTCGACGCGCTGGTGATCAACCTCGTCGCGTGGCTCGTGGGCGCGATCGTCGCGCTCGGCCTGTCCCTGCTGACGGTCCCGGACGGGGTGCGGACGATCATCGCCGCCGTCGCGGCCGGCGTGGCGCTGCTCTGGACGGCCGCGTACTTCGTGTTCTTCTGGTCGGGCAACGGGCAGACGCCCGGCAACCGGCTGCTCGGGATCACGGTCCGCGAGGCACGCTCGGGCGAGCCGCTGCGGGTCCGGCGCGCGGCGCTGCGCATGCTCGCGCTGCCGCTCTCGGCCCTCCCGCTGTGCGCCGGGTTCCTGACGATCCTCGTGGACGGCCGG
Source organism: Solirubrobacter phytolaccae (assembly GCF_027587195.1). Classification (GTDB taxonomy): domain Bacteria; phylum Actinomycetota; class Thermoleophilia; order Solirubrobacterales; family Solirubrobacteraceae; genus Solirubrobacter; species Solirubrobacter phytolaccae. The sequence goes on along the minus strand of NZ_JAPDDP010000021.1, from coordinate 45,397 downwards.
CGGCGCGCGCTGCACGACCGGATCGCCCGGACCGTCGTGGTCTACGTTCCCGCCCGGGCTCCGGCGCCCCCGCGGCGCACCCCGGTGGTGGCGCACGAGACCCACGCGAAGGTATGACCGGCCTCCTGCTGGCGACCGTGACCGCGTCGGTCGCCGTGCAGGTGCCGTGCCGCCGGGCGCGGTCCAGCAGATCGTCGTCAGTAGCCGGAGCGGTCGATCGGCAGCCGCTCGCGCTCGCGCCGGAGGTCGGCCTGGGCCAGGTAGACCTGCTCCGCGCTCTCGGGCGCGGCGCGACGTGTGAGCCAGTAGGCGAGCGAGCCGAGCACGGGGAAGCAGACGATGCACGCCACCCAGGCCGTGATCGCCCAGCCGCCGTAGTCGCGGCCGAACAGGTCGACGATGGAGAGGGCCGCGAGGACGATCAGGAACGGCGTGACGATGATCAGGAACTCGGTCACAGCGTGAGGTTCCGCAGCTGGAACCCGCGCACGATGTCCGTGACGCCGCGCAGCAGCGCCCAGATGCCGGCGACGACGAGCAGCGTGTAGGCCTTCTCGATGAAGAACTGGCCGGCGGTCCAGAAGGCCACGATCATCATCAGCACCCCGGCGATCAGGCTCAGCCACCACAGCGGGTTGCCGGCCTGGACGAGGAACGCCTCGACCGTCCACCAGACGCCGACGAGCAGGAACAGGAAGCCGAGCATGTCGGCGAGGCCCGCGAACGTGGCCTCGGGGTTGACGAAGCACAGGATCCCGGCGATCAGCATCAGCACGCCGAAGACGATCGAGAGCCACCGCAGGTGGTCGGCGACCGCGGCCTGGAGAAAGCTCGTCATGCCGGCGAAGACGAACATGCAGCCGATGATCACGCCGACGGTGGACACGGAGGCCGCGTCGAACTGGAGGATCACGAGGGCGGCGACGATCCAGACCACGCCGGTCATCAGCCACAGCCACCAGAGGTTCTGGGCCTGGAGTTCGAGCGCCTGCGACTGGCCGCCGAGGGCGGCGTCGCCGGCGTGGGGGGAGACGGTCGAGCTCACTCGGGTCGCTCCTTGAAGTGGGTGGTGAACGAGGTCATCGTTCCGCCGCGGCGGGGTGGGCGCACGGGCGCGCGCCAGCCGCTCGACGTGGTGTGCGCACCCGTCCACGACGGGTGTGGCTTCACCCGAATCAGGCGATGCCCACGGGCCGGCGCGGACCTAGCGTCGGGGCATGGAGACATTGGACCACACCCATCGCAGCCCGGTGATCGCGGCGTTCTCGCCCGACACCGGTGCGCGCGAGCCCGTCGAGTTCGGCGTGGCGGCGAGCCGCGTGACGGGTGCGCCGCTCGTGGTCGTCGTCGTGGTCGACACGGGCTCGCTGCACGTGCACTTCGGCGCCGACGAGGCGCCGACGCTTCCGGGCTCGATCGCCGAGTCCGTCCGCCATCTCGAGCACGACCTCGAGCGGCGCGGCATCGTCGCCGAGATCCGTCCCTTCGAGGACTCCACCGCGGCGCGCGGCCTGGCCCGGGCGATCGACGAGTGCTCGCCGGAGCTGGTCGTCGTCGGCTCCACGAGCCGCGCTCCCCGGGGCGCGATGCTCCTCGGCACGACGGCCGAGCGCGTCATCCACGTCAGCGAGAGCCCGGTCGCGGTGGTCCCGAACGGCTACGTGCGGCCCGACGGCGGCGTCGCGACGATCGGGGTCGCGCTGCCCACGCAACCGGAGTCCGACGAGGTCCTGCGTGTGGCCGGCTCGCTGGCGCGCACCGGCGGCGCGAAGCTGCGCGTGCTCACCGTGATCGATCCGCGGCACGCGCAGGAGGAGGCGCACGGCCTGCTCGCCGAGCAGCACCACGAGGTCGGCACCGAGGCGCAGACCGCCGCGCGCATGCGGTTCACGATCGAGGCCAACGCCCGCGCCCGGCTGACCGAGCTGGCGGGAGGCGTGGACGCCGAGATCGACGTGATGATCGACGAGCCGGTCCGCGCGCTCGTCGCCGCGTCCGCGCACCTGGACCTGTTGGTCATGGGCTCACGCGGCCTGGGCCCGCGCCGGGCGGTCGTGCTCGGCAGCGTCTCCCGCCGCGTCGTCGACCGCGCCGCGTGCCCGGTGATCGTGATCCCGCGCGGCAGCGAGGCCAAGGCGGAGGAGCTGCTCGCGGACGCCGACGCGCACGCCCCGAGCGCCACGTGACGTGGGTGGACCCCGGCCCGCCCGCCCGGGGGACGGCGGACGGGCCGGAGGTCAGTGGTGCGCGAGCCGCTCCTCGTGGGGCCCGCGCGCCTGCTCGTCGCGCCGCACGCTGCGCTTCCACAGCGCGTCGAGCACGACGGCGAGCCCGGCCAGCGCGATGATCGCCACGAACGTCGCCGGGTCGTTGCGCAGCGTGTCGGCCACGAAGAAGCCGAGCACGACCACCGCCACGACGATCGCGGTGACGGCGATCACCGGGTTCGCGCCCGTGTCCGCGCGCCGCCGCCACCCGGCGAGCGCGACGAGGACGAACACGCAGAGCGCGATCGCGCTGCCGAGCGAGGCGATCGCCGACAGGTCGACGAGGTTGGCCACGAGCAGGATGAGCGCGGCGGTGAGCAGCAGGCCGATGTGCGCGCCGCCCTTGGTCGCGCGCCCGAACACGGTCGGGAACTGGCCGACCGAGGCCAGCATCCGGGTCAGGCCGCCGGACGCGTACAGCGTGGCGTTGACCGAGGACGTCGTGGCCAGGATCGCCGCGAGCGCCATCATCGTGAAGCCCGCGTCACCGAGCGCGGGGCGCGCGGCCTCGGCGATCGCCGTCTCACCGTGGCGGACGACGTCGTCGACGGGCAGCGTGCCGAACACGCCGAACGCGATCAGGACGTACAGGCCGCCGGTCACGGCCAGCGCGGTGTACATCGCCCGCGGGAGCCCGCGCGCCGGATCGCGCAGGTCGCCCGCCGAGAACGTAATCACGCTGAAGCCCATGAACGCGAAGAACGTCAGCGCGACGCTGGCGACGACGTCGGCGAGCGGGGGATAGCCGCTGAACGCGAGCAGGCCCCAGTCCACGTCGGGGAGCGTGACCGCGATGAAGACCGCGAACACGCACAGCTCGACGATCACGATCGCCGACATGTAGCCCAGCCACTAGGCGATCCCGACCAGCCGGCCGTTGCCGAAGCCTTCGATCAGGTAGGCGATCAGGCCGCCGGAGGACGGGAAGCGCACGCCGAGCTTGACGCCGTGTAGCCGAGCAGGCCCGCGACGATCCCGGCCAGCAGGAACGACATCCACACCGCGGCACCGGCCACCGCGCCGGCCTCGCCGAGCAGGGCGAAGATGCCGGCGCCCACCATCGAGCCGACGCCGAGGAAGATCGCGCCGCGGACGCTCATGCCAGCGCCAGGTCGGCCCGCTCGGACGCGACCGGGTCGGGACGACGCAGCATGCGCATCCCGTTCACGAACCCGAGCAGCGCGGCGAGCAACGGGATCAAGAGCGCGACCTGGAGCGCGAGCGGCCGCGCGTCGTGGTTGATCGCGAGCATCTCCTCCTGGATCTCCGGCGGCTGCCCGCGCAGCTGCGCCTGCAGTTGGGTGTCGCTGAGCACCTGCGCGTCGTCCTGCAGCGCCTGCGCCACCTGCGTCTTGGCGGCGGGCGGCAGCACGGAGCTGTCGTCGGCCATGCGCGTGAAGGTGAGCGAGAGCGTGGCCAGCAGGATCGCGCCGGCGAACGCGAGCCCGAACGACAGGCCGAACGAGCCGGCCGCGGAGTTCACCCCGGCGGCCTCGCTCACGCGCTCGTCGGAGACAGGGGAGAGCGTGTAGTTGTTCAGCTGGGAGAGCAAGAGCCCGAGCCCGGCGCCGGCGACGATCAGTGGCACGACGAGCGCCCAGCCCGATTCCGCGCGCGGCACCACCGGCAGCAGCGCCACCACCCCGAGCAGCAGCAGCGCCCAGCCGCCGCGGATGACCGCCGCCGGCCGCCGGCCGCCCGTCCGCCGACCCGCCAGCAGCGCTGCGGCGAACATCGTCAGCGACAGCGGCGCGATCGTCAGCCCGGTCTCGAGCGCGTTGTACTCGAGCACCATCTGCAGGAAGATCGGCAGCGCGATCATCATCCCGCCGAGCGCGATGTTCTGCAGCATCTGCGAGCCGATCCCGAGCCGGAAGCGGTCCTCGCGGAACAGGTCGGGATCGATCAGCGTGGGGCGGCCCGCGCGGCGGCGGCGCACGAGCCAGCGCGCGAGCGAGACGAGGGCGACGAGCCCGACCGCGATCAGCACGCCGACGTACTCCCCGCCCTCCTGCCAGACGAGGATGCCGACGATCACGCCGCCCATCCCGACCGCCGACAGCACCGCGCCGACGCCATCCACCCTGCGCGGCCCGGTGTACGGCACGTCACCGATCAGCCGCAGGTTCAGGAGCACCACCACGATCACGACGGCCTCCAGCGCGAAGCCGACGCGCCACGACAGCGTCGTCGTCAGCAGCCCGCCGAGCAGCGGCCCGACGGCGGCGGCGATCCCCGAGGCCGCGCCGACGAGCGCGTAGGCCTTCTTCTGCGCAGCGCCCTGGAAGTTGCCGTGGATCAGCGCCTGCATCGAGGGCAGCAGCAGCGAAGCGCCGAGGCCGCCGATCACGGCCCAGAAGACGATGATCGCCGTCAGCCCCTGCGCGAACGTCATCGCCACGGCGCCGGTCGCGTAGCCGAGCAGGCCGAGCACGAACGCGCGCTTGCGGCCGAACAGGTCGGCCACCTTGCTCCCGATCAGGATGAACGCGGCCGACACGAGCGCCTCGAGCGCGATCGCGCCCTGGACACCGCTGACGGTCGTGTCGAGGTCCTCGACCACGCTCGCGATCGACACGTTCATCAGCGATGTGTCGACCACGAGCACGAACATCGCCGCCGCCAGCAGCAGCGCGAGCCGGTTGCTGCCCTGAGCCTGCTCAGCCATGGCGGCGCGCCATGAGCTTCTTCAGCTCGGACGCCGCGACCACGACCAGGCCGGCGCCGATGCAGATCAGCCACTGGTTGCCGGTCAGCTCGACCGTGTCCAGGACCCGGTGCAGGAACCCGAGCTCGGTCGCGAGGATGATCGCGACCACCGACAGCAGTGACGCCTTCAGGAACGTGCGGTCGTCGAAGGTGTCCAGGCTGAAGATCGACTTGCGCTCGTCACGCGCCGTGAACGAGAACGTGAGGTTGGCGATCGCGAACGTCGTCAGCGCCATCGTGCGCGCGACGTCCTCGCCGTGCTCGTGCTCGGCCCACGCGGCCACGGCCAGCGTCGCGGCGCCCATCACGAGGCCGGCGACGACGAACCAGCGCGTGTCGGCGCGACGCAGGATCGGCTGCTCGGGCTTGCGTGGGCGGCGCTTCATCAGCCCGTCCGCGGGCTCCCCGTAGCCGAGCCCGACCGCCTGGAAGATCTGCGTGGTGAAGTTCACCCACAGCGTCTGCATCGGCAGGAACGGGACGCCGGAGACGATGTTCAGGATGCTCGCGCCGAGGAAGGTGACGATCATCCCCGCCAGCGCGCCCATCTGGAAGCGGATGTACTTGACGAGGTTGTCGTAGAGCCGCCGGCCGAGCTCGACCGCCTTGACGATCGTCGCGAAGTTGTCGTCGGTGAGGATCATCGCCGCGGCCTCCTTGGAGACCTCGGTGCCGGTGATGCCCATCGCGATCCCGATGTCGGCGCGCTTGAGCGCCGGGGCGTCATTGACGCCGTCGCCGGTCATGCCGACGACGTGGCCGTTGCGCTTGAGGATGTCCACGAGCCGGACCTTCTGCTCGGGGGTGACGCGCGCGATCACGCCGATGTCGTCGATCTCGGCGTCGGCCTGCTCCTCGCTGAGCTCGGCGAACTGGGCGCCGGAGATCGCGCGGCCGCGGATGCCGAGCTCGCGTGCGATCGCCTGCGCGGTGACGGCGTGGTCGCCCGTGATCATGCGCACCTGGATCCCGGCCGAGTGCGCGAGCGCGATCGCGTCCTTGGCCGCGGGGCGCGGCGGGTCGACGATGCCGACGAGCGCCAGCAGCGTCAGCCCGTCCATCAGCGTCAGCAGGTCGGCGGCCGGGTCGAAGCTCGCCGGCTCGAAGTCCTTGCGCGCGGTGGCCATCACGCGCAGGCCCTGCGACGCCAGGCGCTCGTTCTCGGCGAGATACCGCTGCCGGAAGTCGGCGTCGACGCCGACGCGGGCGAGGTTCGGGTCCAGGTGCCAGGCGGCGCGGGCGAGCAGCTGGTCGGGCGCGCCCTTGACGAAGCAGCGCACCACGGGCCGCCCGTCCTCGTCCGCCATCCGGTGGAACGTGGCCATCAGCTTGTAGGCGGTGTCGAACGGCAGCTCGGCCACGCGCGGGTACTTCGCGCGCGTCATCTCCAGGTCCAGCCCGCCCTTCTCGGCGAGCACCACGAGCGCGCCCTCCGTGGGGTCGCCGATCATCTCGCCGGTGTCGGTGAGGACGGCGTCGCAGGCCAGCGCGAGCGGGAGCATGAATGCCTCGAGGTCGATCTCGGGCTCCCCGGCGACGTGCTTGATCTGGCCCTCGGTCGAGTAGCCCGTGCCGGACACGCGGTAGCGGCGCCCGGGCAGCGTGAGCTCGACCGCGGTCATCTGGTTGAGCGTCAGCGTCCCGGTCTTGTCCGAGCAGATCGCCGAGGTCGCGCCGAGCGTCTCGGTCGAGCGTAGGCGCTTCATGATCGCGTTGGCGTCGGCGAGCAGGCGCGTGCCGCGCGCGAGGATCGTCGTGACCACGGCGGGCAGGCCGGTCGGGATGGCGGCGATCGCGAACGCGACGGCCACCGTGAAGACCTCGGTGAAGCTCTGCCCGCGGATCATGTTCAGCACGACGGACGCCACGAGCGCGAGCCCGGCGATCGTCACGAGCTGCTTGGTCAGCTTCTCCAGCTGCACCGTCAGCGGCGACTTGGACTCGTCCTGGCGCTGGAGCATCCCGGAGATGTGGCCGACCTCGGTCGCCATCCCGGTCGACGTGACCACGAACTCGCCGGAGCCACGCGTGACGTTCGTGTTCATGTAGACCATGTCCGTGCGGTCGCCGAGCGCGGCGTCCGGCGCGGCGACGGACTCGACGCCCTTGGACACCGGCAGGCTCTCGCCCGTCAGCGCCGACTCGGCGACCTCCAGCGTGGCCGCGCCCAGCAGCCGGCCGTCGGCGGGCACGACGTCGCCCGCCTCGATCTCGACCACGTCGCCCGGCACGAGCTGCTCGGCCGGCAGCTGCGCGAGCTTGCCGTCGCGGCGCACGCGCGCCTTGACGATCATCATCTTCGCCAGCGCGGCCACGGCCGCCGCCGCCTTGCCCTCCTGGCTGAGGCCGAGCACGGCGTTCAGCAGCGTCAGCAGCAGGATCATGATCCCGGTCCCGGGCTGCTTGACGGGGTAGATCGAGATGACGCCCGCGGCCAGCAGGACGAGCTGCATCGGGTCGCGGTACTGGCGCAGGAAGGCGTGCCAGCGCGGCTCGGTCTTCGCCACGGCGAACTTGTTCGCGCCGTAGCGCTCGAGCCGGGCGCCCGCCTCCTCGGTCGTCAGGCCCCGCTCGGGCTCGACGTGCAGCTCGTGCACGGCGCCCTCGCGCGTCAGCGCGTGCCAGGTCGGGACTTCGGTCGCGGTGGGCAGCGGCGCGGTCGTGGTCGCCATCTCGTTCCCTTCAGGCCTCGGGGCGCGCAGTCAGGCCGTGACGGGCTCGCCGAGCACGGCGCGCAGGTGTTCCTCGTCCTCCGTGCTGAGCGAGGTCTGGATGACCTCCCCGCCGAACGGGCGCAGGCGGTCGAGCAGCTTGTCCGGCGCTTCGGCGCGCCCGAGCGCGATCAGCGCCGCGCCGCCGGGCACGAGCTTGGAGCCGAGCGTCTTCATGAAGGTGTCGTCGACGCCGACGTCGGAGACCTTGCCGGCCACCGCTCCCGACGCGGCGCCGATCGCCATCCCGAACACGGGCACGAGGAACAGCAGGCCGATCAGGCCGCCCCACAGCGCGCCGCCGGCCGCGCCCGCGCCCGCCGTGCTCATCGCCTGGTGCAACTTGATCTTGCCGTCGGCGCGGTGCTCGACGATGACCGCGTCCTCGAGGGCGACCAGATGCTCCTTGGTCGCCTGCACGAGCTCCGCGCGCACCTGCTCCGCCGTCGCCATGTCGGGATAGGCGATCGCCACGAGGTTGCCCATGCTGCTCAGCTCCTTCGGTCGGTCGGCAGCGGACCACCCGCGCCGGAACGCCCGGATCGTCACCTCGGGGCGGCCACCGCGCCTCACCCGGATCGGATGATGCCCCCGCGCGGCCGCCGCCGGATGCTCCGGGGCATGACCAAGACGCAGACAAGGGTGCCGCCGGCCGAGGCCTCCTCCGCCGGCGCGGCGTGGACCGGCTGGGTCGTGTTCGCCTCGATCATGCTGGCGGTGGTGGGCCTGATCAACCTCGTCCAGGGGTTCGCGGCGCTGTTCAGCGAGGACTACTTCGTCATCCAGAGCGGCAACGAGCTGCTGGTCGGCGACTTCGAGACGTGGGGCATCGTGATGCTGATCTGGGGTGGGGCCCAGGTCGCGGCCGGCATGGGGCTCAACACCGGACACGGCTGGGCGCGCGTGCTCGCGGTCACCGTCGCCTGCGTGAGCATCCTCGTGCAGATCGCCTTCCTCGCGGCGTTCCCGATCTGGTCGCTGACGATCATCGCGCTCGACGTGATCGTCATCTACGCGCTCACGGCACGCTGGGAGGAAGCGCGCGCCGAGTTGTAGCTATCCGTCGGCGAGCGCCTTGCGCAGGTGCTCGGCCTGCTCCGGGGAGAGCTCGGAGCGCAGCATCACGACCTCCGGGCCGGCGAGGCGAACCGCCACCTCGTCGGCCGAGGCGCGCCCGGTCAGCACGAAGATCGCCGACGTGCCGGGCGTGACGTGGTCGCGGATGCGCTTGACGAAGTCGTCGGCGACGCCGAAGTCCTCCAGCGTCCCGGCGACCGCCCCGGCGGCGGCGCCGAACGCCGGGCCGGCCAGCGGCGTGAGGAACACCAGGCCCAGGAGCATGCCCCAGAACCCGCCCCACATCTGACCGGGCGCGCTGATGGCGCCGAGCTCGCGGGTCGCGGGCGTGCGCCGGCCGCGCGGCCAGGCGACCAGCGCCGCGTCGGTCACGCTGACCTGACCGTCCTCGACGAGCTCGCGGAGCTCCCCGAGCGCCAGCGCCGCGTCCTCCGGGCCGGGAAAGGCCCACACCGTCAACGTGTTCATGTGTCGCCGACCAAGCCGGCCTGGCGGCCGCGCTCGACCGCGTCCGAGCGACACGACACGTCGAGCTTGCGGTACACGGCCAGCGCCTGCGTCTTGACCGTGTTGGTGGAGACGTGCAGGCGCTCGCCGATCTCCCGGAACGACAGGTGGCTCGGGAGCAGCCGCAGGATCCGCAGCTCGGCGTTGGTCAGCGCGGGGCCGTCGCCCGTGGCGCTCTCCGCGAACGCGTCCGCACGTTCCCAGCCGTCGTGGATCCACCGCGAGAACCCGTCCGCCTCCCCGCCCGTGGGGGCCAGCCGCGCCGCGCGCGCCAGCAGCCGACGCGCCGTCGGGCCGTCGCTGAGGCGGATCGCGGCGCGGGCGAGCCAGACGTGGGCCTCGCACACGAGCCACGGCGGGAAGTCGGCGCGCGACGCCAGCAGCCGGTCGGCTTCTCCAGCGTCGTGCCGGGCCTGCGCGATCTCGCCGCGGTGGGCGGCGACGACGGCGGAGGTCGCGGCCACGAACGCGTGGATCGCCTCCGGTCCGGTGGGCGGGAGCGTCGTGCGGGCCTCGAGCGCGTGATGGGCGGCCTCGTCCCAGTCCTCGATCTCCGCCGCGACCAGCGCGAGCTGCGCATGCGCGGTGGCCGCGACCGTCGCGACGTGACCGGTCGCGCGGCCCGCGGCCTCGTCGAGGCACACGACCGCGCCTTCGACATCCCCGTCCAGGTGCGCGGCGATCCCGAGGATCAGGAGCGCGAGCGCATGCCAGGGGCTGTCCGCGGGCAGCAGCGCACGGGCGTGGGCGGCGTCCTGCGCGGCCGCCGCGAGGCCGGACGGAGCGAGGCACGCGCGCAGCAGCGCGACCGCCGCGTGGCCGCCGGCGAGCCGGTCCGTCTGCAGCCGGTGCTCGGCGACGGCGACCGCGGCGCACGCCGCCCGGCGCCGGCCCGTGAGCAGGTGGTGGACCGTTGCGGTCAAGGCGAGGCCCGCGTCGTCGGACACGGCGGAGCCCCGGACGGCGCCGAGCCATTCGCCGAGCGGCTCGACGCGTCCGTTCGCCGCCAGCCGCGGCGCGTGCGCCCAGGCGATGCGTCCGGCGAGCCGCGTGTCACCGCAGGCGACGGCGTGGCGGATGGCGAGGCTCGGCTCGCGCTCGCGCGTGAACCAGCGCGCCGCGCGGCGGTGCAGCACGCCCACCCGCTCCGGCTCGTGGACGCAGAGCTCGGCCCGGAGCATCTGCGCGAGCAGCGGGTTCCAGCGGAAGGCGAGGTCCGTGCGGTCCAGCGGCTCGATCGGGACGCCGGAGCGCGCGAGCCGCTCCAGCGTCGCGCCGGAGCCGTGCCCGTCGAGGACGGCGTCGCAGGCGCCCGCGGTCAGCCGGCCGATGATCGAGGTCCGCCGCACGAAGGCGCGCTCGACCGGGGTGAGCGGGGCGAGCACCTCGTCGCGCAGCAGCTCGGCGACCGCGCGGTCGGCGCCGCCGAAGGCCATGATCGCCGCGTCCTGATCCGTGGCTCCGGCGACCGCCGCCGTGGCCAGGTCGACCATCACGGGCCAGCCGCCGGTGCGGGCGAGCAGCCGTCCGAGCCGGTGGCGATCCAGCCGCAGTCCGGCCGTCTCGACGAGCCGCGCGGCTTCGAGCGGGGTGAGCGCGAGCTCCGGGGCTCCGAGCTCGAGCAGCAGCCGCCGCGCGCGCAGCCGCCCGAGCGCACCGGGCGGGCGTGCACGCGACGCGAGGACCAACCGGCTGCCGCGGGGAAGCCGGCAGGCCGTGTTGAGCAGCGCCTGCGTGCGCGCGGGGGAGGTCAGGCGCGTGTCGTCGACGACGACGACCTGGGCCGCCGGCGAGCGGATGACGCCCTCGAGCCGGCGCTGCACCGCGTCCACCGCGTGGTCGCCGGGGCACGCGAGCCAGGTGAACGGACGTGGGTCCCGCGCCGCCCACTCCTCGAGCAGCGTCGTCTTGCCGTAGCCCGCCGGGGCGACGACGAGGACGATCGGCGCGTCGGTCGTGGTCAGCTGACGCACCAGCCGCGTGCGCGGCACCGCACTCGCCGGTAACCCGGCGGCGGGGAGGGCGAGCGGCTCGACCAGGGTCAGCGTGGAGGCGGACACGGCTCCAGCAGCATCCGTCCAGCTGCCCCCGACGGCCAAGGGCGCTCGCCCGCCGACCGGCACGGGCGTAGGCACCACCTCCGCCGGTGTGGTGGGCCGATTCGACCGGATCGCGGCCAAGGTTGACGAAACGCGGCAACGCGCCAACTGGCGTGTAGGGTCCGGCCCATGCCGATCCGGGTGGTGCTCGGCGAGGACAACCTGCTGGTTCGCGAGGGTGTCAAGCAACTGCTCGACATCGATCCCGACGTCGAGGTCGTCGCCGCGGTGGGGGATCTCGAGTCGCTGCGCGAGGCGTGCGACCGCGAGCGCCCGGATGTCGTCGTCACGGACATCCGGATGCCGCCGACGAACACCGACGAGGGCATCCGCCTCGCCGCCGAGCTGCGCGAGCGGTTCCCGGAGACGGGGGTGGTCGTGCTCAGTCAGTACGCCGACCCGATCTACGCGCTGGCGCTACTGGACGGCGGCTCGGCCCGCCGGGCCTACCTGCTGAAGGAGCGTGTGCACAACCGGGCGGAGCTGACGGCCGCGATCCACGCGGTCGCCGCCGGTGGTTCGCTGGTGGACGCGAAGATCGTGGACGCGCTGGTGGCGGCCCGCAGCCAGGCAGAGCGGTCGCCGCTGAACGAGCTCACGGTACGCGAGCGCGAGGTGCTGGTCGAGATCGCGCGCGGCAAGAGCAACATGGCGATCGCGGAGGAGCTGTTCCTGACCAAGCGCGCGGTCGAGAAGCACATCAACGCGATCTTTCTGAAGCTCGGCCTCGCGAACGCCGAGGACGTCAGCAAGCGCGTCAAGGCGGCGCTCATGCTCCTGTCGGAGTCGGGCAGCGTGAGCCGCGTCCCGTAGCGTCAGCGGCGCCGGTGCGCGACCCAGAGGCCGTGCAGCAGGCGCGGCGTCAACCAGTGCTTGCAGATCACGGCCGCGGCGCCGCAGCCACGAGCGACGCGCGACAACGACGCCTGGTCCAGCGTCGACGCGAGCACGACGACCCGCGTCGGGTCGCCGGCCAGCAGCCGCGTCGCGACGGCGACGCCGTCGATCCCCGGCATGCGGACGTCGACGAGGACGAGATCGGGGTCGGTCTCGCGTACGAGCCGCAGCGCGGACTCGCCGTCCGCCGAGGTGCCGACGAGCTCGAACCCGGGCGTCGAGGCGATCAGCGCCGCGGCCGTCGCCCGGAACGCGGGCAGGTCGTCGACGGCGACGACCCGGACGGGCGGCTGCGCTTCGGAGCTGGCCATGGCTGCGAGCAGCGTCCCGGGTGCCGGCGGCCCGGGCAAGGAGGCCTGCACGGCAGGCGCCTGATGCACGCACGAAGGAGCTTCCCCGAGTGGCGAGATCATCCGCCGCGGGCGAGGCGGCGTCGTCCCGCCCAGCGGGACCGTTCATCCCATGGGTTCGATCGCCTCGGGCGAGACGTGAGGTGAGCGCGCTGCTGCCGGCCGAGCGCGGTCCGGCGCCGACGACATCGACCCTGCATCGCCGTCTCGCGGCGACGATCGGGCTCATCGGCGCGGCGGTCTGCGCGGTGTCGGTGACGTTCATCGTGCGCTCCGTCCCGGCGGACGAGGCGGTCGGGCGCGGGACGATCGAGCTGCTGGTGATCTCCGTGCCGATCGCGGCGGGCCTGTACGCGATCCAGGTGCCGGAGAACGTGCGCTTCGGCCTCGCGCTGATCGCCACCGGCTTCGCGTGGTCGCTGACGGCGCTCGGCGAGTCCGAGGCCAGCCTCCCCTACAGCGTCGGCCGCGTCGCGGCGTGGCTCGTGTTCCCGAGCCTGATCTTCCTGATGACGGCCTTCCCCTCGGGACGGGTCACGCGCGGGGTCGACCGCACGCTGTTCCGCGCGTTGAACGGGCTGCTCGTGCTCGGCTACATCGGATCGGCCCTCTTCGTCGAGCACTACCCCGAGCACACGCCGTGGGCGACGTGCCTCCAGGACTGCCCGCCGAACGCGTTCCTGGTGCTGGACAGCGAACCGGCGTTCATGGAGTCCGTCGTGCAGCCGCTGCGCGAGCTGTTCGCGATCCTGCTGTTCGCCGCGGTGGTCGGGTCGATGGCGTGGCGCTGGCGGGCCGCGACGCCGCTGCGGCGGCGCACCCTGCTGCCGGTGCTGCTGGCGAGCGGCGCGTCCGTCGGGCTGCTGGCGGCGTTCCTTGTGGTGCGCCGCTCCGATCCCTCCGCACCGGCGGTCGAGACGCTCGGGCTCCTGTGGGGGCTGTGCGTCGCCGGGCTGGCCGCGGCGTTCTGGGTCGGTCTCGTGCGCCGGCGGCTGCTGGTCGGGGACGTGCTCGCGCGGCTGACCGGCCAGCTGAGCGACGGGGTGGACGCCGGCCGCCTGCGCGACGTGCTGCGGACGGCGCTGTGCGATCCGACGCTCGACGTGCTGGTCGCCGACGGTCCGGTCCGCTGGCTCGACAGCTGCGGTCGTCGCGTGGGACGGCTTCCGGTGGCGGCCGGGCGCGAGCTGACGATCATCCGTGACGACAGCGGCGTGTCGGTCGTCGCGCTCGTCCACGCTCCCGGGCTCCGTGGGGACGAGGAGCTCCTGGGCGCGATCAGCGGCATCGTGCGCGAGGCCGTCCGCCATCACGAGGTCACGACCCGGCTCGCGGCGACGTTGCGCCAGCTCGAGCAGTCGCGCCGCCGGATCGCCGAGGCGGCCGACCTGGAGCGCGCCCGGATCGAACGTGACCTCCACGACGGCGCCCAGCAGCGGCTGATGATGCTGCGGATCCGGCTCTCGCTCGCCGAAGAGCTCCTGCGCACCGATCCCGTGGGCGGTGCCGACGCGCTGCACGAGCTCGGCACGGAGGCCGAGCGCACGCTCGAAGAGCTCCGGGCGCTCGCGCACGGCGTCTATCCACCGATCCTCAGCGACCGTGGGCTCGAGGAGGCGCTGCGCAGCCTCGCGGCGGACGTGACCGTCCCGCTGCACCTGCAGACGATCGGGCTGACCCGGCAGCCGATGGAGATCGAGACCGCCGTGTACTTCACGTGCCTGGAGGCGGTGCAGAACGCGATCAAGCACGCGCCGACGGCCACCGCGGTGTGGGTGCAGCTCGAGCAGCGCCGGACGCTGGCGCTCGAGGTGCGCGACGACGGCCCCGGGTTCAGGCTGCCGGTGGAGTCGCTGGACGGCACGCTGCGCTCGTGCAGCGGGCTGCGCAACATGCGCGATCGGCTCGAGGCCGTCGGCGGGTCGCTGAGCATCGACAGCGCGCCCGGACGCGGCACGCGCATCATCGGGCTCGTGCCGCTCGACGCGCACGCGTCGGTCTAGCTCAGGGCGCGAACCGGTCCGCGATCAGGCCGTGCCGCAGCGCGCGGTCGCTCACGGTCAGCGCTTCGGCGCCGAGCACGTCGAGCACGGTCTGGACGATGCAGGCGCCGGCCAGGATGACCTCGGCGCGGGCGGGCTGGAGGCCGACGATCGACCGGCGCTCCTGCGCGTTCATCCGGCGGAGGCGTTCGATCTGGGCGGCGATGTCCGCGCGGCGCAGGACGCTGCCCTGGACGGCGTCGGGGTCGTAGGACGCGAGCGCGAGCTCGATCGCGACCAAGTTCGTCACCGCGCCACCCATGCCGATCACCGCGGGCGCCGCGGGGCGGCCGGCGAGCCGCTCCAGATCACCCGCGACCGCGACGCACGCCGCCGCGACGACGTCCCGCGACACCGCCTCGTCCAGGTCGAAGCGCTCGGTCAACCGCACCGAGCCGACGTCGACGCTGAACTGCTCCGCGACGTGGCCACCGGCACCGATCGTGAACTGCGAGCTCCCGCCGCCGGTGTCGAAGACCACGAGCGACTGCCGGCCGAGGCCGAGCCCTTCCGTCGCGGCCAGGAACGCGAGCCGCGCCTCCTCCTCGCCGGGGATCACCTCCACGATCACGCCGCTGGCGGCGTGCACCGACGCCATCAGCTCGGACGTGTTGGGCGCGAGCCGCAGCCCCGCGGTGCCGACGGCGGCGATCTCCGTCGCGCCGAGCGCCCGCGCCGCCTCGGCGAGCTCGGTGATCGCGTCGGTCGTGCGGCGGATCGGCTCCGCACCCAGCCGACCGGACTCGTGCAGGCCCTCACCGAGCCGCGTCACCTCCGCGCGGTCCGCGAGCGCGTGCCACTCGCCATCCGCGGAGCGCTCCGCGACGTGGAGCTTGACCGAGTTCGTGCCGACGTCGATCACCGCGTACCGGTGCGCGCCGACGCCGAGCAGCGCCTTGATCCCGCGCGCGACCGACACGTTCCGGCGTCCGGCGAGGCCGAGCTTGCGCACCGCCGCGATCACGCGCCGCGGGTCCTCGCCCTCGATCACGATCGTGCGCGTCGAGTGCTCACCGACGCGAAGCTCGCTCAGCTCGGCCAGGCAGCCGTCAAGCCGATAGTGGGCCCGCCGCTTGTGGACCGGCGCCGCGAGCGCGAGCCGGGCGAGGTCGGCGAGCGCGTACGCGGGCGGACCGGGCGGGGGAGCCGGGGCGTGGAGCGCCTGCAGCACCGACCGCACGTCGGTCGGGGCGAGCGGGAACGCCGCCTTCATCACCGGCCGCCACTGCTCGAGCCCGTCCGCGTTGACGCCCTCGAGCTGCTTGACGTCCATCAGCGCGTCGCGCACCTTCACCGACGCGTCGCTCTCCGGCGAGAGCAGGTACAGCTCGTCCGTCTCGTGCACCCGCTCCGGCGTCCGCGCGGTGAGTGCGGCCTCGGCGGCGCCGAAGCGCTCCCCGAAGCTG
The DNA here is from genome assembly GCF_027587195.1 of Solirubrobacter phytolaccae. Taxonomy (GTDB): domain Bacteria; phylum Actinomycetota; class Thermoleophilia; order Solirubrobacterales; family Solirubrobacteraceae; genus Solirubrobacter; species Solirubrobacter phytolaccae. Next base: position 29,332 of record NZ_JAPDDP010000021.1, on the reverse strand, counting down.
CGCCACTCCCAGCGCGGGACGATCTCCGCCGGCACCGCCATCACGCCGCCGGAACCGGCTCGCCGAGCGCGTCGCGCACGCGGGCCTCGTCCTCGCGGCTCAGCGAGGTCTGGATCACCTCACCGCCGTAGCGCCCGATCCGCTCGAGCACGCGCTCGGGCGCCCCGGCGCGGCCGAGCACGATCACCGCCGCGCCGCCCGGCCCGAGCTTCGCGCCGAGCTGCTTGACGAACTGGTCGTCCACGCCGATGTCCGTGACCTTGCCGGCGGCCGCGCCGGTCGCGGCGCCGAGCGCCATCCCGATCACGGGCGCGAGGAACAGCAGCCCGATCAGGCCACCCCAGAGCGCGCCGCCCGCCGCGCCGGCCCCGGTCAGGCTCGCTCCCTGCCGCAGCTTGACCTTCCCGTCACCCCGGTGCTCAACGACCACCAGGTCCTCGAGCGCCAGCAGGTTCTCCTTCGTGGCCTGCACCAACTCCGTCCGCACCGCGTCCGCGGTGGCGACGTCGGGATAGGCGATGGCGACCAGGGTGCTCATGACGTGGCTCCTCCTCGCTGGCTGATCCCCTCCAACCCAACCGCGTCCGCGGGCGCCCTGCATCACCCGATCCGCATGATCTACGGGCGCAGCGACTCGACGTGGCCCTCGGCAACTCGTGGCCGGCCATCGGTGCGGTTGCAGTTTGCGGGACGCTGGACACTTGCCCAGCGTGGACTTCGAAGACCTCTACCGGACGACCTATCCGCGGGTGCTGGCCTATGCCCGTTCGATGGCGTCGCGCGAGGACGCCGATGACGCCGTAGCCGAGGCCTACGCGATCGCCTGGCGCCGCAAGCGGGACATTCCCCGCGGCGCCGAGCTGGGCTGGCTGATCGGCGTCACGCGCCGCGTTCTGGCCAACACCCGCCGCAGCGGCCGCCGCGCCGGGGCGTTGCACGCGCTGCTGGACCTGCAACCGAAGGTGGTCGGCATCGACCCGGCCGACCGCATTGACGACGGCGAGCTGCGTGAAGCGCTGCTCACGCTCTCGCCGCTCGATCGAGAGGCGGTCGTGCTCACCGCGTGGTTCGACCTCTCGAGCGCGGACGCCGCCCGCGCGCTCGGGATCACCCCGGCGGCGTTCCGCATGCGCTCGGCGCGAGCCCGTCGTCGGCTGCGCGCCGCCCTCACCCCGACTGCGAGCAAGGAGCAACCCCGATGGGAAACCCTGTGATCGAGCACCGCCTGCGCGCGAGCCGTCCGGAGGCCGCGGACGTCGACGAGGACGCGTTCGACGCGGATCTCTTGGCGCAGGTCATGCGTCTTCCTGAAACGCCCTCCCGGTCTGTCGGCCGCCGTGTGGTCATCCCCGTCGCCACTGCGGGAGCGACGCTGGCCGCTGCGGCGACGGTGATGTTCGCGGGTGGCCCGGGCGACCTCGGTGGGCCGTCCTCGGCGGTCGCGATCGAGCAGGCGCTGCGCTGGTTCAGCCCGCCGGACGGCACCGTCCTGCACGTGCGCAGCGTCGAGACGCAGGACGGGCGCACGACGACGCGCGAGAGCTGGCAGGACGCGGACACGCCGACGAACAGCCGCGAGATCCTCGACGGCCCGATCCGCTACGAGACCGCGGGCGACGGCCTGTACGACCCGACGACCGACACGATCTACAAGGCCCCCAAGCCGGCGACCAAGGACGACCCCGTGGAGTCGATCGTCGGCGACCCGGTCGTCAAGAAGGTCCGGTTCGGGCTCACGGAGCAGTTCCTGACGGTCACGGGCCGCGGCCGCCACAACGGGCAAGACGCGTGGGAGATCGCCCTGAAGCCGGACGCCGGACGTCCCGTCTGGAAGGTGTGGGTCTCGGCCGAGGACGGCAAGCCGCTCGAGCTGAGCGACCCCGGCCGCGACGCCGGCGAGGCACCGTCCTCGATCCGCTGGGAGACCTACGAGGTGCTCGAAGGCGACGCCGCCGCACGACTGACGACGCTCGAGGGCGCACACCCGACCGCGACGGTCGTTCGCGATCGCGCACGGGTCGAGGCCGCGTTCGAGCGCGTCTATGGGGCCAAGGACGGGCGCAAGAAGTAGCGCCGGCCCTTACGCGACGACGGAGATCTTCCCGCGCTTGTGGGTGCCGAGCGCGCCGAGTGCCTCGCCGAGCTCGTCGAACGCGAACGAGCGGGCGAGCGGGACCTGCAGTCCGTGCTCGTCGATGGCGCGGGCGAGCCGGGCGGGGGCCTCGGGGTCCGAGACGGCCATCACGTTGATCTCGGCGGCGCCGAGCGCGGACACGGTCTTGGCGCCGTCGCGCAGCCCGGGTGCGTTCGCGGCGAGCTGCTCGGGCGAGTAGGAGATGAGGTCGATGAGCGCGTCGGCCTGCGGCGCGGACCCGCGTTCGGGCACTTCGCTTGCTCCGAGCGCCTCGAGGTAGTCGCGGTCGTCCGCGTTGGCGGGAGCGATCACGGTCGCGCCCGCGCGTGCGGCGAGCTGGACGGCGAAGGCGCCGACGCCGCCGGTGGCGCCAAGGATGAGCACGCGCTCGCCGCCGGTCAGCGCGAGCGCCTCGACGGAGAGCAGCGCCGTGATGCCGGCCAGCGGCGCGGCGCCCGCCTCGGTCAGGCTGAGGGACGCGGGCTTGGGGGCGAAGAACGGGCTGAGCGTGATCCGCTCGGCCCACGCGCCCGCTCCGACCGCAGGGTCGGCGTGGGGGACGAACCCGAACACTTCTTCGCCGGTGTCCTCGACGACACCGGCGAAGTCCCGGCCGAGGACAACGGGGAAGGCGTAGTCCGCCATCCCGCGCAGCATGCCGCCGGCGATCGCGGCGTCGACGGGGTTGACCGAGCTCGCATGCAGGCGCACGATGCGCTCGCCGGTGGGGTTGGGGAGGTCGGTGCGGATTCCGGGCGCGGTGTCGAACGCGTCGAGGGTGAAGGCCTTCATGTGAGCGTCTCCAGGAAGTTGCCGACCTTGACCTCGAAGTCGGTGCGGGCGGCGTAGAGGTCGTAGAGCGCGGCGGCCGCGGTGTCGGCGTCGTCGCCCTGCATGAACATGTCGATCGCGAGATGCCCGACGTACGTGTCCGGCGCCAGCGCGAGGTGCAGCGTCTTCGCGTAGGCGCGCAGCGCGGCCATGGCGATGCCCACGTTGGCCGTCATCGGCACGGGCGTGATCGACGACGCGGCGGTGGTGAACAGCAGGGCACCACCGGGCCGCAGCTCCGTCGCGTTGACGGCGGCGATGGCGCCGAGGACCTGGTGCTGGAACGGCGCGAGGACGGCCTCCGGCGTGAGGTCCTTCGGCTCCACGAGCCCGAACGTCGGGGTGGGGCTGTACTCGAGCACGTCGATCGGGCCGATCGAGTGCAGGGCGGCGGCGAGGCCTTCGTGGTCGGTGACGTCGGCGGCGACCTTGCGGGCGTCGAAGTCGAGCTTGGACGGGTCCCGCGAGATCAAGACGATCTCGAAGCCCGCGGTGGCGAAGCGCCGCGCCAGCGACAGGCCGAGGCCCGGTCCGGCGCCGACGATGGCAAGCGTCTTGGACATACGTCAATCGTAGAGCATCCTCCATGATCTACGACCTACAATGAAGCTGTGAGCATCCTCGAGGAGCACGAGAGCAGTCCCGGCCTGCTGCTCGCCCTGCTCGGCTACGACGCGATGCGCCGACTGCGCGCCGCTCACGACGCGCACGGCCTCAAGCCGCGTCAGTTCCAGATCCTCGGCCTGCTCGAGCACGGCGGGCTCAGCCAACGCGAGCTCAACGACCGCATGGGCCTCGACCCCAGCCTCGTGGTCGCGCTGCTCAACCCGCTGGAGGCGGACGGCTTCGTCAGCCGCGAGCGCGACCCGGCTGACCGCCGGCGCCATACGGTGAGCCTCACGCCGGCGGGCGCCACGCTGCTGGTTGCCGCCGGCGAGGCTCAGCGTGCGGTCGAGGACGACCTGTTCGCGGCGCTGGACACGCAGCAGCGGGAACAGCTGCGAGCGCTCCTCCTCGCGCTCAACCAGCCGGCATCCGACTGCGCGTAGCCCGCGTCCCGCGTCCCGCGCTTCAGCTCGTGACGAGCTGTCGCTGCGCCAGCCGCTGCAGCACGGTGACGGCGGCGTCGACGACCTGCGGGTCGAACTGGGTGCCCGAGCAGCGCCGGAGCTCGACGATGGCTTCCGCTGGGGTGCGGCCACGGCGGTACGAGCGGTCGGTGACGATGGCGTCGTAGGTGTCGCAGACGGCCACGATGCGAGCGGCGAGCGGGATCTGCTCTCCGGCGAGGCGGTCGGGGTAGCCGTTGCCGTCGTAGCGCTCGTGGCTGGAGCGGACGATGGTGGCGACCTCGGAAAGGCCGGGAGCGGCGGCGATGATGCGCTCGCCGATGATCGTGTGCTGGCGCATGTACTCCCACTCGGCCTCGTCGAGCGCGCGCGGGGCGTGCAGGATCGCGTCGGGGATCGCGATCTTGCCGATGTCGTGCAGGGCGGCCGCCCGGCGCAGGGCGAGCAGGTCCGTGGGAGCGAGCCCGAGCTCTTCGCCGACGGCTCCCGCGAGGTCGGCCACGTCGTCGACGTGCTCGCGCAGCTCACCGTCGTGCTCGGCGGCGACGCACAGCAGCACGTGGTGCACGGCCTCGTCCACCGTCCGCCGGCCACGTCCCTTGTCCGCGTACATGCGCTGGTCGCAGAGGCGCAGCGCGTCCGCGGCGTCGCCGACGTCCGTCGGGATGGCGACGGCGCCCGCGGAGCAGCTGATGCTGAAGCGCTCGCCCCGCTCGCTGAGCGCGTCCTTGGCCCGCGCGACCAGGACGCGGTCGGGAACGGGTTCGTGCGAGAGCACGCAGAACTCGTCGCCGCCGAGGCGGTAGGCGCTTGCCGCCGGGCCCATGGTGGCGGCGAGGTTGCGTCCGAGCCGCACCAGGAGCGCGTCCCCGGCCGGGTGTCCGAAGCTGTCGTTGTAGGCCTTGAAGCCGTCGAGGTCGAACGTGGCCAGGACCGCGCCGCGGTCCGGTCCGGCGTCCTCGACCGCACGCTCGAGGTCGAGGATGAGCGCGCGGCGGTTGCCGAGACCGGTCAGCGCGTCGGTCAGCGCGTCGTGCTCACTGGCGCGAAGCGTCTGCAGGTTCTCGCGGAACGTCAGGGCGAAGCGGACGACGGCGACGACGATCGTGCCGCAGGCCAGCCAGACCGCCACATGGTTGAGCACGACGTAGTGATCGACCACCAGCACGCCCAGCGCGACGAGCGTGAAGGTCGCCGGCAGGACGAGCAGGCCGCCGCGAAGGCGGCGCGCGTCGAGCCGCTGGGCCGGGAGGCAGGCGGCCAGGCCGATCAGCAGGTAGGCGGCCGGCCAGGTCAGGTCGAGCAGGGTGTAGTCGCGGTACGTGCCCAGCGCGGCCTGGTAGAGGTAGATCACGTCCGCGACGGCCCAGGTCGCGAACGCCGCGCCGAGCAGCAGCCACGAGGCACCCGCGCGGCGTCCCGTCATCGCGGTCACCGCGATCACGAAGGCGAGGAGGCTCAGATCGCCGAGCGGATAGGCGAGGTTGGTCGCGACCGTCGAGAGCGTTCCCTCGGTGCTGGCGACCACCCCGAACACGAGTGCCGCTCCGACCGCGGCGACCGCCAGGCCACAGAGCAGCCCGTCGAGGAACAGCACCGACGACACGCGGCCGGCGCGAGCACGCAGCAGCAGCACGAGCGCCGCGTACGTGGCGGGGAAGATGCTCAGGTAGCCCGCGTCGGCCCACGAGGGGTACGGCGGCGAGGCGAGTCCCTGGAGCGCCGCGAGGTAGTAGATGTCGCCCGCGGCGTAGCCGAACAGCCCGACCGTCAACACGGCCCACGCCGTCCGCTCGGTCCCGCGCGAGGCCCGCACCCGGAGCGCGCACACGGCGATCACGAGGAACTCGACCGCGTTGTAGGCCTTGTCCCACCACCAGGGGAACACAGGTGGGATCACGCCGGCCACGCGCAGCAGCACTGCGGCGAGGCTCAACCCGGCGGCGACCAGCAACCACGTCTGAAGGCGCGACGCGCAGAACAGCTTCACTACCAAGCAATCGACACGCGGTGCTCCGGCTTGAGCTGGGCGGGGCGCGTCTGGCGTGTACGCACAACTTGGGAGGCCCCGCCGAAGCGGGGCCTCCACGTCACGCAGGCGTTACGGCGTCGTCGTGGACAAGGTGAACGTCAGCGTCCTGCTGTACGTGCCCGTGCGCAGCGGTTCGTTGGCCGCGATGTGCTGCTTGAACGCGATCGTCACCGGGTCGTTGGAGATCGGCGCCGTCCAGCGGGACTTGGTGAACGAGACCTGCAACGGCTCGCGGAGCGAGAACGCGCCGTTCGTCAGCCGGCCCGGGTCCGACACCGACAAGGTGGCGTCGCCGGCGGTCGAGATGACCTTGGCGTCCGTGCTGGCGTCGTAGGTGCGGTCCACGCCGGGGACGAACGCGGGGAACGTCGCCGGCGCGCCGAGTGAGAGCGAGAGCGTCGCCGGGACCGTGCCGCCGACCGGGAGGTCGGTGCTCGTGCCCTGCAGGAAGGTCACGTCACCGGAGGCCACGTCGTAGACCTGGTAGCCGTTCTCGTAGCGGAGGTGCTTCGCGTCGCCGCTGCCGGTGGCGACGAACGTCTGCGCCGCGCTCTTGGCGGGGACGTAGACGGTGGCGGTCGTGTTGGCGGGGACCGTGACGTCGTAGCGGGTGATCCCGGTGGCGTTGCGGCGCCACTCGCTGCGGGCCGTGCCCTGCGGGGTGGTGTAGTGGCCCTTGGCGTGGGTGAGGTCGCCGACCGGGGTCGGCTTGAACACGAGGTCGCGGTAGGCGATCGAGCTCGCCGACTGCTTGATGCCGGCCACGCCGGTGTGGAACCACTCCTCGATCTGGAGCAGGATCACGTGGTTCTGGGAGTCGCCGAGGGTCCAGCGCTCGGGCATGGTGGTCATGCCGTTCGGGTGCGCGGCGGTGGGCTGCAGCAGGAAGCCGTAGCCGGGCCGCGTGTTCTCCTGCATCACGTCCCACAGCACGTCCGACCGGCCGCCCTCCATGAGTGACCGGACGACCGGGCCGAGGCCGACGTGGCCGGCGCTGAAGTGCGGGCCACCGCCGAACGGCGCGTAGGCGTAGATGTTGTCGACGAGCGCCTGCAGGATCTGCGGGCGGTCGGCCTCAGGGGCGAGGCCGGCGTCGAGCGCGATCGCCTGCGCGGCCTGGGTCGCGCCGGCGGTCCCGGCGTTGCCGGCCGCGGTGTACCGCTTCAAGGCGGTGTTGTAGAAGCGGGCGTTGTAGGCGGTCTTGATGCTGGCCGCGAGCTCGCCGTAGCGGGCGGCGTCCTGGGTGCGGCCGATCAGGGTCGCCATCTCGGACATGTACTTGGCGGACAGGTAGTAGCCCCAGGTGCCGAACATCTGCTGGGAGGTCTGCTCGTTGGAGACCCAGTCGGCGAGCAGGGCGGTGACGATGTACGCGTCCGCGCCGGTGCCGGCCTTGCGGCGCGCGACGAAGTCCATGTACGTGTTCATCTGCTCCCAGAACTCACGCATGGTCTGCGTGTCGCCGTAGAGCTTGTGCAGCAGCCACGGGACCTGCACGATCGACGAGCCCCAGTTGATCTCGTCGCCGAACTGGCCCGAGTAGCCCCAGTCGTAGACGGGCGTCTTCAGCGCGACGTTGCCCGCGTCAGGACCCTGCTTGGACTGGCCCTCGACGAGCTGGACCTGCATGTTGCGCAGGTAGGCGGCGTAGTCGAAGTTGACGTTGAGCGAGCCGATCGGCTGGACGTAGTCGGCGCCGTAGGGCAGCTTCTCGCGGCCCGGGCAGTCCGTGAACGTCGACATCTGGTTGCTCTCGATCGAGTGCACCGACATGTCGTGCAGGCGGTTGATGCGCGCGTTGTCGGTCTCGACGTCACCGGCCTTCGGGACGTCGGCGAACAGCTGCAGGCCACGGACCAGATCGGTCGTGGGGGTGAAGCCCGCCGGGAGACCGGTCACCTGCAGGTACTGCATCGCGAAGTAGTTGAACTTCGGATGCCAGGTCTCGCCGCCGGCCGCACCGCGCGTGGTGTAGGTGGCGAAGATGTCCGAGCCGCGGCCACCGACGCCGATCGACGCCTGATTGACGGTGCCGTTGGCGTTCAGCGTCTCGGCGGGCAGCGCCTTGACCACCGTGCCGGCCGGGAACCCCGCGGGGAGGCGGAGCTCGGGCCAGCCCGCAAAGTTCTGGCCGAGGTCGAAGACCCACACGCCCGGCTGCGGGTTGGTGACGCTCACCGGCGTCCAGGTCCGCTGCACCTTCACCGGCTCGGCGCGCCGGGCGGCGAGCTTGGTGGTGAGGTTGGGCGCGGGGACCAGACCCGCGCTGCGCCACTCGACGGCGCTGCCGTCACGGCGCGTGGCCGACGCGCTCAGATCGCTCGCGTCGGCGAGCTCCCGGCGGGCGTCGTAGTCCGTGCCGCCGAACCAGTGGTCGGTGACCGCCGGGCCGAACGCGGCCTGCCAGTCGCGGTTGGTGACGATCGTCTGCGTGGAGCCGTCGGTGAACGTGATCTCGAGCCGTCCGATCAGGCGCGGCGTGACCTGCGCGCCGGCGCTCGCGTCGAGGTTGGCGATCGGGTTGCCCGAACCGGTCACGAGCGAGCCCGCGGCGTGCGCGCTCGAGAGCGCCGGCGTGAACGTGATGCCCGTGCCCGGCGTGGTGACCGCCGTGCCGGTCGCGTAGGCGCGGTCCAGCGCCGAGACCGTGAGGCCGGAGCCGGAGTTCACGACCGTCGCGTTCTGCGCGTGCGCGGCGCCGAGGGCGGGCGTGAAGGACACGCCGGTGCCGTCGTAGCGCACCGCGGCGCCGTTGGCCGCGGCGGCGGCGAGCGGCTCGGCCAGCGTGAGGCCGGTGCCGGCGGCGCCCTGCGTGCCGACGGCCGTGACGCGCGCCGTCTGGCCGCCGATGGTGATCGTGCTGTCGGGGACGAGGCCGGTGACGCTGGCGACGCGCACGTTGGTCGCGCCGGCGTCCGCCGCGGCGGCGAGCGTCGTCGCCCGGCCCTGCGTGCCGACGTCGGTCACCGTGCGGGTCTCGCCGTCGATCGCGAGCGTGTTGCCCGCGACGATGCCGGTGATGGCCGCGAGCTTGACGTTGGTCGCGCCCGCCGCAACGGGGGAGAAGAGCGTGGTCTGCGAGCGGGCGGTACCGACCGCCGTGACGGTCGCCGTGCCGCCACCGTCGAAGCGGAGCGTGTCCCCGACGCCCAGGCCGGTGACGCTGGTGACCTTGACGTTGGTGTCGCCCGCGGCGGCCGGGAACGCGAGCGCGGTGCTCGACGGCGCCGTGCCGATCGACGTGATCGTGCGCGACTCGAAGCGCTCGCCACCGTCACCGGTGTCGACGTTGATCGCGCCGCCGACGTAGTAGCTCGCGACGCTGGAGACGCGCACGTTGGTCGCGCCGGCGGGCGCGGCGTCCAGCAGTGTGCCGCTGCCGACCGCGGAGCTGCTCCACCACGCGAACGAGTTCGTGCGCGCGACGCCGGGCGCCGGGTTGGCCATCTTGACGTTGTGCGCGGTGCCCTGGCCGAGCTCGACGCCGAGCGTGTTGGCCCCGCTGCGGAGCTTGCTCGTGACGTCGTAGGTGCGGTACTCGGCCGACAGCTGGTAGTTCGAGTAGCCCGGCGCGAGCACCTCGTCGGTCAGCGCGGCGCCGTTGAGCTTGGCGTCGAACAGCCCGAGCCCGCTGATGTGCAGGCGTGCGCTCTGGACGCTCTTGTCGAGCGTGAAGCCACGGGCGAAGATCGGCAGCGGCTGCTGGGTCGTGCGGCCGGCGAGCTCGATCCACTTCGCCGAGCCCCAGTCCGACTGGTCGAGCAGCCCGGTCTCGAAGCTCGCGAGCGAGCTCCACGCGGACGCCTCACCGTTCGCGTCCCAGACGCGCACCTGCCACACGGCGGGCTGGCGCGAGGGCAGCGGAGCGCCGCCGTACTCGATGTCGTTGACCTCGTCGGAGGCCACCTTGCCCGACTGCCACAGGTACGGGCCCGACGCGAGCCGCGCCTCGGACGTGGCCACGCGGATCTCGTAGGCGGACTGCTGGGCCGCGCGCCCCGCGCCGCTGAGCTTCCAGCTGAAGTCAGGCGTGCTGTCGCCGATGCCGAGCGGTTGGGACAGGCGACCCGTCTTGAGCTCGCTCGTGCTCAGCGCCGGAGCGGCCACTGCCGTCGAGGTCCACAACCCCGCCGATGCTACGGCAGCCAACGCGACACCGCGACGGATCCTCCTGGACCGTCGAGGTCGGTGCTTGGTGACCATTTTCTCTCCTCACTTGGAACAACAGACCGATATCGATCAGCAAGCGACTCTAAGTCGGCCTCTCATGCCTCGCGCCGGGGAAAAGCCCTAGTGCTTCGGACCTAGGGATCCCGGCACCCAGGGTTTGTGGCGCTGGAACCCTTGGTCGGCCGCTCCGGTTCCCCGGCGCGAACCTCCAGAAGCGTTCTGTACAACCGCGTTAGGGCTGCTTTGGTCGAGTCGAGGGCCAGGCGTAGGTGACTCGACCGCAGTCGAACACAACGCGAGGAGAGAGATCGTGAGGAGAGCACGCATCGCGTGGCTGTCGCTCGGGCTGACCGCGCTGGCGGCGGCGCCGGCGTTCGCGCAAGGACCGGTCGAGCTGTCGAGCTCGCCCGTGCCCGAGAACCAGAGCTGGAAGAGCTACGTGGTCGGCACGGGTGAGGCGACCGCGAAGCCCGTCCGCATCAACGCCACGAGCGGCGACGTGACCAACGCCGAAGGGCTCGTCGACCCGTCGAAAGGGCCGGCGAAGCTGACCTACTCGGGGACCGGGCCGGCGCCGGTCATCATCCTCGACTACGGCCGCGAGGTCGGCGGCCTCCCGTTCTTCGTCTCGAGCGCCGTCGCTCCCTCCGGCACCACGACCTCCGTCACGCTGCGCGCCGCCTACAGCGAAGCGCGCGAGTTCCTGTGGACGCCCGGCGCGACGACGCTGTTCTCGCCCGCCGCCGCCGGGGACCGCACCCTCAAGGTCGCGAGCACGGCCAACTTCGTGGTCGGCGACACGCTCACGCTCGGCGGCGCGAGCGTGAAGATCACCGAGGTCGGCACCCAGGGCCGGGCGACGACGCTGTCGACCGCCGCGGCCGCGGGCGCCACCAACCTTCGCGTGGCCAGCGTCACGGGCCTGATCCCCAACACCGCGATCACCGTCGGCGGGCAGACCGTGCAGGTGACGGCCGTCGGCACGCAGGGCGCCAACGGCACCGGGCTGACGCTCGCCGCGCCGCTCCCGGAAGCCGCCGCCGCCGGCGCCGCGGTCCGCTACGACGGCACCGGCATCACCCTCGACACGCCGCTCACCGCCGCGCAGGCCGCCGGCGCGAACGTGCGCTCCACGCCCGGCGCGATCACGGGCGACCGCGTCGGCTTCAACGGCGTCGGCATGTCCGGCAGCCGCGCGGAGAACTTCACGATCGCGGCGCCCGGGCGCGTCGGCAACGCGGCCAACCTGATGCAGGGCGGCCAGCGCTTCCAGACGGTGTCGCTGACGACGCCGGGCACACTCGAGCTGAGCAGCGTCGGCATCGACTTCCGCCACCCGAACTCCGGCGCGGCCGACTACCAGGGCAACTTCCTCTCGAGCGACAGCAAGCTCAACAAGCTCTGGTACCAGGGCGCCTACACCAACGACACGAACTCCGTGCCGATCGGTGCCGTGCCGGGGCAGACGATCCCGGTGATCCTCGACGGCGCCAAGCGCGACCGCCGCCCGTGGAGCGGTGATCTGGACCTGCAGAACCGGACCTCGGCGACCAGCATCGGCATCGGCGCCAAGGGCACGGACTACATCAAGGGCACGCTGCACGCGTTCGGCGGCACGCAGGGCGCCGACGGGCGGATCTTCGGCCACATCCAGAACTGGACGATCTGGCCCCCGAGCGGCGGCTTCTACTCCACGAGCTACTCGATGTACCACGTGCTCAGCGTCGCCGGCTACTACCACTACACAGCCGACCTGGACTTCGTGCGCGCGCAGTACGAGATCATCCGGCGCCAGCTTGCGTACAACCGCTCGCTGGTCGACCCGAACCTCGGCCTGCTGATCACCAACGCGGGCGGCGACGGCCGCGACTGGGACTTCTACGACGGCGGCAAGCCCGGCGCGGTGACCGCCTACAACGCCATCTACTACAAGGCGCTGACCGACGCCGCCTACCTCGCGCGCGAGCTCGGCAACGAGGCGGACGCGGTGCTGTGGTCCGGCCAGGCCGCGGACGTCAAGGCCCGGCTCAACGCCACGCTGTTCGACGCGACGCGCGGCGTCTACAAGCTCGCCGACCGCAACAACGGCGCCACCTCGGGCAACGCGATCCCGCAGGACGCCAACTCCGAAGCGGTGATGTGGGACATCGCGCCCGAGAGCGCCCGCGCGGGCATCCTCAGCTGGCTGCGCAGCAACCTCTGGGGCACGTTCGGCCCACAGCCGTACTCGCCCGAGGCCAACTACTCGACGGTCATCAGCCCGTTCGTGACCGGCAAGGAGGTCGACGCGCGCTTCCACGCGGGAGACACCAAGGGCGCGATCGACCTGATCCACCTGATGTGGGACCAGATGACCGACGAGAACGGGCCGTACTACACCGGCACGGTGTGGGAGAAGCTCAACCAGGACGGCACGGACGTCGACGCCAACGCGAGCCTCGCGCACGGCTGGGGTAGCGGGCCGGTCTCCAGCCTGAGCCACTACGTCGCGGGTGCGCGGCCGGTCGCGGCGGGCTACAAGACGTGGATCGTCGATCCGCAGCCGGGTGAGCTCGCCTGGGCGCAGGCCACGCTCCCGACCCCGTTCGGCGGCCTGTCCTCTCGCTGGGTGCGGGGCGACGGCACGTTCAAGCTGACGGTCGCGGCGCCGGCGGGCACGTCGGGCACGGTCCGGGTGCCGCTGCTCGGGCGCTCGCGCACGATCGCCGTGGACGGCGCGGTGGTGTGGCAGGACGGCCGCTCGGTCGGCGGCTTCGCCGGCACGCAGCGTGACGGCGCGGTCGAGTTCACCGGCGTCACGGGCACGCACACGTTCGCGTTCGGCACCGTCACGGCGGACACGCCGGGCACGGTCGGCGGCACCGTGCCGGCGACGCTGGCGCTGACGCTCGGCACGCCCGCGACGTTCCCGCCGTTCGTCCCCGGCGTGGCCAGCGACTACACGGCGACCACCGACGCGAAGGTGCTCTCGACGGCCGGCGACGCGACGCTCAGCGTCTCCGACCCCGGCCACCTGACCAACGGCGCGTTCTCGCTGCCGCAGCCGCTGCGGGTGGCGTTCTCGAAGTCGACCTGGACGGCACCCGTGTCCAACGACCCGGTGACGATCACCTTCCGGCAGGCGATCGGCGCCAACGACCCGCTCCGCACCGGGACGTACAGCCGGACGCTGACGTTCACGCTGAGCACGACGACGCCGTAGGACGACGATGATCGCCGAAGCGCGCAGAGAGCAGATCCGCGAGATGCTGATGGAGGACGGAGCCGTCACCGTCGGCCAGCTCCAGGCGCGCTTCGGCGTGTCGCCGATGACCGCGCGGCGGGACCTCGTGCTGCTGGAGGAGCGGGGCACCGCCCGCCGGACGCACGGTGGCGCGGTCCTGCCGTCGATCGCGGCGCCCGAGAACTCCTTCTCGCAGCGGGTGACCGTCGCGGCCACCGCCAAGCTGCGGCTCGCGGACGCGGCGTTCGCCACGCTGGTGCCGGGGGAGACGGTGTTCCTGGACTCGTCCTCGACGGCGTACTTCCTGGCGCGCCGGATCGCGGAGACCGGCTTCGACGTCCGGGTGCTCACCAACAGCGGCCCGGCGATGCAGGTGCTGGCGAGCTCCGAGCACGACGTGCCGCTGTCGGTCATCGGCGGCACGCACCGGCGCCTGACCGGCTCGTTCGTCGGACCCTCCGCGGTGCGGATGATCCGCGAGCACTTCGTCGACCGCCTGTTCTTCAGCGTCACGGGCCTCGCCGCGACGGGCACGTTGACCGACGCGGACGACCTCGAGGCCGCGGTCAAGCAGGCGATGCTCGAGCAGGCGGCGGACGCGACGCTGCTGGTCGACGAGTCCAAGCTCGGCACGCACGGCCGCCACGCGATCGCCTCCCTGCGGCGTGTGTCGCTCGTGCTGACGGAGGTCGACGACCCACGGCTGCATGCGGACGGCGTGACGGTCCGCACGGTGTGAGCTATTCCTTGCAGCGTGCAGACGGTGCAGGCCTTCGTGGGCCGGGAGCTTGAGATGGCCGCGCTCGGCGAGGTGTTCGCCGACGCGGCCGACGGCACCCCGCAGGTCGTGCTGATCGAGGGGGAGGCGGGGATCGGCAAGACGACGCTGGTCGAGCGCTTCCTCGAGCGCTGCGGCGAGGACCGGATCCTGCGCGCGAGCGGGGAGGAGACCGAGCGCGGCGTCAGCTTCGCGATCGTCGACCAGCTGATGCGGTCGGCGGGTGCCGGCACGGTCGACGTGCTGGGCGCCGGGGATCACCTGACGGTGGGGCTGGAGCTCATCGAGCTGCTCGGCGCGAGTGACGGCGGTCGCCGGACGGTGGTCGTGATCGACGATGCGCACCTCGCCGACGAGGCCTCCGTGCGCGCGCTGCTGTTCTGCGCGCGCCGTCTGAGCGAGAGCGCGACGCTGTTCGTGCTGGTGGTGCGCGGCTCGGCCGCGGTGGCGCTGCCGGAAGGTTGGCTCAAGCTCGCCGACGAGTCCGTGCTCCGGCCGCGGCCGTTGCTCGCCGACGACGCGCGCTCCTTGGCGGAGGAAACGGGCGTGGCGCTGACCGCCGGCGCCGCCGAGCGGCTGGTCGAGCACACGGGCGGCAATCCGCTCCATCTGCGGGCCGTGCTGCGCGAGCTGCCGGCCACGGGCAGCTGGCTGCACGACGATCGGTCGCTGCCGGTGCCGCGCCGGTACGCGCAGCTGGTCGACGTGCAGCTGCGCCGCTTCCCCGACGACGTCGTGGCCCTGCTGCACACGCTCGCGGTGCTCGGCGTCCGCGCCCAGCTGCACGCGGTGCTCGAGTTGGCCGAGCTCGCCGACCCGCTGCCGACGATCGACCGTGCCGTGGACACCGGCCTGGTCGCGGTGGCCGAACGGGAGGACGGCACGTGGCTCGTCTTCACGCATCCGCTCACGCGTGCGGCCGTCCACGAGGCGATGCCGCACGCCCGGCGCGAGCAGCTGCACCGCGCGGCCGCCGAGCTCGCCCCGTCGGCCGAGGCGGCCCTGCACCACCGCGTGGAGGCGACGGCCGGCGCGGACGACGCGCTGCTCGCCGAGCTCGAAGCCGCGGCCCGTGCATACAGCGCGCGCGGGGCGTGGGCGGGGGCGATCCGCGCGCTGCTCGCCGCCCGGCGGGTCGCCACCGACCCGTCCGATCGGGAACGGCTGACGCTCGACGCCATCGAGACCCTCATGTACTCGGGCGACGGCGGCGCCGCGCGTCGGCTGGCCGATCACTCGGAGCTCCCGGACAGCGTGCGCCGGGACACCGTCTGGGCCTACCTCGCGATGTTCGCCGGCGACCTCGACGTGGCCGAGCAGCGGCTCGACCGAGCGTGGGCGGCGCGCGGCGAGGACCCGCGGCTCGCGGCGACGATCGCGCAGCGCCGCGCGTTCCTGGCCAGCTCGCGGTTGCGTGGGGAGGAAGCCATCGAGTGGGCCGAGCGCGCGATCGCGATGCTCCCGGGGGATCCGGGGACGGCGATGCTCGCCACGCCGTCGCTCGCGAACGGCCTCGCGTTCGCGGGGCGGATCGACGAGGCGCACGCGACGCTCGACCGCTGGCTCATGGACCGTGACGCCCCGGCGCCCGGCAGTGGCTACGTGCTCCTCACGCTGAAGGCACGGCTGCTCGAGGCGCAGGGGGAGATCCGGTCGGCTGAGGACCTGTTCGCCCGCGCGTCCGACGTCGGCCTGAAGGAAGGCCTGCTCGTCGTCGCCGGCATGGCGCTCGCGGGCCACACGCGCGTGCAGTTCCTGGCCGGCGCGTGGGACGACGCCGTCGTCTCCGCCCAGCGCGCGGTGGCGGTCGCGACCGAGTCCGAGGACCGTTGGGTGCTCGCCCAGGCGCAGTGGGCGGCGTCGCTGGTGGCGACGGCGCGCGGGGACCTCGAGAGCGTGCAGCGCCTCGCGGCGGTGGTCGTGGCCGAGCGCGCCGAGTTCGAACGCCACACGGCGCTGCAAGCCCTGTTCGCCGCGCAGGTCGCCGCCGCGCAGGAGCGTCCGGCGGACGTCCTCGAGCACCTGCGCCCGGTGGTCGCGCTGCAGGCCGACTTCACGGTGCTGCCCTGGCAGCACCTACATGCGCACGCGCTGGTCGACCTCGAGCGCCTCGACGAAGCGTCGGCGTTCATCGACGAGGCCGCCGCGCTGGCGACGGCTCGGCGGTACCCGTTGCTCGCGGCCCGTCTGCTGCACGCTCGAGCGCGGGTCGCGATCGCACGCCACGGGGACGGGGCCACGGAGGCGTTCGAGGCGGCGCGCGAGCTGCTCGAGTCGCTCGAGATGCCGTACGAGCGCGCCATCGTCGCGCTCGCCCACGCGCAACTGCTGCGGCGCGAAGGCCGGCGGCGCGTCGCCTCGGAGTTGCTGCTCGAGGCGCGGAAGACGTTCACCGCGCTCTCCGCGCAACCCGCGCTCCGGCGGTGCGAGCAGGAGCTGACCGCGTGCGGCCTGCGCCCCGCGGTGCGGTCGACCCGCGACTACGCGCGCCTCACGCCGCAGGAGACCGCCGTCACGCGCCTCGTCGTCGCCGGCATGACCAACCGCGAGGTCGCCAAGGAGCTGATGCTGAGCGCGAAGACGGTCGAGTTCCACCTGCGCAACGTCTACCTCAAGCTCGGCGTGCGCTCGCGCACCGAGCTGCGCGGGCGCGCGCGAGGCAACGACATCCAGCTCTGAGGGGCACCAACAGGGCCCCTCAGCAAGCGCTCATAAAGGGTAGGGCGTGCCCGATGAAGATGAGTCGTCGAGACGTGCTGCAACGGCTGGCGGTCGCCGTGCCCGCGGTCGCCGTGGGTGGCGCGCTGCCGCCGTCGGCCGCGGCTGCCGAAGGTGACGGGTTCGGCCCGTTGGTGATCCGGGATCAGGGCGGCTTCGCGGTCGGGGGCAGCGTGGTGACCACGCCCGGCACGTTCGATCCGCGGCGTCCCACCAACCCGGCGGGGCAGACGCTGCACGGCGACCACGCGCGCGTCTTCTACCAAGTGCCCGACCGTCCCCGCGCGCTTCCGCTGGTGCTGTGGCACGGCTTCAAGGAGTCCGGCACGTCGTGGGGGATGACCCCGGACGGGCGCGAGGGCTTCCAGACCCTCTTCCTGCGCCGTCGGTTCGCGGTGTACACGCTCGACCAACCGCGTCGCGGCGCGGCCGGCCGGACGACCCAGCGCGCGACGGTTGACATCGCCACCGACGAGCAGTGGTTCTACAACCAGTTCCGCCTCGGGCTGTGGCCGAACCTCTATCCCGGCGTGCAGTTCCCCGACGATCCGCAGGCGCTCGAGCAGTTCTTCCGGCAGATGGTCCCCGACACCGGGCCGATCGACGGGAACCTCCTCAGGGACGGCGTCTCCGCCGTGTTCGACCGCATCGGCCGCGGCATCCTCATGACCCACTCGCAGGCCTGCGGCTTCGGCTGGCGCACGGCGATGGTCAACCCCCGGGTCAAGGGGGTCGTCGCCCTCGAGCCGGGCAGCGGGTTCGTGTTCCCGGAGGGTGAGGTCCCGCCGCCGATGCCCAGCTCCGCCGGCACCCTGAACGGCGAGGCGGTGTCCCTGGCCAACTTCCGGCGGCTGACGCGGATCCCGATCGCCGTCTACTACGGCGACAACATCCCCACCGAGCCGACCGACATCGCGGGCCGCGACAACTGGCGGGTGCGACTCGCGATGGCGCGCCTGTGGGTCGACGCGATCAACCGGCACGGCGGCGACGCGACGCTCGTGCACCTGCCCGCGGTCGGCATCCGCGGCAACACGCACTTCCTCTTCTCGGACCTCAACAACGAGCGGATCGCCCGCCACATCGCAAGCTTCCTCGCGCGCAAAGGCCTGAGCTGAGCGGCGTGTCAGGCGCGGGGCGTGGCGTCCGTCGCGGGCGTCGCCGTCCAGCTGGCCAGCAGGTCGAGCGCCTGCTGGGAGGCCGACCCCGGTTCGGCGGTGTAGAGCGCCACGCGCAGGCCGTCGTCGGCGTCGGCGTCGACGGTCATCGTCTCGTAGCTGAGCGTCAGCTCGCCCACGACGGGGTGGTGCATGCGCTTCGTGCCGGTGCGGTGGAAGCGGACGTTGTGGGCGGCCCAGCGGACGCGGAACGCGTCGCTGCGCGTCGACAGCTCGCCGATCAGGTCCTGGAGGTTGCGGTCGTGCGGGTTGCGCCCGGCCTGCGAGCGCAGCGTCGCGACGAGCTCGGACGCGAGCCGGTCCCAGTCGGGATAGAAGTCGGGCGCCGCCGGATCCAGGAACGTGAACCGCGCGCTGTTGGCGGGCTGCTCCGGGCTCTCGAAGACGGGCGCGTATAGCGCCCGGCCGAGCGCGTTGGCGGCCAGCAGATCACCGCGGACGTTGCCCACGATCGCCGCCGCCTCGATCTGGTCGAGCAGCCGCTGCACGATGGGACGGACCAGCGTCTTGGGCGCACGCGCGCGGCTCGGCGAGACGACACCGACGCGTCCCGCGGCCCGCGCGAGGTCGAACAGGTGCGTCCGCTCGGCGTCGTCGAGCTGGAGGGCGCGGGCCAGTGCCTCGAGCACGAGGTCCGAGACGCCCGTCACCTGGCCGCGTTCCAGGCGCCGGTAGTACTCCGCGCTGACCCCGGCGAGCGACGCGACCTCCTCGCGGCGCAGACCCGGCACCCGTCGCGTGCCGTAGCTCGGCAGCCCGGCCTGCTCGGGAGTGATCTTCGCGCGGCGTGAAGTGAGGAACTCGGCGATGTCGGTGGCGGGGTTCACGGTCTGACCTCTCGGTTGCTCCCCCCGACGGTAGACCTCCCGTGCCGCGCGTGGGGGGTCCTGATGGGGCCCCTGAGAATGCCGCGCGGGTGGGCAGAGTCGGTATGGACATGCACGACGCGAACTCGATCGACCGACGATCCTTCCTCCGCATCGCCGCCGTGGGGGCCGCCGGTGCCACGCTGACGGCCTGCGGCGCGGACGCCGTGAGCGAAGCGCGCGAGCGGCGGAGCATCCTGCTGGCGTACTTCTCCCGCCCGGGGGAGAACTACCACTTCGGCGGCCGGCGGAACCTGAAGGTCGGGAACACCGAGGTGCTGGCCCGCACCATCCGGCAACGGCTCGGCTGCGACGTGTACCGGATCCGCGAGGTGGACCGCTACCCGACGGACTACGAGGAGACCGTCCGGCGCAACGTCGAAGAGCAGGACGCGGACGCCCGGCCGGCGATCGTGCGGCCGCCGGCGTCGATCGCGCGCTACGACGTGATCATCCTCGCGAGCCCGATCTGGAACGTCCGCGCGCCGATGATCATGTCGACGTTCGCGGAGCGCTACGACTTCTCGGGCAAGACCGTCTACCCCGTGACCACACACGCGATGAGCGAGCTCGGCACGACGCCCGAGGTGTACGAGGAGGCCTGCAAGGGCGCGCGCATCGGCACCGGGCTCGCCGTGCAGGGCGAGCGGGTGCGGCAAGCGCGCGAGGAAGTCGACGCGTGGCTGCGTCGCACGCGTCTGCGCCGTTGAGGACTCAATGGGTACTGGAGAAGGACATGAGCACTGAATCCCCCGTCGCCGTCATCACCGGCGCCTCGTCCGGCATCGGTGAGGCCACGGCCCGCGCGCTGGCCGCCGACGGCTACCGCGTCGCCCTGCTGGCCCGCCGCGCGGACCGCCTCCAGGCGCTGGCCGACGAGCTCGGCGGCGCCGCGCTCGCGATCGAGGCCGACGTGACCCGACGCGACTCGCTGGTCGCCGCCGCCGAACGGGTCCAGGACACGTTCGGTCGCGTCGACGTGCTGGTCAACAACGCCGGCGTGATGCTGCTCGGCCCGTTCTCGTCCGAGCAACGCGCGGACTACCGCCAGATGATCGAGGTCAACCTGCTCGGCGCGATCACCGCCACCGAGGTCTTCCTCGAGCCGCTGCGTGCGGACGGCGGCGGTGACCTGATCAACATCTCCTCGGTCGCCGGCCGCACGGCGCGCCCGACGAACGGCGTCTACGCCGCCACCAAGTGGGGGATCAACGGCTGGTCGGAGTCGCTGCGCCAGGAGCTGCAGCCCGACGTGCGGGTCACCGTGATCGAACCGGGCGCGGTCGGCACCGAGCTCACCGATCACATCACGCACGCGGCCACGAAGGAGGCCACCGAGGCGTTCGTCAAGGATCTCGCGATCCGCCCGGAGGACGTCGCCGAGATCATCGCCTTCGCCGTGACCCGGCCGCGCCGCATGACGCTCAACGAGATCCTCGTCCGTCCGACCGCGCAGGCCGGTTGATGGCGTCGGTCCGTGACGGCCGCGCGCTCGTGGCGCTGGCGCTCACGGGCGCCACGCTCGCCACGGGCTGCGGCAGCGACGCGCCGCCCGGCGACGGTGCACAGCCGACCGCGACGGCGACGGCGACGGCGACGGCCCAGCGTCCGCGCGCGGAGGCCGGCACCACCTACCGGGACGGCGACTACGAGGCCAAGGGGTGGTACGGCGGCCTGCCGTCGAACATCGACGTCGCCCTCACGCTCCGCGACAACCGCGTGACCGACGTCGAGGTCACGGCGAACGCCACCAACGCCACGTCACGCGACTACCAGGAGCGCTTCGCGGAGGCCGTCCCCGACGCGGTGGTCGGCAAGCGCCTGGACGAGGTGCGCGTCTCCCGGCTGGCCGGGTCCAGCGGGACCCCGGACGGCTTCAACCAGGCGATCGAGCGCATCAAGGACCAGGCCGCTTCGTGACGTCCGGCGGGCTGCTCGAGCTCGACGCCATCGGCACCCGCTGGCAGATCGAGACCGCGCGGCCGCTGAGCCCCGCGCCGCGGGCTCGGATCCAGGACGTCATCGAGGACTACGACCGCACCTGGTCGCGGTTCCGGCCGGACTCGCTCGTCACCGAGATCGCCGCGGCGCCGGCGGGTGGGCGCTTCGAGCTGCCGCGGCACGCCGTCGCGCTGCTCGACCTCTACGACCGCCTGCACGAGCTGACCGACGGGGCGCTCGACCCGCTGGTCGGCCGTGACCTCGAGCTCCTGGGCTACGACGCGACGTACTCCCTGCGTGCCGCTCCGCTCCCGGACCGAGTCCGAGCTCACGAGCGACGCGCCCGCTGGCCGGACGTCCGGCGCCGGGGCCGCACGATCACCACCGATCGCCCCGTGCTGATCGACGTCGGCGCGGCGGGCAAGGGACAGCTCGTCGATCTCGTCGCCCAGGTGCTGGAGGACGAGGGGGTCGAGGCGTTCGTCGTCGACGCCGGCGGGGACCTCCGCCAGCGGGGGGACGCGCCGATCCGCGTCGGGCTCGAGCACCCGCTCGACGCCTTGCGTGTCGTCGGCACGGTCGACCTGCACGACCGGGCGTTGTGCGCGTCCGCCGCCAACCGCCGCGCGTGGGGGCCCGGCCTGCACCACGTGCTCGACGCACGCACCGGCACGTGCGTCGACCGGGTGCTCGCGACGTGGGTGATCGCCGAGACCGCGATGCTCGCCGACGGCCTCGCCACGGCGCTCTTCCTGACCGAGCCGGACCGCCTCCAGCCGGCGTTCGGCTTCTCGTTCGTGCGGATGCGGCCCGACGGACTCGAGACGTCCGACGGCTTCGAGGGCGAGACCTTCGCCTAGCGGTCGTTCGGGGCCGCGACCCAGCTCGCCAGCAGCTGCAGCGCGTCTTCGCTCCTGGAGCCGGGAGCGGTCGTGTAGAGCGCGAGCCGCAGCCCGTCGTCGGCGTCCAGGGTGAGCGTCTCGTAGCTGAGCTGCACCTCACCGACGACCGGGTGCATCAGGCGCTTGCTGCCCGTGCGATGGAAGCGGACGTCGTGCGCCGCCCATCGGACGCGGAACGCCTCGCTCCGCTCGGACAACTCGCGGACGAGGTCCTGGAGGCTGCGGTCGTGCGGGTGCTGCCCGGCCTTGGATCGCAGCGACGCGACGAGGCCGGTCGCGAGGTGATCCCAGTCCGGGAAGAACTCGGTCGCCATGGGGTCGAGGAACGTGAACCGCGCGGTGTTGGCCGGCTGCTCCGAGCTCTCGAACATCGGCGCGTACAGCGCCCGCCCCAACGCGTTGGCCGCCAGCAGGTCGCCCGGGCGGTTGTCGACGATCGCGGGCGCCTCGATCTGGTCGAGGAACCGGTGCACGATCGGACGCACGCGGGCGTTGGCCGACCCGACGCCCCGGGCCGCGACCGGGTTCGCGGCGCGGGCGAGGTTGAAGAGGTGCGTCTGCTCGGCCTCGTCGAGCTGGAGCGCGCGGGCGAGCGCCTCGAGCACGAGCTCGGAGACGCCCGCGACCTGCCCGCGCTCCAGGCGCCGGTAGTAGTCCGCGCTGACGCCGGCCAGCGAGGCGACTTCTTCACGGCGCAACCCGGGAACCCGCCGGTCACCGCGGTTCGGCAGGCCGGCCTGCTCCGGCGTGACCCGCGCGCGGCGGCTGGCCAGGAACTCGGCGATGTCGTTGGTGGCGTTCACGGTCATCGCGACCGTAAAGCGTTCTTGGCGCATCTGAGGGGCCCTGTCAGTACCCCTTTCACAGGACCCCTCACGGGCCGGTTGCCCGCGGGCATAGTGGTCCGACACCGGCGACGATGACGATGACCGCTTCGACAGAACGAACCGTGGACGAGCGCGTCCGCACCCGCGTGCGCCTGCTCGACGCGGTCCTTCGCCATCCCGAGTGCAGCCGCGCCGAGCTCGTCTCCGTGCTCGGCCTGTCGCGCCAGACGGTGACCAACGTCGTGGCCGAGGCCGAAGAGGCCGGGCTCGTCGTGCAGCGGCCGCAGCTGGAGAGCGAGGGGCCGCTGATCGGCCGCCCTCCGTTGCGCATCTCGCTCGCGCCCGACGCCGCCTTCGCGATCGGGCTCGACATCGGCCGGGACCAGGTCCGCAGCGCCGTCTGCGACCTCCAGGGCCGGGTGCTGTCGCTCCAGGCCGAGCCGACCGATCTCACCGCGCTGCCGTTCGAGACCTTCGACCGCGCCTGCGAGCTCGCGCACGCCGCACTGCGCGACGCCGACGTTCCGGCCGCCCGCGTGATGGGCGTCGGAGTCGGGCTGCCCGCCCCGATCGACGCCCGCACCGGCACCGTGCACGCGCGCGACTTCCTGCCGGCCTGGCGCGGCATCCAGCCGGTCGCCGAGCTGCGCAAGCGCCTGCAGATGTCGATCCGCCTCACGAACGACGCGAACGCCGGCGCGGTCGGCGAGCGCCTGTTCGGGGCAGCCCGCAGGATCTCCGATGCGCTGTACATCCGCCTGTCCGCGGGTATCGGCGTCGGGCTGATCCTCGACGGGCTTCCGTACGCCGGCGTGGCCGGCATCGCCGGAGAGCTCGGCCACACGCGGGTGGCGGAGACGGACCACATCTGCCGGTGCGGCAACCGTGGCTGCCTCGAGCTGGTCGCCAGCTCCGTCGTCGTCGCGGAGCGGTTCAGCCGCAGCCATGGTGAGCGGGTCTCGGTGACGGAGCTGATCGAGCTGGCCCGCGTCGGGGACCGCAGCGCGCGGCGGGCGATCATCGACGCCGCCGACGCGGTCGGCCGCACCCTCGCCGGCGCCGTCAACCTCCTCAACCCGCAGCGCGTGATCGTCGGCGGCGACCTCGCGGCGGCGGGCGACATCCTCATCGAGCCGCTGCGCTCAGCGGTGGCGCGGGGCGCCGTCGCCCCGGCCGTCGACACCGTGGAGATCGTCGTCGGCGAGCTCGGAGAGCGGGCCGAGGTGCTCGGCGCCGCCGCGATGCAGCTCGAGCGGGCGCCGGCGGTCCTGGCCGCACGCATGTGAGCTTCGGGTCGAGCACCCGGAAGAGGTTGCTCGTCGGCCCGTGCCTGTCAACAACCCCAGGCGCGGTCCGCGCGAGCGACCGGTGCTTCGTAGGCCGTCGCCCGACCCTCATCGGGCGGCGGCCGACGAGCCCGTCGTACCTGCCCTAGGCGCGGCGCGGCGGCGCTTCCACTCCCGTGGCCGCGAGCACCGGCGGCGGGAGCCGGGCGCCCTGGATGGTGATGGCGTCGAGAGCCGCGGTGAGCTCCTTCAGCTCCTCGCGGCCGAACGTGACCTCCTCGGCGCCGAGGTTCTCCAGCAGGTGCGAGAGGCGCGTGCTGGTGGGAATGGGCACGACCCACGGCTGCCGGGTGCGCAACCAGGCCAGGGAGAGCTGCGCGGGCGTGACGCCCTTGCGCACCGACCAGTCCAGGATCAGCTGCACCAACGGCATGTTGGCGGCCATGTTCTCCTGCGCATGGCGCGGGACCGAGGCCCGGAAGTCACCCTCGGCGAAGCGGGTGTACGGGTTGATCGTGCCGGTCGTGAACCCGTAGGCGAGCGGCGCCCAACACACGAAGCCGATGCCGAGCTCCCGGCACAGCGGCAGGATCTGCCGCTCGGGTTCCCGGTAGGCCATCGAGTACTCGTTCTGGATCGCGGCCAGCGGCTGGACGGCGTGCGCGCGGCGCACGGTCTGCGGCCCGGGTTCGCTGAGGCCCCAATGCAGCACCTTGCCCGCCCGGATCAGCTCCTTCATCAGGTCCGCCACGTCCTCGATCGGAACGGCCGGGTCCACACGATGCTGGTAGAGCAGATCGATCCGGTCCGTCCGCAGCCGCTTGAGCATCCCGTCGACCGCGCGCCGGACGTGGGCGGGACGGCTGTTGAGCCCCTCGCCGCGCCGGCCGGTGACCGGGTCGATCTCGAAGCCGAACTTGGTGGCGATCACGACGTCGTCGCGCACGCCGCGCAGGCCGTCGCCGAGGATCCGCTCGCCCTCGAACGGCCCGTAGGCCTCCGCGGTGTCGAAGAACGTGACGCCTTGATCGACGGCGGTCCGCACCAGGGCGACCATGTCCTTGCGGCTGCTCACGGGGCCGTACAGGTTGCCCGGCATGGTCTGCGTGCCCAGTCCGATCCCGGAGACCCTGAGGCGGCCGAGGCGACGGCGCTCGGTCAGCGTGGTGGCGGCCCGGCTCGCGCCGGCGGCCTTGCGGCTGTCGGCCACGAGCAACGGGACGGCGGCGAGTCCCGCGGCGCCTTGCAGGAACCCGCGGCGGCTCTGCCCGGTCGTGTCGACGCTCATCCTCGCTGCTCCTGTCTCGTGGCCGAGCGACTCACGCGCGGCGCGCGGCCGTACTCACGGTCGGTGACGTGCTCGCCCCAGGTCGCCGTGCTGCCGGACGCGTCGGCGCCGACCACCGCGAAGTGGGTCATGAAGTTGTTCGGCGCGGCACCGTGCCAGTGGTCCTCGCCGGGCTCGAAGAACACGACGTCGCCGGGGCGGATCACCTTGATCGGACCGCCGCGGCGCTGGCAGAGTCCGACGCCTTCGATGACGACGAGCGTCTGCCCGAGCGGATGCGTGTGCCAGGCCGTGCGCGCGCCCGGCGCGAAGCGCACGTTCGACGCCGCGACGTTCGATCCCGCCGAGGGCTCGACGAACCGGTCGATGTAGGCGTCGCCGGTGAACCGCTCGCGCGCTCCCGGCTCGGTGCGGATCTTGCCGCTGCGCGTGATGCGCATCGCCGTGGCTTCGCCCGCCAACGGCCCCAGCAGGGCCGGGGCGGCCACGGCGCCGCCGGCCATGCCCAACCGGCGAAGTGCGCCGCGGCGGTTGAAGGTTCTCACCTTCGGCTCATTTCCCATCTGCCGGGCCTACCCCGGTGGCTCGCGGACCGGGGGGCCCTGTCGTTGCCCCCCAGCTAGCGGCCGAGGCTCACGGTGAGCAGCTCGCCGAGCGCGGTTTGGAGTGCGCGGCCGTCGAGCGGGCGGGCCTCGATCGCGGCGATGCCGGCCCCGTACTCCTGGGACGGCCCGGGGTAGAGGATCGCGGCGGAGACGACGACACGCTCGTCATCCCCGTCGCGGATCGCGTCCCGGTAGGCGTGCATGGTGTCGATGTCCTCCTTCTTGGGCATCGACCTCTTGGACGTCGCGAGCTTGTACTTCGGGTCGAAGATCCAGACGGAGCGGCCTGCCGCCGTGGTCATCTCGATCGACACGTCGGGACGCTGGGAGAAGCTGAGCGATCGGAGCGGCGTCGTCGTCCGGCTGTAGGTTCGCTGCGGCACGACCTCCAGTCGCGTCCCGTCGGTCGCCCGGACGAGCGTGACGCACGCCCGGCCGTTGCCGAGCACGTGCACCCACGCCTCGTTCGCGCGGCGCGACACCAGGTCGTGCCGCTCGACCCGGTAGCCGAGCGTGGGCGCGACCTCGAGCAGCGCCGCGATGACGATGAGGGTTCCCCACGTCTCGTAGAGCTTGGGGATGTCGGTCAGGTCGACCTGCATCTCCGCGTGGGCGAGCCGGGCGACGAACCCCTTCTGCAGCTGCGCGAGGCCCTCGAACGCGTCGCGGTAGTACCGGCGCTCGAGCAGCGTCGGCGTCGCGGTGGTCGGCGGCCCGCTCAGCGCCGTGACCTGCTCCAGGAACCGGGCCTGGCGCACGCGCTGGGCGAGACCGGCGGCCAGCTCCAGCAAGTCGGCGAGGACGGTCGGCGCGCGGCGGCGTCGTGCCTCCTTGATGACGGCCTGCAGCCGCCGCTCGACGAGCCCGCACAGGAACAGGATCACGCGGTTCTCGTAGGTGTCGACGGTCGCGTGGTCGAGCGGCTCGGGCAGGATCTCAGGGACCGGCCAGCTGCCGTCGGGGTTCGGTGTCGCACGCCGGTAGGCCTGATGCAGCCGGACGTGGTCGACGCGGCGGACACTGCGAGCGGCACGCCAGTTCGAGCGCTTGGCCAGCGCGGAGTGCGGGTTGCTCTTGAGCGCCTCCAGCACCTCGAACAACCCGGCACGGGTGCCCTCGCCGAGGCAGGCCCGACGCAGGCGGAGCACCTCCTCGGCGAACGTCGCACCACGTTCGGCGAGGACATCGACGCCGACGTTCGCGCCGAGCCGCTGCAGGGAGACCGCGATGTTCGCCGGGAGCCGGCGCTCGAGGTCGTCGATCAGCGCGTCGTGGTCGGCCGCCGTCAGCTTGGACGGGGTCACGGTCACCGGCGCGTGGTCGGTCCAGCCCGGACCGTTGAGCTCGAGCAGGTAGAACCCCGCGCCGAGACGCGGCCACTTCGCGTGGACGACGGTGCGGTCACCGACGAGGGACGCGGACAGCTCCAGCGGCTGCCCGTTGGCGTGAACGGTCACGCTCGCGAGCTCCGACAGCTCGATGTCCAGCACCACCGCGGCCCGTTCCCACTCGACCGGCGCGGGGAGCGGCGCGCCGCGCCGATCGGCGAACGACCACCTAGAAGTAGGAGGTGACACCGTGCTGCTCGAAGCGGGTGAGCATCTGCCGGGCTTTCGTCGCCGTCTCGGGCAGCGCCTCGTCCAACGAGACGAGCGACAGGAGCGCCGGCCCGACCAGCGGGCTGGCGCCCCTGACCTTCGGCAGCACCTTCTGGAGCACCTGCTCGTCGAGAGCCTCCTCCCACGCCACGCCGACCGCATCCGCCTCGTCGACATAGCTCCCGATCTCGTCGAGCACGCGGAACGCGAACGGCGCGACGTTCACGAGCGACCTCCAGACGTCGACGAGGATCGTCTGGTACGGGCGGCCTTCGAGATGTTCGTAGATGTCCTGCTCACGTGCCTCGATCTCGATCAGCTGCGCGCGATCGAGCACCTTGTCGGCGAAGCCGTTCGTCGTCTCGTCCATGTTCACCGTGCCGATGAACACGAAGTTCCGCGTCAGCTTGACCTCGACCGACGGCGCCAGCTCGAGCGTCGCCGTGCCCGTCCGGGCCCGCACCTCCATCGCCGACAGGAACTTGGCGAAGTAGAACTCGACCCGCGCGAGGTTCATCTCGTCCAGCACCACGTGGAACGGCCGCGGCTTGCGGCGCTCGGCGACCGCACGGTCGTGCTCCTCGGTGGCCTGGAGCAGGAACCCGCTGAACGCGGTGTGCCGATAGGCGTTCTGAAACGGGTCCCAGAAGCCCAGCAGATCCTCGTTCGACGACCAGTTCGGCGCGACCGGCACGACGAGATGCTCGGCGTCGATCGCGTCCGCGTACGCCTCGGCCAACCAGGTCTTCCCGGTGCCGCTCATGCCGGTCAGCACCACGAGTCCGCGTGTCTTGGTGCTGAGGTGGTAGCGGCTGATGATCCGCGGGGAGAGCCGCAGCCCGGACGCGCTGATCGTGTCCGCGATCACGTCGAGTGGTCGCTCGGTCCATGGCGCGCGCGGGGGAGCGGGTGGCGGCGACGGAGCCGGCGGTTCATCCGGGGTGTCGGTGGGCGCGGCCCAGGTGTTCCATTCCGGGTCGTCGGGCACCGACGGCTGGTCCTCGGCCTCGGCGCGCTCCCCACGCTCATCCGGTTCCGGGACGGACGCGACGCTTGCCGAGCTGACGCGCTGCGCGGCGACGCGCTCGGTCGCCTCTTCGATCTCGGACTCGGAGAGGCCGCTTCCCGATCGCACGGTGATCTGCTGCGCCTCACCCGTGCCGACGTCCCGCGCCGACACCTGCACGATGCCGTTGGCGTCGATCTCGAAGCCGACCTCGATCTGCGGGATGCCGCGCGGCGCGGGCGGGATGCCTCCCAGCTGGAACTTGCCGAGCGACTTGTTGTAGGTCGCCATCTCGCGCTCGCCCTGCAGGATGTGGATCTCGACGGTGTGCTGGTTGTCCTCGGCGGTGGAGAAGACCTCGGACTTGCGGGTCGGGACCGTCGTGTTGCGCTCGATGAGCTTGGTCATCACGCCGCCCTTGGTCTCGATGCCGAGGGTGAGCGGCGTGACGTCCAGCATCAGCACGTCCTTGACCTCGCCGCCGAGCACGCCGGCCTGGATCGCGGCGCCGACGGCCACGACCTCGTCCGAGTTCACGCCGCGTTGCGGCTCCTTGCCCGTGAGCTCGGTGACCTTCTCGCGGACGGCGGGCATGCGCGTCATGCCGCCGACCATGACCACGCGGTCGATCTCCTTGACGCCCTTGTCCTTGGCGTCGTCCAGGGCCTGCTGGACCGGGCCGACGACGCGCTCGATCAGGCGGCCGGCGAGCTCGTTGAGCTTGGCGCGCGTGAGGCGCACGTCCAGGTGCTTGGAGCCGGAAGCGTCGTTGATGATGAACGGCAGGTTGATCTGCGCCTCGCGGGCGGAGGACAGCTCGATCTTGGCCTTCTCGGACGCCTCGTACAGGCGCTGGAGGGCCATCTTGTCGGCGGTCAG
>NZ_JAPDDP010000020.1 GCF_027587195.1 Solirubrobacter phytolaccae | reverse complement strand
CCCGCTGGCTCGCCGCGCGCCGCTGCGCCCGACTCGCCGTCCGCGCCCGCTGGCTCGCCGCGCGCCGCTGCGCCCGGCTCGCGGTCCGCCCCCACCGCCGCGCGCGTCGTCGTCCCCCTCGACCTTCCGCGTGCGCCCGATCGCGACGCGTCCCTCGACGAGCTCGCGCGGCGCTACTACGCGTGCCACGCCGGCGCCGACCGGCGCGACCTCGCGTACTGGTCCGGCCTCCCACTGCGCGACTGCCGCCCGCCCGCGTCCATCGAGGTCGAGGACGGCCCGGTCCCCGACGTGCTCATCCCCGCGTTCGACGAGCTGCTGCTCGGCTGGCGCGACCGCACCCCCACGGTCCCGGCCGAGCACACCAAGACCGTCCATCCGGGCGGCGGCATCATCCGCGCCGTGGCGCTCGAGGACGGCGTCGCGGTCGGCACCTGGACCCGCCGCGGCGGGGTAAAGCGTTTCTAAAGGCCCAGGGCCTTTATCTTCCGAACGGGCCCTTCTTCTTCTTGCGCCGCGGCACCGCGCGCTTGGCCTTGGTCGCGAGCTGCTTGCGCTTGGGCTGCTTCTTGTGCGACTGCTGGTAGGCGACGCCACCACCCGCGGCGGAGAGCGCGGCGACGACGGCGGCGATCAGGCCCGGGTTCGCACGCAGGCGCTTGAACTCGCGCTCGACCTCGGGCCAGACCTGGTTCTCGATCAGCTCCTGCGCGGCCTCGGGCGTCGCCTCGAGCTCGGCGGGCGTGATCGCCGGCGCGAAGGAGACCTGGACCTTGACCGGCTTGGGGAACCAGCCCCAGGCGAACAGCTTGTCGGTGCCGGTGATCGCGCACGGGACGATCGGCGCCTGCGCCTCGATCGCCAGCCGGCCGACGCCGCGGCGGGGCTCGCGCAGCGTCGCGGGGTCGCGGTGGCGGGTGCCCTCGGGGAACATCGCCAGCACGCGGCCCTTCTCCAGGTGCACCTGGGCGGTCATCAGCGCGTCGGGGTCGGCGGTGCCGCGGCGGACGGGGAACGCGCCGAGGCCACTCAGCAGGCGCGCGGTCTTCTTGCCCTCGAACAGCTCGGTCTTGGCCATGAAGTGCAGGTGGCGCTTCGTGGCGAGCCCGATGAAGAACGAGTCGTAGAACGACTTGTGGTTCGGGGCGATGATCGCCGGCCCTTCGGCCGGCACGAACCCGGCACCGGTGACCCTGAGGCGGTACCACACGGCGGCGATCGGGGTGAGGACGATGCGGGCGAGCTCGTACACCCATGAAGTGCCGCGCTTGCGCGACAGGGCGTTCGCCTCTTCGTTGGTCAGGGCCATAAGCGCGTAGATTCTTGCTCATGGAGGCTCGGCGGATCTACCACGAGCTCACGGAAGGGCTGACGCGACCCCTCCGGGCCGAGGAGCTCGTGTACGCCGCACCCGGTTTGCCGACCCGCGAAGACGTCGGCGCGGAGGCCGAGAAGGCGCAGAAAGACAAGGCCGGGCTCGAGATCGCGCAGGGCGCGTTCCTCGCTGACGTGCTCGCGGATCCCGCCTGCGGGCGGCACCTGATCGAGTCGATGTTGGCGCCCACGCCGCCGGCGCTCGCCCACGCCGCGGCGTTCGCGCGCGACGGCGAGGTCGACCTCGGCCGCGCGCACGTCCAGCGCCACGGCAACGTCGGCGTCGTCGAGCTGCGCAACCCGCGCCACCTCAACGCCGAGGACGACACCACGCTCGCGCCGCTCGAAGCCGGCATCGACCTCCTGCTGGGGGACAAGGC
Source organism: Solirubrobacter phytolaccae (assembly GCF_027587195.1). Classification (GTDB taxonomy): domain Bacteria; phylum Actinomycetota; class Thermoleophilia; order Solirubrobacterales; family Solirubrobacteraceae; genus Solirubrobacter; species Solirubrobacter phytolaccae. The sequence goes on along the minus strand of NZ_JAPDDP010000020.1, from coordinate 108,267 downwards.
CACCGAGATCTGCGTCCTGCGCGGCGGCGTCGTCGACCACCCGCGCTACGCCGGCCGGCGCATCTTCGGCGCGGGCCTGAACCTCACGCACCTCTACCGCGGGCAGATCTCGTACCTGTTCTTCCCCGTCCGAGACCTCGGGCTCGTGCACAAGGTCTTCCGCGCCGACAAGCTGTGGATCGCCGCCGCGGAGACGTTCGCGATCGGCGGCGGCTGCCAGCTGCTGCTCACCGTCGACCACATCCTCTGCGAGCGCGGCACGCGGCTCACGCTCCCCGCCCGCAACGAGGGCATCATCCCCGGCGCCGCGAACCTGCGGCTCCCGCGCTTCGTCGGCGACCGCCGCGCGCGCCAGGCGATCCTCTCCGGCAGCGAGCTGCAGCCGGAGGAGCTCGCGGACGAGCTCGTGGAGCCGGGGGAGATGGACGCCGCGATCCTCGCCCGCGCGCAGGCGCTGTCGACCGCGGGCGCGGTCTCCGGCGGCGCCAACAAACGAGCGTTCCGCGTCGGCCAGGAGCCGCTCGACGTCTTTCGCGAATACATGTCCGTCTACTGCCGCGATCAGGCGGTCTGCTACTTCAGCCCCGCGCTGATCCGCAACCTGGAGGAGAACTGGCGTGCGCACGACCGAACACCTTGAGGCGGTGGTCGAGCGGGTACGCCGGACGCCGCTGGGCGAGCGCATCCCGGCCGACTGGGCGGCGCTGACCGACCTCCCGTTCACGGCGAAGGAAGACCTGCGCGAGCACTACCCGCTCGGGCTGCTGGCGGTGCCGCGCGAGGCGCTGCGCCGCATCCACGCCTCGTCCGGGAGCCGCGGCAAGCCGACCATCGCCGCCTACACGCAGCACGACCTCGACGTGTGGTCGGAGGTCATGGCCGAGTGCATGACGATGGCGGGCGTGAAGCCGGGCATGGTCGTCCACAACGCCTACGGCTACGGGCTCTTCACCGGCGGGCTCGGGTTCCACCAGGGCGCGGAGCGGATCGGCGCGCTGACGATCCCGGTCAGCGGCGGCGTCACGGCGCGCCAGGCGCTGCTCCTGCGCGACCTGCAGGGCCAGGTGCTGTGCTCGACGCCCTCGTATGCGCTGCACATCGCCGAAGGCCTGCGCGAGGCCGGCATCGGGCCCGACGATCTTGCGCTCGAGATCGGCATGTTCGGCGCCGAGCCCTGGACGGACGCGATGCGGACCGAGGTCGAAGCGGCGCTCGGGCTCATGGCGCTGAACGTCTACGGGCTCTCGGAGATCATCGGGCCGGGCGTCGCCGCCGAGTGCGCGGAGGCTCGCGACGGCCTGCACGTGATGGAAGACCACTTCCTCGTCGAGATCATCGACGTCGACTCACGCGCGCCGGTGCGCGACGGCGAGGACGGCGAGCTGGTGATCACGACGCTGACCAAGGAAGCGATGCCGCTGCTCCGCTACCGCACCGGCGACATCACGTCGCTCACGCGCGAGCCCTGCGCGTGCGGGCGCACCTCGCCGCGCATCAGCGCCATCCGCGGCCGCGTCGACGACATGCTGATCATCCGCGGCGTGAACCTGTACCCGTCGCAGATCGAGGAGGCGCTGCTGCACGTGGAGGGCGTCGCGCCGCACTACCAGCTGATCGTCGATCGCCCGAAGCAGCTGGACGAGCTCACGATCCTCTGTGAAGGCCGGGGCGCGAACCTCGCCTCCCGCGTGAAAGAGGCGATCCGCGAGCAGGTCGGCGTGACCGCGAAGGTGCTCGTCCGTCCGATGGGCGAGATCCCCCGCAGCGAGGGCAAGGCCGTCCGCGTGATCGACCGCCGGAACCTAAAGCAACCTAAAGGGGTCTGACCCCTTTAAGTTCCGGGCGCTTCGCGGTGATGCCGTCGCCGGAGGAGACGCCGCGCAGTCGGCGCATCACCCAGGGCGCGAGGTACTTGCCGGCCCACACCGCATGGGAGACGGTCGAGCGCGGCCCCAGCGGGTCGGTGAACGGCTGCGTCCACGACGAGTCCGCGCCTTCGAGGCCCATCGCCTCGGCCGCCGCGGCAGCGATCCGCGCGTGGCCGTACGGGTTCGCGTGCAGACGGTCGACGTGCCACAGCCGCCGGTCGGACGCGACCGGCTGCGCCTCCAGATCGACGAGGTACGCGCCGTGCTTGGCCGTGAGGTCGCGGATCGCGAGGTTGAGGTTCCGGAGGCGCAGCGCGGCACCCTTGGCGATCGGGTTGATCGGCACCGGGTCGGGCAGCGTGAACGCGATCACGTCCGCGCCGGCGCCGCGCAGGGAGCCGATCAGCTGGTCGATCCGCTCGATCACCGAGAGCACGCTGCAGTCGCGCCGCAACATGTCGTTGAGCCCGGAGAGCACGCTCGCGAGGTCCGGCTCGAGCGCGAGGGCGGGCTCGAGCTGCTCGTCCACCACCTGCCGCGCGAGCTTCCCGCGCACGGCGAGGTTCGCGTACTGCAGGTCCGGCTCGTCCTGCGCGAGCCGCTCGGCCAGCCGGTCCGCCCAACCGCGGAACGATCCGTCGGGGTTGATGTCCCAGAGTCCCTCGGTCGTGCTGTCGCCGAGCGCCACGAAACGCCGATACGCCATGGCGAAAACATAAAGGGGTCTGACCCCTTTAGGTTGTGGTCGTGATCACTCGGCGTGATCTGATCGCTCGGGGCGCGGTGGGGGCGCTCGCGCTCACGTGGCCCGAGGTGGCCGACGCCAAGCGGCTCACACGCACGCAGGAGCGGGCGTTGCGCAGCGCCGTGCGCGGGCGGGTGCTGACGCCCGGCGACAACGGCTACAGCGGCGCGCGGGTCGTGTTCAACACGCGCTGGGACGGGGTGAAGCCGCCGGCCGTGGTGCAGGCGCGCGACACCGCCGACGTGCGCGCGGTGGTCAGCTGGGCCGACCGGTTCGACGTGCCGCTCGTCGCGCGTTCCGGCGGGCACGGGTACAGCGGCAACAGCACGAGCAGCACCGCGGTGGTGGTCGACCTCGACCGGCTCGACACGATCCGCTTCGGCGACGGGATCGCGACGCTCGGCCCGGGCGCGCGCCTCGGCGACGTCTACACGCGGCTCGCCGCGAAGGGCGTGACCATCCCCGCGGGCAGCTGTCCCACCGTCGCCGTCGGCGGGCTCGTGCTCGGCGGCGGGATGGGGCTCGCGGGCCGCGCGTTCGGCCTCACGTGCGATCGCGTGACCAGCTTCGACGTCGTCGACGCCGACGGCAAGCGCAGACGCGTGGACGACGGAGAGCTGTTCTGGGCGCTCCGTGGAGGCGGCGGAAGCTTCGCCATCGTCACCGCCGTGCGGCTCAGGACCCGCCGCGTGACCAGCGCCGCCTACTTCTCCATCACCTACTCCCGCGCACAACGGGCGGAGGCGCTCGCCCGCTGGGACGCGTTCGCGCCGCGCGCCCCCTCGGACCTGACCGCGATCCTCACGCTCACGAGCGACGGCGCGACCGCCTTCGGCCAGTACCTGGGCAGCGCGAGCGCGCTCCGCCGACTGGTCCGCCCGCTCGGCGGCACGCCGACCGTCGGCAGCGCCGACTACCTGACCGTGCAGCGCCGCTGGGCCGGCAACCAGAACCCGCCGCGCTCCGCCTTCGCCGCGAGCTCGATCTACGTCACCAAGCGCCTGACCGCCAAGGGGCGCGGCGCGTTCGTCGCCGCCACGGACACCGGCGCCACGCTCATCCTCGACGCCTACGGCGGCGCGATCAACCGCCCCGACCGCGACGCCACCGCGTTCCCGCACCGCGACGCGCGCTTCAGCGTCCAGGTCATCAGCTACGCACCGATCGCGACCGCGCGCGCCCAGGTCAGGCAAGCCCGGAAGGCGATCGCTCCCTACGGCAGCGGCGCGTACTTCAACTACGCCGATCCCGACCTCACCAACGCCACCCGCAACTACTGGGGCGCGAACCTCGAGCGGCTCCGCCGGGTCAAGCGCGAGGTCGACCCGGGGAACCGCTTCCGCCCGACCCAAGGGGTCAGGCCGGCCGGCTAGGTGATGGTGATCGGGGTCCCCACCGGCATCAGCTTCTCGAGCTTGAGGATGTCGGCGTTCTTGAGGCGCACGCAGCCGTGCGAGACCCGGCCGGGGAGGATGCCCGGCTGGTTGGTGCCGTGCACGCCGACGAGGCCGCCGCCCGGCCAGTCGGTCAGCGTGTCCGACGTGGCGCTCGTGATGTAGGCGAGCGGCCCGTAGACCGAGCCCGCGCCGCCGTAGCCCTTGAGCTTGGCGCGGATGTAGAACTGGCCCTTGGGCGTCGGCCACTGCGACTGCCCGACGCCGATCGGCGCGCTGAAGACCTTCTTGCCGTTCTTGATCAGCGTGATCTTGAACGTCTTGGTCGAGATCTTCAGCCACGTGTCGACCGGCTGCAGCTCGCTGAGCGCGGTCGCGGGCACCCAGCCCGTGGTGTTGTTCGGCCGCACGGGCAGCCGCACCTTCAGCCACTCCTCGCCGTCGACCTCCGTGCGCTCGAGCACGAACACCAGGTCGTCGGTCTTCTCAGGCGTCTTGAGCGTGAGCTTGGCGACCTTCTTGGCCTTCGGGCTCGGCTCGGCGCGCGCGACTTCCGCGCGGTTCACGTAGGCGAAGAAGGACTCCTTGCCGAGCGTGCTGACGCGCTCCGCGGAGGCCACGGCGGGGAACACGGCCGCGGCCGCGACAAGTGTCGCGGCCGCAAGCCCTACAAACTTCTTGAGGATCATTGACCTCTATCTAACCGGTCACACGCGGCACGCGCTTCGCCTGCGTCTTGCGCGCGGCGCGAACCGTGAGTCGCTGCACCTCAGAGCACTCAGCGACGGTGATCCGCGCGGTGCCCGTCTTCGTCGGCTTGACCTTCAGCAGCGCGACGCCCTTGGAGTTCGTCTTCGCGCTCACGGTCTTGCCGCCTGGGAGCGTGATCTTGACCGAGGTGCCCGCGTCGACCTGACGCACGGTCGCCTTGATCGTGGTGACCTCGCCCGCGCGGACCGTCAGGCCCTTCGGCGTCGACAGCGTGCACGGCGCCTGCGTGGCGTTGGCCGGCTTGACGGCCGTCTCGGCGGGCGGGCCGGCCGGCGGCGGCGAGGCCGGCGGGTTGCCGGGCGGCGGCGTCAGGACGACCGTCCACGTGTCGGGCGGCGAGCAGACCTCACGGTCGTCGAAGACGCTCAAGGCACACGCGTATGCGGTGTTGGTGTAGGTGCCGGGCGCCTGGTGGAGCGTCGTGCAGGTGAAGCGGAAGACCTCGCCCTGCTCGAGCTGGCCGTCGCCGTCGTCCCCGCTCGCGTAGGTCGGGCTGGAGCACAGGTCGTCCTTGACGCCGACGTTCTTGAGCGGGATCGGAATCGACGCCGTGGTGGTCACGTCGTAGGTGTACGTGACGTTCTGCGGCGCCACGCCGCTCTCGATCGAGCCCTTCTTGTCGATCGTGATCGTGGGCGCCGCGACGTTGGTGCTCACGAACCGCTGGTCGGTGATCGGGTCGAAGGCGCCGGCGAGGTCCTGCAGCCAGCCATGGGTGATGTTCACCCGGGCCTGCGTGCGCGTGACCCCCGGGTTGAGCGCCAGCTTGTGCCGCAGGGTCGCGACGAGGGTCCGGGGGGTTCCGGACACGTACGTGGCGCCGGTGACGATCGGAATCGTCGTCGAGGGGTCGGGGGTGCCGTCCGGGCCGGGGAAGGTGAACGTGAGGTTCACGTCACGAACCTCGCACGCGAACGGGCCGACGTTGGTGATGTTGACCGTGTAGGTCACGATCTCGCCATTGGCGTAGATGCCATCCCCGCGGTCGCGACCAGGTGAAGGCAACAGATCGTTGTCCCTGCACCCCGCCGGGGTGTGGGTCTGAGCGGAGGCAGGCACTGATGCCATCAAGCTCGCTACCAACACCGCACCGAATAGAACTGCTCGCCGCATCTTGCTCCCCGCCGTTATTCCAAAGACGGCGTGACGCTATACGGACGAGGGGGCCTGCGTAGGCGCATGTTTCCGGCTCTTTATGCGCCAGAAAATGGTTCAAAGCCTTCGACGCCAATGCACCGGAAAGCTCTGTATGCAGAATTGCAAGAGTTCTGCCCACCGTGTTTGTTGTCACGCTGACGTCGACACTGCTGACACGCCGTCGATGAGAGCCCGCGAGGCCACGTCGGTACCGTCATGAGCATGAGCGACGCCGCTGACCGGGACTGGGGGATGCGCACCCGCGCCATCCACGCCGGCGCCCGCCCGGACCCGACGACGGGGGCGCGTGCCGTCCCGATCTACCAGACCACGTCCTTCGTCTTCGAGGACACGCAGGACGCGGCCGACCTGTTCGCGCTGCAGAAGTACGGGAACATCTACTCGCGGCTCGGCAACCCGACCGTCGCGGCGTTCGAGGAGCGCGTCGCGAGCCTCGAGGGCGGCATCGGCGCGGTCGCGACGGGCAGCGGCCAGGCGGCGGAGACGCTCCTGCTCACGCAACTGTGCGAATCCGGCGACCACGTGGTCGCGAGCAGCGCCCTGTACGGCGGCACGTTCACGCTGCTGAACGTGACGCTGCGCCGGCTCGGGATCGAGACGACGTTCGTCGCGCCCGACGATCCGCAGGCCTTCGCCGACGCAATCATCCCGGGCCGCACGAAGCTCCTCTACACGGAGATCATCGCCAACCCGGCGGGCACGGTCGCGGACCTGGAGGCGCTCGGCGAGGTCGCGCACGCGGCGGGGCTCCCGCTCGTCGTCGACTCCACGCTCGCCAGCCCGTACCTGTGCCGCCCGCTCGACCACGGCGCGGACATCGTCATCCACTCGGCGACGAAGTATCTCGGCGGGCACGGCACGTCGATCGCCGGCGTGATCGTGGACTCCGGCCGCTTCCCCTGGGACAACGGCAACTTCCCGGTCATGACCGAGCCGGTCGCCACCTACGGCAACCTGCGCTTCTGGGACAACTTCGGCGAGTACGGCTTCGCCACCAAGCTGCGCGTCGAGGGCCTGCGCAACCTCGGCGGCGTGCTGTCGCCGTTCAACGCGTTCCTGATCCTGCAGGGCATGGAGACGCTGCCGCTGCGGATGGACGCGCACGTGGCCAACGCGCAGAAGGTCGCGGAGTGGCTCGACCAGGACCCGCGCGTGAGCTGGGTCCGCTACGGCGGGCTGCCGGACGACCCGAACCACACGCTCTCCAAGCAGTACCTGCCGAAGGGACCCGGTGCGGTGTTCGCCTTCGGCTGCGAAGGCGGGCGCGAGGCGGGCGAGGCGTTCATCGGCCGCGTCGAGCTGTGCTCGCACCTGGCGAACGTCGGCGATACGCGCACGCTCGTCATCCACCCCGGTTCCACGACCCACCGCCAGCTGTCGACGGAGGCGCTGGACGCCGCGGGTGTCAAGCCCGAGCTCGTCCGCATCAGCGTCGGCATCGAGGACCCGGACGACATCATCTTCGACCTCGATCGGGCACTCGGATGAGCACCACCTGGACCCCGCCCACCGCCGGCCAGCGCCTGGCGATCCTGCGCCGCGCGAAGACGATCGCGGTCGTCGGCGCGTCCGCGAAGCCCGCGCGCGCGAGCAACTTCGTGCTCACCTACCTGCTGTCCTCGAGCACCGACTTCGAGGTCTGGCCGGTCACGCCGAACGAGACCGAGATCCTCGGCGCCAAGTGCTACCCGTCGCTGCAGGATCTGCCCGGCGCGCCCGACGTCGTCGACGTCTTCCGCCGCGCCGACCAGCTCCCGGGCGTCGCGCGCGAGGCGGTCGAGGTGGGCGCGAAGGCGTTCTGGATGCAGCTCGGCCTGCACTCGGACGAGGCGGCCGAGATCGCGCATGAGGCCGGCCTCGACGTCGTCTCCAACCGCTGCATCAAGATCGAGCACGCCCGCTTCAACGGCGGCCTGCACCTCGCGGGCTTCGACACCGGCGTCATCTCCTCCAAGCGCACCCGTGGTTGAGACCCTCGTCCTGCCGGAAGGCCTGAAGCTCGAGTCCGGCGCGCACCTCGCGCCGCTCGAGATCGCCTACGCCCGCTACGGCGACCCGGCCAACCCCGTCGTCTACATCTGCCACGCCCTCACCGGCGACGCGGAGGTCGTGACGTGGTGGGACACGCTGATCGGGCCGGGCAAGACGATCGACACCGACCGCTTCCACGTCATCTGCTCGAACATCCTCGGCGGCTGCAAGGGCACGACCGGCCCGGCCTCCACCAACCCGGCGACGGGTGAGCGCTACGGGCTGGACTTCCCGCTGTTCACCGTCCGCGACATGGCCGAGACGCACCGCGCGCTGCTGCGCGGCCTCGGTATCGAGAAGGTCTACGCGGCCGTCGGCGGATCGCTCGGCGGGATGCAGATCCTGCAGTGGTCGCTCGACCATCCCGACGAGATCGAGCGCGCGGTCCTCGTCTGCGCGACCGCACGCCTCAGCGCCCAGAACATCGCGTTCAGCAAGGTCGCCCGCCACGCGATCCACAACCACGACGCGATGGACGTCGCCCGGATGATGGCCCACATCACCTACCTCTCCGAGGAAGGGATGGAGCTGAAGTTCTCGCGCGCCCGCCGCGTGCCCGGCGCGGAGATGACGATCCAGTCCGACTTCGAGGTCGAGCACTACCTGGACCACCAGGCGAAGATCTTCCTCGCCCGCTTCGACCCGCACACGTACCTGTACCTGTCGCGCGTGATGGACTACTACGAGCCGTTCGCGGACGGGCCCGCCGCACCGCCGACGAAGTACCTGCTCGTGAGCTTCTCCAGCGACTGGCGGTTCGGCACCGAGCACTCGGTCTACATGGAGGAGCAGCTGCGCGCGCTGGGCGCGGACGTGCGCCACCACGAGGTGGAGTCGCCGTGGGGGCACGACTCGTTCCTGATGGACGTGCCCGAATATCACCGGCACGTGCGCGACTTCGTGTATCAGGAGGCCGCGGCCACGCTCTAATGGGTGTGACCGAGCTCTGCGTCATCCACCCCGGCGAACTCTCTCCGCTCTGCTGGCCCCGCCTCGGCCGGCACCTCCCCGCGGGCACCCGGCTGCGCGTCCTCGAGCTTGAAGCGCTCAACGGCTACTGGGAGCACGACCCCAACACGACGGTCGACTCGATGGCCGACCGGCTGCGGCTCACGCTCGACCCGCGCCAGCCGCGCGTGCTGGTCGGCTGGGGCGTCGGCGGCGTCGTCGCCGAGGCCCTCGCGGCCCGCCTGACGCGGCCGCCGCGGCACACGATCCTGCTCGACTCGATCGCGCCGGGCATGAGCGGCAAGCCGACCGACGCGGAGCTGGTGCGCTCGTACGCGCAGCTCGTCAGCGCGCGCCGGGGCCGCGACCTCGAGCTCGAGGAGACGGAGCTGGACCCGCTCGTCGAGCGCCTCTCACAGCACGGGTTCGGCGCCCCCGAGGCGCTGCGCAAGGGCTTCTTCCAGCATCAGCGCGCGCGGGCCTACGGCTACCGCCTGATCAGCCGGCACGAACCGGCGGGCGTGCCCGTCACGGTCGTCCAGCCGGTCGACAGCCTGTACGAGGACCTCGGCTGGGACGCGCGGATCGAGCTGCTCGCGGCGGGCGGCGACCACTACACGATGCTGACCGACCCGGCCAACATGGTGAACCTGGCGCTGCTGCTGACGCGCTGGCTGAGCCCGGCCTACGCGGCGGCGTGAAGCCGTGAGTTGAGCGCGCGGTCGGCCTGGCCGGCCGCGTCGAGGATGCAGTCCAGCGGCGCGACGATGCCCTTGCGCGCCGCCGCCTCCACCCGGCGCAGACGGGACGCGAGGCGGGCGATGCCGAAGCCGGCGCTCGGCGAGCGCAGCGCGTGCGCGGCCTCCCGCAGCTCCTCGGCCGTGGTCGCGGCGCGCAGGCGCTCGAGCCGGCCCGGCAGCTCACCGTGGTAGACGGCCAGCATCTGGTCCACGAGCGCGCGCCCGCCGAGGTTGTCGGCGAGCTCGTCGAGCAGCGTGTCGTCCAGGACCGGCGTGATCCGGCGGTCGAGCTCGGAGCGCAGCGCGGGCAGCGAGATCGGCTTGGCCAGGTGGCCGTCCATGCCGGCGGCGCGGCAGTGCGCGACGTCCTCGGCGGCGGTGTCCGCGGTGAGGGCGAGCATCGGCACCTCGTCGTCGAGCGCGCGGATCGCGCGCGCGGCGTCGAGCCCACCCATCACCGGCATGCGCAGGTCGAGCAGGACGGCGTCGAAGGTCTCGCGGCCCACGGCGTCGACCGCGGCCTGGCCGTGCTCGACCAGCACGGTGGTCACGCCCAGGCGCCCGAGCTGCATGCCGATCAGGCGGCGCAGCGCGGCGTCGTCCTCGGCGACGAGCACCTTGCTCGCGACGAGCGCGGGCGCGGCGGCGAAGCCCATCTCCGCCGTGGCCTCGCCCGCTTGAAGCGGCAGCGCGAGCGTGAACGCCGAGCCCTCGCCGGGGGTGCTGACGACGGTCACGTCGCCGTCCATGGCGCGCGCCAGGCGGCGCGCGATGCTGAGGCCCAGGCCGGTGCCCGCCCACGCGCGGGTGTGCGTGCGCGTCCACGGCTCGAACAGCCGCGGCAGGTCGTCCTCGGCGATGCCGCGGCCGGTGTCGGAGACGACGATCTTGAGCTTGTCGCCGTCCACGAGCGCGTCGATGCGCGCGATGCCCTCCTCGGTGTACTTGACGGCGTTGGAGGCGAGGTTGAGCACGATCTGGCGCACGCGTGCGGGGTCGCCGCGCAGGGCGTCCGGCACGTGCGGATCGACGCTCACGTCCAGCTCGACGTTGCGGCCGCGCAGGCTCGGGCGCAGCACGCCGGCGACCGAGGTCAGCAGGCGGCGCGGGTCGTAGTCGGACGCCTCGTGCTCCTCGCGCCCGGCCTCGGCGCGGGACACGTCGAGCACGTCGCGCAGCAGCCCGGTGAGCGACTGCGCGGCGTCGGAGATCACCTCGGCGAGCTCCTGCTCGTACTTGGGCAGGCCGGCGTCGATCAGCAGCTCGGCCGCGCCCGCGATGCCCGACAGCGGGGTCTTGAGCTCGTGGCTCATCGTCGCGAGGAAGCCGCGCTGCTCCTCCTCGACGAGCTTGAAGTGGGTGGCGTCGCGGAACGTCCACAGGCGGCCGCCGTCGTCGAGCGGGACGAAGTCGAAGCCGACGCGCCGGCCGTCCGCGCACTCGAAGTGGATGAACCGCACGGGCTCTTTCGCCTCCGCGACTTCACGCAGGCGTGAGATCGCGGACTCGGGGTCGGCGATCAGCTTGCGGATCGCGCTGCCGATGAGGCGCGCGTCCTGCCCGATCAGCTCGCTCGGGGTGACGGCGAGCTCCATCAGCGAGCAAGCCTGCTCGTTGATGACGACGATCTTGCCCTCGGCGTCGGCCATGATGATCCCGTCCGGCGCGCTGGCGACGAGCGCCTCCAGCTGCGTGGAGAGCTTGTCGCCGCGGACCTCGGCGGCCCGCGTGCGGGTGATGTCGCGGCCGGTGATCTCGACCGCGATCGCCCTGCCGGCGTGGAAGCGCAGGGTCGCCTGGCCCTGGATCGTGCGGTAGGCGTTCTCGCGCGTGCGCAGGCGCAGCTCGAGCATCTTCGTGCGCGGCTCGTCCGGGCCCGCGTCGGCGAGCGCGGCGCGCAGCACGGGGACGTCCTCGGGGTGGGTGAGCGCGCGCCACAGGCGGCCGAGCACCTCGTCCTGGCGCAGGCCGAGCGCGTCCGCGACGGACGGGCTCGCGTACTCGATGATCCCGGAGGCGTCGAACATCCACACGAGGTCGGGTGACTCGTCGACGAGCGTGGTGATGCGCGCGGCGGCGCGGGCCTTGGCCTCGGCCTCGGTGATCGGGGTGAAGACGGAGGCGATCAGGCCGTCGGGCGCGGGGGCGGAGCGGACCGCGACCCAGAGGACGTCGCCGTCGCCGAGGTCGATGCCGTACTCCTGGTCGACGCGGCCGTTGGTCCGTTCCACGCGCCGGGCGGGCAGCTGCTCGGCGGGCAGCGAGCCGCCGCCCGGGGCGACGAGGTTCGACGGGTCCGACGGGGCGCCGATGATCAGGTCACGCGGGGCGCCCAGCATCCGCTCCATGGCGGGGTTGATGTCAACGACGGAGCCGTTCGGCTCCCAGACCAGGACGCCGTCCTCCAGCGCCGCCGGGAGTTCGACGCCGAGTGCTGTCACCGGCCCGCGCCCATCCGGTAACCAACGCCGCGGACCGTGCAGACGAAGTCCGGAGAGCGGGGGTCATCGGCGAGCTTACGGCGAAGATTGGAGACGTGGACGTCGACGAGGTGGTCGTCGCCGAACCAGTTGGGGCCCCACACGCGCTCGAGCAGCTGGGCGCGGCTGAACGCGACGCGCGGCTCGGCGGTGAACGTGTCGAGCAGGTCGAACTCGATGCGGGTGAGGTCGAGGGTCTTGCCCTCGAGCGTGACCTCGCGGGCGAGCGGGTCGATCGTGAGCGTGCCGAACGCGCGGGTCGTGTCGGGCGTGGTCGTCGCGGCGAAGGTCGCGGCGGGGGCCGTGGCGGTGCGGCTCGCGCGGCGGAGCACGGCCTTCACGCGGCCGACGAGCTCGGCGACGCTGAACGGCTTGGTCACGTAGTCGTCGGCGCCGGCCTCGAAGCCCACGACCTTGTCGAGCTCCGTGTCCTGGGCCGTCAGCATCAGGACGTGCGCGTCGCTGAACGAGCGCACGCGACGGCAGACCTCGACGCCGTCGATGTCGGGCAGGCCGATGTCGAGGACGATCAGGTCGGGGCTGAGCTTCTCGGCGGCGACGACGGCCGCTTCGCCGTCAGCGGCCTGGTCCACCTGGAACCCCTGCTGGATGAGCAGGGCGCTCACCAGCATCCGGTTCTCGGCTGCGTCGTCGACGACGAGGGCTCGGGGTGTGGCGGTGGTGCCGGGCATGGTCTAGTCCTGTCATCGGCACGACTCGGTGACTCTGCAAGGGGTAGAACTTCGAATGTGCTTTTGACAGGTTTGCGTGACCCGGGTGAAACCGAGGCGATCCGGGTGGGAGATGACACCCTGACCTACGCGCAGCTGGCGTCCGCCGCGGGTGCGGTGTGCGCGCGCGTGAGCGGGGCGGCGCGCGTGGCGGTGGTGGCGGAAACCCGCCTGGAGACGGTGGTTGCGGTGGTCGGCGCGCTGGCCGCCGGGGTGCCGATCGTGCCGATCAACCCGAAGTCGGGCGAACGGGAGCTCGAGCACATCCTCTCGGACTCCTCGCCGGACCTCATCCTCGACGATGTGGACCTCACCCATGCGGGGGAGTGGCCGGCCGAGGAGCCCGACGACGAAGCCCCGGCGATCGTCGTCTACACGTCGGGGACGACCGGGCCGCCGAAGGGGGTCGTGCTGCCGCGGCGGGCGCTGGCCCGCAACCTCGATGCGCTGGCGGACGCATGGGGCTGGACGGGTTCCGATGTGGTCGCTCACGGGTTGCCGCTGTTCCACGTGCACGGGCTGATCCTCGGGACGCTGGGGCCGCTGCGGCTCGGCGGCGGATCGTGGCACCTGGGCAAGTTCTCCTCAGGCGCCGCCGCGGACGCCTTACGGGGGCGCGCCACGATGCTGTTCGGGGTGCCGACGATGTACCACCGGCTTGCGGCGGACCTGGAAGCGGATTCGTCGTTGGCTTCCGCGTTCGCGGGCGCGCGCTTGCTGGTGAGCGGGAGCGCCGCGTTGCCGGCGGCGGACCACGCGCGGATCAAGGCGGCGTGTGGGCAGGAGGTGGTCGAGCGCTACGGGATGAGCGAGACGCTGATGAACACGGCGATCCGGGCGGACGGCGACCGGCGGCCGGGCACGGTCGGGGTGCCGCTGGACGGTGTCGACGTGCGGCTCGTCGACGACGCCGGCGACGAGCTCGACGTCTGGGACGACGAGACGGTCGGCGAGATCCAGGTGCGCGGGAACAACCTGTTCCTCGAGTACCTGAACCGGCCGGACGCGACGACGGAGGCGTTCCGTGACGGGTGGTTCGCGACGGGGGACGTCGCGACGCGTGCGGAGGACGGCTACATCCGCATCGTCGGCCGGCGCGCGACGGACCTGATCAAGAGCGGCGGCTACAAGATCGGCGCCGGCGAGATCGAGAACGCGCTGAACGAGCACGAGGCGGTCGCGGAGTCGGCGGTGACGGGTGAGCCGGACGACGACCTCGGCGAGCGCATCATCGCGTGGGTCGTGGTCGAGGAGGGCTTCGAGAAGCCGTCGGCGGAGGAGCTCGCCAATCACGTGGCCCGGCTCCTCACACCGCACAAGCGTCCCCGCGACGTCCGGTACCTGGAAACGTTGCCTCGCAACGCGATGGGGAAGGTCACCAAGAAGGCGTTGGGGTCGTGAACCGGTAAAGCTCGGTCCGTTCGCGCCGACCACCCAGGGGAGATGCTGGGCAGGCGCACCTTCATGATCGCGGCCGTGGTCGCGCTCGTCGCTCTCGCGGCGGGCGCCGGCATCGCCCTGCTCCATCTGCGGTCCGGCGAGCAGCGGGATCGTTACGAGGTGCTGATCGAGCTCGAGTCCAGCGCGAACCGGATCGACGCGCTCGAGTCCGAGACCAACGAGCAAGGCCGCGTGCCGCTCACCGTCCAGTCCGAGCTGACGGTCCTGCTCGACGGGATGACGCGTGAGCTCGACGTGCTGGTGGGCGAGGGCGTCCCGGGCGTCGCGCCGATCGCCGAGCGCTTCAAGCCCTACAAGCCGCTGATCGAGGAGGAGTTCGCGATGATGCGGGCTCGCGACTTCGAGGCGGCCGAGCGGCTCGACGCCGCCGTGGACTTCGACACGATCCGGACTGCGTTGCGCGTCGCCGCCGTGCGCGCCGATGCGGTCTCCGAGCGCAGCGAACGCCTGGCCTGGGCCGGCACGCTCGGGATGATGGTCGTCGGCGTGATCGCTCTGACGGCGCTGCTCGCCCTGCTCGACCGCGCCGGCCGCCGCCGCGTGCGCGACGAGGAGCTGCAGCGCCTCGCGTTCGCCGACCCGCTGACCGGACTCCCCAACCGCGCCCTGTTCGAGGAGCGCATCGCGCAGGTGCTCGAGCGCCGCGAGCCCGCCGTCGTCGCCTTCCTCGACCTCGACGACTTCAAGCGCGTCAACGACTCGTTGGGCCACGCCGCCGGCGACCGGCTGCTGGAGATCTGCGGCGAGCGCCTCCGGCACGCCCTGCGCGCCACGGACACCGTCGCGCGGCTGGGCGGCGACGAGTTCGCCGTGCTCGCGCTGGACGTCGTCGACCCGCAGTCATTGGTCGACCGGCTCTTCGCCGCGCTGGCCGCTCCCGTGATGCTGGAGGGCAAGCGCCTGCACCTGCGCGCCTCGATCGGCATCGCGGCGACGGACTCCGGCGACGAGCTGCTGCGCAACGCCGACCTCGCGATGTACGCGGCGAAGGGCGCCGGCACGAACCGCTTCGCCGTGTACACGGCCGACATGCACGTCCACGCCCTTGCCCGGCTCGACGGCCGCGAGCAGCTCGAGCGCGCGATCGAGAAGGAAGAACTCGTGTTGCATTACCAGCCGATCGTCGACCTGGACCTGGGGCGCGTCGCCGGCTTCGAGGCCCTGGTCCGCTGGCAGCACCCGACGCGCGGGCTGCTCGGCCCGGGCGAGTTCATCCCGCTGGCCGAGGAGACCGGCCTGATCGTGCCGTTGGGCCGCTGGGTCCTGCGCGAGGCGTGTCGCACCGCCACGGCCTGGGCGGGCGCGCCCTACCTGAGCGTGAACGTCGCGAGCGCCCAGCTCGAGCAGGAGGGCTTCGTCGAGGAGGTCGCCTGCGCGCTGCGCGACGCGTCGCTGGTGTCGTCGCGGCTCGTCTTGGAGGTCACCGAGTCGTCCCTGGTCGGCGAGGACTCCGCCGAGCGGTTGCAGGCGCTGCGCAAGCTCGGCATCCGCCTGGCGATCGACGACTTCGGCACGGGCTACTCCTCTTTGAGCTACCTCCGCCGCTTCCCGATGGACGTCCTGAAGATCGACCGCTCCTTCACCCAGGAGGCCTGCGAGGACGGCGCGCTGCTGCAGGCCATCGTGGCCATGGGCGAATCCCTCGGTCTGGTGCTCGTGCCCGAGGGCATCGAGTCCGAGGAGCAGGCGGACGAGCTGCGCGCCCTCGGCTGTCGCCTCGGCCAGGGCTTCCTGTTCGGGCGCCCCGTCCCGGCGTCGGAGCTGACGGGAGTGGCGACCCGCTCAGCCGTCTCGCTCTAGCGACCCGTCTCGACGCTGAACTCGTTGGCGGTGCTGCTTCCGCCCGACGTGCTGCGCCGCGACAGCTTCCGCTTGATCGTCGTCTTGCGGAAGTTGTCCTGCCCGGCGAACGTGAGCGTCAGGTAGATCGCGCCCGCGCGGCGGAGCGTCGACGACAGCTTGACCTTGATCGTCCACTTCCCGGTTCGCGGACTCGTGCGCCCGGACGCGATTGCCTTGCCGCTCTTGCTGCGTGCGAGCTGCGCGCTGATCCGAGCCGACGCGCCCCGCGCGATCGTCCCGGAGAGCGTGAGCGTCGAACCCGACCGCCGCGCCTTCCCGATCTTCAACTTCGACGCCGGCGTCGGCCCGCTCGGCAGCAGGATCGGCGGGTTCGTATCCAGCACCCGTGGGTTCGTCCGCAGCCCCGGGTCCACGGGCGCGACACTCGAGTTCCCCGGATCGACGTTCCCGGCCTCATCCTCGAGCCACAGCCGGAACGTTCCTTTCCCGGTAACCGTCACTCCGCTGAGCTTCGCGATCCCGGGCCCCGCCACACGCTGCGCGGGTTGGCACGTCAACCCCGGCGCGGGGTCGCAGATCGCGTACCGCGCGGCCACGATCGGCGAGGCCGTCCCTTGATCCGGATTGACCCACTTAACGTCGTACGACCCGTCGTCAGCCGCGGTGACGCTGAGGTCCTTCGGTGCGAGCGGCGCGTTCCGATCGACTCGCAACGTCCCGGTTACGACGGCCGTCTGGTCGCTCGCATCCGCGGCGATCGCCTGCAGCTCATGCGTGCCGTCCACGACCCGCGATGTGTCGAAGCTGAACGTCCCGTCGAGCGCTGACGGACATGGCTGCATCCGCGTGTAGTCGCACGCCCCGTCCTTGCGCCCGAGCTCAATCCCGCGCACAACGATGCGCAACTGCTTGACGCCGCTGGCGTCCGTGGCAGACACGCCGACGGTGTCCGAGCCCTTGTGCCACCCAGCGTCCCCAAACGTCCCGCTGAACGCCCCGATCACAGGCAGCGCAGGGTCCTCGACACGCGCAGTACCGCCGTACACGGCGACCCACCCACGAGGGTCGTCGGAACCATTGATGCACGAGCTGCCGGCGACGCACTTCAGGCGAAATGTGATGCCCGACGTCGCCAGACTGCCGAATGTCACCGAGTTCGCTCCGCCCGCCGCGGCTCCGCGACTGCACACGAATCCACTGACGATCGGGCACGTCTCCAGGGCGGTCCCTTCGGCCGTGACGATGGCCGCTTCCCACCCAGAGCGGTTCCCCAAGAACCGCTGGAGCGACAGCGCACGGATGGTCGCGCCTGCAGGCGGACGCAGGGACCACGTCGCCTCGCCACCGGCAGCGGTCGTTGGCACACCAGATCGGTCACGTACCGCGAAGCCGCTGATTTGAGCGTTCGCTTGAGCCTGACACTGTCTCGTCGCCGAGAGCGACGAGGCGGTGGACTGGGAGACCCAGGCCGGATCTGCTGCTCCCGAGGCGCACAGACGCACGTCATAGACACCGGCGTGCGCGACAGTCGCACACGCCGCGAGGGCAGCGACCATGAGGCCGATCGCGAATGACTTCATCGCCTGACCACGGTCGTCGTGGAACTCGCCAGTCGCGCGCCCGTCGGGTCTGAGAACTGGACCTCCACACGCGACCACCGCTGGACCCGGACTCGAACCGACGACGCTTGCACGGTCTTGCGGGCGATGCGGCGAGTTCGCTTCTTGCTGTCTCGCGCGTACACGGTCACGCGCATCCGTGCTTTCGCTGGGCGGTTGATGCTGCGGACCGTGAGCACGCGTCCGCGGAGCCGAGCGGTTGCACGCGGTTTCACCAGCTTTGGCTTCTTCGGGCCAGGGGTTGCCGTCGGAACCGGCGAAGGCGCGACGGTTGGTGTGGGGACCGGCGGTTGGGCGACTCCCCCAAGTCCTGCCGCGGTGAACGTGGCAGCGGCGTCGAGACGTCGCCCCGACGCGACGGGCACCGCCGCGTTGACGATCAACTCCTCGGCAGCGGCAACCGTCAGGTCAGGGCGCCAGGTCCGGAGGGCGGCAAGGCCGACGGCGACGAACACGGCTGCCGCGCTCGTGCCTTGTTGGCTCGTGGTCGGCGCTCCTGAGTTCGGAAGGGCCCCGTCGATCGAGCATCCCGGGGCGAGCAGCGTCGTCCCGGTCGCGCTCGTCGCGCACAGGCTTCCGGTCGTCGCGTCGAGCGCACCGACCGAGATGGCGCCAGGCGCATCCGCCGGGGCGCCGATGGGCCGCCCGTTGAGGTTGCCTCCAGCGATGACGACGTTGACGCCGAGCTCCCGTGCGCGCTTGACCGCGTCGTTGAGGAACGCGCGCTCGGGGCTGGTGAGCGGCACCTCGGTCGCGAATGTGACGACGATCACGCGCACCTGATCCGTCATCGACCGGGTTGCGCACTCGTCGATCCCGGTCGAGTAGGCATCCGGGATCGCCGCGTCTTGTCCCGGATCGTTCGCCTGGACGCTGACGATCCGAGCGGCCGGCCAGAGACCCACCATGCCGAAGCCGTTCGACGGAGCGCCCATCAGCATCGCCATCTGCGTGCCGTGGAGGGAGGGACTCGCGTCCGTGCCATCAAGGCCGTAGAGCGACAGCCGCGAGAAGACGTTCGCCGTGTCCGGGTTCGCGTTCACGCCCGTGTCGACGAGGCAGATGGCCGCCGGTGTCGTGGGCGGCGTTGCGCGTAGGAGGAACTCGGCGTTCGCGGCCTTCGTCTGCGCGGTGATCTCCACCGGCTCAGCTGAGGCGCGAGCAGCGAGGGCGAGAGCGAGGACGACGGTGAGGACGAAGATGCGGTTCATGGCCTCACGCGCACGGTGATCGTTCGGCTGACGCCGCGAGTGTAGGGGAAGGCCGAGTCTTCGGCCGCGACGACGCGGAAGCGGTACGTCGCGGGCTCGAACGTGCGGCGGAACCGGTAGGCGAGCTTGAACCGTCCAGCCGCGGTGGTCCTCACCCACCGACGGGTCGTGGCAACGGGAATCCAGCGGCCTGGCTCTCGAACCTCGAGCGCGACCAGGACTCCGCCGGACGGAATCGGGCCTGCGACAAGACCGGTAAGCACTGCGGAGCGACCGTTGCGAATGCGGGTAGAGGCCGCCTTGGCGGTGAGTTGTGCAGGGACCGTAACATCGACCTGCGCCGCGACGCCGATGAGACCGTCTGCCTCGTCGCGCGTGATCTGAACCGTTCGGGACTCGCCCCTGGGAATGCGGGCATCGAACTTCCCATCCGGTCCAGTGATGACGTTTCCGACGGTGGCCCAGGACCCAGTGGAGACCCCCGGCTTCGGGAGGAACGGGCGTGTGCGAAGCGTCAGCGACACGCCGGCCAGTGGTCGATGGTCGGGTTCGGTGAGCGTGCCTCGTACCCGGAAGGCCTCGGCCGACGACAGTGCACGACGCGAGCCGTCGGCGATCCGGAGAACGACGGGGCGAGGCGTGATGGCTCGAGCCAACGGCGCCGCGAGCGCTGGTGAAGCGGAACCGGCAGGCGCAGCGACTGCGAACTTGCGCGGTGTGATCACAGAAGTCCGGTTGCCAGTTGCGTCTTCGACGGCGACTGTCAACTCATGCTCGGCCGGCGGAAGTAGGCCAGCGTCGAAGTCGAGCTTCGCTCCTGACACAGCAAGCGGGCAAGGTTGCGGATCGTCGAACTCGTACCTGTGCGCAGTCATGTCGGCCTCGATGCAGCTGGCGCGGCTGCTGCCGATAGGGGTAGCGGCGAGCTCGATCCACTTGCCTTGACCGAGAATGCGTGCTTCAACGATCGCGCGGTAGACGCCGACTCCGGCATCGGACGCGTCGAACTCGACGCTCTCGACGCCAGCATGCGAGACGTTCGTGACGAGCGGTCCGCGGACGGCACTGACAATCGGAGCGGCATCGTCGCGGATGTCAGCGCGGAAACTGCTGACTTCGATGCTTCCCCGAAGGAAGTCGAAGTCGCATAGGCCGCAGGTCGCGACGAAGAACAGCTGCGAAGTTGCTAGTCCCTGACGCTGGACGACGTTCCTGGACTCGGTCCAGTACGGGGGTTGTCCGTGGCAGCCGATATCCGAGTTGATCCCCAGGGATTCCGGGAGCCGCACAGGGCTGGTGTTGAGCTTGGGCACGGGGCGGTCCCAATTGATCCAGACCCACGTGCCGTCGATCTTGCCGCACGCCGATACGGAGAAGCCGCTTATGGCGGTATCGCGAGCCGCCGTGAACGCCCACCAGATGTGCTTCGCGCCAGCGAAGGGCTGAGCTCCGACCGCCTGGGCGAACAGCGTTCCGTGCGGTCCTGAGACGCAGTCGTTCGATACCTCCGAACGCGAAGCGCCCGGCATGGGAGCCCAGCCGCTCGTACCGACTGGCAATCCGGAAGGGCCGTGGCACGAGTAGACGTACATCGTCCCGGCTCGCGCTTCGCCGCACCACAGGAGCGCGAGCATCAGCGCGATCAGTGCGGCCTGAGTGGTAGCGAAGCGTCTGATGGGCGGCAAGCTTCCAAATCGCCGCCCGATTTGCAACCCAATGGAGTAGCTCACTGCCCCCTATAGGCGGGGGCAGTGAATGTTCTCCCCCTACCGCGGGGCGATTCGGGCGAGCAGCCCGCGCGCGGCCTCGATCGAGAGGTCGCGGTCGTAGGTCAGACAGAAGTCGAAGCGCCGTTCCATGTCGGGGCAGTCGGTGTCGCCGAGGTCGCGGGCGACGAAGGCCGCGGCGAAGTGGGGGGCGATGACCGTCACGTTCCACTCGCCGGCGAGGGCGTCGGAAGCGTCCAGGGACGCTCCGCGCACGCCGGGGACCGGTTCGGCCGACAGGCCCACGCCCAGCGCGCCGACCAGGGCCGCCGAGGAGGCCAGGGCCTCGTAGCGGGCGGCTGACCGCGGGGTGAAGTGGCGGGCTTCCTGGAAGGCGGCGAAGACGACGGCGGACTCGCCCTGGGCGGCGACTTGGGCTTCGAGGTGCTTGGAGATCGCGAGCAGCAGGCCCTTGGTGCCGCGGCGGGGGCGGACGCGGGCCGCGACGGCGCGGTACGGGCTCGGCGGCACGGGCGAGGAGACGCGGCGCGGGGCGAGCGGGGTCGGGAGCGGCTGGGTGCCGGTGGGCAGCTCGGCGGGATAGCCGAAGAGCCAGCCCTGGCCGTAGCGGGCGCCGAGGGCGCGGGCGACTTCGAGCTGCGCTTCCGTCTCGATGCCTTCGGCCAGCAGGACGGCGCCGGAGCGCTCGGCCTCGGCGTTGACCGCGTGCACGATGGCGGCGATCGCGGGCGAGGGGTTCTCCTGCACCAGGCGCAGGTCGAGCTTGATGACCTCCGGGTTCACGAAGGGCATCAGGGCGAGGGAGCGGTGGTCGGCGCCGACGTCGTCCAGGGCGATCATCAGACCGCCCGCGCGCATCGCCTGGACGCGGGCGAGCACCTCGGCGGGCTTGTCGGTCAGGGCGCGCTCGGTGAGCTCGATCATGACGTCGAGCTCACGCGTGGCGCGGGCGATCAGCTCGCTGAGCGAATCCGGGACGGGCGTGTCGAGCAGCGACGGCTCGACGTTGACGAAGAGCGTCTTGCGCAGACGGGCGTCCAGCGCGCCGCTCAGGGCGGCGGCGCGGCACGCCCACTCGAGCTCCGCCAGCAACCCCGACGACCGGGCGGCGGCGAACAGCAGGTCAGGGCGTTCCAGAGCGGACCCGACCGGGCCACGCGCCAGAGCTTCGTAGCCGACGACCTCACGGGTGTCGAGGTCGACGATCGGCTGGTACAGGGAGCGGATGAGGCCGGCGTCGAGAATCTCGCGCAGCTCAGCGGCGCGGGCGGCCTCCTGGAGGATGGCGGTCATCTCCCCTTGTCTTCGGCCACAATCTGCAGAAGTGCGAGCGGATTGGCCGAATAACGCCCGAACGGCTATTTCTCTGACGTTCGACGTCGACGCCGAATCGGGCTGGCTCGGCGAGGACCCGGCCTACAAGGACCGCCTCTCCACGCTGAGCGAGGCGCGGTACGGGATCACGCGCGGACTGCCGCGCATCCTCAGCACACTCGCGAAGCACGACATCAAGGCCACGTTCTACGTCCCCGGCTACACGGCCGAGCTGCACCGGGACGCGATCAAGCGCATCGCCGCCGAAGGTCACGAGATCGGCCACCACGGCTACCTGCACCTGCGCAGCGACGGCGCCACCGAAGCGCAACAGCGCGAGGAGATCGAACGAGGCACAGCGGCGCTCGTGCAGACCATCGGCCAAACCCCGATCGGCTACCGCAGCCCCAGCTGGGAGCTCACGCCGATCACGCTGCAGCTCCTCAGAGAGCACGGCTTCACGTACGACTCCAGCCTGATGGGCGACGACCGCCCGTACCTGCTCGGCAACGACCTGATCGAGCTCCCGGTCCACTGGAGCCTCGACGACTGGCCGCACCTGCACTGGAAGCCCGGCCGCGGCGACGCGTTCACCGCGCCCGAGGCCTTCCTCGACACGTGGCTCAAGGAGTTCGAGTCGGCGCACCAGGAACGCCGCCACCTCACCTACACGATGCACCCCGAGGTGATCGGCCGCGGCCACCGGATCGCGCTCATCGACCGCCTGATCGACGAGATCAAGCAACGCGCCGACGTGTGGTTCGCGACGCACGCCGATGTGGCAGCCTTCGTGACCTCATGACGTTCCCCGTCCACCGCTCGGACGAGGCCACGCCCGCAGCCCGCGGCGAGGCGTTCGGACGCGCCATGGCGACGCAGGTGCAGCACACGGTCGCGGTCTATGAGCGCATGTTCGCCGAGCGCGGCGTCACGCCGCCGGGCACGCTCCCGCCCCATGAGGAGATCGACGCCATCGCGCGCGGCGCGCAGGTCGACCCCGCCTTCCTCCGCGCCGTCAACGCGAGAACCGAGATTCTCAACGGCGCCGACGAGTGCTCCGTCCAGGGCGCCGGCGGCCTGCTCGCCCAGAACTGGGACTGGCACCCGGACCTCTCAGCGTCGACCGTGATCTGGATCGTGGAAACGCCATCCACCTGGTTCGCGACCGTGACGGAAGCCGGCATCCTCGCCAAGATCGGCCTCAACGACGCGGGCCTCGGCGTCTGCCTGAACATCCTGCGCACGACCGCCGACGGCGGCACGGACGGCACCCCGATCCACATCCTGCTCCGCGAGGTCCTGACAAGCACGAAGACCGTCGACGACGCGATCGCGCTCCTCACGAACGCGCGCGTCACGGCCTCGAGCGCTATCACCGTCGCGACCCCCGGCGACGTCGCCCACGTGGAGCTCAGCCCCGGCGGCGCGAACGTCATCCGCGGTGCCGTCGGCGCCCACACGAACCACTTCATCGAGCCACCCAAAGCGGGCACCGACGTCATGGCACTCGAGTCCCCGACCACGCACCAGCGGCTGGAAATCGTGAAGTCCGAGCCGCTGCTCGACGCGCTCCGCTCCCACGCCGGCCACCCGCGGGGCGTCTGCCGCCACGTCGATCCCCAGGACCCGTGGGTCGATCGGACCGTCACGGTCGCCTCGGTCGTCATGAACCTCGAGAAGCGCCGACTGCACGTGGCCGCAGGTCCGCCCTGCAGCCACGAGCACGTCGAGATCAAGCTGCCGACGCCGTCTTCTTCCGATCGGCTCGCATCGACAGCAGCGCGGTGAGCGCGAGCGTCACGACGATCACGCCGAGCGACAGCCAGATCGGCACGTGCCAGATGTCCACCAGGAGCATCTTCACGCCGATGAACGCAAGGATGAACGACAGGCCCTGGGTGAGGTAGACGAACTTGTCCATCAGCCCGACGAGCAGGAAGTAGAGCGCGCGCAGGCCGATCAGCGCGAAGGCGTTGGCGGCGAAGACGATGAACGACTCCTGCGTGACCGCGAAGATCGCCGGGATCGAGTCGACGGCGAAGATGATGTCGGTCGTCGCGATCACGATGAACACGGCGAGCAGCGGCGTCGCGATGCGCTTGCCGTCGACCTTCGTGAAGACCTTCTCGCCGTCGTACTCCTCGGACATCGTCACGTGCTTGCGGATGAACTTGAGCGCCGGGTTGTGCTCGGGCTCGATCTCCGCGTCGTCGTGGCGGGCGAGCTTCCAGGCCGTGTAGAGCAGGATCAGGCCGAAGAAGTAGAAGGTGATGTGGAACGCGTCCAGCAGCGCCGCGCCGAGCATGATGAACACGAGGCGCAGCAGCAGCGCGAGGATGATCCCCCACGCGAGCACCTTGGCCTGCGCGTGCTGGCCGGGCACCGCGAAGTAGCTCAGGATCACCGCGAAGACGAAGATGTTGTCCAGCGACAGCGAGCGCTCGAGCAGATAACCGGCGTAGAACTGCGAGCCGGCCTCACCGCCCTGCCACCACCAGAACACGGCGCCGAAGATCAGCGCGACGGCGATCCACGCGATCGACCAGATCGTGTTCTCGCGCACGCTCGGGACGTGCCCGCGGGCATAGATCACGAGGTCGAAGATCGCCATGACGACGATCACGCCCGCGAGGATGCCCCAGGTCGCGAGGTTGATGTCCAGGTTCAGCTCATTTGCAGAACTAGCGGCAAACACAGGTTGTCCTTCTCCAGGCAGGTAAGGGAGAAGGTTTCGTCCGCCGCAATCCGGCCGGTGGCGCCGGGCCTATCGGCCGTGCTGACGAACGCCACCCGTCGGGACTACTTCCCTTCCGGAGAGACGATAGCTCATCGCCTTCTCATGCAATGTTGCCCCGGCGTGACGGAGTTCAACCACGTCGTGAGCGGCGGTTGCGACCGCCCGTAGACGGGACGTCCCGTCCGGCACGGTGGGGGGACGGATGGCCTGGACGAACACGCCCTCCTCGAGCGCGTCGGCGCACGCGGCCATCGCGTCGTCGGGCTCGCCGATCACCAGCGGGACGATCGGCATGTCGCTCACCTCGACGCCGAGCGCGGCCCGCAGCTCGCGCGCGTTCGCGTGCAGCCGCGCCATCAACTCCGCATCCATCAGGTCCAACGCGCGGAGCGCCGCCCCGATCGACGGCGGCGGCAGCGCGGTCGAGTAGATCAGCGTGCGCGCCCGGTTGACCAGGTAGTCGGCGACCTCGCGCGAGCAGCACACGAACGCGCCGTAGGAGCCGAGCGCCTTCCCCAAGGTGCCGATCGTGATGACGTGGTCCTGCAGCCCCAGCTCGTGCACGAGACCCCGGCCTTCGCGCCCCACGACCCCCGTCGCGTGCGCCTCGTCGACGATCACGCGCGCGCCCGTCTCGACCAAGCCCTCCAGGTCCGCCACGTCACCGTCCATGGAGAACACGGCGTCGGTGACGATCACGTCCGCGCCCTCCGGCACCGCGCCGTGCTCGTACACGACCGTGCGCGCCCGCGCGAGCCGGCAGCCGTCGATGATCGAGGCGTGGTTCAACGCGTCCGACGCGACCACGCCGTCGGTGGCCAGCGCCGCGACCACGCCCGTGTTGGCGAGGTAGCCGGAGCCGAACAGCAGGCACGCCTCGGTGCCTTTGAGGTCGGCCAGCCGCTCCTCGAGCTCGCGGTGGATGCTCATATGCCCGCTCACCAGCTGGGAGGAGCCGGCGCCCGCGCCCCATCGCCGCGCCGCCTCGCCCGCCGCCTCGGCCACGCGCGGATCGCCCGCCAGCCCGAGGTAGTCGTTCGAGCAGAGCAGGAGCACGTCGCGGCCGTCGAGCGTCACGCGCGGACCCTGCGCGGATTGAACCTCCCGGAGGAAGCGCCGCAGCTCGGGCGCTACGTCGGGCAGCTCACGCATGCGGCCTTGAAGCCCGTCGGGAGCACCTGGACCTTGAGCTTGCGCCCGCAGTGCACGCACCAGCGCGGCGGGTCGAGTGCCCGCACGCACGTCTCGTGCCCGGCCTCCTCGACCGTCTTCCCACACCCCGGGCAGTAGCTCACAGCGTCTTCGAAAGCTCCTTGACGGGCATCGAGAGCTCCGCCAGCAGGTCGAGGTCCTCCTGCGGCGAGCGGCCCAGCGTCGTCAGGTAGTTGCCGACGATGACGGCGTTGATGCCGCCGACCATGCCCTGGCGCGCGCCGAGGTCGCCCAGCGTCAACTCCCGTCCGCCCGCGAAGCGCAGGATCGTGCGCGGGAGCGCGAGCCGGAACGCGGCGATCGTCCGCAGCGCGTCCATCGCCGGCACCGGCTCGTAGCCCGCGAACGGCGTGCCGGGGCGCGGGTCGAGGAAGTTCAGCGGCACCTCGTGCGGGTCGATCTCGGCGAACTGCGCGGCCAGCTCGGCGCGCTGCTCGAGCGACTCGCCCATGCCGATGATCCCGCCGCAGCAGAGCTCCATGCCCATCTCGCGGACGAGCGCCAGCGTCTCGCGGCGCTCCTCCCACGTGTGCGTGGTGACGACGTTGGAGAAGTGCGAGCGCGCCGTCTCGAGGTTGTGGTTGTAGCGGTGCACGCCGAGGTCGCGCAGCTCCTCGGCCTGCTCGCGGGTGAGGATGCCGAGCGAGCACGCGACGTTGATCTCGACGCTCTCCGTGATGGCAATGACGCCCTCGCGGACCTGCTCCATCAGCCGCTTGTCGGGGCCGCGGACGGCGGCGACGATGCAGAACTCGGTCGCGCCGGTCGCGGCGGTCTCGCGCGCGGCCTCCACCAGCGACGGGATGTCCAGCCGCACGGCGCGTACGGGCGTCTCGAAGCGCCCCGACTGCGAGCAGAAGTGGCAGTCCTCCGGGCAGCCGCCGGTCTTGATCGAGACGATGCCCTCGATCTCCACCTCGGGCCCGCAGTGGCGCATGCGGACGTCGTGGGCGAGCTCCAGCAGGTCGTCGACCCGCTCGTCGGGCAGGCGCAGGACTTCGAGCGTCTGCGCCTCGTCGAGGCCGATCCCCCGCTCGAGGACCTGCTCACGGGCGATGTCGAGGATCATGCGGGCAGCTCCATGGTCGTGAATTCTCCCTCCCGGATCCTCCCGAGGACGGGAGCGATCTGAGTGAGGTCTTCCAAGTTGCACTCGGCGGCGAGGTCCGGATCGCGTGGCCAGGAGCCGATCATGATCCCCAGGCAGGTCACGCCGCGGCGCTTGATCGCCTCGACCGTCAAGGCGGTGTGGTTGAGCGTGCCGAGACCGGCGCGCGCGACGACGATCATCGGCGCCTTCAGCAGCGCGGCGACGTCGAGGATCGTGCCGCCCGCCTCGTCGAAGCGCACGAGCAGCCCGCCGGCACCTTCGATGATCACGAGGTCGTTCTGCAGCGTGCGGACGAACTCGGCGACCTGGAGCGGGGTGACGGGCGGGAGGCCGGCGCGGCGTGCGGCGGTGGCGGGCGCGAGCGGTTCGGGGTAGCGGGCGAGCGTGTGGACCTCGGCGCCGGACAGCTTCGCGACGGTCGCCGCGTCGTCGTCATCGCCGGTCTGCGCGGGCTTGACGTACGCGGCGCCCGGGCGCGCGAGGGCGGCAGAGACGATCGTCTTGCCGACGCCGGTGTCGGTTCCGGTCACGACGAGCCTCATCCGGCTGCCGCTCCCGCGATGGCGGCGCGGCAGATGCGCGCGATGTCTTCGTCGTCGGTCACGTAGGGAGGCATCGTGTACACGAGGTCGCGGAACGGCCGGAGCCAGACGCCGTGCTCCACCGCTGCCCGGGTGGCTGCGACCCCGTCAATCGGGTGGTCGAGCTGGATCACGCCGATCGCGCCCTTCACGCGCACGTCCTTCACTCCGGGCAGGTCCTGGGCGTCGTGGAGCTGGGCCAGGCCGCGTTCGATCCGCGCCACGTCTTCGCTCCACGTGCCGTCCTCGAGCAGCCCGGTGGAGGCGAGCGCCGCGGAGATCGCGAGCGGGTTGGCCATGAAGGTCGGGCCGTGCATCAGGGGGCCGTCGATCTTCGCCGCGAGCTCCGCGCGGCACAGCGTCGCCGCAAGCGTCATGTAGCCGCCGGTGAGCGCCTTGCCGAGGCACAGCACGTCGGCCAGCTCGGCCGCCGCGAACAACGTGCCCGTGCGCCCGAACCCGGTCGCGATCTCGTCCAGCACGAGCGGGACGCCGTGCTCGTCGCACAGGTCGCGCAGCAGCTGCACGCACTCGCGCGGGTGGAAGCGCATCCCGCCCGCGCCCTGCACGATCGGCTCGACGATCACGCCGGCGAAGTCGTGCTCATCGAAGAGGCGCCGCACCTCCAGCTCCCACTCCGGCGTCCACTCCGGCAGCGGCGCGAAGACGTGCTCGGCCAGCGAGCCCTTCCACATCGAGTGCATCCCGCCGTCGGGGTCGCAGACGGCCATCGCGCCGAACGTGTCGCCGTGGTAGCCGCCGCGCCACGTCAGCAGCTGACGGCGCTCACCGTGCCAGGACTGCAGCACGAGCTTGATCGCGACCTCGACCGAGACGCTCCCGCTGTCCGCGAAGAAGACGTGATCGAGCCCGGTCCAGTCGGTCAGCCGCTCCGCCAGGCGGATCGCCGGCTCGTGCGTGAGCCCGCCGAACATCACGTGGGACATGCGGCCGAGCTGGTCCTGGACGGCCGCGTCGATCACCGGATGGCGGTACCCGTGGATCGCGCACCACCACGAGGCCATGCCGTCCACGAGCTCACGGCCGTCGGCGAGCGTCAGCCGCACACCCTCCGCGGAGACCACGGGGAGCGGCGCGCTGGCCGCGGGCATCGGGCCGTACGGATGCCAGATGCGGGTGCGGTCGAGCTCGAGCAGGTCGGCGTTCACAGACGCCCGACCCTATCGAGTCGATTCCGGCTCCAAGATCACGCGCCGCGCGGAGGAGTTGCCGGTGCCCGGGTCGATCGACACCAGGTCGGCCGCGAGCGGCTGGAACGAGGGCCGCACGGTGAACACGAAGCGGGCGAGGCTGAGCGCGGTGCTCTCGCCCAGGTTGCCGGTCCCGCCGGCGCCGATGCTGCCGCCGTTGATGACGGTCACGCCGGGGTGCTGCTCGAGCGCGGTCTGGTGCGTGTGGCCGATCAGGAACACGATCGGGCGCTCCGGCGGGTCGTCCTTGAGCACCTGCAGCGCCGTGCCCAGCAGCGCGCCCTCGTGGACCATCACCACGTCCACCTTGCCGAGCAGCGGCCGCAGCCACTCCAGGAACGCCTCCTGCATGCCCGGTTGCGGGTTGTTGTCGAAGCGGTCGCGGAACGAGTCGGCGCTGCGTCGCTCGAACGGGTCGTCGTAGCCCGCGACCTTCAGGCCGGCGATCTCGTTGATGACCGGCCCGAACGTGCCGTCCCGCTTGAGCCGGCCGTTCTGGGTGAGCACGACCGCGCCCTCGTCCGCCAGCTCGTGCTTGAGGTAGTCCGAGTCGTGGTTGCCGGAGACGAACACGAACGGGTCGCCGATGTGGGCGATCCGGCGCACGAGGGTCGTCTCCAGCGGCGAGCCGCGGTCGGTCAGGTCGCCGACGAAGAACAGCGGGCCGTCGCCGGTGGCCCGCTCGAGCACGCCCAGCGCGACCGTGTTGTTGTGCAGGTCGGACGCCACCGTGATGGTCGGCTGGCCGGTCAGGCTCTGACGCCTTCCCGGTTCGATCACGAGCCGGGCGAGGCCGACGAGCTGCGCGTCGAGCTCCTGGTTGAGCGCCCCGGGCGTGCGCTGCGCGGCCGCGACCGCCTCGAGCGCGCGCGGGATGTCGGGGCCGTGCGCGTAGTACTGCGGGTCGGCGATCTCCCCGCGCGGCGGGATCGTGAAGATCATCGCGACGCCGATCCCGATCGCCACGAGGATCGCGGTCGGCGCCGTCCAGCGCAGGCGCGGAACCCGGCTGCGGATGGCGAAGGCGACGAGCAGGCCGAGCGCGGACGCCGCGGCGATCGTCAGCCCGATCAGGCGCATCAGGTACGTGCGCAGCGCGCCCTCGGCGTCCTTGCGGACCTGCTCGACGTCGAGCGGCTTGCCCTCGGCGAGGGAGGTCGCGACACGCCGGTTGACGGTCTGCAGGTCGACCCGGAGCCGGACCGGCGCGTCGATCGCCTCGAAGCGCGCGCCCCAGTCCACGAGCGGGACGTAGACGTCGAGCGCCCCGCGATGGCCGGGGGAGACCGACATCCGGATCTCGCCGACGGAGAGCTCGGCGGTCTGCTGGTAGCCGACGAGGGCGAGGTACCCACCGGCGCACGTCGCGACGACGACGAGCATCAGCGAGAGCGCGCGCCGCGCGTAGGTGATCAGGCGGCTCTTCAGGTCACGCCGGGCCCATGTGGGAACTCGTCCCTCTGCAACTGCCATACAGCACTACCAACGTACGAGGTCATCGCCGCCGTTCCCACAACTCCATCGGTGAGAGGCGTCTGAGACCTAGCTGCTGGTACAGACGTTCCCCTAGCTCGGTCGCCTGAAGCGTGATAGTCGTCAGCTGCTGGCGCTGGGCGTCGGCGAGCGCGCTGCGCATGACCTGCGTGGCGAGGCCGTGCCGGCGCGCCTGCGGGACGGTCGCGACGAACGAGACCCCGCAGTCCTGCCCGTGGTGCAGGGCGAGCGCGACGGACGCCGGAGCGCCGTTGAGGTCGGCCTTGTACCCGCGCAGCGTGCCCTCTTCGAGCGTGTTCAGCGTGCGCTCGAGCCGGCTGTCGACGTTCCCGTACGCGAGGTCGTTGACGCGCCCGACCACCTGCAGGTTCGCGTTCGGTCGCGGGTTCGCGGTGCTCAGGTCGATCTTGAGGTCGCTCAGGACGGCGCCCATGCCCGGCGAGGCGGACGCGATCGCCATGTTGGCGTGGCGTAGCTCGCTCGTCACCTCGCGCGCGGCGCCGTCGACCCAGACGGCCCAGCGGCGGACACCTGCGTCGCCGTACCGGACCTCCAGCTCCTCGAGGTAGCGCGGGGCGGCGCTCGGATCCAGTGCGACCGCCGCGTTGAGCGCGGGCGAGTCGGGCGCGCTCGGGACGATCGACGCGAGCAGTCCCTCGCGCCGGATCACGAAGCCGTTCTTCGCGCTGGAGCCGAGCAGGGTCTGCAGGCCGGCGAAGCCTTCCCACAGGCGGCGTTTGAGCTCCGCGTCGTCCATGATCGCGGGGAGGCTACTGGGAGCGCCGGTGCTGGTGGTATCGCGCCAGAGTGGCTTCGTCGGGCGGATACGTGCCTCTGAGGGGCTTGCCGCCGGCGATCTCGGTTTGGATGAACGCCTCCAGCTGGTCTTGCTCGAACGCCGCTTCGGCAACTTCTTGTGCCAGGTGCTGGGGCACGCAGACGACGCCCTCCGCGTCGCCGACCATGATGTCGCCCGGGTAGACCGCGACTTCCGCGCAGCCGATCGGCACGTTCAGGTCGACCGC
Source organism: Solirubrobacter phytolaccae (assembly GCF_027587195.1). Lineage (GTDB taxonomy): Bacteria > Actinomycetota > Thermoleophilia > Solirubrobacterales > Solirubrobacteraceae > Solirubrobacter > Solirubrobacter phytolaccae. The sequence continues at coordinate 76,895 of NZ_JAPDDP010000020.1, read as the reverse complement.
GTGGTGCTGGGCGAGGTTGGTCAGCGGGCTGGCGCCCTGCGCGTACACGGGAAGGTCGAGCTTCGCGATCTCGGGCGTGTCGCGGAGCGTCCCATCGGTGACCAGCCCCGCGACACCGCGAGCCTGCAATCGGGTCGCCAGGATCGCCCCCGCGCTTGCGGCCCGGCCCTGCCCGCGGCAATCCATCACGAGCACGTGGTCCGGCGGGACCGTCTCCACCGCCTTGCGCTGCGGGTGGTCGTAGTCCTGGTAGACGGCGAGCACGTCGATGTCCTCGCGCGCCGGGATGTACCGCAGCGTGAACGCCGGTCCCGCCATCCGGTGCGCCGTGACCGGCCTGATCCCGTGCAGGAACGTGTTCCTCAGGCCTCGTGACAGGAGCTGTGTCGAGACCGTGGCGGTGCTGACCTGCTTGAGCAGCTCGATCGTGCGCGCGTCCATGGCACGATGTTGACGTGCGCAGCCACCGATGGTTCGGCGTCGACGACCTGCGGTCGTTCGGGCACCGTTCGCGAACCCTGCAGATGGGCTTCGACCGGGAGGACTTCGCGGGCAAGCCCGTGATCGCCGTGGTGAACACGTGGTCGGAGATCAACCCGTGTCATACGCATCTGCGCTCGCGGGCGGAAGATGTGAAGCGGGGCGTTTGGCAGGCCGGCGGATTTCCGCTGGAAGTGCCGGCGCTGTCGCTGAGTGAGCCGTTCATGAAGCCGACGACGATGCTCTACCGCAACCTCCTGGCGATGGAGACGGAGGAGCTCCTGCGCTCGTATCCGTTCGACGGCGCCGTGCTGATGGGCGGGTGCGACAAGACCACGCCCGCGCTGGTCATGGGAGCTGTGAGCGCCGGGTTGCCGTTCATCTTTGTGCCGGCCGGGCCGATGCTGAACGCGTCCTGGCGCGGGACGACGTTGGGGTCGGGCTCGGACGTCTGGAAGTACTGGGACGAGCTGCGGGCCGGCGAGATCACCGAGGCCGACTGGCACTCGGCCGAGGAGCGCATCGCCTCGTCGCCCGGGCACTGCATGACGATGGGGACGGCGTCGACCATGACCTCGGCGGTCGAGGCCCTGGGGCTGTCTCTGCCGGGCGCGGCGTCGATCCCGGCTGCGGACAGCGACCACCCGCGCATGGCGGTCGCGTCCGGTCGGCGGATCGTGTCGCTGCCTTCGTCGCCCTTGTCGGTGGAGTCGTTCGAGAACGCGATCAAGGTCGTGCTGGCGCTGGGCGGTTCCACCAACGCCGTCATCCATCTGGTCGCGATGGCGGGGCGCGCGGGCATCGAGGTCACGGTCGACGACTTCGACCGTCTGTCGCGCGAGGTCCCGGTACTGGCGAACCTGCGGCCGAGCGGGAAGTACCTGATGCAGGACTTCTTCGAGGCGGGCGGCCTGCGCGGCCTGATGTCGCGCCTGTCGTTGCACGACGTCCCGACCGTGAGTGGCTACTCGCTTCACGAGACCTTGCAGGGCGCTGCCGTGTGGGACGACGATGTCATCCGGCCGCTGGACAACCCGTTGAAGCAGGAAGGCGGCCTGGCGATCCTCCGCGGGTCCTTGGCGCCCGACGGTGCGGTCATCAAACACTCGGCGGCGTCGCCTGAGTTGTTGATGCACACCGGCCCGGCGGTCGTGTTCGAGAACTACGACGACATGGCCGCACGCATCGACGATCCCGATCTGGACGTCACCGCCGACTCCGTCCTGGTGTTGCGCAGCGCGGGGCCGTTGGGTGGGCCCGGCATGCCGGAGTGGGGGATGCTGCCGATCCCCAAGAAGTTGTTGGAGCAGGGTGTGCGCGACATGGTCCGGATCAGCGACGCAAGGATGTCCGGCACCGCCTACGGCACGTGTGTCCTGCACGTCTCACCGGAGTCGTTCGTGGGCGGGCCCTTGGCTTTGGTCCGCACCGGCGACTCGATCACGCTCGACGTCCCGGGACGCCGTCTGGATTTGAACGTCTCCGACGACGGCCTCGCCTCCCGCCGAGCCGCCTGGAGGCCCCGCGAGTTCCCCGCCACCCGCGGCTACGCGCAGCTCTTCGCGAAGCACGTCACCCAGGCCCACGAGGGCTGCGACTTCGACTTCCTCCACGGCGCCGGCGGCGTGGACGAACCCGCGATCCATTGACCCAGCCCTGGGAAGTAGTCGTCGTCGGGGCGGGCATCCTCGGCCTGGCCACCGCGCGCGAGCTGCTGCTCCGGTCGCCGGACGCGCGCGTGCTCGTGCTCGAGCGAGAGACCGAGGTCGCGCAGCACCAGACGGGCCACAACTCCGGCGTCATCCACGCGGGCATCTACTACAAGCCTGGCTCCTTGAAGGCCCAGCTGTGCACGGCGGGCCGAGCCGAGCTGTACGCGTATTGCGACGAGCACGGGATCGAGTACGAGAAGTGCGGCAAGTTGATCATCGCTCGTGACGCGTCGGAGCTCGCGGCTTTGGACGAGCTGGAGCGCCGCGGGATCGCGAACGCGGTCCCGGGTCTGCGCCGCGTCGCGGGCTCTGAGATCCCCGAGTTCGAACCGCACGCGGTGGGCGCCGCCGCTCTTCACTCCCCCGAGACGGGCATCGTCGACTTCGCCGCCGTCGCCCGAGTCATGGCGTCCGAGCTGCGCGCCCTCGGCGCCTCGATCCACACCGGCGTCGCCGTCCGCTCCATCACCCGCCACGGCTCGACGACGGTCGTCTCCACGAGCGAGGGCGACATCCCCACACGCCGCGCCGTCGCCTGCGCCGGCCTCTGGTCCGACCGCCTCGCGGCAGCGTCGAGCGGCTCCGACGACCCGCGCATCATCCCGTTCCGCGGCGGCTACGCGAAGCTCAAGCCCGAGGCGCGCCACCTGGTCCGCTCCCTGATCTACCCCGTCCCGGACCCGTCCTTGCCCTTCCTCGGCGTGCATCTGACCAAGACCGTGAGCGGCGACATCTGGCTCGGCCCGACCGCCCTGCTCGCGCCATCAAGGACCGCGTACTCGCTATCGACGGTCAACCGCTTCGACCTCGGCTCGACACTCCGGTGGCCCGGCACCTGGCGGATGGCTCGCCGCTTCTGGCGCACGGGCCTGACCGAGATGCACTTCGCCGCCCGCCGCGCCTCCTTCGTGCGCGCGTGCGCCGACTACGTCCCGGCGTTGCGTCCCTCCGACGTCGAGCCGGGTCCGGCCGGCATCCGCGCCCAAGCGGTCGATCGCTCGGGCGCCCTCCTCGACGACTTCGCCTTTGGCTCCACGCCGGGCATCCTGCACGTCCGCAACGCCCCATCCCCGGCCGCAACCTCGTCCTTGGCCATCGCGAAGCTGATCGCAGATCGACTCGACGCCGCGTAGTCGCTACCCTGCTTCTCCGCACGCCCTCTTAGCTCAGTTGGTAGAGCACTTCCATGGTAAGGAAGGGGTCGCCGGTTCGAGTCCGGCAGAGGGCTCCTAAGAAACCCCCGCACAGTCGGGGGTTTCGTCGTTCTAGGGCGAGCGCGTCGCTGTATCCAGTGCCGAAACTGTAAGGTCGCGCTTGCCGAAACTGTTCGTTTGGACGAGCCGTTCTAGTACGCTGGTTCCGGTTGTCTCCCTCGAACCCGTACTCACGCCGGGTCCTCGACGACGAGCTCGACGAGATCATCGCCAGCCTGCCTGCGATCGCTCTGGAAGGCCCGAAAGGCGTCGGCAAGACGCGCACAGCGCTGGAGCGGGCGCGAACGGTTCACCGGCTCGACGATCCGGCCGAGCGTGCCGTCGCTCAAGCGGATCCTCGTCGGCTGCTGGAAGGCGATGCGCCCGTGCTGATCGACGAATGGCAGCGCCTCCCGGAAGTGTGGGACCTCGTGCGACGAGCAGTCGACGACGGCGCGCCTGCGGGGCGCTTTCTGTTGACGGGATCGGCGGTCCCGGACCCGCCGCCGACGCACTCCGGTGCCGGCCGGATCGTAAGCGTCCGGATGCGTCCGCTGGCGTTCAGCGAGCGTCGAGGGACCGCGACGGTCAGCCTCGCTGATCTGCTCGCCGGGGTGAGCACTCCGGTGGCTGGCACGACGGAAGTCGGGCTGGAGGACTACGTTGAGGAGCTGCTCGCCTCTGGGTTCCCAGGACTGCGATCGGCTTCTGGCCGTGCGCGGAGGCTGCAGCTCGAGGGCTATCTCCAGCGCGTCGTCGACCGCGATATTCCCGACGACGCCGGCGTGACCATCCGGAACTCAGCGGCGTTGCGGCGCTGGATGAACGCGTACGCGGCGGCAGCGTCGACGACTGCCTCATTCGAGACTATTCGGGACGCGGCTAGCGCGGGCGACGAGAGCAAGCCGACAAGGGTCACGACGCAGGCGTATCGGGACGCCCTCACTCGCGTGTGGGTGCTCGACGAGGTACCAGCGTGGATCCCAAGCAACAACCGTCTCAACGAGCTCGGCCAGGCGCCGAAGCACCAGCTCGTCGATCCGGCGCTGGCGGCGCAACTGCTGGGCGTTCAGGCGTCTACGCTGCTCGCCGGTCAGGCCGCCGGCCCGGCTGTGCCCCGCGACGGCACCCTTCTCGGCGCGCTGTTCGAAAGCCTCGTGACGCTTTCGCTGCGGGTGTACGCGGCGCACAACGAGGCGCAGGTGAAGCACCTCCGCACGGCGCGCGGTCGGCAGGAAGTCGACCTCATCGTCGAGCGTGCCGACGGCAGCGTCGTCGCCCTGGAAGTCAAACTGACGCGAACCGTGTCGGACGGCGATGTGAGACACCTTCGGTGGCTCGGAGACAAGCTCGGCGATCGCGTCCTGGACAGAGTCATCGTCACAACCGGGCCGCAGGCCTACCGCCGCGAAGACGGAGTCGCGGTGATTCCGCTGGCGTTGCTCGGCCCGTAAGCGTCAGGGTTCGGCAGCAGCCCTGAGGTGCTGGACGACTCCTCCTGGGTCGGTGATACTCGAGCGGTGGACGATGAGCACGATCGACTGCTTCGCGCGGCTGCGTTCGATCGCGTTCGGGCGCTGAGCCGGCGGTATGACGACCTCGTACCGCTCTCGGCCATCAAGGACGGGTTCGTCTTCAACGGCGCCCGCGTGAGTTTCGGCTCCTTCTTCAACGGGATCTACCGCGCGAAGGAGCTCCACGGGCCCTCCGCTCTGGCGATCGTCACAACGCCGCCGAAGTCGAGCAGACCGGCGCCGTACGAGGACACGTTCGACGAAGTCGCGGCAAGGTTCACGTATCGCTTCCGCGAGGCGAGCAGTGATTCCTTACGTGCGAGAGCGCAGGCCGAATCGGACAATCGGACGTTGATCGCGGCGCACCAGCACGGCGTTCCGCTCATCTACTTTCGCGGGATCGCCGCTGGGCAGTACATCCCCCTAGCGCCCGTGTTCGTCACCGGGGTGGATCTCGAGAAGCGATTGGCCAATCTCGAGGTGGGCCTGCCGATCGCCGACACCACCGGCGACGGCATGGTGAGCGATATCGACTCGCGTCGTTACGCGACGCGAGATGCCGCTTATCGTTTGCATCAGCACCGGTTTCGCCACGCCGTGCTTCGTGCGTACCGCACCCGTTGCACCATCTGCTCGCTCAAGGAAGCGTCGCTGCTGCAGGCCGCGCACATCATGGGAGACCGCCACGAGCTGGGCGACGCCGTCGTCGTCAACGGCCTCGCCCTGTGCGCGATTCATCACCTCGCCTACGACCGCAACCTCGTCGGCATCGATCCGGACGGCGTGATCCACATCCAGAGTCGACTGCTCGAGCAGGTCGACGGTCCGATGCTGAAGAACGGGCTCCAGCACTTCCACGGTGCGCAGATCCTGCAGCCGTCGCGCGCCGATGAACGTCCAGACCCAGAGCGACTAGCGCAACGCTTCGAGGCGTTCCAAGCCGCCGCCTGAGACCTGCGTCGCGGCGACCAACTCGCTTCACTCGTCTACCACTGGTATAACCAGTCTCGTGACTGGTCCAACCAGTGTGACTGCCTCCAGCCGCATCCACGCACGGCTGCGCGGCGACATCCTCGGCGGTCGGTACGAGGTCGGCGATGCGCTGCCGTCCGAGCGGCGGCTGAGCGAGGAGCTCGAGACGAGCCGGCACGGCGTCCGTGAGGCGCTGAAGCGGCTCCAGCAGGCCGGGCTCGTCTCCATCAGTCAGGGCGGCGCGACGCGCGTGCGCGACTGGCGTCGCCACGGCGGACTCGAGCTACTGCTCGATCTCGCCGCGGAAGGCGACGCGCCCGAAGCGCTTCACGTGCCACGTGCAGCGATGGAGATGCGCGCCAGCATCGGTGCCGACGCCGCGCGTCGCTGCGCCGAGCGCGCAGACGCGGCGACCAAGGCGCAGATCGTGGCCCGCGCGGAGCAGCTCGCCGCCGTTGAGGACCTCGCCGCCCGCAACGCGCACTACGAGGTGCTGTGGGAGCTGATCGTCGACGGCGCCGACAACATCGCCTACCGCCTCGCGCTCACGTCGTTGATCGCATCGAGTCAGCGGATCGCGTCCGTCGACGCGCACGCCGTGTCCGCAGAGCTCGACGACACCGAGGCGATCCGCGCCCTCGCGCACGCGATCAACCAGAGCAGCGAGAACGTCCACACCCTCGCCGCCGACCTCTTGGAGCGCTCGATCCCCCGTGGCTGAGGTCCTCTACTACGCGATCCCGTTCTTCGTGCTCCTGTTGATCGCGGAGTATGCGTCGTTCCGGCACCTCGACCACGACCACGACGACATGGTCGGCTACGACCTCAAGGACACCGGAACGTCGCTCGCGATGGGGATCGGGAACGTCGTCATCAACGTCGGCTGGAAGCTCGTCGTGGTCGCGGTCTACGCGGCGCTGTACGAGCTGACACCCCTCAGACTCGAGCCCCACAACCCGCTGACCTGGGTGCTGCTCTTCTTCGCCGACGACCTCGCCTACTACTGGTTCCATCGCGTCTCGCACGAGAGCCGCGTGTTCTGGGCCAGCCACGTCGTCCATCACAGCTCGCAGCACTTCAATCTGAGCACTGCGCTGCGCCAGACGTGGGTGCCGATGACGTACTTCCCGTTCTGGCTGCCGCTGCCGCTGCTCGGCTTCCCGGTCTGGATGGTGCTCCTCGCGCAGGCGTGGTCGCTGATCTACCAGTTCTGGATCCACACGGAGCGGGTCAAGCGACTCCCGAAGCCGCTCGAAGCCGTCCTCAACACGCCCTCGCACCATCGCGTCCATCACGGGATGAACGACCAGTACCTGGACAAGAACTACGCCGGCATCCTGATCATCTGGGACCGCATGTTCGGCACCTACGAACCCGAGGGCGAGCGGGTCAAGTACGGCCTGACGACGCAGCTCACCACCTTCCACCCGGTTCGGGTCGCGTTCCACGAGTACATCGCGCTCGCCCACGACGTCCGCGCCGCTCGCGGCCTGCGTACGAAGGTCGCGGTGCTGCTGCACGGGCCTGGCTGGGAGCCCGAGTACCCTCGACCGCATGGCCGAGTCCCCGAAACGCCGACTGCCGCAGGTCCGGAACGTCCCGTGGGGTGAGTTCCGCAAGCACGCGACGACGGCGTTCCTGATGCTTCAGGCCGGCTGGGCCTCCCTCTCGGAGGAAGAGCGCAAAGAGGCGCGCAAGCTTGTCACGAAGTCGCGCGGGAACCCGAAGAACCTCTCGAAGCTCGAGGCACGCAAGCTCGGAAAGCTGGCGGCCAAGGCTGCGCGCGCGGCCTCGTCTGCCCGCCGCCTCAAGCGTTAGCGGCGCGCCGCGCTAGTTGGCTGGACGAGCGGGCACTCGCCGTGCGGGCGGCGATGTCAGCGTGTCCGCTCCGGGGCTGGCCAACTGGCGTTCCAGCGCGGTGAAGCTGTCGATGAGCTCGGCCGCTTCGAAAGCGCGGTTGCGTTGGCCGATCGTCGTCTGCGTCAGCACTCCGGCATCGACGAGCCGCGGGATCGCTTCGTTGACAGCTTGAAAGCTGCGACCGGTAAGGGCCGCGGCGCTCTGAACCGTGACCATCGGTGCTCCTGGGAGCGCCTGGATGAGCAACTCGGCGGCCGAGTCCTTGCGAACCCGGCCGAGGCGTTTCCGCCATTCGGCCTGCAGCGTGCGCACGCGTTCCTCGTAGGCGCCCGCGTCCTGCACAGCGCGCCGGCATGCGCCGGCGAACAGCGAGATCCATGCGTTGACTCCGTCGATTGCGGCCGCGTCGTCCGGCGGTCCGACGAAACGCGTTCGCGTGAGCCCGTCGATGTAGTCCTTCGACCATGTCGCGAGGACCAGCGAGATTGGAGGAACGAACCTCGGTGCTAGCCCGCGCCGGCGCAGGATGACGTGAATCAGTGCGCGACCGGTTCGGCCATTGCCGTCGGCGAAGGGGTGGATCGTCTCGAACTGGGCGTGTGCCAGTGCAGCTTGCGCGACCGCGGGCATTCGGTCCTGGTTGCAGAGGGAGCACAGGTCTTCCATGAGTTCTCGAACCCGCTCAGGCGGTGGTGGCACGAACGCCGCAGAACACGGGTTGAAGCTGCTTCCGCCAATCCAGTTCTGCTCGTCGCGGAGCTTGCCGCCGTAGTTCTGCATGTCTGTGCCGGCGAGCAGACGCTCATTGACCGCCAGGAGGTCATCGACCCGCAAAGCCGGGGTGCCGCTGAGCGTCTCGACCGCCCAGTGCATGGCCTCGACGTTGTTCAGCACCTCAGTAGCCGTGATGTCTGGTCGAGCGTCGTCCAGGTCACGCGCCAGGTCGGCTCTGAGCAGCCGTCGTCCTCCGACTTCAAGTCCTTCGATCTTCGAAGATGCGACCGCTTCGGCTCGCAAGAGAAGACGTGCCATCGCTTCCGAGTCGGCGAGCGCGGTGGTCTCCTGGTTGAGGTGGCGGATGGCGGCCTCAGCATCGCTGACGTCGGCGGCGGTATCGCCGTTGAGCGACAGATGCGCCTCCGCCAACCTGTCCGGCACGTACGCCTCGAACTCGCAGCCTTGCCGCTCGCGGCGTGACAGCCCCGATCGTGTATCGGTCGGCCACTGAAGCTTGACTAGCGTCGCCACTTATTCAAGCTTATCTCGTAACCTTGAATAAGGCTGGCAGTTGTTCAAGGTTCAGTACGCGACGCGCGAGCTCTCGCACAAGAAGCGCATGAAGTCGCCGGCGGCTGCGGCGCGCTCCAGGTACAGGTCGAGGAACCCCGGCGCGATCACGTCCTCCTCGGTCAAAGGCGAGTAGGCGATGAAGTCCTTGCGCTTGAGCTCCTCGATCAGCGGGTGCTCCTTGTCGAAGCCCGCCGGCGGGCGCTTCAAAGACTCGCCGCCCAGCGAGTACAAGGGCGCGAGCCCTTCGACCAGGCCGGTCCACCGAGCAGGCTTGCCCGCGATCGCCGTCCGGATCAGGTGCAGCACTTCGCGCTCCGGGTGCCAGGTGCCGCACGCCATGAAGACGTTGCCCGGCTCCAGATGCAAATAGAAGCCCGGCGCGTGGACGTCGCGCGTGCGCGCGTGACGGAACTGGATGCCGGTGTGGGTCTTGTAGGGCGTCTTGTCCTTGGCGAAGCGGGTGTCACGGTAGATGCGGAAGACGGAGCCGCCGGTCGTGCGGGCGTCGGCGACGAAGTGCGGGCTGATCTCCTCGGGCAGGCGCATGCCGACGTCCTCGACGAAAGCGAGCGCGGGCTCCTGCACCTCGGCGACGTAGCGCGCCTTGTTCGCGGCGAACCACTCGCGGTCGTTGTTGGCGGCGAGATCGCGCAGGAACGCGAAGAGCTGGGGCGAGAAGGAGGGCTCGACGTCGGTCACCGGAACATCATGGCCAACGCAATGAGTGACACGTGTAAGTCCGCACTCGGACGCAGCCTTTGACACGCGCGCGGTGACCCGCGACCCTCCGCGCAGCTGCTCGGGAGGCCGCGGGAGGAGAACCGCATGACGGCCGCCGGGCAGGACATGGCGCGGAGCGCAGGGGGCGATCCGCGTCGCCTATCCAGGGAGGCACTCCCGTGCGCTTCATCGTGCTCGCGCTCTTCGCGCTGGCCGGACTCGTGTCGGCGTCGTCCGCATCCGCGGCACCGGCACCCGCACCACCGAACACCGTCGTCCGAACGGACGTCATCACCGACACGCACCCGCTGGGGTGGAAGGTCTCGGCCGTCGCGATCGAGTACCGCAGCACCATCAACCTGGGAACGGCTGTCGTGCCGAACGCAGCGTTCACCGTCAACGCGACCGCCAACGGCGTGACCGCGCCGCGCACGGTCGTCGCCGTCTACACGAGCAATGTCGCCGAGGTCGACACCCGCGGGCCGAAGGGCACGCCGGGCAAGTACCTGATCATCGAGCTGAGCCCCGACGACCGGAACTCCGGCGCGCTCGTCTACGCGCAGGGCCGCAACGAGCCGATCCCGCTCACCGGCGCGTACTCGATCCGGCAAACCCAGGACGTCGTCGACAGCAACGGCAAGGTCCGCCTGAAGGCCGCGCCGTACGCGATCACGAGCCAGGGCCAGATCAACCCGATCGTCGACGACTTCATCAGCGGCACTTACACCGACACCACCGGCTACGCGATCAACTTCCGGCTCTACACGCCGCAGGCCCGCCCGGAGTACCGCAAGGACGGGTTCCCGCTCGTGCTGTTCCTGCACGGCGGCGGTGAACGCGGCGCGAACAACATCTCGCAGATCACCGCCAACCAGGGCGCGGCGGCGTTCGCGACCCAGGATCGCCAGGCGAGCGACCCGAGCTACGTGCTCGCCGCGCAGGTGCCGGTCGGCTCCAGCTGGACGACGGCCGCGCAGCAGAACGCGCTGATGGAGCTGCTCGACACGATCGTCGCCGGCAACCCGATCGACAAGGACCGCCTCTACGTCACGGGCATGTCGATGGGCGGGATCGGCACGTTCGACCTGCTGCCGAAGTACCCGACCAAGTTCGCGGGCGCGTTGCCGATCGCCGCGGCCGGCGACGTCACGAAGATGCCGCTGATCAAGAACGTGCCGATCTGGGCCACCCACTCGATCGACGATCCGACCGTCAACTACACGACCGGCACGCTCGCGCTGATGAACGCGCTGGACGCCGCCGGCGCGCTCGTCACGCGCGGCCAGTGGGCGGGCAACCTGCCCGAGCTGCAGGCCGAGGCCGAGGCACTGCGCCTGTACGCGCAGGCCGAGACCAACAACAGCCACACGCTGCTCACCGCGTTCACGCCGGGCACGACGCCGGTGAACGCACACTGGTCGTGGGTCCCGACCTACCTGAACGACGTGATGCTCGACTGGCTCTTCGATCAAGACCTGCAGGACCGCCCGGCGCCGACCACCACCTCGGTGACCGCGACGACGCAGGTCGTCGGCATCGCGGGCTAGAGCCGAATTCGCCGATGCGCCCGATCTGGGCGCATCGGCTCATCGTCCAGTCCCGTCACGGGCATGACAGCCGCTACTCGTAGCTTGAGCATTAGTCACGTACGTTGCGGTCGACGAATGGCGGACATGGGGGTCCGCCAGGTCAAATCAGGGAGGGTTCAATGCGTAAGCATCTTTCGCCGGGTGTTGTCCTTGGCAGCATCGCGGTGGTTCTCGCGTGCACGGGCAGCGCTACGGCCGGCGTGCTGATCACGTCGGGCACGATCAAGGACGGGACGATCCAGGCCCGTGACATCAAGAAGGGCACGATCTCGACCGATCGGCTCGCGGCCAGCGTTCGGACGCAGCTCGCGAAGGCCGGCACGCCGGGTCCCGCGGGTCCCGCCGGTCCGGCCGGCACGCCCGCCACGACGGTCCTCGGCTCCGCCCCGCAGGGTGCCGCCAAGGGCGAGGCCGGCGCGGCCGGCAAGGACGGCGTCAACGGCAAGGACGGGCTGAGCGGCTCGAATCCGGCCACGCTCGTCGCCAAGAGCGGCGACGCCAGCTGGGGCGCGGTCGGCGGCGGTGGCACCACGCCGTACCCCGCCGCGAGCCTGAGCGGCGGCGAGCTCCGTCTGCAGGGCGGCTTCGACGGCTCGACGCCGAGCGGCGCGATCGGCTTCGCCCGCGCGTACGACAACGTCGCGCTGAGCTCGCTCAAGACGCTGAGCTACGACTTCCGCATCATCAAGCGCAACGCCGGCAACGTGGTCGCGCCGACGATCCACATCACGCTGCTCAAGGCCAACACCGGCACCACGAGCGGCTTCACGAACCTCGTGTTCGAGCCCTACATGCAGGGCGACTTCGGCCTCAACCAGCGCTACAGCCTCGACGCGATGTCGGGCAAGTGGTGGGCGACCCGCGCCGCGGGCGGCATCAACCAGGGCAACCCGGCCACGTGGGCCGACGTGATCGCCAAGAACCCGGACGCGACGATCAGCGCCATCAGCTTCGACAACGGCGGCTCCTCGGGCAACACGACCCCGGCGGATCAGTTCCAGGCCGGCGTCGACAACGTGCTCGTGGGCTTCGGCTCCGAGTTCACGCGCTTCGACTTCGGCGGCTAGACCCGCACGAGAGCCCCGGGCCGCGGCCCGGGGCTCGACCGTCATCGGCGTTTCAGCGCGTCCGGCTTGTGGACGGCCTCGCCGCCGCCCTTCTCGCTGCGGACGAGGTACTGCGGCTCCTCCTGCGAGGCGCGCACCGTGCGCCCGGCGAGCTCGGTGTCGGACGTGAGCTTGCGCTCGACCACGCCCGGCGTGTCGTCCTTGCCGTGCGAGCTCCACACGACTTTGTCGCCCTGCTTGAAGTCATCGGCCATGGGCGAGAGCTACCCGCCCATGGCCGTGTCCGCGTGCCAGGTTCCGCTACCGGTAGGCGACCTCGCGCTCGGGCTCGTCCACGGCGGGACGCTCCTCGGGCGGCTCGATGTTCAGGTGCGGCAGGCGCTTGTCCAGCCACGCGGGCATCCACCACATCGCGGGCCCGGCGAGGTGCATCACGGCGGGCAGCAGGAGCAGCCGGATGATGAACGCGTCGATGAAGATCGCCGACGCGAAGCCGACGCCCATCATGGCCAGCGCGCGTTCGTTGCCGATCGCGAAGGCGCCGAAGACCGCGATCATGATGATCGCCGCGGCCGTCACGACGCGACCGGTCATCGCCAGGCCGTGCTGGACGGCGTACTTCGCGTCCTTCGTGTGCGTCCACTCCTCGTGCATGCGGGAGACGAGGAAGACCTCGTAGTCCATCGAGAGCCCGAACACGACGGCGAAGACCATGATCGGCAGGAAGGACTCGATCGGCCCGGTCGCGTCGCCGAACAGGCTCGCGAAGTTGCCGTCCTGGAAGATCAGGGTCACGACGCCGAACGCGCCGGCGATCGAGAGCAGGTTGAAGATGCCGGCCTTGACCGGGATCAGCAGCGAGCGGAAAACGATCGCGAGCAGCAGCAGCGAGAGGCCGACGACGACGCCGATGAACAGCGGGAGCTTGTCCCGGATGGTCTGGGAGAAGTCGAGGTTGCTCGCGGTGGTGCCGCCGATCGAGATGCGGGCGCCGGTCGCGTCGGCCACGGGCGGGAGTGTCGTGTCGCGCGCCGTCCGGACGGTCTCGTCGGTCTTCTCGTCCTGCGGCGTCGTGGTCGGGTAGGCGATCATCGTCGCCGTGTCGCCGGCCTCGTTGAGCTGCGGCGGGAGCACCTGGGCGATGCCGTCCTGCTTGCCGAGCGCGTCGGTGATCTGGCCCAAGGCGGCGTCGTCGCCCGGAGCCGGCAGCTCGACCGCCAGCAGCAGCGGCGCGTTGAAGCCGGCGCCGAAGCCCTCCTTGAGCAGGTCGTACGCCACACGCGCGGTGTCGTCCTTCTTGTACGTGCTCGCGTCACTGGTCGCGAGCCGCATGTGCAGCGCGGGAGCGGCGAGCGCGAGCAGCACGGCCAGCGCGACGATCGCCACCGGGGCGGGACGGCGCGCGACGAACCGGCTCCAGCGCGCGGAGAAGCCGGTCTCGGTGTCGGCGCCCTGGGTCGCGGGCTTCACGCGCCCGCCGATCTTGCTCAGCAGCGCCGGGATCAGCGTCAGCGCGCCGGCCATGGTCGCCAGCACGGACAGCGCAGCGGCGATCGCCGGGCCGTAGAGGAACGAGATGCCGAGCAGCATCATGCCGAGCATCGCGATCACGACGACGACGCCCGCGAACAGCACGGCGCGGCCGGAGGTGTCGATCGCGACCAGCGTCGCTTCGCGCACGTCCCGCCCGCCGCCGCGCTCGAGGCGGAAGCGGTTGAGGATCAGCAGCGCGTAGTCGATGCCGACGCCGATCCCGATCATCGCCGCGAGCTGCGGCGCCCAGTCGACGACGTCGATCACGCGCGTGGCGACGACCGCCGTCAGCGACAGGCTCACGATCATCGCGAACAGCGCGTTCAGCAGCGGCAGCCCCATGGCGACGATGCCGAGCGTCAGGAAGAGCACGATCGCCGCGACGAGGATGCCGATGATCTCGCCGGCGCCGCCGGTCTCGGCGGTCGACCAGTGGATGATGTCGCCGCCGAGCGCGACCTGCACGCCGTCCTGGCCGTCGAGCTTGAGGACGTTCTCGGCCATGGTCTTGACCGGCACGGGATCGACGTCGCCGGGTGCCGCCTTGAACTGGATCTGCGCGAAGGTGATCTTCCCGTCCTGGGAGACCGGCGCGCCGTCGGCGAACGGATCGGCGACCGCGAGCACCTCGGGCGACTTCTTGATCTCCGCGACGACGCGTTCGATCGTCGGCCGGTTGGCGTCGTCGAGCACGCCGCCGTCCTTGACGGCGAACACGACGTTCGCGGTGTCACCCGACTGCTGCGGGAACTTCTCCTGCAGCAGGTCGTAGGTGCGCTGGGACTCCGTGCCCGGCAGGTTGAAGTTGTTGACGAACTCCCCGGCGGCGGTCACCCAGAGCCCGATGGCGACGACGAACGCGGCGAGCCAGACACCGAGGACGGTGCGGCGACGGTCGTGGGACCAGGCGGCAAGCTTGCGCATGCACGCAACCTAAAGCGGCGCTCAAGAGATCTCGCCGGGGGTACCCGTATGCCGGGGTAGGGGTGGCACCCGTACCGGACCTGATGTGAACCCCCGACTCCTCAGCCAAGCTTCAGCGACGGCGCGCCCAGGCGGTGATCGCCATGCCGGTGAAGCCGATGCTCGTCGCGACGAACGACGCCGCGGCGGCCGCGCGGTACTCCGGCCGTTGATCGGCATCGGGCTTGAACGCGAGCGGGAGGAACAGCAGCGCGTTGGTCCACGCCCCGACGCCGAGCGCCGCGGCGACCGGGCGGGGCGCGTCGGGCACGGCGGTCGCGCACGCCACCGTCGCGGTGCCGAGGATCGCCATGTCCAGGTGCCATTGGCGCACCCGCGCGGCGCTCTGGATCCCGACCGCCTTCGCCTTCTCCGGCTGCTGGCGCGTGAACGTGTACACCCAGCCGGAGAGCGCGCCGGCGGCGAGCTCGGTCAGGCCGGAGGCGAGCAGCAGCGACGGGCGGGCGGGCGAAGGCATGCGCGCAGACTGGCATGCTGCATCCATGAAGGGCGACGTACAGCTGTTGCTCGTCCGGGTCACGCTGCCGGTGACGGTGTTCGTGGTGGGGGTGATCCTCGTGATCCTGGGCGGGGAGGTCGCGCAGGGCGCGGGCATCTTCCTGATCGGCTCGTCGGTCCTCGGCGCGCTCGCGAACGCGTACATGCGCCTCGGCTTGCAGAGCAACGAGGACCGCGAGCGCGAGGAGGCGCGGCGGCAGTTCCTGGAAAAGCACGGGCGCTGGCCGGGGCGCGACGAGCTCTAGCCATGTGAGGAGCGGACGGTGCGGTGGCCGCGCCGTCGCTCGCCCGCGAGCTCGGCGGCCCGGTGCAGGTCGTCGAGGATCACGGTGATCGTCTGCTCGACGAGCTCGCTCGCGCGGACGAAGTCCGCGGGCGGGATCGAAGCGAGCCGGACGCCGACGGTGCCGGCGACCATCGCCAGCACGTCGTGGCGGGTGACTTCGAGGGGCTCGCCGGTCGTGTCCGTGAGGGCCTCGGCCAGGCTCTCGACGACGCCGACGACGCTGTTGCCCACGTTGATCAGCTGCACGACGAACTCCGCGACGTGCTCGGGAAGGGTGTCCATGCCTCTTGTAGGGCCGAGCGCCTGCGGTTCTCTGCAACGAAACTGCACCAACTCTGTGAATTCTCTCGCGCTCGCGGTGGGGATCGCGGGCGGCGGTGGGACGGTGCCGGGCATGAGCCACGAATCCGGGATCCTCAGCGCGCAGGACAGCGTCGCGCTGCTCAAGGAGGGCATCGCCGTGCTCTCGGTGCAGGACCACGAGGGCCGCGTCCAGGTGGGCGTGGTCGGGCGCGACGAGGAGTACGTGCGCCGGCGGGTGACCGAGCGGCTGGGGGACGTCGACGTGTGGGTGGTCGGCGACGTGGCACGCCAGCTGCGGCCCCGGGCCGCCTCCGCCTACATGGAGCGCGCGCCCGGCCTGCTGCAGCTGCGGTATCTCATCCAGGGCGACCAGCACGTGGACGAGATCGTCACCGCCGAGGACGACGAGACGGTGGTCGTCTGCGGGTGCGTCTGCATG
Organism: Solirubrobacter phytolaccae; assembly: GCF_027587195.1. Lineage (GTDB taxonomy): Bacteria > Actinomycetota > Thermoleophilia > Solirubrobacterales > Solirubrobacteraceae > Solirubrobacter > Solirubrobacter phytolaccae. The sequence continues at coordinate 60,455 of NZ_JAPDDP010000020.1, read as the reverse complement.
TCGGTCATCGGCGACCACGGCGAGCCGATCGACTTCCCCGCGCACGCGGCCCTGGAGCGGCCGCTCGGCGATCGGGTGGTGATCGACGGCGTGAGCGGTGAGCCGCTGCCGTTCCGCAACGTGTACGAGGGGATCGGTGAGCCGTTGGGTTAGAGCGGAAGCGGGCTTGCCGACTTGACGGTGCGCAGGGCGAAGTCCGACCGGACGTCGGTGACGTGCGGGAGCTTGAGCAGCGTGTCGAACAGCAGCCGCTCGTAGTCGACGAGGTCGCGGACGACGACCTCGAGCCGGAAGTCGGCCACGCCGGACACGATGTGCGCGGAGATGACCTCGGGCGCGGCTGAGAGCGCGCGTGAGATCTCCGCCGCGGACTGCTCGGAGTGGCGCTCCACCTTGAGGTCGACGAAGACGGTCAGGCCGAGCCCGAGGCGCGGACGGTCGAGCACGGCCGTGTAGCCGGAGATGACGCCGGAGGTCTCCAGCGTGCGCAGCCGGCGCAGGCACGGCGACGGCGACAGGTGCAGGCGCTCGGCCAGCGCCGCGTTCGAGATGCGGCCTTCGCTCTGCAGGATGGCCAACATCTGGCGGTCAACGCGGTCCAGGGGCATGATCGTCCTCTCGTCGTCGCTTCTGGAGCAGATCATTGCGCAATGGTGTGGCCAGCACCGCACAAATGAGCACCACATGCCCCGGGATCGGCGGGAACCTATCTGCATGCTCACGACGCGGACGGCCATCGCTCTCTACGTCGGCGCCGTGCTCGGCCCTGGCGTCCTGTTCATCCCGGCGGTCGCCGCGCGGGAAGCGGGGCCGGCGTCGATCCTCGCCTGGGCCGGTCTGCTCGCGCTGTCGATCCCGCTCGCCGCGACGTTCGCCGCGCTCGGCGCGCGTCAGCCCGAGGCAGGCGGCACCGCGGCGTACGTGCGCAGGGCGTTCGGTCGTCGCGCGGGTGCGACCACGGGCTGGTGGTTCCTCGCCGGCGTCGTGATCGGCGCGCCGGCGGTGGCGCTCGTCGGTGGGTTCTATGTGGCGGAGCTGCTGGACGCGGGGCGCGGCGCCGCGGTCGCGGCGGCCGCGGGCATGATCGGCATCGTCCTGGTCACCAACGCCGCGAGCCTGCACACCACGGCGCGGCTGCAACTCGGGCTCGCGGCGGTGCTCGGCGCGCTGCTGCTCGTCGCGGTCGTCACGGCGTTGCCGCACAGCCAGGCGGAGAACTGGACGCCGTTCGCGCCCAACGGCTGGCTCGCGATCGGCGGCGCGGCGAGCGTGCTGATGTTCTCGTTCGTCGGCTGGGAGGCCGGCTCGCACCTCGCGGGTGAGCTGCAGGACCCGCGCCGCCAGTTGCCGCGGGCGATCGGCACGGCGCTCGCCATCGTGGTCGTGCTCTATCTCGGCCTGGCCGCGGCGACGATCGGCGTCGGCACGCAGTCCGACGTCCCGCTCGCCGACCTGATGGGCGCCGGGCTCGGCGACGCGGGCCGGCGGATCACGGCGCTGCTCGCGGTCCTGCTGACGATGGGGACGATGAACACGTACGTCGCGGCCGCGACGCGGCTGGCCGGAGCACTCGCGGAGGAGGGCAACGCGCCGCGCTTCCTGACGGCGCCGAAGCGGGCGCTGGCCACGATGGCGGGGATCTCCGGTGCGCTGCTGCTCGTGCTGGCGCTCGAGGTCGTCGACGTCGACGCGCTGATGCGGGCCACGAGCGCGCTGTTCGTGGCCGTCTACGTCACCGCGACCGCGGCGGGCCACAAGCTGCTCGAGGGCACCGGTCGCGCCGCGGCGGGGATCGCGTTCGTCGCCGTGCTCGTCGTCTTCGGGTTCTCCGGCGCGTACATCCTCGTGCCGCTCGCGGTGATCGCGCTCACGAAGGTGTCGAGCTCAAGGCGCGCCATCGCTTAGGCGGTCGAGCTCGTCGATCGTGCGACCGAGCTCCTCGAGCGCGGGGATCGCGCGCTCGCCGAGCGCGTCGCGGCGGGCATCGAAGGCGTCGTAGAGGCCGCGGTAGTACATGCGGATGTAGGTGCCCTCGCGCGAGGTGAAGCGGCTCCAGAGCGCCTCGCCGTGCGTGCGGTAGTCGAGCAGGAGCGCGCGGGCGTTGTGAAGCTTGTCGGCGAGCGAGACGCGCAGCTCGTCCGGCTGCTTGTGGGCGATCGACGCGATGTACGCCCGTTTGCGCTCACCCCACGGCGGCTTGGGCTCGGCGTCACTGTCGGAGTTGGCGAGCACGATCCGCGCGGCGTCGGGGCCGAACTCGCGCTCGATGCGCTCGAGCATCGGTTGGCCGCCGCCGTCCTCGACCGCGTCGTGCAGGAGCGCGGCGATCGCCTCCGTCTCGCTGCCGCCCAGCTCCAGGGTCAGCCCGGCCACGCTGAGCAGGTGGCTGACGTACGGGATCTCCGTACCCTTGCGCAGCTGGCGGCGGTGGTGATCGGTCGCGAGCAGGAGCGCGCGGTCGAACGCGTCGGTCAGCAGGGGTGTGTCCGTGTAGGTCTCGGCCACGCGTCGCTTCAGTATCGCGTGCCGCGCCGGCGCGGGATCTTCGGGTACCGGCGTCGGCGGTGGGCGCTGCGCGGGTCGCGCTTGGGGACCTCGGTCTCGACCTCACATGCCGAGAAGTTGAAGCTGCCGATCGTCAGGCCTGCGGCGACCTCGAGCGCGGCGGTGGCCGCGCGCAGGTCGCGCGGGCCGAGCAGCATCGCGGTGGGAGCCAGGAGGTCGTACAGCGCGTACCGATAGAAGTCGAGGGCGGCTGCGCGGTCGGCGACGTCGGTCGCGCGGGTCAGCTCGTCGACGATGCTGCTCGACGAGGTGACGAGCTCGAGGAGCGCGTCGACGAGTTCAACGTGGCCCGGAGGCGTAGCGAGTTCTTCCATGGTCTGTGTAGGCCATCGCGGGAACTTCTCGCCCCCTCGAGAATTGACAAAGAAGTTGCAATTTCGTCTTGTTTCGTGACAGCCGGGTCGCGGATGCTCCCGATATGGCACCCAAACATACGTTCGCCGGAGAGCTGTCCCAGTACGAGCGGCCGAACTGGGACCCGCTGATCGAGCTCGTCGGTGTGCACCTCGTGCGCTGGTTCATGTGGATGCACGAGTTCGAGGTGGACGGCACGCCCGCGCACGCGTACAAGCACGTGGCCACGCGGCGCTACCTGCACGTGGGCGAGGACGGGCGGCTGTTCGGCTACGTGCCCCGGTTCCGGTACCAGGTGGTCGAGCGCGGGGATGCGCTGGACGAGGTCTTCTTCGAGTGGGAGGAGACGCTGCCGCAGCCGGACGAGGCCGCGCTCGCGGCGCTCGAGCAGCTGCGTCGGAAGGCGGCGTCGTGAGAGGGTTCGCCGATGCAATTCATGGTGATCGAACGCTTCCGGGCCGGCGCCCGCCCGGTCTACGAGCGCTTCGGGGAGCAGGGGCGCCTCATGCCGGACGGGCTCGAGTTCGTCGCGAGCTGGGTGTCTGCGGACCTAGGTCGCGTGTTCCAGGTCATGGAGTGCGACGACATCACGCTGCTCCAGCGGTGGGTCGCCAACTGGGAGGACCTCACGGAGTTCGAGATCGTCCCCGTCGTCCCGGGCGGGACCCCGACGGCCGACGCGGTCCTGGGGCGCTGACTCGCCGCGCGCCGCGTGTGCGCGCGGCGGCTCATAGAGGCACATCACGCGGGGGAGGCGACCTGGGTGAGCTGCGACAGCCGGAAGTGGTTCCCGGACGGGTCGCGGAAGCCGCAGTCGATGCCGTAGGGGCGCTCCTCGGGCGGCTCGGTGAACTCGACGCCCCGGCCCTTGAGGGTCTCGTAGTCCGCCTGGATGTCCTCGGTCGTGAAGAACACGGCGGTGGCGACGCCCTTGGACATCGCGTCCTGAGCGGCCTTGAAGCGCTCGTCGTCGAAGACGGGCGCGCCGGGGATGGCCATCAGCACGAGCGCGACGTCCGAGCCGGCCGGCGCGACGGTCAGCCAGCGGAAGTTGCCGAGCTCGGGCATCGTGACGTCCTCACGCACCTCGAAGCCGAGCTTCTGCGTGTAGAAGGCGAGCGCTTCGTCCTGGTCGTGAACCCAAATCTGCGTGGTGGCGATCTTCATGGGACAGCAAGCTATTCGGGGCCCGCGCCGTTGTCTTCTCGAAATGTGCGGTGTTGCGGACGGCCGTACGCGCGCACGACGCAGCTGGGCACGACGGCGCGTGAAACGGCCGGTGGATGGCTCGCGCGGTACTGGGTCGGCGTGGCGTCGAACATGCGCTTGAAGCTCGTGGTGAACGAGCCGACGCTGGTGAGGCCGACGTCGAGGCAGATCTCCGCGATCGAGCGGTCGGTGTTGCGCAGCAGCGCGGCGGCGCGCTCGAGCCGGCGGGTCAGGAGGTACACGTGCGGGGAGACGCCGAACTCCTTGCGGAACGCGCGCGAGAAGTGGGCGCGGGAGAGCCCGGCGGCCGCGGCCATGTCGTCGACGCCGAGCGGCTCGCTGTACCGGAGGTCGGCGAGGTCCTTGCCCCTGAGGAGATGCCGGGCGAGCGGGACGTGCACCATCGGATCGAGTATCGCCGATGGGTACCCTCACCGCCCCAGGAACAACGAACGCGAAGAGCAGGCGATGAAGCTCATCTACACGTATACGGACGAGGCTCCGGCGCTGGCGACGCACTCGCTGCTGCCGATCGTCGAGGCGTACGCCGCGCAGGCGGGCGTCGACATCGAGTTGCGCGACATCTCGTTGGCCGGGCGCATCCTCGCCCAGTTCCCCGACCGGCTGACGGATGAGCAGCGGGTCGCGGACGCGCTGAGCGAGCTCGGCGAGCTGGCCAAGACGGCGGACGCGAACATCATCAAGCTCCCGAACATCAGCGCATCGATCCCGCAGCTCAAGGCCGCGATCAAGGAGCTGCAGGACGCGGGCTACGACATCCCGGACTACCCGGACGACGCGGGCACGGATGACGCGAAGGCCGCGCGCGACGCGTACGACCGCGTGAAGGGCTCCGCCGTGAACCCGGTGCTGCGCGAGGGCAACTCGGATCGTCGCGCGCCCGCGTCGGTGAAGGCCTACGCCAAGGCGCACCCGCACTCTATGGGCGCGTGGTCGAAGGACAGCCGCACGCACGTCTCGACGATGAGCGACGGCGACTTCCGCACTACGGAGCGCTCGGTGACGCTGCCGGCCGCGGACGAGCTGACGATCGAGTTCGTCGCGCCGGACGGCACGGCCACGCCGCTCAAGCGCGCGATCAAGGTGCAGGAGGGCGAGGTGTTCGACGGCGCGGTGCTGCGCGCGCGGGCGCTGGACGCGTTCCTGGCCGAGCAGATCGCCGACGCCAAGGAGCAGGGGCTGCTGTTCTCGCTGCACCTGAAGGCGACGATGATGAAGGTCTCGGACCCGATCATCTTCGGGCACGCCGTGCGCGCGTTCTTCGCGGGCGTGTTCACCGAGCATCGCGAGGCGCTCGAGAAGCTCGGCGCGAGCCCGAACAACGGGCTTGGCGCGATCCTCTCGGCGCTGGACGGGCTGCCCAAGGAGGAAGGCGACGCCATCCGCGCGGCCATCGAGGCCACGTACGAGACGGCGCCGGACCTCGCGATGGTGGACTCGGACCGCGGGATCACGAACCTGCACGTGCCGAGCGACATCATCATCGACGCGTCGATGCCGGCGATGATCCGCTCCTCGGGCCAGCTGTGGAACGCCAAGGGCGACACGCAGGACACGAAGGCCGTCATCCCGGACCACTCCTACGCGGCGCTGTACGCGGAGACGATCGACTTCTGCCGCGAGCACGGCGCGTTCGACCCGTCGACGATGGGCACGACGCCGAACGTCGGCCTGATGGCGCAGAAGGCCGAGGAGTACGGCAGCCACGACAAGACGTTCGAGATCGCCGCGCCGGGCACCGTGCGCGTCGTCAACGGCGCGGGTGAGACGCTGCTCGAGCACGACGTCGAGGCGGGCGACATCTGGCGCGGCTGCCAGACCAAGGACGCGCCGGTGCGCGACTGGGTCCGGCTGGCCGTCGAGCGGGCGCGCGCGACGGGCGTGCCGGCCGTGTTCTGGCTGGACCGCACGCGCGGGCACGACGCGGAGCTGCTCAAGAAGGTCGAGGCCTACCTCGGCGAGCACGACACGGACGGGCTGCAGATCGAGATCCTGCCGGTCGCCGAGGCGACGCGGTTCACGCTCGAGCGCGCCGCGCGCGGCGAGGACACGATCTCGGTCACGGGCAACGTGTTGCGCGACTACCTGACGGACCTGTTCCCGATCCTCGAGCTCGGCACGAGCGCGAAGATGCTCTCGATCGTGCCGCTGATGCAGGGCGGCGGGCTGTTCGAGACCGGCGCGGGCGGGTCGGCGCCGAAGCACGTGCAGCAGCTCGTGAAGGAGAACCACCTGCGCTGGGACTCGCTGGGCGAGTTCCTCGCGCTGGCGGTGTCGCTGGAGTTCCTGGCGGAGAAGACCGACAACCCGCGGGCGCAGGTGCTGGCCACGACGCTGGACGCGGCGACGGGCTCGCTGCTGGAGAACGGCAAGTCGCCGCAGCGCAAGGTCGGGCAGCTCGACAACCGCGGCAGCCACTTCTACCTCGCGCTGTACTGGGCGCAGGAGCTGGCCGGGCAGTCCGAGGACGCGGAGCTCGCGGAGGCGTTCAAGCCGCTGGCCGAGCGCCTGGCCGCGGACGAGGAGACGATCGCCGGCGAGCTCGCGGCGGCGGAGGGCGACAGCGTGGACCTCGGCGGCTACTACTTCGTCGATCGCGACAAGGCCACGTCGGTGATGCGGCCGAGCGAGACGTTCAACGCGGCGCTGGAGACGCTCACCGCCAAGGCGTAGTCCTCAGCCGGATGCGTGTGCCCGCGGCCGTGCGGGCATACGCTCCGGCCATGGGGGAACGAACGAGCCACGCACCCGGGACGCTGTCCTGGACCGAGCTGCTGACGAGCGACGCCGACGGCGCGAAGGCCTTCTACACGGAGCTGTTCGGGTGGTCGTACGACGACCGCCCGGTCGGCGAGGGGATGGTCTACTCGATGGCGCAGCGCGACGGCAAGAGCGTCGCCGCGCTGTACCAGAGCGACGATCCGCCGCACTGGAACTGCTACGTGACCGTCGAGTCGGTGGACGCCACGGTCGAGGCCGCGCGCGGGCTCGGCGCACAGATCCTCGCCGAGCCGTTCGACGTGATGACGGCGGGCCGGTCGGCGGCGATCGCGGACCCGACCGGCGCCGTGCTCTACCTGTGGCAGCCGGGCGACAACATCGGCGCCTACCTCGTCAACCAGCCCGGGGCGATGGCTTGGAACGACCTCGTCACCGCCAACCCGGACGCGGCCACCGACTTCTACGGCCCGCTGTTCGGCTGGACGATCGAGGAGCTCCCGGAGGCCATGGGCTACCGGATCATCAAGAACGGTGAGCGCACCAACGGCGGCGTGATGCCGATGGACGGACCGTCCGCGTGGATGCCGTACTTCGGCCATGACAGCGTCGACGCCGTCATCGAACGCGCCGAGGGCCTCGGCGCGAAGCTGATGACCGGTCCGATCCCCGTGCCGTCGGGCAAGTTCGCCGTGTTCGTCGACCCGCAGGGCGCCGTCTTCGGCGTGCTCGAGTCCAACGCCTACGACGACTGAGGCGGGCTGCCGGCTGGGTAGATCCGAGGCATGGCAACCAAGGATCACGGTCCGTCCGTGAAGGACGACGAGCAGTACGAGGCGCTCCGCGATCAGGGCGCGAGCAAGGAGAAGGCGGCACGGATCGCCAACTCGAACACCAAGTCGACGGCGAAGAAGGGCGGCAAGGCGCCCGCCTATGAGGACTGGACGAAGGACGACCTCGAGGAGCGGGCCAAGGAGATCGGCATCGAGGGGCGCTCGGACATGAACAAGGATGAGTTGATCAAGGCACTCCGCGACCACTAGCGTCCCGGGCCTGGAACGCCAGGCCCCGAGGTGGTGGGTGGTGCGGCCGGCGCAGAACTCCAAGCCGGCCACGTATCGCTGCCCGTTCTGCGAAGAGCACCTGCCGTCGATGATGGAGCACGTGCTGATCGCCCCCGAAGGCGACACGCGGCGCCGCCGGCACGCGCACACCGAGTGCGCGCTGGCCGAGCGCCGCGCCGGGCGGTTGCCGTACCGCGACGAGTGGCTCGCGACGCAGCCGGAGCGGCGCGGCCGGCTCGCGCGGCTGCTGGGCGGCCGCCGCGCCCGTTGACGCTGCCCGGGCTCGAACCCGGAGGCGCCCCGGACTCGAACCCGACTGCCCCTTGCAACGTCCGTCACGAGGCCCTACCTTGCAGCTCCGCATGACAAGCAGCCGCCGAGAACTCCAGCTGTACCTCGCCCTCGCCGGGAGGTGCGTCCACGCCTGAGCGCCTGCTCGGACAGTGACGCAGCACCAAGCGAGGGCGGCCCGGCGGGCCGCCCTTTTTCGTTCCTTGACAACCGCATACCGATGCAACACAGACGCTCGTAGCTCAGTGGAAGAGAGCACCGCCCTGCGACGGCGGAGGCCGCTGGTTCGAATCCAGCCGAGCGTGTTCACCGCGGGCCGAAGGCGGCCGGTTATCGCCTGTCAAGCGATGGCCGACACCGTCGGTCATTTCCTCCGGTCGCCGACCCATGACCGCGGTGAGTGCTTCACCTGTCCTAGCCCGTCCACGACCCACGAAGAGAGGAGAGAGGTCCCTCGAACCATGTCCTACCTGACCCGCATCAACCTCCGGCGCACGTCGCAGAGCGAACCGATGCCCGGCACCGATCAGGTGCCGAACTCGGCGGGTGGCTTCGCGTGGGCCGTCGACGACTGGACGCGCCTGCGCCGCTTCCTGATCCTCGGCTCCGCCGGCGGCTCGTACTACGCCGGTGAGCACGAGCTGACGCTCGAGAACGCGCAGGTCGCGGCCAAGGCGATCGCCGCCGACGGCCCGCGTGCCGTCCGTGAGATCGTGGCGATCTCCCGCGACGGCCGCGCCGCCTCCAATGACGCGGCCATCTTCGCGCTCGCCATGGCGGCGTCCGCGGAGGACGAGGCGACGCGCGCGCTCGCACTCGACGCGCTCCCGCAGGTCTGCCGCACCGGCACGCACCTGTTCACGTTCGCCCGCCACGTCGAGCAGTTCCGCGGCTGGGGCCGTGCGCTGCGCCGCGGCGTCGGGCGCTGGTACGTCGAGCAGCCGGTGGACCGCGTCGCCTACCAGGCGGTCAAGTACCGCCGGCGCGACGGCATGAGCCACCGCGACCTGCTCCGCCTCGCCCACCCGGGCGCGAAGACCCGCGCGGGCAACCCGCGCCTGCCCGTCTCCGACGAGCACGCGCGCCTGTTCGAGTGGATCGTCCGCGGCGGGGGCGAGACGGCCGCGCGTGCCGGCGGGATCGCGGCGGGCGGCGGCGAGACGGCCGCGCGTGCCGGCGGGACCGTGGCGGGCAGCGAGGACGCGGCCCGCGGCCTCCCGGCCGTGATCGGCGCGTTCGAGGCCGCGCAGGCCGCCACCACGGCGGCCGAGACTGCGCGGCTCGTGCGCGAGCACGGGCTCCCGCGCGAGGCGGTCAAGGCCGAGCACCTCGACGACGCCGAGGTGTGGGCCGCGCTGCTCGAGCGGATGCCGATGACGGCGCTGCTGCGCAACCTGGCGACGCTCACCCGCGTGGGTGTGATCGCTCCGGGCTCGTTCGGCGCCGACTACGCGGCCGAGCAGCTCGGCGACACGGATCGTCTGCGCAAGGCGCGCGTGCACCCGATCGCCGTGCTGTCCGCGCTGCGGACATACGCGAGCGGGCACGGCGTGCGGAGCACGCGCACGTGGGACCCGGTCGCGCAGGTCGTCGACGCGCTCGACGGCGCGTTCTACGCGGCGTTCGGCAACGTGGAGCCCGCGAACACGCGGGTGATGCTCGCGCTGGACGTGTCGGGCTCGATGACGTACGGGCAGCTGGCAGGCGTGCCTGGGCTGACGCCACGTGACGCCTCGGCGGCGCTGGCGCTCGTGACCGCGGCGACCGAGCCGCGCCACGAGATCGTCGGCTTCTTCGCCGGCAAGGGCGGTTGGAAGTCGGGCACGCGTGACTGGATGGGCCACACCGGCCTCACGCCGCTCGCCATCAGCCCGCGCCAGCGGCTGACGGACGCGGTGAAGGCCGTGTCCGACCTGCCGTTCGGCGGCACGGACTGCTCGCTGCCGATGCGGTACGCGCTCGAACGCGGCCGCGAGATCGACACGTTCGTGATCTACACCGACTCGGAGACGTGGGCGGGCGAGATCCACCCGGTCCAGGCGCTGCGGGAGTACCGCGAGCGGACCGGGATCGCCGCGCGGCTCGTCGTGGTCGGGATGATCGCGAACGGGTTCACGATCGCCGACCCCGAGGACCCGGGGATGCTCGACATCGTCGGGTTCGACACCGCGACGCCGGATGTGGTCTCCGGCTTCGCGCGCGGGGTGGTGTGACGAGGGGCGCGAGGAGACTCGCGCCTCTTGTCGTTCTAGGACCCGTACTGCTCCATCGCGTAGCCGAGCAGGCCCGCGGCCTCGAGCGCCGGCAACGGCGCGCGGAACGTGACCTGCACGACACCCGGCGCGCGCCCGATCTCGATCGCGCCGGTGATCGTCGCCCGGTTCATGACCTCCGGGACGCTCATCCCCAACAGCGCGGCGGCCCGCGCGAGCCCGTTGTCGATAGCGGAGTTCAGGTCCGGCCCGGTACCGATCACGGAGATCGGCAGCGACTCCTCGATCGCCGCGACGCCCTCGCGCTCCGCCAGCGCCAGCGCCCGCGCACGCTCGTCCGCCGTCAACGGGCGCGCCAGGAACGGCAGGTCCTCGAGCACCGGGAACAGCACCGGTCCGTCGATCCCCAGCCCCTTCAGGACCTCGACCTGCAGCGTGACCGTCCCCGCGACGTCCGCGGTGTGGCCGGCGATCTCGCCGTCGCCCTGCATCGCGTGCATGTCGCCGAGGTAGACACCGCCGCCCGGCACCTTCACCGGGCAGACGAGGATCGCGCCCGCGCGCACCGCGTCGATGTCCAAGTGCCCGTCCGTCTTGTGCTGCTGGAGCGCCTGCGCGTCCATCGCGAACTTGTGCGGCGCGCCGACCAGGAACGCGCCGAAGTCCCCCGCGTTGTGGGAGTCCGGCATCGTCGCGCTCGGCGTCGTCCCCAGCTGCCCGAGGAACGGCCGCATCCGCGCGACCACACCGACCAGGTCGCTCGGCGCGAACGTCAGGATCGGGTTCTGCGCGCTGTTGTCCGGCAGCTGCGCGTAGGCGGCGGCGTCGCGCGCGATCTCCTCGGCCCGTGCGGAATCCACGCTCAACCCGAGCTTGCCGTCGAACGCGAGCGTGTAGCCGTTCGTGAACGTGAACGGCGTCGCGTCCGCCCCGCAGACCACGCACCGCACGGCCGTCTCGCCGATCCCGTCCAGCCGCGTCTCCGGCCACTCCGCCCCGCAGCCGGGACACACCGCCGCGCAGTACGGGTCGCCGTTGAAGCGGCCCTCCATCGCCTGGTCGTTGCCCGATGCGGTCGCGCGGGAGGTGACCGCGATGTCCTTGATGCGGATCGCGATCCCGTCGCCGGGCTCGGCGCCCTCGACCGCGACCGGCGTGCACACCTCGTGCCCGCCGCGGATCGCGGGCGTGATCATCGGCCCCCAGCAGCCCGGGGTGGAGTTCCAGACGATGTGCCCGCCGTCGGCCACCGGGCCGAGCATCTCGACCTCGGGCCCGAGCACGCCGTCCGTGAACGTGTCGACGATGAGCGTGCGGCGGGTGGTGGAGGTGTCTTGAATCGCCATCTCAGTGGTCCTTTCAGCCGCCGGAGACCGGCAGCAGCAGGGCGACCTCCTGGCCGGAAGCCAGGACCTGGTCGCGGGTCACGTGCTCGCCCGCGACGACCGGGAGCACCGATCGCAGCGCGGGCGCGAGGTCCGGCTCGTCCTCCGCGAGTCGGGCGAAGAGGTCACCGACGGTGGCGCCTTCGGGGATCTGGACAGTCTTCAGCGGCGCGGCCGAAAGGCGCGCGAGCCCAGCGCCGAGGCGGACCCGAACCGTCAATCCGAGGCAAGCCTAACCGCCAGGCGCGAATACCGACGCGAGGTGTCCGGCGTGCCCGCGGCCCGGCCGACGACGCCGCGCGTGCCGACCACCAAGGTGGCCACGCGCGCCCGCGTCATCGCCGTGTAGAGCATCTCGCGGCGCAGGAAGTACGCGCCCGCCGCGGGGTGCGCGACGACGATCGCGACCGGCAGCTCGATCCCCTGCCCCTTGTGGATCGAGCACGCGTAGGCGAGCTGCAGGCGCGGCGCCTCCTCGTCGGGCAGCTCGACCACGAGCCCGTCCGCCGACACGATCAGCTTCTCGTCGCGGTGGTCGAGGAGCCGCAGGATCGTGCCGTTCATCAGCCCGAGCTCGTGCAGGTTGCGCCCGGACAGCATCAGCTTGTCGCCGATCCGCAGCCGGCCGCCCATCACCGGCTCGCCACGTCCGTTGAGCGCCTGCCGCAGCCGCGTGTTGATGGCCTCGATCCCGAGCGCGCCGCGGTAGACCGGCGCGAAGACCTGCAGGTCGGTGATCGGATCGATCCCGTAGTGCTTCGGGAGCCGCTGCGCGACCAGCGTCTCGATCTCGTCCAGCGCCGCGGCGGGGTCCTCGCGCTCGATCAGGAACAGGTCCCGCCGCAACTCCTCGTGGGCGGCGAAGTCCGGCATCTGGCCCTGGCGGACGGCGTGCGCGCCGCGGACGATCATCGAGCCCGCCGCCTGCCGGAAGATGTGCGTGAGCTCGGCGACGGGGACGACCTTGGTGGCCACGAGCTCCGCGAACGGCTTGCCGGCGCCGACCGGGGCGAGCTGGTCGGCGTCACCCACGAGCACCACGTGCATGTCCGTGCCGACCGCACGCAGGAGCGTGACCAGCAGCTCCAGGTTGGCCATCGAGGTCTCGTCGACGACGAGCACGTCGGCCTCGATCTCGTCCTTCGTCGGGCCCTGGCCCGGGATCCAGCCGAGCGCGGAGTGGATCGTCGACGCCTCCATGCCCGTCGACTCGGTCATCCGTCGCGCCGCGCGACCGGTCGGCGCAACCAGCGCGATCGACGCCTTCTGCGCCTTGGCGGCCGCGCAGATGAGCCGGATCGTCGCCGTCTTGCCGGTGCCGGGGCCGCCCGTGACGATCGAGATCCGCGACGTGAACGCCGCGAGCACCGCCGCGGCCTGCTCAGGCGCCGGGGTGAGGTCCTCCTCGGCGACGACCGCGGGCTTGAGCGACGCGCGCGAGCCGGCGAGCCGGCCGATGAGGTCGGCGAGCTCGGCCTCCAGCCGCCACGTCGGCGGCCGGTACGCCCAGATCACCGGCGCCATCGTCGCCGTCAGCGCGTCGACCGCGTCGAGCGTCGGGTCGTCGACCTCCAGCACGAGGTCCTCATGGTCGACCATCTCGTGCAGCAGCTCCGCGTCCGGCGGCGGGCCGCCGACCAGCGCGCCCGCCTTGGTCGCGAGCTCGGGGACCGGCAGGCACGTCGAGCCGTCGCGCTCGGCCTCGGCCAGCACGTGCACGACCGCGGCCCGACGACGACCGGGCGAGTCGGGCGGGAGGCCGGCCGCGCGCGCGATCGTGTCGGCGATGGCGAAGCCGACCCCGAACACGCTCGTGAGGTCGTAGGGGCGCTTGCGCACGACCTCGTGCGCGCGGTCGCCGTACTCGGCCGCGATCCGCGGCACGAGCCAGGCGAGCCCGTGCGGCGCGAGCAGCAGGTGCAGCGCGCGCGTGGAGCGCAGCGCCGCCCACGACTTCGCGGCCTCCTTGGAACGCGTGTGCGTGAGCCCGGCGCGGCGGAACGCCAGGCCAGGGTCCTCGTCGATCGCCTCGAGGACGTGCTCGCCGTAGCGCTCGAGCAGGTTGGAGGCCCGCTTGGCGCCCACGTGGCGGACGCGCTTGAGGTACGCGAGCAGCGCCTCCTCGCCCGACGGCGGCACCGACTCGGCGATCTGCACCTTGACCTGCGGGCCGTAGCGCTTGTCGTCGTGCCAGACGCCGACCACCCGCACGTGCTCGCGCTCCTCGAGGTGCGCGAGCGGGCCGATCAGCACGAGCTCGTCCGCGCCGCGGTCCGCGTCGACCACCGCGAAGCCGGTGTCCTCGCTGGAAAAGCGGATGCGGCGGACGACGATCTCGTCCTCGAAGGGGGTGCCGGGCGTATCCATCACTGGCATAGAGGATCGCGCGTGCAAAGTTCGCCCCGGCCCTGAGGCCTAGAAACGCCGCGCGCCTACGTAGTGCGTGCCCCAGTAGTCGCCGCCGATCGCGTGCTCGCGCACGCCGTGCGTCGTCGCCGAGATGACCGTCGCGTTGCCCGTCGCGATGCCCACGTGCGACGCGCCCGGGCCGTTGGCGTCGAAGAACACGAGGTCTCCCGCCTGGATGCTCTCGCGCGCGACCGGCGTGCCGACGTTGAACTGGTCGAAGCTCGTACGCGGGATCGTGACGCCGGCCTGGGCGAGCGCCCACTGCGTCAGGCCCGAGCAGTCCCAGCCGCCTTCACCCTCGCCACCGAGCAGGTACGGGGCGCCGAGCTTCGTCTGCGCGGCGCCGACGGCCGAGCCGCTCGACGAGCCTCCGCCTCCGCCCGTGCCGGAGGACCCCGAGACGCCGAGCGCGCCCAGCGTCGCCGGCCCCGCGACGCCATCGACGACGAGCCCGCGGCTGCGCTGGAAGTCTCGCACCGCCTGGCGCGTGACCGGCCCGTAGACGCCGTCGGCGCCGATGCCGAGCGCGCGCTGGATGGCCATCGTGGTCGTGGCGTTGGACGGCGTGACGCCCTTCGAGGCGCTCGGCGCGGGCGCGCCCGCCAGACCGAGTGCGCGTTTGGTCATCGGGCCGACGATGCCGTCCACGACGAGCCCGCTGCGCGCCTGGAAGTCCTTGACCGCCTGGCGCGTCATCGGACCGAACTCGCCGTCGGCGGAGATGCCCAGCGCGCGCTGGACCGCGCGCACGTCGTCTCCCGTGTGCCCGCGCTCGAGCGTCTGCGCCATCGCCGTGCCGCCCGTCGCGGGTACGGCGACGGAGGCCGCGATGAGCGCGGCCGACACCTGCACGTTCGTCACCCGGCTCTTGCTCTGCGCCCGGCGACGGCGGGAGCGCTCCAATGACCGCTCCCACAGCTCGACGCTCGCGAGATCCCGCTCCATCCGTTCATCACATCACCACGCCCCGACGGATCTGCGCGACGGCGTCCGCCACGAGCTCGTCGAGGTCGTCCACGGCGAGCATGTGGCTGTTGATCATCGCCGCGAGGCCGTGGAAGGTGGCGAAGGTGACCATCGCCGAGCGCTCGGACTCGAAGAGGCCCAGCGCGGAGTGGAACGTGCGGTCGGCCGCCTCGGTGAGCAGCGGCGACGCGCCGTCGGCGTGCTTGCCGGTGTACATCAGGTCGAGCAGCGCCGCGTGCTCGGTCGCGAAGCGCACGTAGGTTCGCGCCCACGCCTGCACCGGGTCCTCGCTCGCGAGCGCGACGTCCAGCTGCTCCCCGAGCCGCCGGAAGCCGTCCAGCGCGAGCGCGTCGAGCAGCACCTGCTTGTCCGGGAAGTGCCGGCGCGGAGCGGCGTGACTCACGCCGGCCCGCCGCGCGAGCTCGCGCAGCGACAGCTCGCCGCCCTCGGTGAGCACCTGCTCGGCGTGCGCCAGCAGCGTGGGGCGCAGGTTCCCGTGGTGGTAGCGGCGGACGGGGGGCACTTAGGAACAGCTTACGATGTTGCCATTGACAGCATTGTTGTCAGCGACTACTTTACTCGGCATGAGTCACTGGACCGCGCAGGACATCCCCGATCAAACCGGCCGGACCATCGTCGTCACCGGCGCCAACAGCGGCATCGGCCTGTCCGCCGCCCGGGAGCTCGCGGGCAAGGGCGCGCGGGTGATCCTCGCGGTGCGCAACACCCAGAAGGGCGAGGAGGCCGCGCGGCAGATCTCCGGCACGACCGAGGTGCGTGAGCTGGACCTGGCGGATCTAAGCTCGGTGCGGGCGTTCGCGGAAGGCGTCACCGAGGACGTCGACGTCCTGATCAACAACGCGGGCGTCATGAACATCCCGCAGGCGCAGACCAAAGACGGTTTCGAGATGCAGTTCGGCACGAACCACCTCGGCCACTTCGCGCTCACGAACCTGCTGCTGCCGCACCTGACCGATCGGGTGGTCGTGCTCGCGTCAACCGCGCACCGCTACGGCCGGATTCAGCTGGACAACCTCAACGCCGAGCGGGGCTATCGCCGGCACCGTGTGTACGGGCAGGCCAAGCTCGCGAACCTGCTGTTCATGTCCGAGCTGCAGCGCAAGCTCGAGGCTGCGGGGTCCGCGGTCAAGGCCGTCGGCGCGCACCCCGGGTGGGCCGCGACCAACCTGCAGTCCCGGTCCGGGAACGTGGTGGAGCACACGCTGATGAGCATCGGCAACCGGCTGCTCGCGCAGAGTGCCGACATGGGTGCGCTCCCCACGCTCTACGCCGCCACGGAGGACATCCCGGGGGATACGTACATCGGGCCGGGCGGGCTGGGCGAGATGCGCGGCTACCCGACGATCGCGAACCGCACCGACTACGCGAAGGACGCCGACATGGCGGCGAAGCTGTGGGTAGAGTCCGAGCGGCTGACGGGTACGCATTTCTCGCTCGATCAGTCAGCTCTCACTCACTAGACGTCCGTTTACCACGGACTGCACAAGGAAACACCTTCACGAGTGTCTTCACGGCGGTCGCTCGTGCGCGCCCCCGGGGCCAGCGCGCTGCTTGTCCTCGCGGTGCTCGCCGCGATCGTCGCTCTGCTCGTCGACCATCGCGTCTCCCGCGACACGCTCGAGCGCACGGCGGAGTGGCGGGACCAGGTCGCCACCGTCCGCAACGAGGCCGCGCTCGGCCGGCTCGGCGCCGAGAAGCGCGCAGCGGGGGACATCCGCGCTGACGTCGACGGGCCGCTGGCGGCGGCGATGCAGGGCTGCGAGGACTTCCGGGAGAACGCGCGCGGCGACCTGGTCGAGACCGCCGATGCGCTCTGCCGGCAGACCCTGCTGCTGCGCTCCACCCCGCGCGACGACACCGTCTTCGCCGGCCTGCTGCGTGAGCGCGACCGGGCGATCGTGCAGATCGAGGAGCGCCGGCGGTCGGACGAGCGCTGGCTGCTACGCCTGGAGGTGCTGATCGGCGCGCTGCTGATCGCGCTGTTCGGCGGCGCCGGGTTCGCGCTGCGCCGCTCGCGCCTGACCCTCGCGACCCTCGCACGCCAGCACGAGAGCGTCCTGAGCTCCGTCGGCGACGGCATCGTCACCACGGACGCCGGCGGCAGGGTCGTGTACGCGAATCCGGCCGCCGTCGCGATCACGCGCCGCGACCTCGTGGGCACGGACCTCGCAGGCGACTATCCGGACTCCAAGGTGCTCGCGACCCTGCGCGACGGGCAGACGCGCCAGGTCGACCACGAGCGGATCAGCAGCCCCGAGGGCATCGAGACGATCGTCGCCTACACCGTCACCGCCGTGCGGCGCGGCGAGCGCATCGTCGGCGTCACCTCCGTCTTCCGCGACGTGTCCGACCAGGTGCGCGCGCACCGGCGCACCGAGGCCGAGCACGCCGCCACGCGCGTGCTGGCCGAGGCGACCAACGTCGAGGAGGCCGCCCCCAAGCTCGTCGCCCAGGTGTGCCAGGCGCTGGAGTGGCAGGTCGGCGCGCTCTGGCTGGTCGGCAGCGGCATGCTGCACCTGCAGGCCTACTGGTCGCCACGCACGGAGACGGTCGAGGCCATCCAGGCCGCCGGCGGCGACGAGCTCGCGTTCACCCGCGGCCAGGGGCTCGCGGGCACGGTGTGGGCGGCGCGCGCCCCGCACTGGATCCCCGACATCGCCAAGGACGAGCGCTTCGCCCAGTCGGCCGTGCGCGAGCTGCGCGCCGCGCTCGCCGTCCCCGTCATGAGCGAGGGCGTGTGCCTCGGCGTGTTCGAGTTCCTGGACGACGCGGTGCACGAGCGCGACCCCGAGGTCGAGTCGACGATGATCTCGATCGCGGGCTACCTCGGCCAGTTCATGCAGCGCCGCCGCGCCGAGGCCGAGCTCGTCCTCGCCCGCGACGAGGCCGTCGAGGCCGCGCGCCTGAAGTCCGAGTTCGTGGCCAACGTCAGCCATGAGATCCGCACGCCGATGAACGGCGTGCTCGGCATGGCCGACCTGCTGCTGGACACGCCGCTCGACGACGAGCAGCGCTCCTTCGCCGAGACCGTCAAGAGCTCCGGCGCCTCGCTGCTGTCGATCATCGACGACATCCTCGACTTCTCGAAGATCGAGGCGGGCAAGCTGGACCTTGACCCGATCGTATTCGACGTGCGCGAGGCCGTCGGCGACGTCTGCGAACTGCTCGCGAACCGCGCGCACGACCGCGGCCTGGAGCTCGCCGCGCAGATCTCCGACGACGTGCCCCAGGCGGTCACGGGCGACGAGGGGCGCCTGCGCCAGATCCTCACGAACCTGGTCGGCAACGCGCTCAAGTTCACGCACGAGGGCGAGGTCGTGGTGACGGTGACGGCCGAGACGCCGGGCCTGCGGATCGCGGTCCGCGACACCGGCATCGGCATCGACCCGGAGATCATGGAGGGGCTGTTCGACTCCTTCAGCCAGGCCGACAGCTCGACGACGCGCCGCTACGGCGGCACCGGCCTCGGGCTGGCGATCTCGCGCCAGCTGGTGGACATGATGGGCGGGCGGATCGGCGCGGAGAGCGTCCCCGGCCAGGGCAGCACGTTCTGGTTCACGGTGCGGATGCCGGCCGCGACGAAGGAGACGGTCGCCCTCCCGCGTGAGCTCGCCGGCCTGCGCGTGCTGATCGTCGACGACAACGAGACCAACCGCGAGATCCTGGACCGCCGGCTGCGCTCGTGGCGGATGGAGGCCGACTGCGCGGACGGCGGCGAGACCGGGCTCGCCAAGATCCTCAAGGCGCAGGAGGCGGGTGCGCCGTACGACCTGGTCCTGCTCGACCACCACATGCCCGGGCTCGACGGGCTGGACGTCGCGCGTGAGCTCGGCCCGGACGGTCCGCGCGTGATCCTGCTCAGCTCCGCGGGGCGCAACCGCGGCGGGCCGGGCATCAGCGCGACCCTGACCAAGCCGGTCCGCGACTCGCGCCTGTACGACACGATCGCCAACACGATGGCGGGCGGCGCGCCCAAGACGAAGACGCCGCCCGCGCTGCCGGCGGTGGCCACGCCGCGGGCCGGCGCACCGATCCTGCTCGCCGAGGACAACCCGACCAACCAGGCGGTCGCGGTCAACATCCTCAAGAAGCGCGGCTACCGCGTCGAGGTCGTCGGCAACGGCGAGGAGGCGGTCGCGGCGATCCGGCGCGGGCCGTTCGCGGCGGTGCTGATGGACTGCCAGATGCCGGTGCTCGACGGCTACGCGGCCACCGCGGAGATCCGCGACCTCGAGGGCGAGGCACGCCACACGCCGATCATCGCCATGACCGCGCACGCGATGGAGGGCGCGCGCGAGCGCTGCATCGAGGCCGGGATGGACGACTACCTGAGCAAGCCGTTGCGACCCGAGGCGCTCGACGAGGTGCTCGGCCAGTGGCTCGAGCGGCCCGCGCCGGCGGTGATGGACCGCGCGTTCCTGGCCTCGCTCGCCAAGGAC
This sequence comes from Solirubrobacter phytolaccae, assembly GCF_027587195.1. GTDB lineage: Bacteria > Actinomycetota > Thermoleophilia > Solirubrobacterales > Solirubrobacteraceae > Solirubrobacter > Solirubrobacter phytolaccae. The sequence continues at coordinate 40,800 of NZ_JAPDDP010000020.1, read as the reverse complement.
GTCGGCGGCGAGGACGTGGTCGCGGAGATCGTCGACCTGTTCCTGTCCGACATCGACGCGCGCGTGGACGGTCTCCGCGAGGCGACCGCGGACGGCGATTTCGGGACGGTGCGCGGCGCCGCGCACCAGCTCAAGGGCAGCGCGGCGAACATCGGGGCGGTGGCGGTCGCGAACGCGGCGGCCGAGGTCGAGCGCCTCGCGGGCGAGAGCGACGGCGCGGCGCTGGACGCGGCGCTCACCCGTCTGGGTGATGCGGTGCGAATGACATGGGCGGCACTGGGTAAGAGCGCTCCGTGAAGATCCTTGTCGCCGAGGACGACCCGGTATCGCGCCGGGTGTTGGAAGCCGTCCTGAACCGGATGGGCCACGAGTGCGAGTCGGCGGAGGACGGCGAGGCGGCGTGGGCGCGCTTCCAGCAGGCGACGCCCGACGTGCTGATCACCGACTGGATGATGCCGGGCCTCGCGGGGCCGGACCTGTGCCGCCAGGTCCGCGCCGAGCACGGCACCGACTGCTACGTGATCATGCTCACCGCGCTCAGCGGCGACAGCGACGTGAAGGTCGCGATGGAGGCCGGCGCGGACGACTTCCTCAACAAGCCGCTGGACCGCAACCAGCTGGCGATGCGGCTCGCCGTGGCCGACCGCCTGCGCGTCCTGCGCCAGCGGGTGGCCGAGCTCGACGGAAAGGCGTAGCGTCCGTGGAATGTCCACGGGAACGCAGGACGTCGAGTCCGCACTGATCGAGTCCGTCTGTGAACGGGTCCGCGAGCGGGTGGCGCCGGAGGACGTCGCCGACGCCGAGGCCTTCGTCCGCCAGTACTACCGCCGCGCACCCGCGGCGGATCTGAAGGGCCGCGAGCCCGTCGACCTCTACGGCGCCGCGCTCGCGCACCGCGCGTTCGCCGGCGGTCGCAGCGCCGGAGAGGTGCGCGTACGCGCGTACAACCCGACGTTCGAGCAGCACGGCTGGCAGTCGCCGCACACGGCCATCGACGTCGTCTCCGACGACATGCCGTTCCTCGTGGACTCGGTGAGCATGGAGCTCAGCCGGCGCGAGCTCGGCATCCACGTGCTGGTCCACCCCGTGGTCGGCGACGAGTCCTACATGCACATCGAGGTCGACCGCCAGGCGTCCGGCTTCGAGGAGCTCGAGCAGGCGATCGAGCGCGTGCTCGAGCAGGTGCGGGCCGCCGTCGAGGACTGGCCGCGGATGCGCGAGCACATGCACGCGCTGATCGACGAGCCGCTCCCGGCCGGGCTCGACCAGGACGAGTGCGAGGAGGCGCGGGCGCTGCTCGCGTGGATCGCCGACCACCACTTCACCTACCTCGGCTACCGCGAGTACCAGCTGACCGAGGAGGACTCCCTGCAGGCGGTCGAGGGCACCGGGCTCGGGCTGCTGCGGGGCGGCAGCGCGCAGTCCACGGGCTTCGCGAAACTCCCGCTCGCCGTGCGCGCGCTCGCGCGGGAGCCCGACCCGCTGATCCTGGCCAAGGCGACGACACGCTCCCCGATCCACCGGCCCGCGTACCTGGACTACATCGGCGTCAAGAAGTTCGACGACGCCGGCAACGTCGTCGGCGAGCGCCGCTTCCTCGGTCTCTACACGACCGGCGCCTACCGCGAGGTGCCGGCCAACATCCCGGTGCTGCGGCGTAAGGCCGCGGCGGTGCGCGAGCGCGCGGGCTTCACGCCCGGCAGCCACGACGACAAGGCGCTCATCTCCGTCATCGACACGTTCCCGCGTGACGAGCTGTTCCAGATCGGCGTCGACGACCTGTACGAGATGGCGAGCGGGATCCTCGAGCTGGGCGAGCGCCAGCGCGTGCGGCTGTTCATGCGCACGGACCGCTACGAGCGCTTCGTCAGCTGCCTCGTCTTCATCCCGCGCGACCGCTTCAACACGCACAACCGGATCAAGATCGGCCAGCTGCTGAGCGAGGCGCTCGGCGCCGAGTCGCTCGACTGGGGGCTCCGGCTCACCGAGTGGGTGCTCGTGCGCATCCACTACACGCTGCACCTGCCCGCCGACGTGCGCCCGGAGTTCGACGTCGAGGCGCTGGAGGCCCGGATCGTCGAGGCCGTCCGCTCGTGGGACGACGACCTGCTCGACGCGCTGCTGGAGGAGTGCGGCGAGGAGCGCGGGATGACGCTCTACCGCCAGTACGGCCTGGCGTTCCCGCCCCAGTACCGCGACGACCTGCTGGCGCGCTCGGCGGTCGCCGACATCCTGCGGATCGAAGGGCTCACCGACGAGGACGGGCTCGACCTGTCGCTCTACCGTCCGCTCGAGGCCCAGGCCGGCGTGCTGCGCTGCAAGGTCTACCGCCGCGGCGAACGCGTGTCGCTCTCCGACGTGCTCCCGATGTTCGAGTCGCTCGGGCTGACCGTGACCGACGAGCGCCCGTACCGCGTGACCCCGCGCGAGGGCCCGCCGGCGTGGCTGTACGACTTCGGTCTGCAGGCCAAGGACGAGGTCGACGTCGACGCCATCCGCGACCGCTTCCACGAGGGCTTCGAGCGCGTCTGGCGCGGCGAGGCCGAGCAGGACGGCTTCAACGGGCTCATCCTCGCCGCCGGGCTGGACTGGCGCGAGGTGATGATGCTGCGCGCGGTCGCGCGCTACCTGCGCCAGGCCGGGATCCCGTTCAGCGACCGCTACATGGAGGCGACCCTGCGCGGCCACGCCGAGGTGGCGGGCGCGCTCGTCGAGCTGTTCCGGGCGCGGTTCGATCCCGACGGCACGCGGAGCGGCGCGTCGGCGATCGCGGAGCGGATCGAGCAGGCGATCGACGCCGTCGACTCGCTCGACCAGGACCGGATCCTGCGTGGCTTCCTCAGCGTCGTCACCGCGATGCTGCGCACGAACTACTTCCTGCCGGGCCCGAAGCCGTACATCTCCTTCAAGCTGGACCCGCACCAGATCCCGCTCACCCCGCTGCCGCGCCCGAAGTTCGAGATCTTCGTGCACTCGCCGCGGGTGGAGGGCGTGCACCTGCGCGGCGGCGCGGTCGCGCGCGGCGGGCTGCGCTGGTCGGACCGGCGCGAGGACTTCCGCACGGAGATCCTCGGCCTGATGAAGGCGCAGATGGTCAAGAACGCCGTGATCGTGCCCGTCGGCTCCAAGGGCGGCTTCGTCATGAAGCGGCCGGGCGACCAGGTCGTCGAGGTCTACAAGACGTTCCTCTCGGGCCTGCTCGACGTGACCGACAACATCGTCGGCGACAGCGTCGTCCCGCCCTCGCACGTCGTGCGCGCCGACGGCGACGACCCGTATCTCGTCGTCGCCGCCGACAAGGGCACGGCGACGTTCAGCGACATCGCCAACGGCGTCGCCAACGACTACGGCTTCTGGCTCGGCGACGCGTTCGCGTCCGGCGGGTCGGTCGGCTACGACCACAAGGCAATGGGCATCACCGCGCGTTCGGCGTGGGTGAGCGTCCAGCGCCACTTCCGCGAGCTCGGCGTCGACGTGCAGGCGCAGGACTTCACCGTCGCCGGCATCGGCGACATGAGCGGCGACGTGTTCGGCAACGGGATGCTGCTCTCGCCGCACATCCGGCTCGTGGCCGCGTTCGACCACCGCCACATCTTCCTCGACCCCGATCCGGACGCGGAGCGCGGCCTGGCCGAGCGCCAGCGCCTCTTCGCGCTCCCGCGCTCGTCCTGGGACGACTACGACCGCTCGCTGATCTCCGAGGGCGGCGGCATCTTCCCGCGCACCGCGAAGTCGATCGAGCTGACCGAGCCGGTGCGCGCGGCGCTCGACCTCGAAGCCGAGCGCCTCACGCCCGCCGAGCTGATGCAGGCGATCCTGCGCGCGCCGGTCGACCTGCTCTGGAACGGCGGCATCGGCACCTACGTCAAGGCGGCGGAGGAGACCCACGCCGACGTCGGCGACAAGGCCAACGACCCCGTGCGCGTGAACGGGCGCGACCTGCGCGCGCGAGTGGTCGGCGAGGGCGGCAACCTCGGCTGCACGCAGCGCGGGCGGATCGAGTTCGCGGCCCGCGGCGGGCGGATCAACACCGACGCGATCGACAACGCGGGCGGCGTGAACTGCTCCGACCACGAGGTCAACATCAAGGTCCTGCTCGACAGCGTCGTCGCCGCGGGCGACATGACCGTCAAGCAACGCAACGCCCTGCTGGCGGAGATGACGGACGCCGTCGCCGAACGCGTGCTCAAGGGCTCCTACCAGCAGACGCAGGCGCTCTCGCTCGCCCGCTTCCAGGCGCCCGCGATGCTCGACGTGCACGACCGCTTCATGCGCGACCTCGAGAGCGCGGGCCGGCTGGACCGGGCGATCGAGGCGCTGCCGGACGCCGACGTGATCGCCGAGCGCCGCCAGGCGGGCGCCGGCCTCACCCAGCCCGAGCTGGCGGTGGTGCTCGCCTACTCGAAGATCACGCTCTACGCCGCGCTGCTGGACTCCGACCTGCCGGACGACCCCGCGCTGAACGGCGAGCTCGCGATCTACTTCCCGCCGCCGTTGCCCGAGCGCTTCGGCGAGGAGATGACCCGCCATCGCCTGCGGCGCGAGATCATCGCCACGCGGGTCGCGAACCAGATCGTGGATCGCGCGGGCACGACGTTCATGTTCCGCCTGCGCGAGGACACGGGCGCCACGCACGCCGACATCGCCCGCGCGTCGGTGATCGCGCGTGACGTGTTCGACATGCGCTCGCTGTGGTCGGACGTGGAGTCGCTGGACGGCGTGGTGACCGCCGACACGCAGACGTGGATGCTGCTCAGCGGGCGGCGGATGGTCGAGCGGGCGACGCGCTGGCTGCTGCGCACGCGGCCGCGGCCGATGGACATCGGCGCCGAGGTGGCGCGCTTCGCCGACGGCGTGCGCGCGGTGTCCGAGCTGCTCCCGGGCGTGCTCGTGGAGACCGAGCAGGCGGCGTGGCGCGACCGCGTGGCCGGGCTCACCGACGCGGGCGTGCCGGAGGCGCTGGCCGGGCGCGTCGCGTCCCAGAGCGTGCTGTTCAGCGCGCTGGACGTCGTCGAGGTCGCGGGCGGGGTCGAGCGGGGCGTGGAGGAGGTCGCGGCGCTGCACTTCGAGCTCGGCGGCCGGCTGCACCTGCACTGGCTGCGCGACCAGATCGCGCTGCTCACGCGCGACACGCGCTGGTCGACGATGGCGCGCGCCGCGTTGCGCGACGACCTCTTCTCGCTCCACGCCGACCTCACGCGCGAGGTGCTGCGCTACGAGTCGCTCGAGGCGTGGGTCGACGCCAACCGCGCCGCGGTGGAGCGCGCGCAGGAGATCCTCGGCGAGATCCGGGCGGGCGGCGCGTTCGACCTCACGACGCTGCCGGTGGCGTTGCGCGAGGTGCGCAATCTAATCCAGCCGAGGGGGTAACTTCCAACCATGCTCTTCGGACAGGAACACGTCGAGAAGTACAAGGAGACGGACGGCCAGGAAGGCCACGACTGGCAGGGCACCCAGTGCCTGCTGCTCACCACCACCGGCCGCAAGTCGGGCACTCCGCGCGAGCTGCCCTTGATCTACGGCAAGTCCGGCGACGACTACCTGATCGTCGCCTCCAAGGGCGGCGCGGACGAGCCGCCCGCCTGGTTCCTCAACCTCGAGGCCGACCCCACCGCCGAGGTGCAGGTCTGGGGTGACCGCTTCAAGGCCAAGGCGCGCGTCGCGACGCCGGAGGAGAAGGCCGAGATGTGGAAGACGATGGTCGCCGAGTGGCCGGCCTACGACGAGTACCAGACCAAGACGGACCGGGAGATCCCGATCATCGTGTTGGAGCGGGAGGCGTAGGCGCGAGCTCCTTGGCGAGCAGCGCCAGCTCCGCGCGCGCCTCGTCGCCGAGCTTGTCGAAGCGCAGCGCATAGACCCGATAGCCGCGCTCGCCCACCACGCGGGCGCGGCCGTTGATCCGCGCCCGGTCGGGCAACTCGAACTCGAACGTCTCGTCGAGGCTCATCGGCCGGTTCGCTTTCACGCGCATCCCGCCCGGGCCGAGATCCAGTGTCGTGCCCTCGACCACCTTGCCCGTCTTGCGGTGCAGGGTGCATTCGAGAGCGATCTCCGTGCGCCAGCTGCGGCGCCGTTCCCCGCTCATGGCTCCCACACCTTCCAGTATGTCTCGCCATGGTCTTCTACGAACCCGATAAGCGCGACCGTGAACTTCTGCCGCACGACCCGTTCAAGGCGTTTGTGGCGCCACGGCCCATCGGGTGGGTGTCGACCGTGGACCCGGACGGCGCGGTGAACTTGGCGCCTTACTCCTACTTCAACGCGGTGTCCGACAAGCCGCCGACGGTGATGTTCTCCAGCTCGGGGCCGAAGGACTCGGTGACGTTCGCCGCGGCCACCGGCGAGTTCGTGTGGAACATGGCGACCTGGGACCTGCGCACCCACATGAACGAGACGTCCGCCACCCTCCCGCGCGGCGAGAGCGAGTTCGAGCGCGCCGGGTTGGCGATGGCGCCGTCGACGCTGGTGGCACCGCCGCGCGTCGCCGCCGCGCCGGTGGCCTTCGAGTGCCGCGTGACGCAGACCGTCGAGGTCGGCGTGAACCTCGTCACCTTCGGCGAGGTCGTCGGCGTGCACGTGGACGAGCGCTACGTCGTCGACGGGATCTTCGACATCACCCGGGTCAAGCCGATCGCCCGCTGTGGCTACCGGGGCGACTACGCGGTGGTCGAGTCGCTGTTCCAGATGGTGCGTCCGGATTTCGACTCCTGAAAGCGGTTCGTTGGTCTTTGGAGGCGGAGTGCGGTTGTATCTGCCCTGATGTTCGTCGAGGCGGCCGGTGGGGTGCTCGTCTGCGGGAGCCTCGCGTGCGTCGTCGCCGCCGTTGTCGGTCGTCGCTCGTGGCTCGTCGCGGTCCTGTTCGCGTTGGCGCTCGCGTGCGCGGCGGCGGACGCGTTCGGCGCGGACTCCTGGCTGCACGCCGTGGCCTGCGGCTTCGGCTTCGCGGGCGCGGTGACGATGGTCCTGCAGCGGCTGGGCAAGCCGCTGCGGCTCAGCTGGATCGACTTCGTGATGGGCGGCTGCGCGGTCGGCGCGCTGTCGGCGACCACGGGGGCCGAGCTCGGCGCGACGCTCGGGGCGAGCGGGGTCGCCGCGGCGCTCGGCCTGGCGCGCTGGCGCGTGTCGACGGCGCTCGCGCTCGCGCTGATCGGCCTGATCGCGCTCGGTGAGCTGCCCGTGCTGGCGGTCCTGCCGGTCGCCGTCGCGATGTGGCTGAAGGAGCCGCCGGCGACGCCCTCGCCCGTGTTCAACCCGATCGTGCTCGCGGCGCTGCTGGCGTACGCCGCCGCCGCGATGGTCCTGCTCGTCGTCGGCCAGTTCGTGTCGCTGCCGGCGGACGCGGCCACGTTGGCCACGATCACGATGCTGGCGGGGATGGCGCGCGCCGGGCTGACCGTGGTCGACCGCCTCAAGCACAGCCACTACCAGGCGGTGACGGACGACCTCACGGGGCTCGGCAACCGGCGCCAGCTCCTGGACGCGTTGCGCGAGGCGATCGCGGTCGAGGGCCAGCACGTGGCGCTGCTGCTGATCGACCTCGACGGCTTCAAGGAGCTCAACGACACGCTCGGCCATCACGCCGGCGACGAGGTGCTGCGCCAGATCGGCCCACGGCTCGAGGAGGCGCTGCATCCCGAGGACACGCTCGCGCGGCTCGGCGGGGACGAGTTCGCGGTCGTGCTCGCGCCGGGCGACGAAGCGTCGGCGTCCGCCGCCGGGCTGCGGCTGCGGTCCTCGCTGGAGCGCTCGTTCTCGGTCGGCGGCATCCGCGTGCACATCGACGCGTCGATCGGGATCGCGCTGTTCCCCGAGCATTCTCAGGATGCGCTCGGGCTGCTCCAGCGCGCCGACGTTGCCATGTACGAGGCCAAGCGCACCCGCACCGGCCACGAGGTCTACCTGCCCGAGCGCGACACGCACTCCCGGCGGCGGCTCGAGCTGCTGGGCGAGCTGCGCGACGCGCTGGCGAACGACGAGCTGATCCTCCACTACCAGCCGAAAGCGGACATCGCGACGGGTGAGGTGCACGGCGTCGAGGCGCTCGTGCGCTGGGCGCACCCCCGGCGCGGGCTGCTGATGCCGAGCGACTTCCTGCCGCTCGCGGACCACAGCGGGCTCGGCCGCTCGCTGACCGCGTTCGTGCTCGACCGCGCGCTGGTCGAGATCGGCCAGCGCCGGAGCGAGGGCTTCGACCTCTCGGTCGCGGTCAACCTCTCACCCGCCGACCTGCTGGACCTCGGCCTGCCCAGTGACGTCGCCCGCACGCTGGAGCGGCACGCCTTTCCGGCCTCCTGCCTGCGGCTGGAGGTCAGCGAGGACGCGGTGATGGCCGACCCGGAGCGCTCGCTGGAGGTCCTGCGCGGGCTGCGCGCGATCGGCGTGGCCACGGCGCTGGACGACTTCGGCTCCGGCCACGTCTCGCTCGGGCACCTCAAGCACCTGGGCGTGGACGAGATCAAGATCGACCGCTCGTTCGTCCTGCGGCTCGCCGAGGACGAGCGCGACGCCGCGATCGTCCACACGACGGTCGACCTCGGCCGCCGCCTCGGAATGAAGGTCGTGGCCGAGGGCGTGGAGACCGTCGAGGCCTGGGACGCGCTGGCGGTGCTGCACTGCGACGAGGCCCAGGGCTTCTTCCTCGGCCGCCCGATGACGGCCACGGCGCTCGCGGGCTGGATGCGCGACCGCGCCGCTGCCGCCTGACGCACTCGCGACGCATAGTCTGGTGAGCATGCTTCGCGTGCTCCTCGTCGTGATTCTGGTCGGTGCGCTGTGCGGGACCGCGCAGGCGGCGCCGCGCACCGTCGCCCGCAGCGGCGAGTTCTCGCTCCAGGCCGAGCGCAAGGACGGCCAGGTCTGCCTGACCCTGCGCCGCGAACGCCGCTATCAAGGCCAGGAGTGCGGGCCGCTCCCGCGCTCCCCGCACCACACCCTCTCGGTGTTCCCGGACATTCCGTCGAACACCTACGCGGTCGCGGTCGCGCCGACCGTCCGGCGCGCGGAGGTCGAGGACGCCAAGGGCCGGCGGACGATGCACCGGACGTTCTCCGCGCGCGGCTTCGCGGCGCGCTTCGTGCTCATCCCCAGGCCCGCCGCGCTGTTCGTGCGCCTGTACGGCGCCGACGGCACGCTGCTGAGCATGGACGCGGGCACGATCGGCTACATCGAGTGGCACACGGACTCCGTGCCCGTGTTCGGGGATCGCATGGCCGGCGTCACGGCCTACACGGAGCTGCGGCTGCAGCCGTCACCCGACCAGGCCGACCGCGTGCGCACACTTGCGTGCGTCGACGTGGTCAGCAGCTCCGGCGGCAGCGGGATGTGCGACGACGACAGCGAAGACGCGCTCGTGATCATGGGCTCCTGCGACGGGCCCGGGCTGGTCGGTGGCGTCTTCAGCCCGGCGGTCGCCGGCGTGCGGCTCGAGCTGGGGAGCGGCGCGACGGTGCAGCTGCCCGTGAGCGAGCTGCCCGCGCCGTTCGGTGGGCGTCGCACGCTGGGCGCGAACGTCCCGGCCGGCGAGGCGGTCCGCGCGGCGACGGCGGTCGACGCGGCGGGGCGCGAGCTCAGCCGCGTCGGCGTGGGTCTGGCGCCCGGCGGGCAGCCGTGTGCCGGCGAGGACCGCGGCGACGACCGCTTCATGGGACGCCTCGTGCCCGTCGCACCCGCGCCCGGCGCGGTGGCCGTGGCCGAGGCGGCCGGCGTGCCGTTGCTGGTGGCCGACCAGGGCGAGACGCTGTGCGCCGAGCTCGGGCAGCTGCCGGCGCAGCTGTGCCCGCCCGCGCCGGTCGACTCCGACCCGCCGCGCCTGCTGCGGCAGGGCGGGACCGTCGCCGGCGTGCTGAGCGTCGACGCGGCGCGGGTCACGCTCGAGCTGGACCGCGGCCGCGACGTGACCGTGCCGACGACCGACGCTCCGGCCTACACCGGCCGCTGGCACGGCAAGGTGCGGTTCTTCGCGGCGGCCGTCGCGGCCTCGCGCAAGGTCGTTCGCGTCGTCGTCCGCGACGCCTCCGGCCGGGCGATCGGGATCGCCGACCGCGGTGTCGTCGCCCCGCGCGTGAACCGCCGGGTGCTCGCCGAGCAGGCGGGCGTGCGCCTGCAGGTCGCGCGCCAGACGGGCGAGCAGCCGTGCCTGGAGGCGGTGGTCGCCGATCCGGCGCCGGTGCCGCGGTTCTGCACGGACCCCGACCCGGGCGTGCCGATCGACGGTCCGATGCGGCAGTACGGCGGCGCCGTCGTCGTCTCCTGCACGCCCCGGCTGGCGCTGGCCTACGGGCGCTTCACCGACGGGCTGAAGACGCCGTCCGTCGTGCTCGTGGACGGTCGCGAGGTCAAGGCGCGCCGGATCGCCCTGGACGGTGAAGACGCCTGGTACGCGTTCGTGCCGGACGCCGTCATCGCCGGCCTGCGGGCGGGTGAGGATCGCGTGGCGCTGAACCTCCCGCCCGCGAGCGCCCAGTGCGGCTACAGCGTGAGCCGCGCCTTCTAGGCGCGCAGCACGTCGGCGAGCTGGAACGGCGCCGGCCGGTCCAGCTGTGCGTAGCCGCAGGACTCCGGCTCGCGGTCCGGACGCCAGCGCACGAACTGCGGCGGGTGCCGGAAGCGCGCGCCCTCCAGGTAGTCGTAGCGGACTTCGACGACCCGCTCGGGGCGCAGTGGCACGAACGTCAGGTCCTTCTTGGGGTTCCAGCGGCTGCCGCCCTCGGGCGCCTTCGTCAGCTCGCCCGCCCAGTGCCAGGGGTGGTCGGCGAAGTCGACGACGAGCGGTTGCAGCTCGGTGAACAGCTCGCGCCGGCGGGCCATCGGGAACGCGCCGATCACGCCGACCGAGGCGAGGCGGCCGGTCTCGCTCTGCCACGGCGAGGGCGGCGCGGCCTCGTCGATGTAGAGGCCGAGCAGGAGCGAGCCGATCGCCTGCGGGTCCGCCTTGTGGACGCGGTAGCCGGCGACGACGCAGTCCGCGGTGCGCACGTGCTTGATCTTGGTCATCACGCGCTTGTCGGGCTGGTAGGTGAGGTCACCGCGCTTGGCGATCAGGCCGTCGAGCCCGGCCCCCTCGAAGCGCTCGAACCAGGCCTGGGCGAGCGTCTCGTCGCGGGTGATCGGCGTGAGGTGGACGGGCGGCCGCGCGTCCGCCAGCGCCTGCTCGAGCAGCGCGCGGCGGCGCTCGAACGGCTCGTCGGTGAGGTCCTTGTCGTCGAGCGCCAGCAGGTCGAAGGCGACGAAGCTCGCGGGCGTCTCGGCGGCCAGCCGCTCGACACGGCTCGCGGCCGGGTGGATGCGCTGCTGCAGCGCCCAGAAGTCGAGGCCGCCGTCACCGGCGATGACGATCTCGCCGTCGATGATCGCCCGCGGCGGGAAGCTCGCGCGCACGGCCTCGACGACCTCGGGGAAGTAGCGCGTCATCGGCCGTTCCTTGCGGCTGCCGATCTCCACCTCGTCGCCGTCGCGGAACACGATCGAGCGGAAGCCGTCCCACTTGGGCTCGTAGAACTGGCCGGGCGGGATCGCGGCGGCGGGCTTCGCCAGCATCGGCGCGACGGGCGGAGTCAGGGGGAGCTCGATGCGCGCATGCTCGCAGGCCCGAAGCGCTCGTCGTAGACCGGCTTGTAGCGGTCGTAGAGCCACAGCAGCAGCGAGATCAGCAGCGCGAAGAACAGCGCGGTGCCGAGCGGGAAGTTCTCGGCGGCCGTGAAGAAGCGGCTGAGGCCGAAGATCAGGCCGAGGTTGACGACGACGAGCCCGGCGAACTCGACCGTCAGCCGCGGCGCCCAGGTGCTGATCGCGTCGTTGGCGAGGATGATCGCGACGACGCCGACCCCGACCTCCAGCGCCGACGTCTCCACGTCCGGCAGGATCTCGGCGAAGATGATCGCGATCAGGCCGATCAGCGCGGTCTTCTCGCCGACCTCGCTCCAGCGCACGCCACCGCCGCGCCGCGGCTCGTGGTCGCGGCGCTCGGCGAGGAAGTGCCAAGCCCGGTCCGGCGCGGGCATCCGCGGGCGGGCGACGAACCAGTAGAGCGCGGCGAGGGCCGCGATGCCGAGCGCCGAGACGACGCCGACCCACGGGTAGTCGGTGACGGTCTCGGTGAAGTCGCGCTGGGCGATGTGGATCCAGTACTCCTGCGGCAGCTTCACGCACACCCACAGCACGATCGCCACCCACCACCAGAACCGCGGCGGCCACGTCGACGGGCTCCACCGCAGCGCCAGCGTCGCGTAGACGATGAAGAAGAACTCGAACGTGTTCGGGAACAGCAGCAACATCGCGCGCGAGTCCAGGAGCTCGAACGCGAGCACGCCGACCAGCCGGTAGTAGAAGAGGAAGCGCGCGATCCGGACGGCCGAGTGGCTCGTCCAGTTGCGCAGCGTCGTCACGTACGCGATCGCCAGGTAGTAGATGTCGAGCGCCTTGTCGACGCTCTGGTACGGGCCGTCCGGGCCGAGGTCGACGTCGGTGAACGCCGCGAGCAGCGAGTTGTCGATCGCGTCCAGGACGAGCGCGACGATGATCACCAGCTCGCAGCGCGGGATCAGCAACGGCACGAGGAGCCGCGCGAGCACGATCGCGACGATCAGCGCCCACTCGCTCGTGGTGGGATCCGGGATCACCGAGGTAAATGTTCCATAGGTGGCGTAACTCGGCGGCGCGCCTGCGATAGGTCTGGTGTGAGCCGCGAGCCCGATCGCCGGCGTGCGGTCGCGCGCCTTGCCCTGCTGGCGGTGCTGATCGCGGCCGCGTTTGCCGCCGTGACGGTCGCGGGCGTCGGCCCGGGCGATGCGCAGCGCTGGGTCGCGGGCGCCGGGCCGGCCGCCCCGCTCCTGTTCGTGCTCGTCGCCGCCACGCTCGGCGTCGCGCTGTTCCCGGGGCACGTGGTGGCCGCGGCCGCGGGGCTGCTGTTCGGCGCACTCGGCGGTACGGCGGTCGCGCTCGGAACCGCGCTGCTCGCCGCCGCGCTGTCGTACTTCGTCGCCCGTCGCGTCGGGTCGGACGCGCTGCTGTCGCTGCTCAGCCCGCGCGCCCGCCGCTGGCAGCAGTGGGTGGCCGAGCACGGGTTCAGCGCGGTGCTCGTCTCCCGGCTCGCTCCGGGTGTGCCGTCAGGCATCGTCAACTACCTCGCCGGGCTGGCGGGCCTGCGCGTGCGGGCGCTGCTCGGCGCCGTCGCGATCGGCGCGCTGCCGAAGACGATCGCCTACGTCGCGCTGGGCGGCGCGTTGTCGGACCCGTGGTCGGCGCGCGGCCTGGTCGCCGTGAGCCTGTACGTCGTCGCGGCCGCGGGCGGCGTGCTCGTCGGCCGCCGGCTGCTCAAGGCGCGGCCCGGTCAACTGTCGCGCGCGTAGGTGGCGACGATCGTCCCGGCCTTCGTCAGCAGCGTCAGCGTCGAGCCCGCCACGGTGTAGCTCGCGGTCAACGGGAGCGCCTTCAGGTACAGCGCCTCCTGCTCGGTCAGCTCGGGGCGCGAGCACGCGATCTCCGTGGCCTGCGGCGACGCGATCGTGAGCGCCTTGCCGCGCAGCGTGTACGGCGCCTTGTACGTGTTGCAGCCCGTCGAGCCCGACACCGTGCCGTCCACGAAGTTGGCGGTGAGCTCGGCGCCGTCGACCGGCCCGGTCACCGCGTCGCCCTGCAGGAAGGACGTCAGCGTCCACGACCCCAGCGGGCTCGCGCCGCGCAGGCGCAGCTGCTCGTCGCCAGCGTCGTCGAGCAGGGTGAGCTCCTCGTCCTCGACGCGCCAGCGGGAAGCGCGCTCCAGCGCCGCGCGGAACGCATCCGCGCGCTCCATGCGCGCCGGCTCGCAGGCCATCTTCGTCGTCACGATCGCGCCGAGCCGGAGCGTGTCCCCGTCGATCGTGTAGCTCGTCGTGTAGCGGTTGCAGCCGTCGCTGCCGGACAGCGTGCCGTCCGTGAACGACGCGCTCGCCTCCCCGGAAGCCACCACCCACGGCGTCCCTTCTAGGGCGGGCGGACCCTGCGCGGCCTCGCCGCCACAGCCGGCAAGGACCAGAACGGCCAGGAGCAGTCGGCGCATGCTCCCTATACGAAGGGGCGGCCGGATGATCACACGTCACCCGATAGGGGTGACCCGCTTGCATGCGGACCGGGGTGTCCGTAACTTCTCATGTCGCATTCACTGCTGACTCAAGGAGGAGAACGAAGTGGGTAGAGGGAACTGGCGCGGCCGCGTGGGCGCGGTTGCGGTCGTGTGCGCCGGAGCGACCGTCGCGCTGACGGGCTCGGCGAGCGCGCAGCTGCCGCCGCAGCAGCCGGGCGTCACGCTGCGCACGTACCAGCTCGGCAGCACGCCGAACGAGCTGTGCACGATCAAGGCGGGCACGACGCCGAACGTCGACAAGGTGATGTCGACGATCAACTGGACGACGACCGACCAGTTCGGCGCCAGCAACAACTTCCTCTCCCATGTCTTCGCGAACCTCACCGTCGCGACCGCCGGCGAGCACACCTTCCGCCTCAGCAGCGATGACGGCTCGCGCCTGAAGATCAACGGCAGCGTCGTCATCGACCACGACCTCACGCACGGCGCCGACCCGCCGAAGGACGGCGCGGTCACGCTCACCGCCGGTGTGCACACGCTCGACGTCGACTACTTCGACCGCGCCAACGATCAGGTCCTGAAGCTGGAGTGGAAGCGCCCCGGACAGTCGACCTTCGAGGTCGTCCCGACGTCGGTGCTGAGCACGGACGCGGACGTCGTGCGCGTCGTCGCGCCCGGCAACAAGTACTGCGAGGGCGCCGCCGACACGGCCGGCGACGGCCTGCGCCTGGAGACGGTCAACCCGAACTACACGCTCACGAACCTGCGCCCCGCCGGCTTCGAGCCGCGCGTCGCGGCGCTGGACTTCATGGCCGACGGCCGGATGGTCGTGCTCACGTCGGGCACGCCGCGGCCGGGTGCCGACCCGTCGGTCCAGCCGGGCGAGGTCTTCGTCGTCTCCAACGTCACCGGCACCACGAGCGCGAGCCAGGTCGAGTACAAGAAGGTCGCGACCAACCTGAACGTGCCGATGGGCATCGCGGCGATCGGCGACAAGCTCTACGTGACCGAGAAGCACGCGCTCACCGAGCTGTCCGCCGACACGAACGGCGACGGCATGATGGAGCGCCGGACGCTCGTGACGCTGCCCAACGGCGGCAACTTCCACGAGTTCAACTTCGGCCTGCTCCACGACGACGACTACTTCTACGTCAACCGCTCCGTGGCCATCAACGAGGGCGGCGCGACGACGAGCCCGCAGCCCGGCCCCAACGCCGGCACGCACCTGCGGATCGACCGTGAGACCTACGCGGTCGAGTACATCGCGGGCGGCCTGCGCACGCCGAACGGCATGACGTGGGGCCCCGAGAACGACATCTTCGTGATGGACAACCAGGGCGGCTGGCTCCCGGCCTCCAAGCTGGTCCACATCAAGAAGGACCGGTTCTTCAACCACTTCACGACGCCGGCCGGTCCGTTCGACCACAAGCCGGTCAGCAAGCCGGTCCTGTGGCTGCCGCAGAACGAGATCGCGAACTCGCCGAGCACGCCGATCACGCTCTCCGACGGCCCGTTCAAGGGGCAGATGCTCTTCGGCGACGTCACCTACGGCGGCCTCCAGCGCGCGTTCCTGGAGAAGGTCGGCGGCGAGTACCAGGGCGCCGTGTTCCGCCACTCCGCGGGCCTCGAGGCCGGCGTGAACCGCATCATCGCCGGTCCGGACGGCGCGCTCTACGTCGGCGGCATCGGCTCGACCGGCAACTGGCAGGAGCCGGGCAAGCTGCGCCACGGCCTGCAGAAGCTCACCCCGAACGGCACCAACGTCTTCGACATGGAGAAGATGGAGGTCGTCGAGGGCGGCTTCAAGATCACCTACACGCAGCCGCTCTCCGACGACACGGTCGCCGACCTCGCCGACGGCTACCGCGTGCAGCAGTGGCGCTACGTGCCGACGTCGGCCTACGGCGGCCCGAAGCTCGACGAGGAGCAGCTCCTGGTCACGGGCGCGACCGCGTCCGCCGACCGCAAGTCGGTCACGCTCCAGATCGCCGGACTGCGCCCCGATCACGTCGTGCACGTCCGCTCCCCGCGCCCGTTCTCGGCCGCCAACGGCCAGGAGCTGTGGAACACCGAGGCCTGGTACACGCTCAACACGATCCCGGGCTACAAGACCCCGGCCGAGAGCGGCTTCTACGAGGCCGAGGAGGCCGCGCTGCTCGGCGGCATGCAGTACGACACCGAGCACTCGGGCTACTCCGGCTCGGGCTTCGCCGACAACCTGGCGGCCGTCGGCAGCGGCGTCCGTTGGCAGGTCACCGTCCCCGAGGACGGCGTCTACCCGGTGCGCTTCCGCTACGCCAGCGGCGTGACCGCGGGCCTGCCGGTGAACAAGCGCGTCTCGATCTACGTCAACAACGCCAAGCTCGGCCAGCAGACGTTCCCGGGCACGACCGACTGGAAGAACTGGACGTTCCTCTCGCGTGACCTCACGCTCACCAAGGGCGTCAACACGATCGCCGTCCGCTACGACACGGGCGACGAGGGCCGCATGAACTTCGACGCGCTCCAGGTCGGCAACGGCGCCGACCACTGCGCGCCGATCACGCAGGAGCCGGGCTACGTCGCCCTGTACGACGGCACGCTCGAGTCGCTGTCGAAGTGGCGCATGGCCGGCCCCGGCTCGTTCGGGCGCCAGGAGGACTGCTCGCTGCGCAGCGCCGGCGGCTCGGGCATGAACTGGTTCACGGCGCAGGAGTTCGGCAGCTACACGCTCAAGCTCGACTGGAAGCTGATCAAGGACGACAACGGCGGCATCTGGGTCGGCTTCCCGAACCCGGGCACCAACCGCGACATCGCGATCAACCAGGGCTACGAGATCCAGATCGACGAGTCCGACGTGCCGGACCGCCTGACCGGCTCGATCTACACGTTCCAGGGCGCGAACCGCGACAAGGTCGTCGAGGCGCTCAAGCCGCTGGGCCAGTGGAACGGGTACGAGATCCAGGTCCAGGGCCAGAACATCAAGGTGTTCCTCAACGGCGTGCTGGTCAACGACTTCACCAGCACCGACCCGGTCCGTGACCTCACGCAGGGCTTCATCGGCATCCAGAACCACGGTGCCGGCGAGCTCGTCTGGTACCGCAACATCCGCCTCAAGAGCGGCCCGGTCACCCCGGTGGACTCGACGCCGCCGACGGTCTCCGCGACGCTCGACGGCACCGGTCCGGTCCAGGTGACGCTGTCGGCGCAGGACGAGTCGCCCGGTGCCGTGACGGTCGAGTACCGCCTGGACGGTGGCGCGTGGACGGCCTATTCCGCTCCGCTCACCGTGACCGCCACCGGCGACCACACGGTCGAGTACCGCGCGACCGACGCCGCCGGCAACGTCTCGCCCGTCGGCTCGAAGACGTTCACGATCGCCTACGTCGAGGACACCGAGACGCACGAGCTGGAGGGCACCGTCGCGCCGACGCTCGCCGTCCGGCTCAGCGGCACCTCCTCGCTCGGCGCGTTCGTCCCGAACGTCGATCGCGACTACACCTCCACCACCACGGCGACGGTGACCAGCACCGCCGGCGCGGCCACGCTCACGGTCTCCGACCCGAGCGCGACCGACACCGGCAAGCTCGTCAACGGCAGCTTCGCGCTCGCCCAGCCGCTGCAGGTCCGCAGCGGCGCGGCCGCGTTCGCGCCGCTGGACGCCTTGGTCACGCTGCGCACGTTCGCGGCGCCGATCAGCGGCGAGCCGGTCCCGGTCGAGTTCAAGCAGACGATCGGCGAGCGCGACCCGCTCCGCACGGGCCGCTACAGCAAGACGCTCACCTTCACGTTGTCGAGTACGACGCCGTAGCTAGGTGAACAGCGGCGCGAGGTCCAGCGCCGCCAGCTCCTCGTCGGCCGGGCGCTCTCTGTAGCGCTCGGCCGCGTCGAGCAGCTTGGGCAGCACGCCGACGTCACCCGTGGTGAGCAGGAACACCTGCGGGTTGCCGAGCACCCAGTGCACGGCGGTGTCGATGGCCGACTGCTCGGTGAGCGGCTCGTACCACGTGGCCGCCGTGTGCTCGCGACCCTCCCACGGCGCGCGGGCGAGGCTCTTGATCGTCTGCAGCGCGACGTTCTTGGTCGCGCACAGCGCCGCCAGCTCTTCGAACGTGCGCGCGTACCGCTCGTCCTGCATCTGCACGTGGTTGTACGGGCACAGCACCGAGTCGAAGTCGAACCGCTCGAGGCTGCGCAGGTGCATCTTCGGGATCGAGAGCCCGTGCCCGGTCACGCCGATGTGCTCGACGAGCCCTTCCTCACGCGCCTCCAGGCAGGCTTCCAGCGCCCCGCCCGGACTGAGCGCGATGTCCCACTCGATCACGTCGCACAGGTTGTGCAGCTGGATCGAGTCCACATGGTCGACGCCGAGCCGGTCCAGCGACCGCCGGATCTCCTCGCGGGCCTTCGCGTATGTCCGCTCGCCGGTCTTCGTCGCCACGAAGAACTCGTGCTCCTTCAGCCACGTCGCGATCCGCAGCTCCGCGTCGCCGTAGCTCGCGGCGACGTCGATGTGGTTGATGCCGTGCTCGAGGAGCAGCTGCAGCGCTGCGTCGGCGTCTGCCTTCGAGACGTCGCCAAGCGCCGCGGCACCGAAGATCACGCGGCTGGACTCGTGTCCGGTCGCGCCGAATGGGGCGCGCTCGATCATGCGCGGAGCTTACGCCTCCGCCCGGCCGGGCACTTGCGTGGTCGTGGCTCTCGACCATCGCGTCTCGCCCGGGTCCGTCACCGGGCTCGAGGGCTTCGACCGCCTCCAGCGCCTGCACGAGGCGGCCGTCGGCTGCTTCGACGACCGGCTCGACGAGCTGACGCCGGGCATGCGCGCGCTGACCGTGCTGTTCGTGTTCTGCGGCGAGGTCGACAACGGCGGGTTCTGCTCGTGCATGGGCAACTCGGCCGGCGACTTCACCGCGGAGGCGATCGCCGCCGCGCGTCTCGTCGGCGCCGACGCGCACGCGGAGCTCTTCGAGCGCTTCGTCGCGGTCGGCCTGGCCGGCGACGTCGCGATGCCGCAGCCGACGCGCAACGCGCGGCTGCTCGCGATGACCGGGGACGACGAGGCGGCCATCACCGAGCTCGACGACGCGTTCTACGCGCTCCCGTCGATCGACGAGGATCTGGAGCGCTACGTCGCCTCGCGCCCGGAGGAGTTCTTCACGGCGCCGCTGAGCTGAATGACGGCGAGGAACACGCCGAGCACGAGCACCGTGCCGAGGAACCACGGGTTGACGAAGACGTCGGTCGTCGAGGGCTCGCCGTAGGTGCAGGCCGCCCCGGGCGGCCACAGCGAGAGGTCGCCGCCGGGCACGAACCGCTCGCGCTCGCACAGCGTGCCGGCGCGGCCGCCCGTGTGCCAGAAGACGAACGCGCCGACCGCGAGCAGCAGGGCGAGAAGCACTTGCGACATTCGGGACACACCGAGTGGGTGCCCCGGATGGCCGCAATCTAACGCCTCACTGATCCGGAGCGGCACGTCACTTTAGTTACGCATCATTTAAATGATCGGGGAATCTCGCCTTTACGTGTCACATTGGGGGCGCTGAGGAGATTGCTCCTCGCTTAGGAGTGGGGGAGAAATGACAGCTCTGGCTGCACGTGCGCGGGCGCGTGCTTCGACGGGGTCCATTCGGCGATCACACGTGGTCGCCGCTGGATGTGTGGTGCTTTCGAGCCTGGTGCTCGGGACCGAGGCGAGCGCGAGCACCGGCGTCGACGCGCTGAGCCGGGCAGGCACGCCGCTCGGATCGTTGACGGGCACGCGCGACGCGACGCCGACGGTTGCAGGCGCCGAGCTCACGTCGGAGCGCACGCGGTTCTCGCGGACGTATCAGCGGGCCGGGCAGGACGGCCGTTTCATCACGCGAGTCTCAGAACAGCCGCTGAACTTCTCGGTCGATGACGGTGCCACTTGGCGCCCGATCGACAACCGGCTGCTGGCCACCGGCGGCGCCTTCGCGGCACGCAACGCCGCCAACGCGTTCGACGCGCGCCTGCCGCGCTCGCTGGCCGCTCCCGTTCGCGTGGAGGCCGACGGTCGCTGGGTCAGCTTCGCGCTCCTGGGTGAGGAGACCGCCGCGCCGACGCTCGACGGTGACACGGCGACCTATCGCGTGTCCCAAGAGGTGACCGCGCGCTACACGGTGCACGGTGCCGGTGTCCGCGAGGTGCTCTCGCTGGCTTCCGCGAAGGCGCCGGACAGCTTCCGCTATCGGGTCGACGCCAGCCGTGGCCTCCAGCCCCGGCTCACCCGCGACGGGGGCGTCGCGTTCGTCGATGCCGCCGACAACGTGCGCTTCGGCTTCGCGGCCCCGACGATCGTCGACGCCAAGGGCGTGACGGGGCGTGCCACGTTCGGGCTCTCGCGCGCAGGCTCCGCCTGGACGCTCACGGTCAGCACGGACCGGGGCTGGCTGCGCGACAAGGCACGCGCGTTCCCCGTTGCCCTCGACCCCGACGTCTACTGGGTCGACGGGCTGCTGCGCTTCTCCAAGGCCGACCAGGACTGCTTCTTGGACAGCTCGACGCCCACGACGTCCACCTGCAGCCTTGCCTACCTGCGCGTCGGCCGCACCTCGAGCGGTGAGCTCAAGCCCACCTTCCGGTTCGCGGTGGAGGACGCGATCCCGCCGGACGCGCAGGTGCTCGAAGGCTGGTTCGCCCTCTACCACAACCAGAGCACCGGGAGCACGTCGCCGACCGGCATCGAGCTGCATCGGCTGACGGTCCCGTGGACGAACGCCGCGACCTGGAACACGACGAACGGCAGCACGGCCTGGCCCGCCGGAGCGATCGACCCCGCCGTCGAAGGGCCCGTGCGCACCATCGGGCAGCCGGGCTTCTGGACCGCGTGGGAGCCGACCGAGCTCGTCCGCAAGTGGGTGGCTCGAGCGCTTCCGAACCACGGCTTCGTGCTGCAGACCCCGACCGGGTCGCCGCAGAGCCAGTTCCGCTTCACCTCCAGCGACGGTGACGCCTCGCAGGCGCCGTACATCGATGTCGACTGGATGCCGGCGGTCGGCCAGCTCGGGAACTACACGCTGGTCGACGCGCCCGACACCGCGACGCACGCGGTGCGTGTGAACCCGGCCAACGGCAACCTGCTCGTCGACGCGACCGACGCGCCCTTTAGCGGGTTCGAGGAAGGGTTGGCGCGTACGTTCAACTCGTTCGCGACGTGGCGGGTCTGGGGCCAGCTCGGCCCGGGCTGGACGAACCATCACGGCGATGGCCTCTACGTGGGCGTCCCGGACTGGGACGGTTCGATCCAGGTCGGGCTCCCGAGCGGTGCCGAGCTGACGTTCTATCCGGACGGTGGCGGCGGCTACTTCACGCCGGCCAGCAACCATGCGGCGCTGTCGGCGAACCCCGACGGCTCGTACACGGTCCGCCTGCAGCCCGCCGACGCCGCCGAGAGCGCGTACACGGGGTTCCCGGATCCGTACCACTGGCGGACGCAGAGCATCGTGCGCGGCGCCAGCACAGTGACGTTCGGCCAGGAGGACGCGAACCGCCGTCGCACGATCGTCGACGCCAACCGGACCCTGCTGCAAGAACGGGACACGGCGGGCCGGATCGACACGATCGTCGACCAGACGAGCGGGCGTACCGTGAACTACAACCATGACAGCGGAGGGATGCTCACCAGCGTCCAGACGCCGGAGCGGACGAGCACGTACACGCACGACGGCTTCCGCGGACCGCTCACGTCGATCGCGGAGTCCTCGGGCACGACGATGGCGTTCGGCTACGACGGACAGGGCCGCGTCACGAGTGCTCAGCGCACCGTCGGGAGCACCGTGACGAGCACGACGTTCGCCTACGCCGCGGCGAGCTCGCCGTGCGACCCGGCGACCGACGCGACCAAGACGACCGTGACCTCCGGCAGCGTGACGTACACCTACTGCTCGGACCGCACGGGCGTCGTGACCCGTGTGATCTGCTCGTGCACCAGCACGGACACGACGCCACCGGTGATCGCGCTCGACGGCTTGCTGTACGAGCGCGGGCAGACGACGTCGCACACGGTGCCGGACGACTCGGACCTGCTCGTGATGGCCACTGACGGCAACTCGAGCGCGCCGCAGTCCGGCGTCAAGCAGATCGCCATCAACCTCACGGGTGCCTCACAGGTGCTCAACGGGGCTCCCACCTCGCAGGTCACGCTGACCGACCGGGCCGAGTGCCCGGGCGACTCGTGCGTGCTCGACGCGGAGCTCGAGTTCAACCCCGACAACTACGTCGCTCCGAGCGGCATGACGGTGACGGTCACCGCGACCGACTTCGCCAACAACACGGCGACGACGTCGTTCACCGTCGTACCGGACGGGCAGCCCGACACCACCGACCCGGACGACTCACCCGCGGCCCGCAGCGTCTACACGTGCACGCCCGACGCGGAGCTCGCGACGGCGATGGGCGGCGTCGGATACACGACCGGCGGGACGTCGGCCAATCCCCAGTGGACGCTGTTCTACGCGGACGACACGTACCGCGTGACGCAGTGCAACGCGGCCGACGAGGTCACGTACGCGGAGCGCGTGGAAGCGTTCGAGCTGCCCAGTGGGACCACGGAGTACGTCACGACGGAGA
Source organism: Solirubrobacter phytolaccae (assembly GCF_027587195.1). GTDB lineage: Bacteria > Actinomycetota > Thermoleophilia > Solirubrobacterales > Solirubrobacteraceae > Solirubrobacter > Solirubrobacter phytolaccae. Next base: position 18,167 of record NZ_JAPDDP010000020.1, on the reverse strand, counting down.
CCACTCGCCGTGACCGCTACGACCAGCTGTTCGTATTGGATGCGATGCTGGTCAGCCCTGACGATCCGGCGTTCGCCGCCGGCCTCGCGGAAGCACGGAGCAAAGGCATCCCGGAGCCTCAGCCGCCCACGGTGGGGGACTTCGAGCCGGCCGCGTCCGCCGCTCGTTCGCTGGAGGAGCTGCCGGCCGGGATCGACGAGAACGCCCGTGGCTGTGGCGCCAACAGCCGCCTCAGCTACGAGCTGTACCCGAAGTGGGATGCGCGGGAATACACCTACCGCTTCAACCGCAGCGGGCTGGGCGGCCACGTGCGGGCGCGTCAGCGGGTCATCGAGGGTCACCAGGCCTGGAACAGCACGCGGGACAACTGCGGCTTCCGTGACCAGGTGAACTTCCGCGCGATCTACGACTCGTCCCCCACCAACCGGAGGTTCAGCGCGACGCAGCGCAACTGTCCGAACGGGACGAACGCGACCAACTGCGCGAACACCGTCGACTTCGCCGAGATGGCCGCGGGCAGCTGTGGCGGCATGGCCGTGCCGGTCGGCTGCACGGCCCGGTCGCTCAACGCGAACGGCACCCGCATGAACGAGGCCAATCAGCGCTACAACACGGCGGTCAGGCTCTATCTCGGCTCGGTCGGAACCAACACGGGCCAGTTCATCAACCCGCTGGACAACTGCACCAAGACCGCCGCCGGTAGCCCCAATTGCTACGACCTGTACGCGGTCGCCATCCACGAGACCGGTCACTCGATCGGCCTCGCGCACGACGACGATGCGCTGCAGGCGATGTTCGGCGTGGCTCGGGAGAACTCCACCGGTTGGCGGCGGCTCTACCGTGGTGACGTGAACGGCATGCGGAAGCAGTATCCGGCGCAGTGAACCTCCGGCCCTGGACTTCGGGCGGCGTAGCCGCCGGCGTGATCGCGGCATTCGTGCTGTGCCTCACCGGCTGCGGCACCGCTCGCCCGGAGTCCAGTGGCCGACCGGTCGCCGCGCCTGCCTCGGACTGGGTCACTGCCGGGATCGGGCGGTTCCAATGGGGTGAGCGCTGGCGGTTGCGTGTCCGGCTCTCGAGCGAGGGACGCGGGGAGCAGTGCCTCAACCTCCGGCCGCGCGAGCCGCGTGAGCGGGTCTGCCCGGCCGGTGGCGAGACCGGGGTGCCGACCGAGGAGTTCGAGAGCTTCGAGGACGTCTGCGCCGGGCGCGCGTTCGCGTACGGTGCGGTGGACCGCGGCGCGACCGACGTGAAGCTCGTCACCGGGCGCGGCGGTGCGCTCCCCACGCGCGTGACGTTGATGGAGGCGCCGTCGCAGCTCGGGGGCGACCTGCGGTACTTCGTCGCCGAGGCGCGCACACGGCGGCATCGAGCCCGCGGGACCACGCGACTGCGCGTCTATTACGCGAGCGTACGTGATGCCACGGGGCGTGAGCTCAAGCGCGTCGAGCTCCACCCGGGGGACGTGGTCACCCTCGTCCGCTGTTAGTGCTCGATCGAGTCCTGCAGGCGTGCGGTGAGCTGATCGGGCGTCTCGCCCGGGCGGGGCTGCAGCGGGCGGGCGAAGGTGACCTTCGTCTTGCCGCGGCGGTTCAGGCCGCGGCCCTTGGGCATGACGAGCGCGGTGCCCTCGATGTGGATCGGGATGATCGGGACGCCGGCGGTCAGCGCGAGCTCGGCGACGCCCGCGCGGTAACCCTCAGGGCCGGCTCCGCGGGTGCCCTGGGGGAAGAGCATCACGTTGCGGCCGTCGCGCAGGTGGGCGGCCGCCGCGGCGAGGCCGCGGCGCTGGCCGCCGCCGCGGTCGAACGGGAAGGTGTTGATCCAGAAGCCGGCCGCGAGGGCGTAGCCGCGCTTGCGGTAGAAGCGGTCGCTCGCCGCGCCGACGACGGTGCGGGAGCGCCAGGCGTGCGGGAGCGCGAGCAGCACGAGCGGCGTGTCGATGTCGCTCTCGTGGTTGGGCGCGAGGATCGCCGGCTGCGGCGCGTGGACGAGGTCCTCGGCGCCGATGATGGTCGGCATCGCGACCGCCCGGGTGGCCGGGAAGAGCAGCGCCTGCTGGGCGAGCTCGCGGATCAGCGCCGGGCGCGGCTCACGCAGCCAGGCCTGGTCCTCGACGCCGCGCTCGGACCACGGGTCCTTGCCCGCCGAGACCGTGCGCCACTTGGAAGGCGCCGACGGCGCCCGGCTTCCCGCCTTGTTCGAACCGGCGAGCTTCTCCAGCCGACGCCCGCCAGAGGCGAACTTCACAAAACACCTCGAGCGCGAGAACGAGCCCCTGGGCGAGTTCTCGCCCCGGATGCGAGCCCTTGGGCGAGCATCAGGCCTCGACTTGCGCGTAGAACAGCGGCGGGCAGTGGAAGTGGGTGAGCGACGGATCGCGGCCGACGACCTGCTCGGCCATCTCGAGCGCGTCGCGCATCGTGTCGGCGCGGCGGAAGCCCAGGCGGCGGCAGGCCTCGGCGTCGCCGCCGACGAAGATCACGTCACCGAGGTGCTGGAGGCCGTGCGCGCCCCAGTACCACATGTAGAACGGGTGCACGCCGTGGTAGGCGTGGCTCGTCCGGTACAGGTGGCGGTACCACTCGTCCTCGGCGTAGCTCTTCTCGAAGCGCCGCTCGATCTCCGCCGGGTCCTTCGTCTCGCTCAGGACCTCCTCGTAGAAGTCCACGTACGAGGGGTGGTGCACCGGGTGGAACTCGCGCTTGACGGGGTGCGTGAAGATCATCACGCCGCCCTCGCGCACCAGGGGCACGCCCTGGTAGAGGTTGAAGAAGTACCCGAGCCCCATGCACATGACGAGGATCGGGTTCAGGATCGAGTCGACGTTGTACGGGCCGACGTACGGCAGGCCGGCGGTGACGATGTCCGCCTGGCCCTTCACGTACACGGCCTGCTGCGCGGCGACGTGCTCGAGCGTGACCTCGTGGACGGGCCCGACCGCGCCCGCCTGGACGCCGGTGATCGAGTACGGGGCCGTCGACTTGTGGAAGGCCGCGCGCCGCAGCTTCGGGTTCATCCGGTCCGTCGTGCGCTTGAGCGCCGCGAACGTCGTCTGCTCACGCGCCGTCCAGCGGGCCTCGGGCTTGGCCAGGAAGCTCAAAGGCCCGTCGAACATGTCGTTGTTGAGCGTCGTCTCGATGTGGAAGATCGGGACGGCCGCCTCGACGATGTCGCCCTGCCGGTTGGTGCTGTTGTGCATCTCCGACTTGCTCGGGTCCATGAAGGACTTCGAGTGGCGCATCGTGTGCACGTTGTGGTGGGCCTTGACGCTGTTGTACGTGCCCAGGCCGACCGCGACCGACTTGTGGCCACCGTCCATCGAGACGATGTTGATGTTCACGTAGATCAGCAGGTCCGACTCGGCGGCCCGCTTGGACAGCTCCACGTCTTCGTCGTGGCGCGTCTTGCCCAGGTCCACGATGCCGTCGGGATCCTCGGCGTCGTGGTTGTAGAGCCGGTCGGGATAGAACTCGTCGAAGATCCGGGAGCCGACGGCGCGCTTGAGCTCGGCCGCGGTCATCCGCCGGTGCAGCGCGAGCGCCGCGATCAGGTGGATGTCCTCGACGCCGGCCCGGTAGGCGCGCTCGAGCACGTGCTCTATGACCCGCCCGCGGATGTCCGGGAGCTTCATCGGCGGGAGCGGAAGGCTGATGTCGTCGAACGCGATCGTCAGCTTCATGCCCGGTCGCAGCAGCGAGTCGAGCGGGTCCATGCCCAAGGGTGAGTCGAGCGCGGCGCAGATCGCGGCATCGACGTCGATGAGGCCCTTCATGGGCGGCGGCGGATAGACGATCCGGGAGCCGACGGGCAGCCGCTCGAGCCGGAACTGCTCGCCGGAGTGGAACAGCGTCGGCGGCGAGTGCTCGTGCACCTCGACGACGCACGCCTCACGCTCGGTGGCGGGCTGGCGGCGCTTGGTGCGCTCGATCATGCGGGTCGGAGCGATGCTCATGCGGCGATCTCGAAGACGGTCTTGACGCGACCTGCGCGTGCGGATTTGGGCGCAGTCTCCAAAGCCTTCTGGAAGCTGCGCAGCGGCCAACCGCGGTCGATCAACCGACCCGGCTTCAACGTACGGGCGAAGTTCAGGGCGGCGGGGAAGTCGTGCTCGTAGCCGTACGCGCCCCGCAGCTCGAGCTCGCGCAGCCACGCCGCGGCGAGGTCGGCCTTCAGCTCACCCGGCATCCCGACGAGGACGACCCGGCCACGCGGACGCGTGATCGTGATCGACTGCTCGATGCTCATTCCCGTCCCCACACAGTCAAGTACACGGTCGAAGCCGCCGAGCAACATCTCGCGGTTCAAATGACCGACCAATCTCCGGGAATGCGTGACCCGCGCGCCCTCGATGTAGAGGTTCTCGGGCGTGAAGACGTCGTCGGCGCCGAAGCGGCGCGCGGCGGTCTGCTGGCCCGCGTGCTTGGCGACGACGATGATCGTGGCGGAGGGCGCGGCCTCGCGCACGGCCGCCAAGGTCAGCAGCCCGATCGTGCCCGCGCCGATGATCGCGATCGTCTCGCCCGGCTGGACGTCCGCCTGGCGCGCGGCGTGCAGCGCGCACGCGAGCGGCTCCACCAGCACCGCGTCCTCGTCGGAGAGGTCGTCGGGCACGGTGTGCAGCTGCGACTCGTGCGCGACGAGGCCTTCACTCCAGCCGCCGCCGGTCTCGCGGCAGAAGCCGGTCTGCAGGCCGGCGGACAGGTTGCCGTCGATCACGTTGCGGCACAGCGCCGGCAGGCCCTGCGCGCACTCCGTGCACGGGGGCGTGACGCCACGCACGGTGCAGCCGAGCGCGGGCTGGACGACGACGCGCTCGCCGCGCCGCGGGCCCGCGCCGATCTCGCCCACGATCTCGTGACCGGGGACGAACGGCGTGCTCGTGAGCGTCGCCAGGTGCAGCGAGGCCTTGCCGGTCACGAGCGCGAGGTCCGAGCCGCAGATGCCGGTGAGCTTGGGCCGCACGGGCAGCCAGCCCGGGCCGGGCATGCGTGGGGGCCGAACCTCGGCGAGCGCCAGCGCGCCGGAGCCCGGAAGCTTCGCGCGCTGCGCCACGTACTTGGCCACCGACGGCGTGTACGTCAAGGCCTGCACTAGATCGCGGCCTTCTCGGTGCTCCACGCTTCGATCGGCCAGCGGCGACGCCGCGCCTCACGGGAGAGCCGGAAGTCGGGGTTGATCGCGTGCGGATGGCCGACGAGCTCGAGCAGCGGCAGATCGGCGAGCGAGTCGCCGTAGGCGTGGCAGTCGCTCAGCTCGACGCCGTGGTCGGCGGCCAGGCGGGCAGCCAGGGACGCGCGACCGTCGGCGGTCAGCGGCGGCTCCTCCAGCTCGCCCGTGAAGCGCCCGACGCGCTCGACGAGCTTGGCGGCGTGGACCTCGTCCGCGAGGTGCTTGAGCGGCTCGACGAGGAAGTCCAGGGCGCTCGTGATCAGGATCACGCGGTCCCCGCGGCGCTTGTGCTCGCGGATGCGGCGCACGGCCTCGTTCTGGATCCGCGGCTGGATGAAGTCCGCCAGAGCGTCCTCGGCCTGGCGCTTGAGCTCGCGCGCCGGGAGGTCCTTGTAGAGCTTGTAGAAGTTGCGGTTGAACGCGGTGCGCGAGCGGCGGTCCTCGATGATCCAGCTCGGGACCTTGGTCGCGGCGCCGGCCGTCCACACGAGCTTGTCCAGCTCGGGCATGTCGCGCGTGCGCAGCCAGGCGTAGAAGTGCGCGACGGTGGAGTCCAGCACGACGCCCTCGACGTCGAACAGCGCGAGCGCGGGCGGACCTTCGGGCACGGGGCGACGGCCGGCCGAGCGCGTCTTCTTCGGCCCGGGCGCGGGCGGCACGGCGATCTTGCGCAGCGCCGGGAGGTGGACTTCCTCCATGTAGTGGTCCCAGTCGATCTCGTCGACGTCGAACCCGAACCGCTCGCGGTCCTCGGGATGCAGCGACTCGAGGAGCGCGCGGGCGTTGCGGTCGTCGAAGACGCAGTCCAGCTCGCCGTACGGGCGGTAGATCTCGTTGAGCCGCTTCAGCCGGTCCAGCTTGCGCTGGTTCTTGTGCAGCCGGAGCTCGACGTCGTTGCTGCGCGGGATCGGCAGCTTGTCCACGAGCGTGCGGCCGCGCTCGAGCACGGCGTTCGCGCGGTTGATCTTCGTGAGGATGCTGCCGGCCGAGGAGAAGTTCCAGTCGGGCACGCTGACCGGCAGGCCGTCCTCGTCCGGGAGCGGGCGCTCGCGGAAGTACTTCGTCGTCACCTCGGCGAGGTCGCCGATCGTGAACGGGTTGCGCATCCCGGTGCTCACGTTGAACACGCGCGGCGTCTCCGGGGGGTGCGCGGCGGCCGCGAGGCACGCGTTGGCCACGAAGTCGACGGGGATGATGTCGATCCGGATGCTGCGGTTGGCGCCGAAGCGGCCGGGGATGATGCCGGCGCCGTAGCCGAGCATGATCGGGTCGGCGACCTTCAGCGACTCCATCCAGCCGGGGTACGGCGTGTGCAGCGCGGACTCGACGATCGCCGGGCGGACGATGGTCAGGTTGCGCGGGTTGGCCGTGATCAGCGTGCGCTCGCCGAGTGCCTTGGACAGGCCGTAGGTGTCGCTCCAGCCGAGGGCGCGGGCGCGCTCGCGACCGCGCTCGGTCAGCTGGTCACGCACCCACTCGTAGCGCAGGATCTCGGCGCGCGTGCCGACCGCCGGGCCGCCGGCCGGGCCGATCGCGCGGTGCGCCTCGGCGACGAAGCGGTGCTGGTGCTGCGGCAGCCGCGACTCGGCCTCGATGTCCCGCCGCCAGGCCTTCGCGGCGTCCAGCTCGGCGTTCAGGTCCAGCCACGGCTCCGTCGGCGCGGTGCCGGACGGCTTCTCGAGCACGAGCCCGGTGCGCATGCCGGCCGCGTAGGCCGTGGAGACGTGGATGAAGTAGGGGTCGCTGCCGCCGGCGCGGACCGACTCGAGCAGCCGGGCCGGGCCCTTGGCGTTGAGCTCGAGCGCCTCGTCGAGCGGCTGCTCGAAGGAGACGGACGCGGCGCAGTGGATGACGACGTCGATGCCTTCCAGGCCCTGCAGGCCCTCGCGGCCCAGGTCGCCGCTGACGGGGCGCACGCGGGAGCCGTCGAGGCCCGCGCACGGGCCGCTGGGGAGGATCTCGTCCGAGAGGCGCTTGGCGGCGTCGCCGCGCAGCAGCACGACGACCTCGGTCTCGGGCAGCTCGCGCAGGATCTGGCCGAGCACGGCCTTGCCGAGGAAGCCGGAGGCACCGGTGAGCAGCACCGTCTGGCCGGCCAGGCGTTCGCGAATGGTCGCGGGGAATACGTCTTCGTCAGGCAGAGCGAGCACCGTACCAAGGCTCTCTACTAACGTGTCAGTAGATGCCCTCTCAGGCCCGCATTTTGGAGGCTGCACGTGGCGAGTTCGCGCTCCACGGCTACGGCGCGCGGCTGCAGGACATCGCCGAGCGGGCGGGGTTGACGCACCCCACGCTGCTGTACCACTTCAAGTCCAAGGAACGGCTCTACGCCGCCGTGATCGAGCAGGCCATGGCGGACTGGGCGGTGATGACCTCGCAGGTCGTGGCGGTCGCGCCGCTCGGGTTCGACCGTGTCGCGGCGCTGGTCCGGGCGGGCATGGAGTTCTTCGCCACGCACGCGGACTTCGTCGTCATCTGGCGGCGCGAGGCGATCGAGGGCGGCGGCCGGCTCGAGGGCGCGATGGCCGAGCACATGCGGCCGTTCCTGGACCGCGCGATCGCGTTCCTGGAGCGCGAGATGGCCGCCGGCCGGCTGCGCGAGCACGACCCCAGCGAGCTGATGCAGATCGTCTACGGAGCGGTCTCGACCTACTTCTCCGACGCCGGTTTCCGCGCCCGGCTGTTCGGCGGCGACCCGACGTCGGCGGAGGCGCGCGAGCGCTTCGGCGCCGCGCTCACGGCGATGTTGCGGGACGCGCTGGCTCCACGTTGAGCCGGCCGCTCTTGAAGGGCTTGATGTCGATCACCGCGTGCTGGTAGCCGGCGCGCTTGATCGCCCGGACGATGCCGGGCTCGGCTGACAGCGCGCGGTCCAGGTCCTCGATGGCGACTTCCAGCCGGCCGAGGATGCCGTGGTGGCGGACGCGGATGACCGGGAACCCGAGCGCCTTCACGGCCTGCTCGGCGCGGTCGATCTGCGCGAGCGTCTCGGGGTCCACGCCGGTGCCGTAGGGGATGCGGCTCGCCAGGCAGGGGGAAGCGGGCTTCTCCGCGCTGGGCAGGGCGAGCAGGCGCGCGAGCTCACGGACCTCGTCCTTGCTCGTGTTGACGAGCGGGTGGACGACGTCGTGCTCGGCCGCGGCCTTCAGGCCCGGTCGCCAGTCGCCCTGGTCGTCTTTGTTGGCGCCGCTGAGCAGCGGGACACCCGGATAACGCGCGGCGAGCGTGCCGTAGAGCTCGGACTTGCAGAAGTAGCAGCGGTCGCGGCCGTTGGCGCGGTAGCCGTCGCGGGCGAGCTCGTTCGTGCTGACGAGCTCGTGCGTGATGCCGATGTGTGCCGCCACCCGCTGCGCGCCTTCGAGCTCGCCGCTCGCGACGGACGGGGACACGGCGGTCACGGCCCGGGCTTTGTCGCCCAGCGCGCGGAAGGCGATCGCGGCGACGACGGACGAGTCGACACCGCCGGAGAACGCGACGACGGCGTGGCCGAGCGCGGCGACCTCGCGCTCGAGCGCGGCGAGCCCGGGCCCGGTCACGAGGAAACCTCGCCGCAGGAGCGAGCCGCAAGGCGAGTTCCTGCCGAAGCATGCGAGCGCGCAGCGCGAGTCATGCGACTGCCTCGTGGGCCGCGGCGAGGGCACGCGCCCATACCGTCTTCACGGGCTCACCCGCGATTCGCGCCGCGCGCTCGCAGTCGGCGTGCTCGGGGGCGAGGTTCACGACCTTGCCTTCGCGGCGGCCGACCTTGATCCGGACGGGCTCTCCGGCGACCTCGACGGTGAGGAAGTCGCGTTCGAGCTCGACGCGGTCCAGGTGCGCGACGCGCACGCCGAGGCTGCTGGTCTCGCGCAGCATCGCGTCGATCACGGCGCGCTCGTCACCCGGACGGGCAAGGGCGGAGATGACGAAGCCCGGGCGGCCGCGCTTCATCTGGGCCGGCGTGGTCCAGACGTCGACCGCGCCGGCTTCAAAGCACGCGGCGGCGGCGTCGGGCGCCAGCTCGGGCAGGAAGTCGTCGAGGTTGGCCTCGATCAGGCTGATCGTGCCCGTGGTCGCCTCGGTGCCGAGGATCACGCGCACCACGTTCGGGAACGGCTTCAGGTCACGCGTGCCGGCGCCGTAGCCGGTGGAATGCAGCGTCATCCGCGGCAGCGGTCCGTAGCCCTCGGCCAGCGCGGCGACGAGCGCGGCGCCCGTCGGCGTGACGAGCTCCATCTCCAGTTCCACACCGTGGATCGGCGCGCCCTTGAGCAGCTCCAACGTGGCGGGCGCGGGCAGCGGCAGGTTGCCGTGCGCGGCCTTGACGAACCCGCGGCCCATCGGCAGCGGCGAGCACAGCACCTTGTCGATGCCGAGCGACTCCAGCGCGAGCGCGACGCCGACGATCTCGCCGATCGCGTCGATCGCGCCGACCTCGTGGAAGTGCACCCGCTCGGGCTCGATGCCGTGGATCCGGCCCTCGGCGATCGCGAGCCGCTTGAACGCCTCCTGCGCGCGGGCCTCGACGCGCTCCGGCAGCCCGGCCTCGGCGATCAGCGTGCGGATCGTCCCCCAGTCGCGGTGCGGCTGCTCCGCCGCGCCGGTCACGGTCGTGGTGACGGCGGTGATGCCGTGCCGGTCGGCGGTCCCGCGTTCGACTGCGAGGTCGAACGGCGACAGGTCGACCGTTGCACCCGCGTCCAGCAGCGCGCCGAGCAGCATGTCCCCGGCGACCCCGCCGATGCAGTCCACGTACAGGATCACTTCGATTGCCTCGCGATCCGCGCAGCGATCGTGCCGGCGCCAAATCCGTCGTCGATGTTCACCACGGCCACGCCCGCGGCGCAGCTCGTGAGCATGGCCAGCAGCGCGCTCACACCGCCGAACGTCGCGCCGTACCCGGTGCTCGTCGGCACCGCGATCACCGGCGCGGCGACGATCCCGCCGACCACGGACGCGAGCGCCGCGTCCCACCCGGCCACGACGATCACGCAGTGCGCGCGCTTGAGGTCCGGCAGCGCGGGCTCCAGCCGGTGCAGCCCGGCCACCCCTGCGTCTACGTGCACGAGCACCTCGGTCCCGAGCAGCTCCGCCCGCACCTGCGCCTCGCGCACGACCGGCAGGTCCGACGTCCCGCCGGAGACGATCGCGACCACGCCCTCGGGCGCCGGCACGTTGCGAGCGACCCACGCGAGCCGCGCCCGCTCGTCCTCCTGCGCGTCGGGCGCCACCTCACGCAGCGCGGCGCGAGCAGCCGCGTCGGCGCGCGTCACGAGCACGCTGCTCGCCTCGGCGTCCAGCAGCGCCTGCGCGATCGCGCTGATCTCCGCGGGCGTCTTGCCCTCGGCCACGATCGCCTCGGGGGCGCCTTGGCGCGCTTCGCGGCTGGTGTCCACCCGCGCGAACCCGAGGTCGGCAAAAGAGTCCATCTGGGCTCGCAGGTTATCCGCGGGGTACGGCTGGCCCCACCGGGACCGGCGGGTTGCACGGCCACAGAAGGCGGGCTGGCCCGGTGGGGAGAACGTTCACCCCGGAGGAGGATTCACCCAACCACCCGCCGACCCGAGGATTCCTCCATGACCACCACCGTGCACGAGCTCGCCTACCGCGCCCACGACGGCATCTACGTGACCATGTTCTGGGACGCGGCCTCCGATCAGGTCACGGTGGCGGTCGCCGACGCCAAGACCGACGACGCGTTCGAGGTGGTCGTGCTCCCCGGCGAGCGCGCCCTCGACGTCTTTCATCACCCCTACGCGTACCGGGCGGTGCGCGAACAGCATGGGGCGTCGACCCTGGTCCATACGACATGAGGGTGCTCCGCGTGGGATGATGCTCGGCGCGATGGTGATCGCGACCGATCTCACCGTTGTGCTGCGTGACGAGCCTGGCGGCTTGGCGCGGGTAGCCGAGGTCGCGGTCTCGGCCGGCGTGCACCTTCGCGGCATCGCGGCGTTCACCGGCGACGAGCACGGCTTCGTGCACGCGCTGGTCGACAACGACGACGTGAAGGTCGTCACCGCGGCGCTCGAACGGGAGCGCCTGCGGGTCGCCGACACGCGGGAAGTGCTCGTGGTGCCGGTCGGCCCCGGTGGGCTGGTGGACGTGATGATCCAGCTCGCCGAAGGCAACGTGAACGTGGACCTCGCGTACACGGCGCTCGGCGGCGACCGCGTCGTGATCGCCACGGACGACATCTACAACGCGCGTGAAGCGCTGACGTAGCTGGTAGCTTGCCGCCCCGAATGGCGGTGTGCCGGATCTGCTCCGGGGAGCTCGAGCTACGCGTGCCCGGCAACGGCGCCGCGCTGACGGCTGCCCACTTCTCGCCCTCCGCGCACGTGGTCGGCCAGCACGGCGACCTGCTCGGCTGCCTCGAGTGCGGGACGATCCAGCAGCCCGTGCTGCCACAGGGCGAGGCGCTGCACGACCTGTACCGCGAGATGCGCGACGACGACTACCTCGCCGAGGAGGAAGGCCGGCGCGCGACCGCCAACCGCCTGCTCGACCTGGTCGGCGCGCACCGCCCGCGCGGGCGGCTGCTCGACGTCGGCTGCGGTCACGGCCTCCTGCTCGACGAAGCCCGCAAGCGCGGCTACGAGACGGTCGGGCTGGAGCTGAGCCGCCAGAACGCGCAGCACGCGCGCGAGACGCTCGGGCTGGACGTGCGCGAGGTGCCGCTCGAGGCCTTCAGCGAGGGCACGAACGGTGACTCGCCCGGCGCGTTCGACGTGGTGATCCTCGCCGACGTGATCGAGCACCTCGACGATCCGGTGGCCGCGATCGACCAGTGCGCCGCGCTGCTGCGGTCCAGCGGCGTGCTGTGCGTGGTCACGCCCGACCCGGCCTCGCTCACCGCGAAGGTCGCCGGCGCGCGCTGGTGGGGCTACCTGCCCGCGCACACGGTCCTGCTGCCGCGCCGCACGCTGCGCGAGCTGCTGTCCGCCACCGGGCTCGTGATCTCCGAGGACGTCCCGTTCGTGCGCACGTTCGCCGCCAAGCGCTGGGTAGGCGGGTTGGCGGAGCGGCTCGGCCCGCTCTCGAGGCCGCTCAACGCCGTCGCGGACCGGATGCCGCCGGTGAAGCTCTCGCTCAGCCTGTACGACGAGCGCGTGATCCTCGCGCACCGCACGCCGGTCACGCTCGCCGACCACCCGCTGCTCTACCACGCCAACGGCCGCGCGCCGATCCACGTCGTGCTGCCCGCGTACCGGGCGGTGCGGACCATTCCTGACGTCGTCGCGGAGATGCCCACCGGCGCCGCCGACTCCGCGCTGCTGATCGACGACGCGTCCCCCGACGAGACCACGAACGTCGCGCTCCTGCACGGCCTGAACGTCCTTCGCCATCCCACGAACCGCGGCTACGGCGCCTCCCAGAAGACGGGCTACACGCGGGCGCTGCGCGACGGCGCGGCCGTGATCGTGATGGTGCACGCCGACAACCAGTACGACCCGGGCCTCGTCGCCGACATGGCCGAGCCGATCCTCGCCGGCGACGCGGACGTCGTGATCGGCTCACGGCTGCTTGTCGACCGCGCGGTCGCGGGCGGGATGCCGCGCTGGAAGTGGGTCGGCAACCGGCTGCTGACCGGGATCGAGAACGCGGTCTTCGGCGTGCGCTTCAGCGAGTACCACACGGGCTACCGGGCCTTCAGCGCCGACTTCCTGCGCTCGGTCCCGTTCCTGCGCAACTCGGACGACTTCGTGTTCGACCAGGAGATCTTCGCCCAGGTCCTGTCGCGCAACGCGCGCGTGGTCGAGATCCCGATCCCGACGCGGTACTTCCACGAGGCGTCCTCCGTCGACTTCCTCACGAGCCTGCGCTACGCGCTGAAGACGCTGTGGGTGCTCGGCCGCTACCGGCTGGACCGCCGCTGGACGTTGCTCCGCCGACCCGCTGCATGGCTTTCAGCACGCGACGAGTAGCCGTCGCGATCCTCGTCGCCGCGCTGGCGATCCGCGTCGCGTGGGTGTTCGCGACGCCGGACTACCGGCTCGTGCACGACGCGCTCGACTACAACCGGCACGCGATCTCGATCGCCAACGGGGACGGGTTCGCGCTCAGCTACGGCCGCGAGACCGCGTTCCGGCCGCCCGCGTACCCGATCTTCCTGGCGGGCGTGTACTGGCTCTTCGGCCCGTCGCTGGAGTGGGCGCGGCTCGCGAACGCGCTCGTCGGCACGGGCATCGTCGGCCTGATCGGCGTGATCTGCGCGCAGATGTGGAGCTCACGCGTGGCGCTGATCGCGATGGCGCTCGCCGCCGTCTACATCCCGCTGATCCTCGTCGGGCAGTCCGTGATGAGCGAGCCGCTGTTCGTTCTCTGCCTGCTCGGCGCGATCGCGTGTGCGATCAGGCGCTGGCCGCTCGCCGCGGGTGTGCTGATGGGGCTGGCCGTGCTCGGTCGGGCGAACGCGCTGATCCTGCTGCTGCCCTTGGCTTGGGCGGTGTGGAAAGGGCCCAAGCCCGCGCTGATCATGGTCGTCGCGTGCGCGCTCACGATCGTGCCCTGGACGATCCGCAACTACGTCGTGCTCGACCACTTCGTGCCCGTCTCCACGCAGCTCGGCTCCGCGCTCGCCGGCACCTACAACAGCGAGGCGATGAACAACACGGAGAACCCGGCCGCGTGGATGTCGCTCAAGCGCGTCGACGACTACCGGCCGATCTTCAACCGCGTGCGCGAGACCAACGAGGCCGTGCTGGAGAAGGAGCTGCGCAGCGCCTCGCTCGACTACATCAAGGACCATCCGGGCTCGCCCTTCAAAGTCGCCTACTGGACCTCGCGCCGGATGCTCGACCTCGGCGGCTGGGACTGGGCGATCCACACCGCCGGCACGGTCAGCGCCGGCAAGCGCGCGGGCGCCGCGGGGATCGTCTGCTTCTGGGCGTTCGCGCTGCTGGCGATCGGGGGCGCGTTCACGCGGCGTGCGCGGGAGGCGCCGCTGTGGCTGTGGAGCGTTCCCGTGCTGATGTACCTCGGCGTGGTCTTCCTGGTGGTCGAGACGCCCCGCTACCGGATGGCGATCGACCCGTTCGTGATCATGCTCGCCGCGCTGGCGCTCTCAGCGCTCACGACCAAGCGGACCCAGGTCCCATAGGCCCTCGTCGTGCGGCTCGGCCAGCCACGCCTCGGCGTCGGCCCGGCCACGCTCGATCAGCGCGCGGGCGAACTCGGGCGCGAAGAACAGGTAGCTGAGCAGCTCGCCGTGCAGCGGGTCGGCGTCGGCGTCGATCAGCCGGCCGAGGAACGCGAGCTGCGGCGCGCGGGCCGCGTGCAGCAGCCCGCCGTAGTGCTTGCGGAAGACCTCGCGGGCGATCTGGCCGATCGTGTCGCGCTCGGGCGGCGCGACGAAGATGTACGGGATCCGCCGCTCCGGGCCGGCGAGCCGGTTGATCGTGGTGAGCGTCTGCAGGTCCTCGACGAGCGGGTCGGCGAGCAGCGCGTCGAGCACGAGCGCGGCGCCCGCGGCGAGGTCCGGGCGCTCGTCGCCGCCGGCCTGGCCGGGCGCGATCGAGTGCAGCCCGATCACGATCACGCGCCGCGCGCCGAACGCGAGCGCGGGCTTGATCGGCGCGTTCAGGCGCGTGCCGCCGTCGAAGTGCCAGCCGTCGTCCAGCCGGACCGCCGGGAACAGGGCGGGGATCGCGGAGGACGCGCGCACGTGCGTCTCGGTCAGCGCGGTCGGGACGTAGTCGATCGCGCGCTTGTCGTCGCGCACGTTGTCCGGCGTGCCGCCCGTGTGGAAGACGATGCTGCGGCCCGTGCGCGCGGACAGCGTCACGACCGCGGCGGTGATCAGCTGCCCGTTCGCGACGTGCTCGCCGATGGCGTCGAACGGGATCACGCGGTCCAGCGTCGGGCCGAGCGGCGTCGTGTCCAGCAGCGACGGGATATCGAGCGACAGCAGGCCCGTGAAGTTCACGGCGCCGCGGGCGAGGCGCTCCAGGTCCTTGAGCGACGGCGTCGCCATCACGTCGCCCCAGTGCAGGCGTTCCCACACCTCCCGGCCGGCGGCCAGCGTGGGGTCGCCGCCGTCGGGGACGGTCGCGGCGATGTAGGAGCCGTTGATCGCGCCGACGCTCGCGCCGACGATGATGTTCGGGCGCTCGTTGACCGGCAGCGCGGGCAGCAGGACGGACAGCACGCCCGCCTCGTACGCGCCGCGCGCGCCGCCGCCGGCGAGGACGAGGCCGACCGGGTTACGCGAGGGCACGAGCGACCGTCGTGAGGAACTCGCGCGCGGTGACGAGGTGCGTGCGCAGCTCGTCCTGCGTGAGCCCGACTTCATAGGCGCGGTGATGGCAGGCGTTCGAGAGCGCCGTCCAGGCGAAGTCCGCCTCGCGCGCCTCGGGCTTGTCGCCGAGGTAGGCGGGCAGGCATACCCAGCGGTCGCGCATGCTCGTCTCCAGCATCCCGGCCGACTTGTCGTTCCAGAACACGTCGACCGTGCGCTCCAGCGACTGGCGGATGAGCGCCGCGGCGGCGTGCGGCCAGGCGCCGGACGTGCGCGGGTCGAACTCGTCGAGCTGGCGCTGGGCCTCGTCCAGCACCTTGGAGACGGTGAGGCGCTCGCTCACTTGGACGTCGTCTCCAGGTCGCGGATGAAGCTGCGCGTGGTGTCCGGAAGCCGGGTCAGCGTCTCGCGCTCGAGCGCGTTCCCGTGCGCGCCGCGGTTGAGCGCGGTGACGAGCGCGGCGCTCGGGTCGCCGTAGCGGCGCTTGATCTCGCCGCCGACCTCGCCGTGGCGGCCGGCGTCGCCGAACAGGACGAGCGCGAGCGTCTCGCGGAGGCTGCGCGCCTCGGCGATCTGGTCGTCGGCCTCGTTGAGGTCGGTGCCGTGCTGGGCGGCGCGTCGGCGCACGATGTTCGCGGCGGCGGCCTCGACCGCGCTGCGGCAGAACATCGGGACGACGCGCGCCTGGACCTCGGGCGGGAGCCGGTCCGGCTTGGCGTAGCCGCGGGCGCCGTCGAGGTAGCGCTGCACCGGGCTGCGGGAGACCTGGACGTCCACCGAGGACTGCGCGCGGCGGTCGACGTGGAGCATCGTCGCGTCGAGTCGGAGGCGGCGGATCGCCTCCGGCAGGCGGTCGTCGTGGGTGAAGACGACGATCTGGCGCGTGCGGGCGGCGCGGTGCAGGACCTTCGCGAGGCCGTCGACCTTCGCCGGGTCCATCGCCTGCACCGGGTCGTCGATCACGGCGAAGCGGAAGGGCGACTCCTCGAGCGCGGCGCGCGGCAGGAAGACGGAGACGGAGAGCGCGAGCAGCTCGCCCTGGCTCATCACGCCGAGCGCGTTGGCCTCGGTGTCGTCGGCGCGGACGTCGAAGTCCGCGCGGCCGCCCTTGCCGACCTTCTTGAGCGTGATCTCGTGCAGGTCGACGCTCGATCCTTGACGGAGCTCCTGCCAGTTGGCGATCGCGGACTGGCTGATCGGGGCGAAGCGCTCGCGGCGCAGCTCGTCCGTGGCGCCCTTGAGCCACTTCTCGGCGTCCTTGATCGCCTTCAGCGTGGTGGCGCCGGTCTCGACCTCCCGCGCGCGGGCGAGCCACCCGCGCAGCTGGCCGGCGAGCTCCTGCCAGGCGGCGCCCTTGCGCTCGAGCTCGGTCGCGGCGCGTTGCGTGAGCTCGCGCAGCGTGGCGACCGAGGCCTTCAGCTCTGCCTCGGTCTCGCGCGGGAGCTCCAGCTCGTCCTCGATGAGCCCGAGGTGGCGCGCGGCGAGCGGGGCGGCGAGCGCGTTGCCGTCAAGCAGCGACTCGACGCGGCGACGGGCGCCGGTGAGCTTCGCGTTGGCCGACGTGAGCGCCTGCGCCTGCTCCTCGAGCTGCGCGGCCTCCTGCTGGGCGGCGCTGACCCACGCCTCGTCCAGCACGCCCGGCGTCTTGCACACCGGGCAGTCGTCGGTGAGCGTCGCGGGGTCCTTGAAGGCGAGCGCCTTGCGCAGCAGCACCGCGAGGTTCGTCGCGCGCGCGGCGTCCGTGGCGCTCGCGTCGGCGTGCGCGCGCTCGGCGGCCTTCAGGTCCTGGAACGCGTCGCGGATGTCGGTGTCCGTCGGCAGGTGCAGCGCGGCGAGCCGCCGCAGCAGCGTCAGGTCCTCCGTGTAGCTCGGCGTCTCCTCCAGCAGCCCCGTGAGCTGCGACAGGTCGGGCTTGCGGCCGCCGATCGCGGCGTTGACGAGCGCGTGCCGATCGTCGTCCGGGCTCAGCCGGGCGAGGAGCTGGTCGCGTTCGGCGGTGACCGCCTTGCGCTGCCCGTCGAGGGCCAGACGCGTGGTGGCGAGCTGCGCCGCGAGCGCGTCCAGGTCACCGAGCCCGAGCACCGGCGTGAGCGCGTCATACAGCGAGCTCAGCGTGTCGAACATCGTCGCCAGCTCCGCGTACGCGAGGAACGGCCGGAAGCTCGGCAGGTCGCGGTCCCAGCCGTGCTCGGCGAGGACCTGCGCCGGCGCTGCCCGACCACTCGCATCGCCATAGGGCGCGCCGTGCGGCCACTCCTGGTCGAGCGTCACGACCTCGCCGCCCTCGAGCTGCAGCTGCGCGGCGATCGCGGTCGGCTCGGTGTGGTGCAGGCACTGCCACGTCTCGCTCCACGCCTTCGGCCGCTTCTCCCAGCGCTTGAGCGCGCCGGTCATCAGCAGCTCCAGCCCTTCCGCGAACGACGACTTGCCACTGCCGTTGCGGCCGACCACGACGGTGAGGCCCGGCGCGGGGTCGAGCTTGAGCGTCGCCGGCCGACCGATCCCGCGGAACCCCTCGACCGTGACCTCCTTCAACCACACGGGCGGCGACGTCGCGGTGGTCGGCGCGGGCGCGGCGCTGTCGGCCGCGGCCTCGATCACGCCCTTGGCCTCGTTGTCGAGGTCGCTGGCGCCGAGCCGCTCCAGCAACAGGGTTCTCAGCACAGGGTCCATTGGCCTCCCGCGATCGTAGAAGGAGCCCCGGCCGGTTCGTACGGCGAGCACACCGTCGGGCCGCGTGTCAAGCACCTCGCGCTGCGCGGCGAGCCGCTTGACA
>NZ_JAPDDP010000001.1 GCF_027587195.1 Solirubrobacter phytolaccae | reverse complement strand
GACTTGGCCGCGGTCGCACCGCTCGGAAGTGCGGGCGGGCCGCCGCCGTGGCGGCGATCGGTGCCGCGCGGCGTGCGGTCTCGCCGCCCCACCGCGGGCGTGCGGCGGCCGATCTCGGAGTCGCCGCGGCGGCGTCCCGCCCGCGGGGCGATGTCGTCGAGGCGTGCGGTGAGCGCGTCGATCTCGGCCAGGCCCGCCTCGATCCGGCGCAGCGACGCGCGCAGGCCGTCCGCCTCGCGGGCGAGGTGGGCGCGCTGGCGCTCGAGCGTGGCGCGCTCTTCGGCCACGGCGCGGACAAGGCGGTCGGACGGTCCCATCGGTCCTGCCGTTCTACACGCCGAGCCGGAGCGCGAGCCACGTAGGGCTGTGCAGAACCTGTGCGTATCCCCGCGTTTCGGCACCTACCGCTGTGCACAGGTCTGTGCGTAGCGCAGCCATTCCACGCAAATTGCAGGGGGTTCCCGTTCCGTCCGGACGTGGCGCGACTCTACGCAGCCCCACGTGGATCCGTGTAGCCCGTCAAGGAGCCCGTCGCATGTCCCGCTCGACCTCTCCACCCCTGTCCGACGACCCTTCGCCACGCCGTGACGAGACCCTGCTGCTCAGCGACCTGACGCGCCTGGTCGCGCTCGGCCTGCTCGAGCAACGCGAGGAGCCGCAGGGCGTCGTCTTCGCGCTGACGCCGCTCGGGCGTCACACGCCCGAGTTCGGTCCGTAGGCTTTGTCACATGTGCCGCAACATCCGTCAGCTCCACAACTTCGAGCCGCCCGCCACGACGAAGGAAGTCCAAGAGGCCGCGCTCCAGTACGTCCGCAAGATCAGCGGCTCGACGAAGCCCTCGCAGGCCAACGCGGCCGCGTTCGAGGCGGCCGTCGAGGAAATCGCGCAGGCCACGCAGCACCTGCTCAACCACCTGGTGACGAACGCGCCGCCCAAGAACCGCGACGAGGAGGCGGCGAAGGCCCGCGCCCGAGCGCAGGCCCGCTACGCCGCGTAGCCGCTACGGCAGGATGTGGTCCACATAGCCGCCGTCCACCCGGACGGCGCCGCCGGTCGTGGCGGAGGCGAGGTCCGAGCTGAGGTAGGCGACCAGGTTCGCGATCTCGTCGGGCTCGATGAGCCGGCCGAGCAGCGAGTTCGGGCGGTGCTCGGCGACGAACTTGCGCTGCGCGTCGTCCCAGTCGAGGTCGTCACCGACGAGCTCGCGGACGAAGTCCTCCACGCCCTCGGTGTGCGTCGGGCCCGCGATCACGCTGTTGACGGTCACGCCGCTGCCTTTGACGGCCTTCGCGAACCCGCGCGAGACGCCGAGCAGCGCCGTCTTGGTGACGCCGTAGTGGACCATCTCCTCGGGGATGACGACCGCGGAGTCGCTCGCCATGAACTGCACGCGGCCGTGGCCGCGCTCGACCATGCCCGGCAGGTAGCCGCGGGTGAGTCGGATCGCGGACATCACGTTGACGTCCCAGAAGCGCTGCCAGGTGTCATCGTCGATCTCGAGCACCGGAGCCGGCGCGAAGATCCCGAGGTTGTTGACGAGGATGTCGACGGCGGGCAGCTGGTCGAGCACCTTCCGCGCGCCCTCGGCGGTCCCGACGTCGGCGGCGATCCCGCTCACGCCCAGCTCTGAGGCGACCGCGGCGACCTTCGCCTCGTCGCGCCCGTTGATGGTCACGGCGGCACCGGCGCCGGCGAGCTTCGCGGCGATCGCGCGGCCGATGCCCTGCGTGGACCCGCTGATGAAGGCCGTGCGGCCCGAGAGGTCGATGTCCATGCGATCACCCTAGGCGCCGCCCGCGAACGGACGCCGCGCGGGCGGCGGGCGGCGTGAGCCGCCCTAGGCGAGCCGGCGGCCCAGGCCGGAGGCGCGTGCGACCGGGCGGGCGACCGCGGCGCGGATCGTCTCCTCGGTGCCCGCGAGGATCAGGCGCTTGTTCGCGCGGGTGATGGCGGTGTAGAGCAGCTCGCGCGTGAGGATCGGCGAGGTCGCCGCGGGTAGCAGCACGGCGGCGGTCGCGAACTGCGAGCCCTGGCTCTTGTGGACCGTCATCGCGTACACGGTCTCGATCGCGTTCAGGCGCGAGGGCGCGAACGGCACGGGCTTGCCGCGCCGCTCGAAGACCGCCGACACCTTGCCCGGCGCCGTGGAGACGACCACGCCCGCGTCGCCGTTGTAGAGGTCCAGCCCGTAGTCGTTCTTGGTCACGAGCAGCGGCCGGCCCGGGTACCAGCGCCCGCGGCCGATCGCGCTGCCGAGCCAGCGCTCGATCCGCGCCGTCCACACCGACACGCCGTGCGACCCGCGGCGGTGCGCGCACAGCACGCGGAACGCGCCGAGCGCCGCCATCGCCGCCGTGTCCTGCCCCGCGCGTGCCGCCTCGATCACCTCGGTGGCGGCCGCGACCGCGCCCTCGCGGATCGGCGCGAGCTGCGCGAGCGACTCGGGCTCCCCCACGTCCACCGGGATCCACGTGATGTCGTCGTAGCCGTGGCGGAGCGCCTCGATCGCCGCGTCCGCGTTGCCGCTGCGAATCGCGGGCGCGAGCGTCTTGATGCCCTCCTGCCCGCGGTGGACGACGTCGAGCTCCACGACACCCGGCCCGCGCACCCCTACGATGTCGCCGAGCACGGCTCCCGCCTCGATCGAGGTCAGCTGCCCGGGGTCGCCGACGAGCACGAGCCGCGCGCCGGGCCGCACCGCCTCGACCAACCGCGCCATCTGCGTCAGCGACACCATCGAGGTCTCGTCGACGATCACGACGTCGTGCGGCAGCCGGTTGCCACGATCGTGCCGGAAGCGGCTGTGGCTCCCGGGCTTCCACCCCAGCAGTCGGTGCAGCGTGGACGCGTTGAGCGCGAGCAGCTCGTCGCGCACCCGCGGGGCGACGTCCATCTCGAGCGCCGCCGCGTGGACCGCCTCCTTCAGGCGCGTCGCGGCCTTGCCGGTCGGCGCGGCGAGCGCGACCAGCGGCAGCTCGTCGCCTTGCTCGGCCAGCGCGGCGACGATCCGCGCGACCGTCGTCGTCTTGCCCGTCCCCGGTCCGCCCGCGACCACCGCGAACCGCCGCTCGACCGCGGTCTGCGCCGCGAGCCGCTGCGCGCCAGGCTTGTCGAAGAGCCGGTTGAGCGAATCCTCGAGCTGCAGCGTGTTGACCGCCTCCGCCTGGCCGAGCGCGCGCAGGTCGTCGGCGACCTGCCCCTCCTCGCGCCAGTAGCGATCCAGATACAGCGCGGAGTCCACCAGCCGCAGCGGGCGGGGATCGTGCGCGTCGCGCTCACCGACGTGCACCAGCACGGACTCGCGCACCCGGTCGAGCCAGTCGCCCGGCGCGGGCCACGGCAGCGCGGACAGGTCGACCGGCTCGTCGGCGTCGACCGTCGCCGTCTCGCGGATGGTCGCAAGGTCCACGTACACGTGCCCGAGCCGCGGCGCACGCACGGCCAGCGCGGCCGCGAGCACCACGAGCTCGTCCTCCTCGCCGCCCAGCAGCGCCAGCCGCTCGGCGACGTGCACGTCGGCCGCAGCCAGCACGCCGATCGCGTTGAACTCGCGCAGCACGCCGGTCGCCCGCAGCGCGTGCCGGACCTCGAAGTCGTCCAGGGCGCTCATGCGAAGACCCCGATCTCGAGCAGGTCGCTCAGCGCGACGACCAGCGGCGCCGGCGGCTTCCACGCGAACACGCCCGACTCCGGCGCGCCGGTCATCCCGCGCACGAACAGGTACAGGACGCCGCCGAGGTGGCGATCGGGGTCGTAGCCGGGCAGGCGCCAGCGCAGGTAGCGGTGCAGCGCGGCGGTGTAGAGCAGCGCCTGCAGCCCGTAGTGGGCGTGTTCCATCTCCGCCCGCAGCGCCGCGGGCGCGTAGTGCGCGGGCGTGAGCGTCTCGCCGGGTGAGGCGAGCATGTTGGTCTTGTAGTCAACGATCGAGAAGCGCTCGCCGACGCGGAACACGAGGTCGATGCTGCCCGTCAGGTAGCCGCGGACGGCGGCGCGCAGCTCCGGGTCCTCCAGGCGCGCGGCGTAGCCCGCCAGCGGATCGTCGGCGCCGAGGTGCTCACGCAGCACGGCGCCGATCGCGCCCGGCGTCAGCCAGGCGTGCGGGTCGTCGCCACCCGCGAGCGGCAATTCGAAGCCGAGCTCGTCCAGCCGGTCCGCGCGCAGCACGTCGCGCAGGCGGATGCCGTCGACCAGCGGGCCGAGCGGCGTCTCGATCGCCGCGCGCAGCCCTTCGACGACCGCGGCCTGGGAGCCGATGTCGACCGGCCGTCGCGCCAGCGTCTCGCGCACGCGTGTGGTCAGCTCGAGGTCCAGGTCGCCCGCCGCGAAGTCCACCGCTTCGAAGACCGAGTGCACGAACGTGCCGAACGCGGTGCCGCCGGGAATGCCCGCGAGCGGCAGCGCGGGCGCGACCGCGGGGTCGAACAGCGACGGCACGACCGGAGCGGTGCCCACCTCGGTCTCGTCCATCAGCAGCTCGTCCGAGCGGTCGTCGTCGGGCTCGTCGGTGACCACCGTCTCCTCGGGCTCGCTCGCGACGCGGGCCTCGTGCGCGGCCGCCGTCATGTCGCTGTAGGAGGTGCGCCGCCACGAGCGGTCCAGCTCGCGGTCGAACACCGCCGTGGCCAGCTGCGCCGGCTCGGGCCGCGTTCCCGACCATGGCTTCGTCCCCTCCGGCAGCGTCGCGCGCTCCACGCTCACGCAGCCGGGCGCGTTCGCCGCGAGCGCACGGAAGTGGTCCATCGCCGCGTCGTCCGTCGGCGGATTCGGGCCGCGCGTGGCGACACGACCGTCCGCGTCGCGCGCGAGCAGCAGGCGGCTGAGCGCCGAGTCGCGGCTGTTCCACGTGCCCGCCCACCACGTGACCGCCTGGTGCTTCGCGCGCGTCAGCGCCACGTACGCGAGCCGGAGATCCTCCCCACGCTGCTCGGCCTCATACAGCCGCTTGTGCCGGCTGTACGCGCTGCCGGCGAGCCCGACGTCGATCGTGCGCTGGAACCCGGCGTCGGGATCGTGGTAGACGATCGGGACGGGCTTGTCGTCGACCCACGTCGGCTCCCACAGGTACGGCACGTACACGACCGGGAACTCCAGCCCTTTCGAGCGGTGGATCGTCAGGACCTGGACCGCCTCGGCGTCCGACTCCAGCCGCCGTGAGCGCTCCTCGTCACCCTCGCGGTCGGCGTCCTGGACGCGCTGACGCAGCCACACCGCGAGGGCGGCCGTGCCGAACCGCTCGGCCGCCGCGGCGCTGTGCAGCAGCTGACCGACGTGGCGCAGGTCGGTCAGCTTGCGCTCGCCGTCGGCCTGGGCCAGCACGCGCCCCGGCAACCGCTCGATCAGGGTGATCGTCTCGAACAGCGACGCGAGGCCGCGGCGGCGCAGCAGCGACGCCCAGGCGTGCAGCCGCCGGTGCACGTCCTCCCAGTCCTCGTCGCCCGCCGTCGCCACGCGCTCCGCGCTCCAGCCCAGGAACGAGGTCATCGTCGCCGCCCGCGCGCGCGGCACCGACGACGGGCGCTCGAGCGCCTCCAGCAGCCGCAGCCACTCGCGCGCCGCGGGCGTGCCGAAGACGCTGCCCGCGCCGTTGATCACGGCGGGCACGCCGGCCTTGTCGAGCGCGTCCCGCACCGGCAGCGCGTGGGCCCGGTTGTAGCGGACGAGCACCGCGATGTCGCCCGGCTTGGCCTTCCCGGACTCGAGCAGCCGCACGATGTCCGCCGCGAGGTCGCTCGCCACGTACAGCCGGGCGGACGTGAGGTTCGCGTACCCCTTGCCCGTGAGCGTGATCGACGGGTGGCTGCGATCCACGACCCGCATCCGCAGCGGCGCGCCGAGCAGGTCGTGGCGCTTGTCCGGGTCGTTCGCGCGGACGTGCAGGTACTGGATCCGCTCGTCACCGAGCTGCGCGCCCCCGAACATCGCGTCGTAGGCGTCGATCAACCCCTGGTCGCTGCGCCAGTTGACGTCGAGCGTCTCCGTCGCCGTCGCCGCCTCCTTGGCCTCGAGGTAGGAGTAGATGTCGGCCCCGCGGAAGGCGTAGATGGCCTGTTTCGGGTCGCCGATCAGCACGAGCGTCACGCCGCCCCCGCCGAACGCGTTCTTGAGGATCTCCCACTGGATCGGGTCGGTGTCCTGGAACTCGTCGACGAGCACCACCCGGTAGCGCGCCCGCAGCTTCTCCACGCCGCTGCGGCGCAGCGCGTCGCGCAGCCGCGTCAACAGGTCGTCGTAGGTGATGATCGAGCGCGCCCGCTTGCGCGCCTCGAACTCGACCCGCGCGGCCGCCGCGAGGCGTGCCCGCATCGCGGCCAGGTCGGTGCCGGAGGTGTCCCGCGGCTCGATCGGAGCGCCCGGGTTCTCGATCGCGTCGGTCGCGATCAGCTTGGCCTCCGCCCGGGTGATCGACGGCGGCTCTTCGGACTTCATGAAGCGCCGCACGTAGAGGTCGTCGACGATCTCGCCGATCAGGTCGTCGACGTCCTCGACCAGCTGGGCGTCGCGCTCGAGGTCTCCGGCCACGCCGAGGCCACCGAGCACCTCCTGGCAGAACTGGTGCGTGGTCGCGATGGTCGCGGCGTCGAAGTCGGCGAGCGCGCGCGTGAGCCGATCGCGCCGCACCACGATCTCCTCCTTCTCCCCCGTGGCCAGCAGCCGCGCGACCGCGTCCTCGAGGTCTCTGAGCGGCGCGCCCGCGAGCACCTCGCCGAGGTCTCGCTCGGTCTGCACGAGCCGCTCGCGTACGCGGTCGCGCAGCTCCCCCGTCGCCATCCGCGTGAACGTGACGAGCAGGAGCTCGTGCAGCGGCGTGCCCTCGGCGACGTAGCGCGCCGCCAGCGCCGCGATCGTGTACGTCTTGCCCGTCCCCGCGCTGGCCTCGAGCACGGTGACGCCGCTCGGCAGCTGGCCGCAGATGTCGAACGCGTAGCTCACTGGTCATTCACGTCCTCGACGCGGATGAGCCCGCTCCACAGGCGGCGCGCGTACTGCCCGAAGCGGCTCGTCTCGCTCGGCTCCCACCGCTCGTCCTCGTGCGCGGGGATCGCAAGCAGGTCGTCGAACGCGAAGCCGGAGAAGACCAGCTCGTGCTCGGGCTCGCGATCCTCCTTCGGGAAGCGGTCGGACTCCCACTCGCCGCGGGCGTTCTGGCCCGTCGCGTACGCCGCCGACGTGCGGCACGCCAGCGGCAGCGGCTCGCGCATCCCGCGGTCGTACAGGTCCAGCAGCAGCTCCAGCTGCTCGATCGCGGCGGCCCGATCGATCACCGGGATCCGCGCCACGGTGACCGAGGCCATGTGGTGCGCGCCCGTCTGCGCGCGCCCGACGGTGAGCGCCTCGTATTCCCCGCCCGCGGCGCTGAGCGCGAGCAGCCGCACCCACGCGCCGAGCCGGTGGCGCGGGTTGACCTTCGAGTACGTGACCGTGGTCAGCAGCGAGCCGCGCACGCCGGCCACCGTGCCCGAGAGGCGCCGCCCCGCGACGTCCACCTTCACGTCCACCGACCCCGGATCGCCCGCGGCGCCGATCAGCGCACGTGCCTTACCCGCGATGTCGTTGACGCCCTGCCAGATGCCGTCGATCACCGGCCGCCCGAGCTGGCCGGGCGGCAGCGTGCCGCGCGCGATCTCGGCACGGATCGCCGCGCGGCTGTCCGCGCCCGCCATCACCGCGCTCAGCAGCCGGTCGCCGACGGCCCACTGCTCGAGGTTGTCGAGCTGCACCGGCAGCGCGTCCGCGACGTCCTGCGCGTAGTCGCCGACGCTGATCTCCAGCCGCTGGCGCAGGAACGCGCGCACCGGGCGCTCGACGAAGTACACGAGCGCGTCGAGCTCCACGGGACCGGCCGCGCGCGATGGGAGCGGCCCGGGCAGGAACGGCCGCTCGCCGGAGCGCGGCGCCGTCAGCGCCCGCGCGCCCTCGAGCGTCACGCGGTCGAAGCTCCAGGGCTTCGCAGCGCTGAAGTTGCGCGGGTCGAACGGCTGCAGCGGATGCTCGGTGACGACGCCCTTGCCGACGACGTCGAGCAGCTCGCCGACCGGCACCGCGGGCGGGCGCGGGACGTTCGTGCGCTCGTCGTTGCCGGTGTAGGTGATGATCAGCCGGTCACGCGCGGCGAGCAGCGCGTCGAGCAGCAGCTGGCGATCCTCCGCGCGGGCGTCGCGGTCGCCCACGTGCGGCGCGTCTAGCGTCAGATCGTCACCGTCGCGCGGCGCCTTGCGCGGGAACGTCCCGTCATCGAGCCCGAGCAGGCAGACGACGCGGTGCGGCACCGAGCGCATCGGCATCAGCGTGCAGATCGTCAGGTGGCCCGTGCGGAAGTTCGCGCGGGTCGGGCGGCCCCTCAGGCGGTCGGCGAGCAACGCGCGCACCTCCTCCAGCGACAGCCGGCCCTCGAACGACGCCGCTTCCTGGACGACGTCGTCGAGCAGCCGCTGCAGTTCCGAGCGCTGCCAGCCCTCCAGCGGCGGCACCGCGCACAGCGCGTCCGCCGCCGCGAGCAGCGCTTCGGCCCAGGCCCAGACCGGTTGCTCGACCGCGAGCGCGTCCACGGCCGTCTGGAGCCGCGCGATGTACTCCGCGAGCCGGCCCGCCAGCTCGATCGCGCCGCTCTCGACGTCGTCCAGCGGCAGCACGCCCGCGAACTGACGCTGCTGCTCGTCGGTCATCGTGACGCCGACCAGCAGCCGATCCAGCCCGAAGCGCCACGTGCCCGCGTGCAGCTCGGCGAGCTTGAACGGCGCGCGGTGCTCGGCGTCCAGGCCCCAGCGGATGCCGCTCGTGCGCACCCAGTCCTGCAGGCGGGCGATCGCGTCGTCGTCCAGCCGGAAGCGCCGGCGCACCGGCTCGCGCTCGGCCAGCTCGAGCGCCTCGGAGGCCGTGAGCCGCCGCCCCGCCAGCTCCAGCAGCCGCGCGACCACGCCCAGCACGGGGTTCGTCTGCCGCAGCGACCGGTCGGCGAGCCGGACCCGCAGGTTCGGCGGACGGTCCTCCGGCGGCAGCGTGTCCAGCTCGTCGTCCTCGTCCTCGGCGATCTCCCCCGCCCCGAACGTCGCCTGGATCAGCGGCGCGAACGCCTCGATGTCCGGGCACATGACGATCACGTCACGCGGCTCCAGCGACGGGTCCTCGGCGAGCAGGTGCAGGACGGCGTCGCGGACGACCTCGACCTGCCGTGCGCGTCCGTGGCAGGCGTGGACCTGGACGCTGTCGTCGGGCTCGCCCGGCTCGGGCACGCGGTCCTCGCGCACCGCGGCCTGCAGCTCGGTGAGCATCGTGCCCGTCCGGTGCGCGACCGGATGCTCGTGCGCGGCGATGTCCGGCCCGAGCACGAGCTGCAGCTCGCGCGAGTCCTGCCCCCACGAGGCGAGCAGCCGGTTGCGGGGCATGCGGGCGCTCTCGTCCTTCGCCCGCAGCACCGGCCACTGCCCGGCACCCGCGATCGCCTCCCACAACGCCGGCGACGGATGCAGCAGGAACAGGTGCACGTCGCGGTGCACCGCGAGCGCCCTGAGCACGTGCAGCTGCGCGGCCGGGAGCCGCGTGAGACCGAACAGGCTGAGGCGTTGGGGCAGCTCGACCACTTCCGGCTCCCCGCGCAGGCGGGCGCACGCCGCCTCGACCCGCGCCGCCGGATCGGGCACCGCGACCCGCGTCCGCAGGCGTGCGAACAGCTCCGCCTGCCAGTGGGTGCCGCTCAGCAGCTCCGGACGGTGCGTGGCGTAGCGGTCGAACAGGTTCGCGAGGTGCCGGACGGCCGCGAACCGCCGGGCCCGCGGATGCCCCGCGAGCGCCGCCATCCACGGCTCGGCGAGTGAGTCCTCGACCACCTCCAGCAGCGGCCACACGAGCCGCTCGGGCAACCACGGGTCGCGGTCCACGTCGATCCCGGACGCCGCGGCCACCGCGGCGCCCGTGAGCCGGCGCGGGAACGGGAACTCCACGTTCGCGCAGATGCCGAGCGCGTTCGAGAGCTGCTGCGTGAGCCAGCGCTCCATGCCGCGCGTGGGCACGGCCACGACCTCGCCCGCGAACGGGTCCGCGGGCGGCACGGCCAGCAGCGCCCGCAGGGCTTCAATCAGGCCGTCGGCCCGGTCGGATCGGTGGACGTGGAGCATGGCGACAGGCGCTACCGCGAATACATGATGATCCCGACACCGGTCAGGCACACCAGCGCGCCGATCAGGTCGAAGCGGTCAGGTCTGAAGCCGTCGAAGACGACGCCCCACAGGAGCGAGCCGACGATGAACACGCCGCCGTACGCGGCGAGCACGCGACCGAACTCGTTGCTGGGCTGGAACGCCGCCACCACGCCGTACGCGGTGAGCGCCATCGCCCCGAGCGCGACGAACGCGACGCCCTTGTGCTCCTTGATCCCGAGCCACACGAGATACGCGCCGCCGATCTCGGCGAGCGCGGCGGCTATGAAGAGCGCGATCGAACGGCCGGTCATCGTCGGCGACCGTAGCGAATGCCCGGTCGCCTGCCGCCCGGGTGCGTGAAAAGTGGCACTTGCGTTGCACTTTCGGCACAGAGCGCGCGTCAGCCGTCACGTTCGGGCGCGAGCTTGCCGGGCGGGCAGCCACGGACCTCGCGGCAGATGCGCAGGTCGACGGGCCGCATGTCCTTGCGCTCGATGACCGCCCCCGCCGCGTCGTAGCCGATCAGCTCGCCGAGCGCTCGCCTGAGGTCCACGATCAGCGCGAAGCCGCCCGTCGCGCTGGACGTGAAGGTCGAAGAGCCGCGCGCGTAGGTGAGCTCGACCCGCGTGATCCCGCGCGCGGTCAGCCCGAACAGCGGCCGCTGGGTGTCGTTCGCCCGGGGAGCGCTCGGGCCGAGCACGATCAGCCGGCGGTCTCCGAGCTGCTTCGCCCAGTCCTCGACCGGGCCGCTCTGGCCGAACGAGCTGTCGAGGCTGACGTGCACGATGTCCCCTTCGCGGCGCACGAACAGCTTGGCGCCGTCGTTCTCGGCGAGCACGCGGGTCCCCTTCTCGCGCAGCCAGTCCGGCGCGTCCGGCGCGGGCCGGCCGGCGTCGCTGCTGAGCAACGACTCCAGCGCGCCGCGGAACGGCTCGACCGCGGTGGCGGCGGTCCCGGTCACGGCGATCGCGGCGGCCACGCCGAGGAACACCGGCCAGCGACGACGGCGACGCGGACGCAACGCGCGCGCGAGCTCCGCCGCGGTCGGCTCGAGGGTGCGGGCCGGCTCGAACGCCGCGCGCAGCATCGACTCGTTCATCGCGTCAGCTCCTGCAGTCGGGGCTCGTCACGGAGTGTGGCTCGGGCGCGCGAGAGCAACGCGTGCACGGTGCCGACACGGCAGCCGAGCGCTGCGGCGATCTGCTCGTCGTCGAGGTCGTGCACGTAGCGCAGCGCGAGCGCGACCCGCTGCCTGGGTGGAAGCGTCTTCATCGCGTGCGCGAGCACGGCGCGCGTGGCGAGCACCTGATCGTGGTCGGGCGTGTCGGCGGGGAGCTCGAGGGCGAGCGCGAACGGCACGTCGCCCGCACGCCGCTTGCGCAGCGCCCTCAGCGTCCGGCGCACGGTCATGCGATGCACCCACGCGTCGAACGCGGCCGGCTCGCGCAGCTTGTGGAGCGAGCGGAGCACGTCGATGGCGACGTCCTGCGCCACGTCCGCCGCCTCCTCGCGGCTGCCCAGGATGGCCGCCGCGGTCCGCAGCGCGACCGTCAAGGCCCTCCGTGCGGCCAATTCTCGCTCGTCCATGCCTACCTAGAGGCTGCCGCAACGCTATTTCTTGCGCGATGATCACCACGCTCGGCATCGACCTCGCGTCCCAGCCGCGGAACACCGCGCTGTGCGAGATCACGTGGGACGCCGGCGCGGCCACGGTCACGCAGCTCCAGCTCGGGGCGTTGGACGACGAGACGCTCCGGCGGGCGATCCGCGACGACCACGCAAAGGTCGGCATCGACGCGCCGTTCGGCTGGCCGGCCGCGTTCGTCGCCGCGCTCACCGGTCACGAGCGCTTCGAGCGGTGGCCGAGCCTCGAGGCGTCCGAGCTGGCGTACCGGGAGACGGACCGCTTCGTGCACGCGCACGCGAGCAAGCTCCCGCTGTCGGTCTCGACGGACCGGATCGCGTACTGCGCGTTCCGCTGCGCGCGGCTGCTGAGCGGCCTCGACGCGCCACGCGACGGCCGCGGGCTCGTCGTCGAGGCCTACCCGGACGCGGCGCTGCGCTGCTGGCTCCGCGGCTCGTTCGACACGGCCCGCGCGCCGTCCTACAAAGGCGAAGCGGGCTCGAAGCGGCGCGCAGACCTCGTCGACATCCTGCTCTCCGGCCTCGGCGAGCACTTCGACATCAAGGACAAATGGCGTGCCGACTGCGTCACGTCCGACGACTGCCTCGACGCGCTCCTGTGCGCGCTCGTCGCGCGGGCGGCCGAGCGCGGCGAGACGATCCCGCCCGACGAGGACCTCAGCGCGAGCGCGCGCGTCGAGGGCTGGATCCACCTGCCACGTCCGGACACCCTGGCGACGCTGACGGACTAGAGCCGACGGGCGGTCACGAAGTGGCCACCCCAGTACGCGTCGACGGTCGAGTGCTCCATCACGCCGCTGTTGGTCGCGGACACCGCCGTGGTCTTACCCGTCGCGATGCCCACGTGCGACGCGCCCGAGCCTGCCGTGCTGAAGAAGACGAGGTCGCCGGGACGGATGTCGTCGCGCGAGACGGGCCGGCCCATCGCCGCCTGGCCGAACGAGCTGTGCGGAAGCGAGACGCCGCGCCGCCCGAAGATATAGGCCGTGAGGCCGGAGCAGTCGAACGCGTCGGGCCCGCCGGCGCCGTAGGCGTAGCCGTCGCCGATCTGGGCTTTCGCCACGTCGACGACCCCGTCCCCCGCGCGGGACTCGCGGACCGCGGCGTCACGCCGGTCCTGCTTGCGGTCGGCGAGCGCGCGCAGCGTCTGCGCCTGCCCCGCTTCTTCGACGCGCTGCTCATTCCCCGGCAGCGGTAAGTCGACTCTCGTGTTCGGTGCGGCGCTCGCCCCGGCGCACGGCAAAGCGCACGCGATCAGCGTCGTGATCGGGACGAGCCGCCGCCTGGAACGGCGCGGCATCGTTGTCCTTTCGGTGATTGGAAGCCCGGACGCGTGAACGCGTGACCACACGGGCTGTGACCTCCAAACCACGCTAGCAGCAGGGACATTTGCGCGAACAGCGGTCGCCCCCATATGGGGGCGAGCGCCATTCTCAGCGGGCTACAGCCGCGCGCACTGGTCTTCCTTGTTGCCGTTGACGACGTTGCCGGAGCCCTTCGGCGCCGGACGGTTCTCCTTGCACTGCAGGTTGCCGTCGACGCGGTTCGCAGTGATCGTCACGCCGCCCGTGTTCTTGACGACCTGGATCGAGCCGCCGACGCGGTTCGCCCGCGCGGTGAGCGCCGAGCGGTTCTCGTCGAACTGGATATCGCCCGCGATCGTGCTGTCGCGCACGGTCGCGCCGCCGCCCTGCTTGACCTGAACCGAGCCGCCGACGCGCGAGCCGGCCTTGACCGTCACCGACTTCGCGTTCTCGGCCTGCACGTTGCCGACGAGCCGGATGCCACTCGCGGTCAGCGTCGCGCCCTTCTCGACCTTGAGCGTGCCCTTGATCGACGTGCCGGTGAGCGTGCACGTCGCGCCTTCGGGCACGCGCAGGTTGTCGACGGTGACCGCACCGAGCGCGCCGCGACACGTCCGCTCGTCGGCGGACGCCGCCGGGACGACCGCCAACGACGCCGCGACGACCGCGGCGATGCCGAGCAACTGCTTCATGTGAACCAACCTCCTGGTGGGTTTGAGGAGGCTGGAACTTCTCGCGCGGCGGTAAGCGCTCTGTGAGGTTTCGATTAGAGGGTTCTCACCCGACCTCGAGCGGGAGCGTGGCGTCCGAGGTCCACTCGCGCAGGGAACCGTCGTAGACCGCGACGTCGGTCTCCCCCAGCACGTACAGCGCGAGCGCGTCGCCCGTCGCCGCGATCCCGCCGCCGCAGTACGTGATCTTGCGGCCCGGCCGGGCAAGGACGTCCGCGAACTGCTCGCGGAGCGCGTCGGCGGGCTTGAAGGTGCCGTCGGCGGCGAGCAGGTCGAACACCGGCACGTTGAGGCTGCCGGGGATGCGACCGGGGCGCGCGTAGCGGTCGGTGCTCGTCGCGCTGAAGTCCTCCGCGGTGAGCGAGTTGATCAGGCACGCGCCACCGTCGTTGACCACGTCGAGCACCTGCGCCGTGTCGGCGACGAGCTCGGGGCGGTCGCGGGGCGTGAACGTCGCCGCGGGGGCGTCCGGCGTGGACTCGCCGGTCGTCGCGCGACGCTCGGCCTTCCAGGCGCCGAAGCCGCCGTCGAGCACCGCGACGGCCTCGAAGCCGTACGAGCGCAGCAGCCACCACACGCGCGTCGCCCACATCGAGGCGGCACGGTCGTAGACGACGACCTTCGTGTCGTCGCCGACGCCGAGGCGCTCGACCGCGGCCTTGAACGCGTCGGCGTCCGGGCGCGTGAACCAGCCGTCGTCGGACGAGAGCTCGGAGACGATGTCGGCGTAGCGGGAGCCCGGGATGTGCTCCTCGGCGTGCGCCGCGGCGCCGCGCTCGGCGGTCCAGTCCTCCCCCGCCTCGGTCGGCGGCGCGAGGAAGACCGTGGCGTCGAGCAGGCGCAGGTCGGCGTCGGCGAGGTGATCGGCGAGCCAGTCGGTCGAGACAAGCGGCGTGGGAAGCGTGCTCATGAAAACTGACGATACTCAGTCGGCTTAACGGCTTTTATGGATGAACGGCACGGCGGTCGGCCGCCAACCGCCGGCCAGCACCGCTACCAGCGACGGCGGTGTGATCACCACCGCGGTCCCACGCGGGCGACGGATCGCGTCGGCGTAGCCACCCGGCGTCCAGCGCCGCAGCGACGTTCCCTCCACCAGCCACGGCGCGCCTTCGCGCAGGACGAACGTGCCGTCCGGGAGCGCGTCGAACGTGTTCGAGTGGTGGCGTTGCGTGCCGTGCTCGTCGAGCCGCTCCGCGTGCAGCTGCGCGTTGATCACCGGCGCCCGCGGACCCGGCGGGAACGGATCCGGCCAGGCCTCGAGGAAGCGGTCGTAGTCCTCGCGCCGGCACTCGGCACACGGCCGGTGGCCCGCCGCGAGCGCCGTCGCGTCGTCGAGGAAGAACAGCTCCGTGTACCGGCCGGGACGCAGCAGCGGGCGGCGGCGGCCCTTGAACTCCAGCCGGCAGGCGATCCACAGCCGGCCGGAGTGGCTGCGCCGGATCTGCCCGTGCGCGTCGTGCAGGCACCCGCGGTTGCCGTACACGAGCCCACGGGCGGGGTCGGCGATGATCTCGCCGAGCGGCGTCACACGGTTCCGGCGCGGTCCGGACATCGACCGCGAGCCTAGTACCGTGGCGCCATGGCCACCGCCATCGTCACCGGCGTGAGCCGCGCGGCCGGGATCGGCGCGACGATCGCCCGGCGTCTGGCCGCCGACGGCTTCGAGCTGTTCCTCACGGGCTGGTCGCCGCACGACGCCGAGCAGGTCTACGGCGAGGAGCCGGGCGGCGGCGAGCGGATCGCGGAGGAGCTGGGCGCGCCGTTCCTCGCTCTCGACTTCGAGGACCCGGACGCGCCCCGGCAACTCTTCGCGGCCACGCGCGCCGACGTGCTGGTCGCCAACCACGCCCGCAGCTCCCAGCAGTCGTTGAGCGAGCTCACCGCGGCCGAGCTGGACCGGTCGTTCGCGGTCAACGCGCGCGCCACGCTGCTGCTCGTCCAGGCGTTCGCCGCGCAGGACCCGTCGCCGGACGCGGGCCGGATCGTCCTCTTCAGCTCCGGCCAGTACTACTCCGCGATGCCCACGCAGCTCCCCTACATCGCGTCCAAAGCGGTGCTCCAGCAGCTGACGGCTTCGCTGGCCTTCGAGCTCGCGCCGCGGGGCATCACCGTCAACTGCATCGACCCGGGCCCGAACGACACGGGCTACGCCACCGACGCGCTCCGGCGCAGCGTCGAAGCCGCGATGCCGACCGGCCGCTGGGGCACGCCGACCGACGCCGCGCGGCTCGTCGCGTGGCTGTGCAGCGAGGAGGCGGGCTGGGTCAATGGCCAGACGATCGCCTCCGACGGCGGCTTCTCCGCCCGATGACCGCGCTACGCTGCGCCCAAGCCACCATGCACGACTACGGGACTCATCGCGGCACACGCCGACGTGGTCTTCCCTGACCGCGCTGGCCGGACGTGCGATCGGCACGTTCCCGCCCACCGCACTGGTACTGCTCGGCATCGTCAGCGTTCAGCTGGGGTCGGCGGTCGCCAAGCAGCTCTTTGACGAGGTAGGCAGCTTCGGGACGGTCGCGCTGCGGCTGTTCTTCGCCGCGGCGGTGCTGATGCTGCTGTGGCGGCCGGCGCTCAACCTGAGCCGGCAGGCCTGGGGTGCCGTGCTCAGCTACGGCGTCGTGCTCGGGCTGATGAACCTGTGCTTCTACCTGTCGCTGTCGCGGATCCCGCTGGGGATCGCGGTGACGATCGAGTTCCTCGGCCCGCTGGGCGTCGCGCTGCTCGGGTCGCGACGCTGGATGGACGCGTTCTGGGCGCTGCTCGCGGCCGGCGGCGTGGTGTTGCTGATGGAGGGCGGCGGCGATCTGGACCTGCTCGGCGTGCTGTTCGCCCTCGCCGCGGGCGCGTTCTGGGGCCTGTACATCCTGGTCGGCGCGGCGCTGGGCCGTCACACGACGGAGGGCAACGGCCTCGCGCTGGGGATGGCGGTCGCGGCGCTCATCGCGGTGCCGTTCGGCGTCGCCGACAGCGGGACGGCGCTGCTGCAGCCGTGGGTCCTGATCGCCGGGTTCGGCGTCGCGCTGCTCTCGTCGGTGGTCCCCTACACGGTCGATCTCGAAGCCCTACGCAAGATCCCGCCGCGCGTGTTCGGGATCCTGATGAGCCTCGAGCCGGCGATGGCCGCGCTGATCGGCTTCCTGGTGCTCAGCGAGGCGCTCCACGTGTCGCAGTGGATCGCGGTGCTGTGCGTGGTCGCCGCGTCGGCGGGCGCGACCCGCAGCGCCCGCGCGCCAGAACCGGCGGCAGGGTGAGCCGAATCACTCCCAAGGGGTGCGCTGCGCCCAGCGGGGCGGACGTATGGTCGGGCGCGTGCTCGCCGTCGCTTCCGCACTGCTTCTCGCCGCCGCCGTCCCGCCCGAGACGAACATCTCCTCCGGTCCCGCCGACGGGTCCTCGCAGACCCGCTCGAGCGCGACGTTCGAGTTCCGCGCGCTGAGCGGGCGCACCTACGCGTACGAGTGCCGCCTGGGCACCGGCCGCACCGACTTCTTCGGGCCGTGCCGGTCGCCCCTCACCATGAAGGGCCTGACCGTCGGCAAGCACACGTTCCAGGTCCGCGCGGTCGATGTGACGGACGGGACCCTGGGCCCCATGGTCGAGCGCTCGTGGGTCGTGACGGCCATCGACGACGACCAGGACGGCCACGCCCTCCCCGCCGACTGCAACGACGCGGACCCGGCGATCCACCCGAGCGCGCTCGAGGTCCCCGGCAACGGCGTCGACGAGAACTGCGACGGCCTGGACTCCCTGCCCGTGACCGCCACGCCCACACCGGAAGCGCCCGTGACGCCGGCCGTTCCCGCGCCCACTCCGACTGCGGTTCTGGCTCCGGCTCCGGTGGCCGCCGCGCAGCCGCGCTCGACGCTCTCGTTCACGGTCACCTACTTCATGAACGCCAACAAGCGCTCGACGCGCTTCTCGACGCTGAGCCTCAAGGGCGTCCCGAGCGGCGCGACCATCAAGCTCACCTGCGCGGGCGGCTGCCCGCGCAAGACGCAGACGCTCACCGGCAAGCGCGGCACCGTCGCCCTCACGGCCTTCCGCAACCAGACGTTGAAGGCAGGCGCGAAGCTGACGATCGAGGTCACCAAGCCGAACACGATCGGCATGGCGAAGGTGGTCACGATCCGCCCGAGCAAACGCCCGACGATCGTGACCAAGACGCTGCGCTAGCTACTTGATGGCGTCGTAGACCTTGAACATCGGCATGTACATCGCGATCACGATGAAGCCGACGATGCCGCCCACGAGGATGATCATCACGGGCTCGAGGATCGACGTCAAAGCCTTCACGGCGGCGGAGACCTCGGCCTCGTAGAAGTCCGCGACCTTGGAGAGCATCGCGTCCAGGTTGCCGGTCTCCTCGCCCACGGCGATCATCTGCGCGACCATGCCCGGGAAGATCGGCGCTTCCTTGAGCGGGTCCGCGATCGAGCCGCCCGCCTTGACCGACTCGATCACGTCGTACATGGCCTTCTCGATCACGGAGTTGCCCGCGGTCTGGCCGGTGATCTCGATCGCCTGCATGATCGGCACGCCGGCCGAGTAGAGCGCGGCGAACGTGCGCGACCAGCGCGCGAGCGCGATCTTCTGCACGGTGACGCCGATCTTGAACGGGAACTTCAGGCGGATGCGGTCCCACTGGGGGCGGCCCCAGGTGCTCGTGCGCCACTTCTTGAAGCCGATCGGCCCGCCGATCGCGACCGCCAGCAGGACGTACCACTGGCCGGTGACGACGTTCGACGCCTGGACGGTCATCTTGGTGATGAACGGCAGGTCGCCGCCGAAGTCGGCGAAGACCTTGACGAACACGGGGACGATGAACGCGATCAGGCCGATCAGCACGCAGAGCGCGAACGTGAGCACCACGATCGGGTAGGCCATCGCGCCCTTGACCTGGCGCTTGAGCTCGTCGTCCTTCTCGAGCTGGTCGGAGATCCGGTCCAGCGACGCTTCGAGCACGCCGCCCGTCTCACCGGCGCGCACCATGGCGACGTACAGCGGCGAGAACACCTTCGGGTGCTTGGCGAGCGCCTCGGAGAACGCGAGGCCGGACTCGATGTCCTCGCGGACAGCCCCGATCGTCTCCGCGAGCTTCTTGTTCTCGATCTGATCCTCGAGCACGTAGAACGCGCGCAGGAGGGTCATGCCGGAGGTGATCATGGTCGCCAGCTGACGCGTCATGACCGTCAGCTCGGTGGCCTTGATGCGCTGGAAGAGCGTGATGTCGGCCTTGAGCGCCGACTTCTTCTCGTTGACCTCCATGGCCTTCAGGCCGAGGGCGCTGAGCTGCTGCTGCGCCTCGTCCTTGGAGGTGGCCTTCAGCTCACCCTTGGAGGGAACGCCGGCGCCGTCGACCGCCTTGTAGGTCCAGACCGCGGCGGCCATCAGACGGCCACCGGGGGAGCGATCGTGCCGCCGGCGGCGGCGGGCGCCTGCACCAGGCGGCGCATCTCGGCCGGCTGGGAGGAGCGGGTCTCGGCCGTGGCCATCGTGATCCGGCCCTGGCGGACGAGGCCGGCGAGTGAAGCGTCCATCGTCTGCATGCCTTCCGCGCCGCCCGTCTGGATCAGCGAGTAGATCTGGTGGGTCTTGCCTTCGCGGATCAGGTTGCGCACGCCCGGCGTGGGCACGAGCACCTCGGCGGCGACGCAGCGGCCCTGGCCGTCCGCGGTCGGCACGAGCGTCTGGGTGACGACGCCCTGGAGGCCGATCGCGAGCTGGGCGCGGATCTGGCCCTGCTGGGCGGGCGGGAAGACGTCGATGATGCGGTCGATCGTCTGCGGCGCGTCCTGCGTGTGCAGCGTCGCGAACACCAGGTGGCCGGTCTCGGCCGCGGTCAGCGCGGTGCCGATCGTCTCCTGGTCGCGCATCTCGCCGACGAGGATCACGTCGGGGTCCTGGCGCAGCGCGGCCTTCAGGCCGGCGGCGAAGCTCGGGGCGTCCTGGCCGATCTCACGCTGGTTGACGATGCAGCGCTTGTGGCGGTGCAGGAACTCGATCGGGTCCTCGATCGTGAGGATGTGCTCGTCGCGCGTCTCGTTGATCTCGTTGATCAGCGACGCCAGCGAGGTCGACTTGCCCGAGCCGGTCGGGCCGGTCACGAGCACGATGCCACGCGGCTTCTTGGCGAACTCGCGCACGACGGGCGGCAGGCCGAGGTTCTCGATCGGCACGGTCTCGGACGGGATCAGGCGGAACGCGGCACCGAGCGTGCCGCGCTGGAAGAAGGTGTTGACGCGGAAGCGGCCGATGCCCGGGACCGAGTAGGCGAAGTCGAGCTGCCAGTCGGTCTCCAACGTCTGCCGCTGGGAGCTCGAGAGGATCGCGTAGACGATCTCGCGCGTGTCGGTCGGCGTCAGGTTCGGCATGCCCTCGAGAGGAACCAGCGAGCCGCGGACGCGGATGGTGGGCGGAGCCCCCGAGGTGATGTGGAGGTCGGAAGCCTTGTGCTCCACGACCTTGAGCAAAATGTCCGCGAAGTCGAAGTTCATGCCATCCCTGGTATCGGCAGGGACGGGGAGCGCCTGAAGTGGGGCTCAGGCCCCACGCGCACCGATGGGAACGAACAGCTGTTCGCGTTCCGGCCGACGCTCCGCTTATTCTTCGTGAGAGATGCAACTTGGCCGTTATGTCTTAGATCCGAATCGCATGAAGGAAGGCGGCCAAGCCTTCGTGTACTTCACGACAGATCCGTACGATGGCGCTCGCGTAGCGATCAAAGTCTCGCGCCCGTCGACCTGGTCCCACCAACGGATGGTGCGGGAGATCCAAGCTCAAAAGGCACTGGACCACCCGAACATCCTCCCGGTGCGTGACCACGACACCGATCTGGGTTGGTATGCGACGGACGAGGCCGAATGCAGCCTCGACGATCTGGGCCCCTTCCCACGAGCCCAATGGATGTACCTCCGAGCCGGCATGACGGGCGTGGTGTCGGCCATCGCCTATGCCCATGCTCAGGGTTACGTTCACCGAGACCTCTCGCCAGGGAACATCCTGGTTTTCGGTGGCGGCTGGACCGTCTCGGATTGGGGGTTTGTCTATCTCCCACCGCGAAAAGCTCCGCGAATGACTGAGCCTTTGGAGCGATTCGGAACGCCAGAGTTCATGGCGCCA
Source organism: Solirubrobacter phytolaccae (assembly GCF_027587195.1). GTDB lineage: Bacteria > Actinomycetota > Thermoleophilia > Solirubrobacterales > Solirubrobacteraceae > Solirubrobacter > Solirubrobacter phytolaccae. Next base: position 210,824 of record NZ_JAPDDP010000001.1, on the reverse strand, counting down.
GAGCAGGTCGCCGATCCGCGCAAGGTGGGACCTGAAGCCGACATCTTCGCGCTTGGTCGTATCGCCGCGTGGGCCACGATGCTCAATCGAGACGAAGGATCTTCGGACGATCACCCGTTCACGGCATGGTGGCGGCGCCTCATCGACGGAACTACGGCCTATGACCCCGCCAAACGGTGGGCAATCCGAGACTTGCAGGCACATCTGCGTACCAAGCCATCTGTGCAACGGCTTCAGGAGCCGGAGTTCGACCAACCGCTGACAGTCAGTCGCGCTGACTCATGTCCCCAGTGCGGGAGCGCTCGCGGTCGCGACGCCGCCGAGCGCTGCCTGCATTGCCACACCCACCTCGCCTACTAAGGCGTTCGCGGAGACCGTACTAACGGGTGCCGGCGACGCGGGCGATCTCGGCGATCGACGTCAGGCCGCGACGGACCTTCTCCAGGCCGTCCTCGCGCAGGCGCATCATGCCCTCGTGCACCGCGGCGTGCGCGATCGTCTCCGAGGGCTCGCGGGAGACGGCGAGCGAGCGGATCGTGTCGCTGACCCACATGACCTCGTAGAGGCCGATCCGGCCCTTGTAGCCGGAGCCGCCGCAACGGGCGCAGCCGACCGGCTCGTAGGCCTCGAGGTCCAGGCCGACGTTGAAGCCGTTCGCGCGCATGACCTCGGACGTGATCGTCGTGCGGCGCTTGCACTCCTCGCACAGCAGGCGGGCGAGGCGCTGGGCGACGACGCAGTCCACGGCCGAGCCGACCAGGAAGGGCTCGACGCCCATCTCGATCAATCGCGTGACGGCGCCCGGCGCGTCGTTGGTGTGGAGCGTGCTCAGCACCAGGTGGCCGGTGAGCGCCGCCTCGATCGCGATCTGGGCGGTCTCCTTGTCGCGGATCTCGCCGACCATGATGATGTCCGGGTCGGCGCGCATCATCGAGCGCAGGCCGGAAGCGAACGTCAGGCCCGCCTTGTTGTTGACCTGGACCTGCGTGATGCCCTGCAGCTGGTACTCGACCGGGTCCTCGATCGTGATGATGTTCTTCTCGACCGTGTTGAGCTGGTTGAGCGCGCCGTACAGCGACGTGGACTTGCCCGAGCCGGTCGGGCCGGTCACGAGCACGGCGCCGTGCGCCTGGCCGAACGCCTTGGTGAACCGCTCGAGCGCCTGCGGGAGCATGCCCAGCTGCTCGAGCTGGATCATCACCTTCGACTGGTCCAGGATGCGCATGACGACCTTCTCGCCGTACTGCGAAGGCAGCGTGGCGACGCGCAGGTCGATCGGCTTGGTCCCCACCTCGAGCGAGATGCGACCGTCCTGCGGGATCCGGCGCTCGGCGATGTCGAGGTCGGAGAGGATCTTGATGCGGCTGACCACCGCGGGCACGGCGGTGATCGGGACCGTCGCGGCCTCCTGGAGCACGCCGTCGATGCGGTAGCGGACCCGCATCTCCTCTTCCTGGGGCTCGAAGTGGATGTCGGAGGCGCCACGCTCGACCGCTTCCTGGATCACGCGGTGCACCAGCTGGATGACGGACGAGTCCTCGCCGCCGGAGCCGAAGTTGATCGGCTGGTTCTCGCGCAGGTCGTACGCCGGCGCGGCGGGCTGGGCGGGCCGGTCCGGGGTGAGGTCCGCGAGCTCCTCGGCCTCCTCGGGCGCGACCGCGCCGTCGCCGAAGTTCGGGTCCTCCAGGCGCGTGAGCAGGCGCTCGACGTCGGCGAGGCTGGCGACCGCCGGCCGCACCTCGTAGCCCGTCATCACGGCGATGTCGTCGATCGCGAGGACGTTCGCGGGGTCGACCATGGCCACGATCAGCGTGCGGTCGCCGGTGAAGGAGACCGGGACGGCCTGGTAGCGGCGGACCGCGGCGGGCGTGACGAGCTTGGCGGCGTCCGGATCGACGCGGTAGAGCGCGAGGTCGATGTGGTCGAGCCCGAAGCGCTCCGCGACGGCGCGCGCGAGCTGCTCGTTGCTGAGCGTGCCGTCGGTGACGAGCACGCGCTCGGGGGCGGAGCCGGACTCCGTGCCGCGCGCGATCGCGAGGTCCATCGTGCCGCGGTCGATGAAGCCGAGGTCGACGATCACGTCGGTGAGCACGCGGCCGGAACCGCCGCGCCGGGTGGGCGTGGTGATGCCGTTGCCGCGGCGCGGCCGGGGTGTGGTTTCGAACGTCGAGCTCATGTGGCGATATCCGCGACAGCCTCCCGCATCGCCTGATCGGGAGCCGTCCGGCCGGTCCAGCGTTCCAGTGACGCTGCGCCCTGGGCGACCAGGATCTCCAGACCGTCGACCACCTCCGCCCCGTTCGCCTTCGCGGCGTTCAGGAGGAGGGTGCCGCCGTGTCGGTAGACCATGTCCACCACCGTGCATCCGGCACCCAGTTCATCGGCGCTAAGCGGCAGTTCCTTGAAGGTGTCACCAGGGTCGTGCAGACCGACGGACGTGCAGTTGACGATGATGTCGGCGGTCTCATCGCTGACGGTTGCGTTGAACTCTTCCGCCAGGGCGTGAGCTTTGGCTTCGGTGCGGTTCCAGATCCGCAGCTCGTCGACGCCCGCCTGCTTGAGCGCGTAGATGACCGCGCGCGCCGAGCCACCGGCGCCGAGGACGAGCGCGGTCTTGTCGTACGCGGACGTCTTCAGCGAGGTGAGGAAGCCCGTCGCGTCGGTGTTGTCGGCGTGGATGACGCCATTCTCGAACGTGAGCGTGTTCGCCGCGCCGATCGCCTTCGCGGTCTCGGTCGCCTCATCGGCGAGCTGGAGGGCCGCCTCTTTGTGCGGGATCGTGACGTTGACGCCGCGGAAGCCGGCTTGCGGGAGCGCGCGGACGGTGGCTTCGAACAGGTGCGGCGGCAGCGGCAACCGCTGGTAACGCCACTGGGTGAGGCCGAGCTGCGCGAGCGCGGCGTTGTGCATCTGCGGCGAACGTGAGTGGGCGACCGGCCAGCCGCACACGCCCAGGCGCATCAGCCGCCGCCGCGAGACGCCTCGTAGCGCAGCCGGGCCTTCTCGAACTCCGCGTATGTCGTGGTGAACACGTGCTCGCCCGAGTCGTCGTTGGACTTGCGCACGTAGTAGAGGTACTTCTTCGCGGTCGACGGCTTGGCGGCCGCCTTGATCGAGGCGAGCCCGGGGTTGCCGATCGGCGTCGGCGGCAGGCCGCGGTTGAGCCGCGTGTTGAACGGCTCGTCCTTGTCGAGCTCGGACTGCTTGATGCTTCGGGTCCAATTGTTCGTCGAGTAGCGCGTGGTCGCGTCGATCCCCAACGGGATACCCTCGCTGAGCCGGTTGTAGATGACCGCCGACACGAGCTTGCGCTCCTTGGCCAGCGACGCCTCCCGCTCGATGAGGCTGGCGATGATCAGCACGTCGTAGCGCGTGAGCTTCTTGCGCTTGGCGTAGGCCAGGTCGACCGACTTGAAGTTCTCCTCGAACGCGTCCAGCTGCGCGTCGACCAGCTTCTGCGCGGACGAGCCCTCCGGCAGCGTGTACGTGGCCGGGAAGAGGAAGCCCTCGGAGGTCTTCGTGCCCTTCGGGGCGCCCAGCTCGCGGATGCGCTTCAGCGTGGCGTCCGAGGCCGACGCCTTCGCGTAGTCGCCCTTGACCTTCTCGGACTTGTCGACGACGGGCGCGTTCTCCTTGCGAGAGGGCCCTTCGACCAGCGTGAGATCGACGGTCGGGACGGCGGTCGGCTTCTCCGGGACCTTCGTGAGCACGTCGATCGCCGCTTCGTTGCTCATGCCCTTCTGAAGCGTGTAGTCGCCCGGGCGCAGGTCGCTGCGGCTGCCGTTGACGGTCGCGTTGAGCACGAAGAAGCGCGCGGAGTCGATCACGCCCGCGTCGACAAGGATCTGCCCGACCTTGTCGGCGTCCGAGTTCTCGGGGATCGAGACCTTGACGGTGCCCTCGCCGTCGCCGTGGAACGGCTGGAAGGTCGCGTTGGCGACGTAGCCGGCGACCAGGATCACCGCGATCACGACCAGCATGAGCCCGCGGCGGGCCCAACGGCCGCCGTTCCCACCCCCGTTGCGCGTCTTGGGCGGCGGAGGCGTGCGACGCCGACGGCGCGGCGCGTTCGGCGCGGGACGCTTGCGCGGCGCGGCGGCCTCCTCACGCGGGGGCGCGGCACGCAGCGGCTTGGGCTCGCTCAACTCCGGCTCTTCCTCTGGCTCGTCGAAGAGGTCGTGCTCGGCGGTCGCGGTCTGCGCGGCCCGCGTGGCGCGGATCTCCGGCTCGTCGGCGCGCGGGTCGCCGAGCGGCGCCTCGTGCTCCTCGGTCTGGAACGGCGTGTACTCGACCGTCGGCTGGTGCAGATGGTCGCTGACGGGACGGTCGGGCTCGCGCGGCACCGAGTCGGCGGCCGGGGGCGCAGGGTCGCGGCGCGCGGCCTCGGAAGCCGACTCGAGGCGGGAGGCCTCCGAGTGCGTGTCGTCGCTCGGCGTGGCGTCGGGCGTGACCTCGTTGTGCGGTGCCGCGTCGGGCGCGTCGTCGCGCGGCGTGGCGTCCGGCGCGACCTCGTTGTGCGGTGCCCTGTCGGGCGCGGACTCGCCCCGCGGCGCCAGGTCCGGCGCGGACTCGCCACGCGCTGCCCGCTCGGGCGTGACCTCGTCACGCGGAGCCACGTCCGGCGCGGACTCGCCACGCGCAGCCCTCTCGGGCGTGGCCTCGTCACGCGGCGCCAGGTCCGGCGCGGACTCGCCACGCGGAGCCACGTCCGGCGCGGCCTCTTCACGCGGCGCGACTGGCGGAGCCGCTTCGCGCGGCGGCTCCGGGACGAACTCGACCGGCTCCGGCTCGCGTTCGACGCGGCGCACCGAGCGCGGCTCCACGTCCGGTGGGCGGACGGAGTCCTCGAACGCGTCCGCCGGCAACGGGCGACCCTCGCGCCGGGCAGCGCGTTCGGCCGCGGCGCGTGCGCGGTCCTCAGAAGTGCGGGGTTGGTCCGAGCGCTTGCCGAACAACGTGCTTAACGGGTAGGGACCCTGGCGCGCCGGGTGGACTCCCGGCAGGCATCAGGGTCAGCGACCAGTGGGAAATGCTAGCGAGCGTCGCCGACGGAGTTACGTCGTGACGCGGTCTTCGGCCTCGAGGACGAGGTGCGAAGGCGCGCCGTCGCCGCTCGTCGCGAGCGTGAGACGGCCGACGACCGGCACCATCAGGCCCTGGCCGTGCATGTACGTGCTGGTGACGTCGACCTGCCGGAGCTCGCCGAGGCCGATCTGCCGCAGCTGCTCGAGCTGCTCCTTGTAGTCCTTGCGGTCGTGCGGCGACGGCCACGCGGCCTTCTGGAACTCGTGCTCCTTGTAGCCGACGAGCTTCGTGAATGCCGGGTTGAGCTCCTTGAACTTGCCGTCCAGGGCGAGGATCGCCATCGGGGCGTGCGCGTCGTCGAAGCCGTGACGCGGCTCGCGCACACCCGGCTCGGGGCGCGGCGGCGGGGTCGGGACCTGCTGCGGGCGGCGCGTCTGCGCGTTGCGCTGCGCGGCCAGCCCCAGGATCTGCTGGAAGACCTCGGTGACGCGTTCGGTCGAGCCGTCCTGGAGCGCGGCCTTGCGCGCCTCGCCGGCCTCGCGCCGCGCGATCACGGCCGCCTGGCCCGCGGAGCTGAGGCCCTGCTTGAGCTCCTCGAGGCTGCTGAGCGCGAACTTCAGCTCGGACTGCATCGCCTCCATCCGGTCGTCGCCGCGCTTGGCCTCGTCGCGGATGATCGCGAGCTCGGTCCGCAGCTGGTCGAGCCCGTCGCGGACGTCCCCGATCTCGCCGCGCAGCGTGACACCCGTGTCGACGAGCGTCCCGCCGAGCCGGTCGACCTGACCGCCGACGGTGTCCAGCTCGCCCCGAAGCGACGCGGCGCGCTGGTCGATCGCGGCCAGGCGCGTGTCCAGCCCCTCGGTCGCCGCGCGGGCGGCGGTCGCGTCGGTCCGTGCGGAAGCGACCTGCTCGCCGAGCAGCTGGCTCCGGTTGGCCTGCGCTTCGAGGTCGCGCCGAGCGGCGGCGACGTCCTCGGCGGCCTTCGCCGCGTGCTCGCGTGCCGTGTTCGCGGCTTCGGTGGCCGCGACCGCGGCCTGCCGGGCGCCAAGCGCCTCGGTCTCCGCCGCGGCGGCCTGCCCGCGGGTGACCTCGAGGTCGCCGCGCATGCCGCGAACGTCGGCCACGACCGTGCCCGCGCCCCGGTCGATCTGCGCGAGCCGGTCGGCCAGCGCCTGCAGCTCGTCGCGCGAGACCAGACCCGCGAGCTCGTCGCGGCCCGCCAAACCCTGGAGCAGCTCGCGCAGCGCCGCGACCTCTTCCCGGCCCGCAAGACCGCTGAGGTCCTCGTGGCGGGCGAACGACCCGAGCCGCTCGCGCAGCGCGTCGACCTCGTCGTGTCCCGCCAGCGTGGCGAGATCCTCATGGCGAGCGAACGCGTCACCGCTCGGCAGCGCGTCGAGACACGCCCGCAGCTCCGCGACATCGTCGGTCGTCGCAAGATCGAGCAGCTCCTCGCGGCCCGCAAGCCCGTCGAGCTGATCCCGCAGCGAGGCGAGCTCATCGCCGCCGACGAGCCCGTCGAGCCGCTCGCGGAGCGCCGCCAGCTCATCGCGACCGGCAGCGCTTTCAAGGCGCGCACGAAGCTCGTCGCTCGCCCCACGCAGCTCGTCCCGCGTCGCGAGACCATCGAGTCGAGTCGCGAGATCGTCGCCGCCGAGCGCGTCGAGGCGCACACGCAGCGCCGCCAGCTCGTCGCCCGCTCCACGCAGCTCGTCCCGCGTGGCGAGGCCGTCGAGCCGCTCACGCAGCGCGGCCAACTCGTCACCCGCACCGCGCAGCTCGTCACGCGTCGCCAGGCCGTCCAGCCGCGCCGCGAGATCGTCGGCGCCGAGCGCGTCGAGGCGGGCTCGCAGCGCGGCGAGCTCGTCGCCCGCACCGCGCAGCTCGTCGCGCGTGGCCAGCCCGTCGAGACGCTCGCGCAGCGCCGCCAGCTCGCCGCCCGCACCACGCAGCTCGTCCCGTGTGGCGAGGCCGTCGAGGCGCTCGCGCAGCGCCGCCAGCTCGTCGCTGCCCGCAAGCGCGCGCAGCTCGTCCCGCGTCGCGAGACCATCGAGCCGCGCCGCGAGGTCGTCGGCGCCGAGCGCGTCGAGGCGCGCACGCAACGCGGCCACCTCGTCGCCCGCACCGCGCAGCTCGTCACGCGTCGCCAGGCCGTCCAGCCGCGCCGCGAGATCGTCGGGGCCGAGCGCGTCGAGGCGCGCACACAGCGAGGCGACCTCGTCGCCCGCACCGCGCAGCTCGTCACGTGTGGCGAGGCCGTCGAGCCGCTCGCTCAGCGCCGCGAGCTCGTCGCCCGCACCGCGCAGCTCGTCACGCGTCGCCAGGCCGTCCAGCCGCGCTGCGAGGTCGTCGCCGCCGAGCGCGTCGAGGCGCGCACGCAGCGTCGCGAGCTCGTCGCCCGTCGCGAGACCGCCGAGCCGCTCGCGCAGCTCGTCGCCCGCACCGCGCAGCTCGTCACGCGTCGCCAGGCCGTCCAGCCGCGCCGCGAGATCGTCGCCGCCGAGCGCATCGAGACGCGCACGCAGCATCGCGAGCTCATCGCCCGTCGCGAGGCCGTCGAGCCGCTCGCGCAGCGCGGCCAGCTCGTCGCTGCCGGCCAGCCCTGCGAGGCGCGCGCGCAGCTCGTCGCGCGTGGCGAGCGTGTCCAGCTCGTCACGGTCGACGAGGCCGGCCAGCTCGTTGCGGCCCGGGACGGCGTCGAGGCGCTCGTGGAGCTCGTCGCGGAGTGCGCGGAGGTCTTCGTCGCGCGCGAGGTAGTCGACGGCAGCGACGCGCTCGGCGAGGTCGTCGACGCGGGTGCGAAGCGACTCCACCTCGTCGAGGCCTGAGAGCCGCGAGCGCAGGTCGGCGAGCTCACGCCGGGTGTCCCCCAGCGTCGCCTGCAGGCGCTGCTCGACGGCGACCTCGTCGGGCGAGCGGCCCGCGGCGATCTCGGCCGAGGCGATCTGCGCGCGCAGCTCCTCGAACTCGGCGGACAGGCCCTCCTGCCGGTGCGCGACCTCCCGCAGCGACGCGAGCTCACGCGCCGCGGCGTCCTGGCGGGCGACGGCGGCGCGCAGCTCGGCCGCGACCGCCTCCTGGCGCGAGGCAAGGTCGCTGAGCGCACCGGCGTCCGCGGCCGAGCCGGCCCGCGCGGCAAGCTCACCGATCGCGGCGGCGTGCGCGGCCACGGCGTCGCGGAGCGCGACGACCTCACCAGCCGCCGACTCGTGCCGCGCGACCGCCGTGCGGAGCACGTCGAGACCGCCGACGGCGTCGCGCAGCTCGCCGGCCGTGGCCTCGTGGCGCGCGACGACCTCGCGCAGCGCGGCAACCTCGTCCGCGGCGGCGTCGCCCCGGGCAACGGCCTCGCGCAACGTGGCAATGTCGTCCGTCGCCGTCTCGGCACGAGCGACCGCGTCGCGCAGGCCAGCGACCTCGCCGGCCGTGGCCTCGTGGCGCGCAACGGTGTCCCGCAGCGCCGCGAGCTCGTCGGCAGCACCCTCAGCGCGCGCCACCGCTTCACGCAACGCCGCGACTTCGTCGGCCGCGCCCTCAGCGCGCGCGACCGCGTCGCGCAGACCCGCCAGCTCGCCCGCCGTGGCCTCGTGCCGCGCGACGGCCTCGCGCAGTGCGGCAACTTCATCCGCAGCGGCGTCACCGCGGGCAACGGCCTCGCGCAGCGCCGCGATCTCGTCCGTGGCCGCCTCGGCACGCGCGACCGCGTCACGCAGACCCGCCAGCTCGCCCGCCGCCGCCTCGTGGCGTGCAACGGCCTCGCGCAGCGCCGCGATCTCGTCCGTGGCCGCCTCGGCACGCGCGACGGCGTCACGGAGACCCGCGACCTCGCTGGCCGTGGCTTCGTGGCGCGCGATCGCGTCGCGCAGACCCGCGACCTCGCCGGCCACGCCCTCGTGACGCGCCACGGCCTCGTCCGCAGCGCCCTCAGCGCGCGCGACGGCGTCACGCAGCGCCGCGACTTCGTCGGCGGCGCTCTCAGCACGCGCGACCGCGTCGCGCAGACCCGCGACCTCGCCGGCCGCCGACTCGTGCCGCGCAACGGCGTCACGCAGCGCAGTGACTTCGTCGGCAGCGCTCTCAGCACGCGCGACCGCGTCGCGCAGACCCGCGACCTCGCCGGCCGCCGCCTCGTGACGCGTGACGACCTCACGCAGCGCGGCAACCTCGTCCGCCGCAGCGTCACCGCGGGCAACCGCCTCGCGCAGCGCGGCGATCTCGTCCGTGGCCGCCTCGGCACGCGCCACGGTGTCTCGCAGCGACGCGACCTCGTCGGCAGTGGCCTCGGCGCGCGCCACGGCCTCGCGCAGCGCGGCGATCTCGCCGGCCGCAAGCCCGCTCGTCGCGGCCTCCTGGCGGGCGACCGCCTCGCGGAGCGCTGAAAGCTCGCTCGTCGCTTCCTCGTGGCCGGCAACGGCTTCGCGCAGCGCGGCCACATCGGCCGCGGCCGCGCGCAGGGCGCCCAGATCCGCCGTGACCTCGCGCAGCGCGGCGATCTCGCCCGCCGCCGCCTCGTGGCGCGACACGGCCTCGCGCAGCGCGGCCACGTCCTCGGCCGTCGTCGACGAGGCGCGCAGCGACGCGACCTCTTCCGCCGTGCCCTCGAAGCGGGTGACTGCCTCGCGCAGGGCGGCGAGGTCGGCGGGCGCGGCACTCCGCAGCGCCTCGAACGCGGCGCGCAGGCCCGCGATCTCACCGGTCGACGACTCGTGGCGAGCGACGAGCTCACGGAGCGTGTCGATGCCCGCGACGGAGTCCTGCAGGGCGGAGATGTCGACGCCGAGGGACTGGCGCAGCTCGGCGAGCTGGTCGGTGGTCGCGAGGCCGGCGACCCGGGCGCGGAGCGCTTCCGTGGCCTCCGCCAAAGCGTCGACGCGGTCGTCGGCGACGGCAGCGCGGAGCTGCTCGCGGACGGCGTCCGCGCCGCGCTGGACCTGCTCGACCCGTTCCAGGGCGGCCGCGAGCTCGGCGCGAGCGGCGGAGCGCTCGGTCTCCCGGTCACGCTCCAGGCGCGAGACCGTGGCGGACAGTTCGGAGCGGATCGCGTGCGCCGCTTCCTCGTGCTCGGCGCGGACCGCTTCGAGCTGAGCGGTGACGTCGCCGCCGCCGGAGACCTGGGCGAGCGCCTCCTCGGCGCGGGCCTCGGCCGCGGCGATCTCAGACGCGAGCCGCGCGTCGGCAGCAGCACCTTCGCGCTCCAGTGCATCGAGGCGCGCGGCGACGCGCGCCGCAGCCGCCTCAGCCGCCGCCAAAGTCTCCTCGTCCGCGCGCTCCAAGCGCGCCAGACGACGCTCGGCCTCGTGACGATCGAGCTCGCTCGGGACGGCCGCCAGCGCACGCGACACGTCCCCGCGCAGGGCGTTGCCCTCGCGCTCGACGTCGCGCCGCGCCTCATCCATCTGCGCCGGCAGCCCGCCGGCGACGCGCTCGAGCTCGTCGATGCGCTCCATCGCGCTCAGCAGGCGGGCCACCACGGCCGCGGCGTCGTCGAGGTCGTTCAGCCCGCCCTGGATGCCCGGATCGGTGTTGCTCAGGCGCTCCTCGGCCTCGGCGTCCGCCAAAGCACGCTCCGCCGCGCGGCGGGCGAGCTCGGCCTCGACCCACGGCGTCGCGGCCAGCGGTTTGAAGACGACGAGCGTGCCCGCCGTGCGCCAGCCTTCCCACGGCTGTGCGGTCGGCTCCAGCGCCAACTTCAAAGCCCGCACCACAACCGGGTGCTGCTGACGCATGCGCATCAGCATCAGGTTCAGCGGCAGCTCAAAACTCAGGTCCTCGAGGAACAACGAGAAGTCGAAGCCCTCGTCGAGCTTGACCGGGACGAAGACGGCCTCCATCGGGAACGTCTCGTCGTCCGACCGGCGGCCGGTCAGCGTCACCGAGCCGGGCACGCGCGGCGGCTCGCCGGCGTCCAGGAACCCGCGCCAGGCCTGCCCGGCGGGCGGCAGCGTGCCGCCGATCAGCGTCTCGAAGAACCCCTGCCCGAGGATCTCCTCGCTCGGCTGCGCGAACAGCAGCTCGGCGGGCTCTGACCACTTCGAGACCGCGCCCTGGCCGTCCGTGAGCACGAAGAAGCCGTTGATGACCTGACGTAGGAGCGCGTCAAGCGGGTCGGCGATCTCCGCCAGCACCTCATCGGCCGTCATGGACTGCTCGGGGTTCATCCCCCAGAGTCATCGGCAGGTCCCCCGCTCCCCTTACATGGGGTCGTGGCCCTAGGGTTGCGTGCGGAGCCACTCCTCGAGCAGCACCGCCGCCGCCCGCGAGTCCAGCGACGCGTTCCCGCCCGCCTGATGCGCCAAGGACGTGGTGAACCGCTCGTCGTAGAGCTCGACCGGCACCGACTGCGCCCGCCCCAGGCGCGCCGCGAACTCGCGCACCTCGACGGTCTGCGCGCTGTCGGACCCGCTCAACGACACGGGCAGCCCGACCACCACGCGCTCGGCCCCCGATGCCGCGATCCGCGCCTTCAGCGCCGCCCAACCCTTCTTCGATGCGGGTCGGAGCACCGGCTCGAGCGGCGTCGCGAGCGTCCCCGTGGGGTCGCTTACCGCAACGCCGCAGCGAGCCGAGCCGTAATCAAGTGCCAGAACCCGCAAGGGCGCGTTCGATCTCGGCGCGCGCGGCGACGAGCGCGTCGGGAAGCTTCGATGGGTCCTTGCCGCCGGCCTGCGCCATGTTGTCGCGCCCACCGCCGCCACCGCCGACGACCGCCGCCGCGACCTTGACGATCGCGCCGGCCTTCACGCCCGCCGCGACCGCGCCCGGCGTCGCTGACACGAGCAGCGAAGCGCGGCCCTCGCCCGGAGCGCCCAGCACGACGACCGACGGGTCGCCGAGCTGTCCGCGCAGCTTGTCCGCCAGGTCCGGCAGCGCCTTCGGGTTCGGCACGTCGCGGATCTCGAACACGGCCTTCACGCCCGCGATCTCCACGACCTCGCCGACCGACGTGTCGGCCGCGCCCGCGCCCTTCTCGAGCGCCTTCTCGGCCTCGCGACGCTTGGCGACCGCCGTCGCCGCCGCTTCCGCGACCGCGTCCGGCGACGTGCGCAGCGCCACCGCCGCGGCCGTCAGCTCACGGTCGTGCTTGCGCAGCAGCTCGACGGCCTCGGGCCCCGTGATCGCTTCGATCCGGCGCACGTTCGCCGAGGAGGACGTCTCCTGCGTGATCTTCAGCAGGCCGATCTCCGCGGTGGAGCGCACGTGCGTGCCGCCGCACAGCTCACGCGAGAAGCCGCCGTCGCCGACCTCGACCATGCGCACGACATCGCCGTACTTCTCGTTGAACAGCGCCATGGCGCCGAGCGACTTCGCCTCGTCCAGCGTCGTCGACAGCGCCCGCACCGGGTTGTTCTCGAGGATCTGCGCGTTCACGCGATCCTCGACCCACGCGCGGTCCTCGGCGGTCAACGGCGCGCCGTGCGTGAAGTCGAAGCGCAGCTTGTCCGGGCCGACGTAGGAGCCGGCCTGGTGCACGTGGCCGCCGAGCCGCTCGCGCAGCGCGGCGTGCAGGAGGTGCGTGGCGGTGTGGTTGCACTCGGTCGCGCGCCGGGCGGCGCGATCGACGCGCGCCCACACCCGTTCGCCATCGTGCAGCTCACCCGTCAGCGGCTCGAGCACGAGCGCCTGGTCGTCGCCGAGGCGGACGACGTCGACGACCTTCGCCGAGCAGTTCCCGTCCTCGCACTCGATGATGCCGCCGTCGTGGATCTGGCCACCGCCGGTCGCGTAGAACGGGGACTCGACGAGCTTCGCCAGCACGCGGCCGTCCTCACGCACCACCGAAGCGACCGCCGTCGCCTGCTCGGTCGTCTCGTACCCGGTGAAGATGGACGGCGCGCCCGCGGCCGACGCGAACACGCGCAGCTGCTCGCGCGTGTCCACCACGCCGTCGGTGGCCTCTGGACGCGAGTTCTCGCGCTGGCGCTCCATCAGCCGCTCGAAGCCGGCCGCGTCGACGCCGACGCCACGCTCGGCGGCGAGCTCCAGCGTCAGGTCGAACGGGAAGCCGAACGTGTCGTGCAGGCGGAAGGCCTCGTCGGCGCCGATGCCTTCCTCGCCCGCGGCCTTCGTCTTCGCGATCACGTCCTCGAGCAGCTTCATGCCCTGCTCGAGCGTGCGGTTGAAGCTCTCTTCCTCGCTCGCGAGCCACATGTCGACCGTGTCGGCGTGCTCGATCAGCTCGGGGTAGGCCTTGCCCATCGTCTCGCGCACGACCTGCGCGTACTTGGGCAGGAACCCGGGCTCGATGCCGATCCGGCGGCCCTGCACGATCGCGCGGCGCATCAGGCGGCGCAGCACGTAGCCGCGGTCCTCGTTGGACGGCACGACGCCGTCCGCGATCAGGAACGACATCCCGCGCGTGTGGTCGGCGAGGATGCGCAGCGCGCGGTCGACCGTCTCGTCCCCGCCGTCGTACTGCTTGCCGGAGAGCTCCTCGCCGACCTTGATCAGCGGCACGAACTGGTCGGTCTCGAAGATCGAGGTGACGCCCTGCTGGATCAGCGCCATGCGGTTGAGGCCGAGGCCGGTGTCGATGCTCGGCGCGGGCAGCGGCGTCAGCGTGCCGACCGGGTTCTGCTCGAACTGCATGAACACGAGGTTCCAGTACTCCAGGAAGCGCTCGTTGTCTCCACCCGGCAGGTCGTCTTCGGAGCCAAAGTCCAGTCCGCGATCCAGGTAGAGCTCGCTGCACGGGCCGCAGGGACCGGTCGGGCCGGCCTGCCAGAAGTTCTCCGAGCGCGGGCACAGGACGATCCGCTCGCGCGGGACCCCGATCTCGAGCCAGATGTCGATGGCCTCCTGGTCCGGGCCGAGGCCGAGCTCCTCATCGCCCTCGAAGACCGTGACCCAGATGTCGTCCGGGTTGAAGCCGAAGCCCTCCAGCGACAGCTCCCACGCGAACCGCGCCGCGTCCGCCTTGAAGTAGTCGCCGATGCTGAAGTTGCCCAGCATCTCGAAGCACGTCAGGTGGCGCGTCGTCAGGCCGATCTGGTCGATGTCCGGCGTGCGGAAGCACTTCTGGCAGGACGTCAGCCGGTGATGGGGCGGCTTCTCTCGACCCTGGAAGTACGGCTTGAGCGGGTGCATGCCCGCGGTGGTGAGCAGGACCGACGGATCGTGCTCGGCAGGGACGAGCGACCCGGACGGCAGCCGCTTGTGGTCACGGCTTTCGAAGAAGCTGAGGAAGCGTTCGCGGATCTCGTCGGAGGTCATCGGGACCTGAGTCTAGGCTGCGCTCTCATGCGCGTCGTTGACACCCGCGTCGTCTATGAGAATCGCTGGATGCGCGTGCGCGAGGACCGCACCGAGTACGCGGACGGCACGCCCGGTCTGTACGGCTTCATCGAGAAGGGTCCGTCCGCCCTGATCGTCCCGCTCGACGCCGGCCACGTGTGGCTGATCGAGCAGTACCGCCACCCGGTGAAGGCGCGCTTCTGGGAGTTCCCGCAGGGCGCGCTGGAGGACGGCGAAGTCGCGCCCGAGGCGCTCGCCCGGCAGGAGCTGGCCGAGGAGACCGGCCTCCGAGCGGCGTCGATGGAGCACCTGGGCCGCCTGCACTTCGCCTACGGCATCTCCGACCAGGCCGTCGACGTGTTCCGCGCGACCGGGCTCGAACCCGGCGAGCAGTCCCTCGAACCGACCGAGCAGGACCTCGTCGTACGCCGCTTCACGGTCGCCGAGGTGGACGCCATGGTGCGCGAGAACGTGATCCGCGACGCGGCCTCAGTGGCCGCGTGGCACCTCGCTACGCGGTGATGGTGCCGACGCCGACCACGACGTCGCCGCGCAACAGGCACGCCGTCTGGCCCGGGGCGGCGCCGTGGAACGGCTCGCCCAGCTCGAGCTCCAGCGAGCGGCCCTCCCCCACGACGCGGCAGGGCACCGCGCGCGAGTGGTACCGCAGGCGGACCGCGTCGACCTCGCTGCCCGGGCGGTGCAGCCGCGCGCCGCGGACACGCACGCGCTGGGTGGCGAGCTCGTCCTTGGAGCCGACGACCACGCGGCGACCCTCCGTGCGGATGACGTAGAGCGGCTCGGGCGCCTGCACGCCGAGGCCCTTGCGCTGCCCGACGGTGAAGTTGTGCGCGCCGTGATGGTCGCCGACGATCTCGCCGGTGGTCGTGACGATCTCGCCCGGCTTGTCCTCCAGGCCCGCGTGACGCGCGAGGAAGCGGGCCTTGCCGGTGCCGGCGAGGAAGCACAGGTCCTGCGAGTCGGCGCGCGAGGCGACCGGCAGCGCCGCCTCCGTCGCGATCACCCGCACCTCGGGCTTGGTCAGCTCGGCGAGCGGGAAGCGCATCCGCGCGATCGAGGCCGGGGACAGCGCGGCGAGCATGTAGGACTGGTCCTTGGCGGGATCGGCCGCCGCGCGCAGCAAGCCGTCCTCCGTGACCCGCGCGTAGTGGCCAGTGGCGAGGAACGGCGCGCCCAGCCGGTCGGCCAGCGCGAGCATCTCGTCCAGGCGCACGTGGCCGTTGCAGGAGACGCACGGGTTCGGCGTCTCGCCCGCCGCGTAGCCGGCGAGGAACGGGTCCACGACGCCCGCCCGGAACTCCGGCCGCAGGTCCAGCGTGAAGTGCGGCAGGCCCATCTGGTGGGCGACCATGCGCGCGAGCCGGACCGCGTCAGCGGAGCAGCAGGACGCCCCCGCATCGTTCTCCTCGTCGCGCCACAGCTCCAGCGTCACCGCCACGGCGTTCTCGCGCAGCAGGTGCGCGGCCACGGCGGAGTCCACCCCGCCGCTCATCGCGACGAGCACGCGGCCCTCGTCCACCGGGACGGCAGCCTCGCGCGCCGCGGCACCCAAAGCCCGGTGGAGCGCGTCCGCGGCCAGGTCGGCGGCGTGCAGCTTCCCGGGTGAGAGCCCGCCGAGCTCCTCGGCGATCGCCGTCGTGCCCACGCGCGCGGCGGTGAAGATGTGCTCGCCCTCGACGAGCATGACGGCGGCCGAGCCCGCGGCGGTCAGCGCGCCGCAGCCGTCGGCGTCGAAGCCCGCGGCCACGACCCGATCGCCCTCGACGCGCACCGACACGCGGATGAGATCCCCGCACAGCGCGCCGCCGGCGTGGCCGTCATGCCCTCCGGAACGCAGGGCGCCGCGCCCGGTGGGCGCGGCGAGATGCTCTTCGAAACGCTCGCGGTCCACGACCGCTACGAGTCTACGACCGGCGGTCGAGGGCGCAGGCGGTGAGGCCCACGGTGTTGAAGCGGCGGTCGAGCTTGCGGGCGTACTTGGCGTCCCACTCGTCCATGGCCTTGAGGTAGGCCGCGTAGTCGTCGTCGATGACGGCCTTCATCACCTTGGTGCCGCTGTCGGTGCCTTCCTTGAGCGTCCGCACCCAGAGGGTCTCGAGGCTCTTCCACTTGGCCGGCGTCTCGAGCTTCTTCACGGCCTTGATGTACTGCTTGCCCATCACGTTCCAGCGCTTGACGGTGCGCTGCCAGAGCTTCTTGCCGCGCACGGTCGGCAGCGAGAAGCGCGACTCGTGGAGGTTGAACCGCTCGCAGACGTCGTTGGCCTGCTGGAGGTACGAGTCCGTGATGTACGGGTCGATGCTGTCGCGGCGGGCGTCCGCGATCGCCTGGTTGATGGCGATGCGGTCGACGTAGCCGGTGAGCACGGTGCCCTTGAGGTTGCGGTCGATGACGACCACGGCCGGCGTCTGCCGGACCTGGAGGTCGTTGACCAGCGGCGCGTAGTCGACGAGCTTGGCGACGCCGATGTTCTTGGCGAAGACCTGACCCTTGTAGCGGTTGGTCTTCTTGAGCGCGTTGCGCACGTAGCGGTCGTCGTCCGCCATCGGGCGGTAGGACTTGTCGTCGTCGGTGAACACGCCGAGGACGACCGTCTTGCGGGCCTTGATGGCCTTTGCGACGTCCTTGGGCAGCTTCGAGAGCACCTCGGCCGGGATGGCCACGGCCGCGACGTTCGTGTTCTCGTCGGCCGGCGCCTCCGTCGTGGTGGCGCCGGCGGGGGTCGCGGCGGGCTGCGTCGTGTTCGCGGCGGCGACGGGCGGAAGCGCTTCCTCGGCCCCGCCGGGCTTGAGGACCGTGAACCAGGCGGCGAGGAACACGGCGGCGCCGATGAGGAGGAGGCGCATAGGCATGGAAATCTGGCTCACATCCACACCATCGGCACCTCCCCACCGGAGGTTGAGTCGCTTAGGGTCTACACCGGAGGCGGAACGGTGAGCTTGATGCCCACTTCGTTCAGCTGCTGGCCGTCCACGCCCGCGGGCGCGCCGGTCAGCGGATCCGACCCCGAAGCCGTCTTCGGGAACGCGATCACGTCGCGGATCGAGTCCCGGTTGGCGAGGATCGCGACGATCCGGTCGATGCCCAGCGCGAGGCCACCGTGCGGCGGCGCGCCGTACTGGAGCGCGTCCAGCAGGAAGCCGAACCGCGACTGCGCCTCCTCCTCGGAGATGCCGAGCGCGGTGAACACCTGCTGCTGGACCTCGGGGCGGTTGATACGGATCGAGCCGCCGCCGATCTCCGAGCCGTTGAGCACGATGTCGTACGCGCGCGAGCGCAGGGAGCCGGGGTCGTCGAAGGAGCCGGTGGGCGCCGTGAACGGGTGGTGCAGGGCGTCCCAGCGCTTCTGCTCGTCGTTGTACTCGAACATCGGGAAGTCCACGACCCACAGCAGCTCGTGGCGGCCTTCCGGGATGAGGTCGTAGCGGCGCGCGATCTCCAGCCGCAGCTCGCCGAGCGAGGTCGCGGCGACGCTCGCGCGCGCGTCCGCGACGATCAGCAGCAGGTCGCCCGGCTTGGCCTCCAGGGCCTGCTCGATCGCGGCGCGGTCGGCGTCGCTCAGGGCCTTCGCGACCGGCGAGCGCCACGTCCCGCCCTCCTCCACGACCGCCCACACCAGGCCGCCGGCGCCGTAGCGCTTGACGACCTCGGTCAGCTCGTCGGCGATCTTGCGCGACGCCTCGCGCGGACCCGCGTTGAAGCCACGGATGACGCCGCCGCCCTCGAGCACGCCCTTGAAGACGCGGAACTCGGTGTCGGCGACCGCCTCGGCGAGGTCGGAGATCTCCAGCGCGAACCGCAGGTCCGGCTTGTCCGAGCCGTACTTGAGCATCGCCTCGTCGTACGGCATCCGGCGCCACGGTGGCGGCGGAGCCGGGAACGCGGCGTCCTCGAAGACGCGGTGCAGCAGGCCCTCGATCGTGCCGAGGACGTCCTCCTCCTCGACGAAGCCCATCTCGAGGTCCAGCTGCGTGAACTCGGGCTGGCGGTCGGCGCGCAGATCCTCATCGCGGAAGCAGCGGGCGATCTGGTAGTAGCGCTCGTAGCCGCTCATCATCAGCAGCTGCTTGAACAGCTGCGGCGACTGCGGGAGCGCGTAGAACGCGCCCGGGTTCAGGCGCGCGGGCACCAGGAAGTCGCGCGCGCCCTCGGGCGTGGAGCGCGTGAGGATCGGCGTCTCGATCTCGAGGAAGTCGTTCGCGTTGAGGAAGTCGCGGATCGAGCGGTTGACCGTGTGGCGCAGGATCATCGAGTCGCGCATGTTCTCGCGACGCAGGTCCAGCATCCGGTGGCGCAGGCGGATCATCTCGTCCACCTGGCCGTCCTCGTCGATCGGGAACGGCGGCGTCAGCGACTCCGCGAGGTGCTCGGCCTCGGCGACGGACAGCTCGATCTCGCCCGTCTTGAGGTTCGGGTTCACGTTGCGCTCGTCGCGCTTGACGAGCTCGCCGGTGGCGCTCAGCACGTGCTCGGGCCGGAGCTTCTCCGCGAGCGCGAACGACGGCGACTCGGGATGGAACGTCAGCTGGACGATCCCGGACCGGTCGCGCAGGTCGATGAAGATGACGCCGCCGTGGTCGCGCCGGCGGTTGACCCAGCCGGCCACGCGCACGTGCTCACCCACCCGCCCGGCATCCAGCTCGCCGGCCCAGGCGTCGCGGTACAGGTTGGCGCGGGGTGGTCTCACAGCGATCCTCTGATGTGGTGCATGACGGTTTCCGGGGCGACGACCTTGTCCTCGCCGCCGTCGCGGTCGCGCAGCTGGACGCCTTCGTCACCGAAGACGGCAACGTAGCGGGGCCGGATGCGCGAAGCCTGCTTGAGCTGGCCCTTGATGCTGCGGCCGGCGAGTTCGAGTCTGGCGCTGTGGCCGGCACGGCGGGCGTCGCTCGCGAGCTTGAACGCGGCGACCCGGTGCTCGGGCGGGTAGGCGACGAACAGGTCCACGGGCGCCTCGATCGCGGGCGGCTGCGTCGAAGCCATGAGCATGCGCTCGACCCCCGCGGCCCAGCCGACACCGGGCGTGGGCGCGCCGCCGAGCACCTCGGCCAGACCGTCGTAGCGACCGCCGCCACCGAGCGTGTTCTGGGCGGCCTCGAGCGCGCCGGACTGGAACTCGAACAGCGTCCGCGTGTAGTAGTCCAGCCCGCGGACCAGCGTCGTGTCGACCTCGTAGGCCAGATCGGCGGCCTGCAGCAGGTCCTGTACCGCGGCGAAGTGGTCGAGGTCCTCCTGCGGCAGCCGGTCGATCAGACGCGGGGCGTTGGCCATCACGCGCTGGGTGCTCTCGTGCTTGGCATCGAAGGCGCGCAGCGGGTTGAGGTCGATGCGGCTGACGACCTCGGGCGAGAGCTGGTCCTCGTTCGCGCGCAAGTAGGCCGTGAGCTCCTCGCGGTAGGCGGCGCGAGCGTCGGGCTGGCCGAGCGTCGCGATCACGAGCTTGGTGTCCCGCGCACCGATCGCCTCCAGGAGCTCCGCGAGCAGCACAATCAGCTCGGCGTCGACGGCGGGATCGGGCGAGCCGATCGCCTCCGCGCCGATCTGCCAGAACTGCCGGAAGCGGCCGGCCTGCGGCTTCTCACGGCGGAAGAACGACGACAGGTACCAGAGCTTCACGGGCTGCGGCAGCTTGTGCATGCCGTGCTCCATGTACGCGCGAACGGTCGGCGCCGTGCCCTCGGGACGCAGCGTGAACGACTTCTCCTCGTCGCCGAAGGTGAACATCTCCTTCTGGACGACGTCCGTCGCCGCGCCGACACCGCGCGCGAACAGCTCCGTGGACTCGAACGTCGGCGTCTCGATCCGGCCGTAGCCCGCCCGCTCGAGCACCTTCTTCGCGGTCTGCTCGAGCCGGTCGCGTTCGACCGCGCGGTCGGGGAGCACGTCGTACGTGCCCTCGGGGGTCTGGAACTTCCTCACGGCCGCGCGAGCTCGTTCAGGAACGGGTTCGACCGGCGCTCGCGGCCGAGCGTCGTCGGCTCCATGTGGCCCGGGAGGACGCCCGTCTCGTCCGGGAGCGTGTCGAGCAGCTTCTGGATGCTCGCCATCAGCGTCGCGTGGTCGCAGCCCGGCAGGTCCGTGCGGCCGATCGAGCCCTGGAAGAGGACGTCGCCGGAGAAGATGGCCTTGTCGGCCGGGATCGAGTACGTGACGTGGTCCGGGCTGTGGCCGGGCGTGCCGATGACGTCGATCTCGAACCCGGCGAGGTGCAGCTTGTCCCCGTCCTTGACGGTGTGCTCCGGCGTGTAGTTCTCGAACGTCAGGCCGGGAAAGGCGAACGAGTTGATGTCCTCCAGCATGAAGACCTCGCCGGCTGGGCAGTAGACGGGCGCTTTGGTGGCTTCCGCCATCGCCTTGACCGCTCCGACATGGTCGAAGTGGCAGTGGGTGATGAGGATCGCCTCGGGCGTCGTGCCCAGGTCCGCGAGCGCTTGGAGCAGCTTCTCGGGCTCGTCGCCGGGATCGATGAGGAGCGCCTTGTCCGAACCGTCTTGACGGGCGATCCAGGTGTTCTCCTGGACCGGCCCGACGCTCAACCAGCGTGCTTCCATCAGCGCTTGGGTTGCTTCGCCCGAAGCAGGTTCTTCTTGTAGACCCAGCGGTCCGTGACGTAGGCGAGCGGCGTGTAGATCAGCATCGCCATCGCCGCGAGCAGGACGCCCTGCTGGATCGTCGTGTCCCCGCCGAAGATCCCGACCTGGGTCAGGACGAACAGCAGCACGGCCATCATCAGCGCCTTCAGCGCGGCGCTGTTCCAGGTCGGCGGCTTCGACACGCGGCGCTCACGCGCCTGCGCGCGCACGGACTGCTTCTGCTCTTCCGGAGTGGGCTTGCGACCGGTCCGGCCGCGGCTCTCGATCGCCCCGGCGGCGTTGCCCCGGTGCTTGGTCCGCCTCTTGCGCTTCGTCTGGGCCATGGAACCTACGAGGATAGGTGATCTTCCAGCGGTTCCGGGCCGCGGAGCGGGACGTCCTCGGGGAAGTCTTTGTGAGCGGCCCGTGGGGCGGGCGCGACCAGCTCCGCGCCGGTGACCATGGCGTGCTCACGGACCGCCGCGACCACTTGCGCCATGGTCACGCGCGTGTGGTCCTCGATGTTCGTGGAGACCTGCGTAACGGTGCTCAGTTGCAGGCCCAGCGCGCGCACGTCCAGGTCCTTGCGCAGGCGCAGCGCGATCTCCTTCGCCGTGGCCAGGGGCGCGTCGATCTCGACGTTGAACGCGACGAGCGGCGGGCGTGCCGTCACGAGCGTCGCGCCGGCCGTCGGGTGGAGCGTGCTGGGTCCGAAGTCAGGCGTGAAGTTCTGCAGGCCGCCGGGCTTTCTGAGCTCGGCTCGCGTTCGCCCACCCGCGAGCTCCCCGTACAGGAAGACGGGGATGCCGAGCCGGCCGAGCTCGTCGGCGAGCACGAGCGCCTCCGCGGTCGCCGCGCCCTTGTCCTCCTCACGCAGGTAGACGATCGGCGCCACGTCCAGCGCTCCCACCCGCGGGTGCAGCCCGCGGTGGTGCGTGAGGTCGATCTCGTCGAGTGTCACCCGCGCGCCCGCGAGGACCTGCTCGTGCAGCGACCCCGGCTCGCCCGTGAGCGTGAACACCGCGCGGTTGTGATCGGCGTCGCTGGACCAGTACACGGGCGCGAACGCCTGCGCGATGCGGTCGAGCTTGGCCTGGTCGCGGCCTTCAGAGACGTTCGGCACCGAGATCAGCACGGTCGGCATCCTGGCAGGAGCGAGATCGTTCGCTAAGCTAATTAGCCATGCGAACCATCTCCACCACCGACCTTGCGCACCGCCTGCGCCCGGTGCTCACCCGGCTCGCGCGGCGGATGCGTCAGGAGGCGAATGGAGATCTCACCCCCACGCAGGTCGCCGCGCTGGCGACGATCTCCCGCTTCGGGCCTTTGACGCCGTCGGAGCTCGCGTCGCGCGAGAAGATCCAGCGGCCGACCGCCACACGTGTCTTGGCACTGCTCGAAGAGCGCGGGCTCGTGGCGCGCACCGCCGATCCTTCCGATCGCCGGTCCTCCCTGGTCGCCGCCACGCCGGTCGGCCTCGAGCTGCTCGACGCCGTGCGTGAGCGCAAGGACGCATTCCTCGCCCTGCGGTTGGAGACCCTGTCGCCTGAGGACCTGGTGATTTTGGATCGCGCCGCCGAGATCCTGGAGCGGGTGCTCGACGAGTGACGGCCACGCTCGAGCGCACCTTCTCTTCGCTGAGAGTCCCGAACTACCGCAAGTACTTCACCGGCCAGGTGGTCTCGATCACCGGCAACTGGATGCAGATCGTCGGCGAGATGTGGCTGATGGTCAAGCTGACGGGGTCGGGTGTCTCGGTGGGGTTGACCGCGGGTTTGCAGTTCCTGCCGATTCTCTTGTTCGGCGCCTGGGGCGGCCTCCTCGCCGACCGGATGTCCAAGCGGACGCTGCTGACCATCACGCAGCTGTCGATGATGGTCCCCGCCGTGACGCTGTTCGTGCTGGCGTTGACCGGCGCGGCGCAGCCCTGGATGGTGCTGGCCTTGGTGCTCGTGCGCGGAACGATCCTCGCGCTCGACAACCCCGCACGGCAGTCGTTCGTGGTCGAGATCGTGGGCGCGGATCGGGTGCTGAACGCGGTGGCTCTGAATTCTGTGGTGGTTCACTGCTCGCGCATCCTCGGACCCGCCGCTGCGGGGACGATCATCGCTTTGGTCGGCATCGCGCCCTGTTTTGCCGTCAACGCGCTGTCGTTCCTGGCGATGTTCATCGCGCTGCGGACGATGGACCCGTCGAAGCTGCATACGCCGAAGCTGGCGGTGAAGGCGCGCGGCGAGCTGCGGTCCGCCCTGCGGTACGTCGCCCGAACGCCCGAGCTGCGGATCCCGCTGGCGATGATGGCGTTGGTCGGGACGATCTCGTTCAACTTCCAGGTGCTCCTGCCGCTGCTCGCGGACTTCACCTGGCACGGCACCGCGGCGACCTACGCCGGCCTGACCGCGGCGATGGGCGTGGGCTCGGTGATGGGCGCACTGGCCGCGGGCGCGCGTGGGCGCGTCTCCGGGAACCTGCTCGTGGTGTCCTCCCTGCTGTTCGGCGTGTTCTTGCTGGCCGCCGCTGCTGCTCCGACCCTGTGGCTTCAGATCCTGGCCCTGGTGCCTTTGGGCGCAGCGTCCGTGACCTTCGCCGCGGGCGTGAACAGCTCGCTGCAGATCGCGGTCGAGCCGGTCATGCGCGGTCGCGTGATGGCGCTCTACTCGATCGTCTTCCTGGGTTCCACGCCCATCGGCGCCCCCTTGGTCGGCTGGCTCGCCGAGGTCGCGGGCCCCCGAGCCGGGTTGGTCGCCGGGGGGATCGCCGCACTGGTCGCCGCGGGTTTCGCCGCTGCGGCATATTCGCGCGCGGACGGCTATCGTCGCCAGGACAATGGGAACGAGCCCGCTGGAGACGGTCGCACGCAACCACGGAGCGGCAATGGCCGAGCGCCACGGCCGCAGAGTGCCGGCGCACTTCGGCTCCTCGATCGGAGCTGAGGAAGCCGTCTGCCGAACGTCCGTCGGCCTGGCGGACCGCTCCGACCGAGAGACCTTCGAGCTCCGCGGCGACCCCGTCGCGATCGAAACGGCCCTGACCGAGCTCGGGCCCCTGGTCTGGGCGTCCTTCATCGCGCCGGATCGCGCGTTGGTCCGCAGCGAAGCCGAGGGCGCCTCTGAGGTCTCCGACGTGCTCGAGCACTACGGCGACATCTCCGCCCACGTCCGCACCTCGGGCTACGCGGCGATCGGCCTGATCGGCCCGCGTGCCTCCGAGCTGCTGAACGAGGTCGACCTCACGCCTTCCGGCCTCATCCTTCGCGAGGCCCGCGACGCCTTCGAGATCCTGCTCCCGGCCGACCACGGCCCGGAGCTCTGGGACTTCCTCGTCGAAGCGGGCAAGCCGTTCGATCTGGCCTGCGTGGGCATCGACGCGCTCGACCGCCTCGCGGCCTCCCGTCGCACCGGCCAGGCCGCGTCTGACTAGTTCGACTTGAACGCGGCGCGCGCTTCTCTGGCGATGCGCTCGTTGTCTGCGATGAGGTCATCGATCTCGTCGCGGTTGGCCTCGTAGTACGCCACCGCTGCGTTCACGAGCTCAGCTGAGACACCGAGGTACTCCGCTGTGGCATTTATCTCGTCCCCGTTGTCGTGGAGTGTGGCCACGACTTCCCAGACGTCCTTGCCCGTGCCCACAAGCCGAGCGCGGCAGCCCGCTGGACCATCGACGAACCGAATGAGCGGATGCTCATCCATCCGCGTCTGGCCCCTTCCATGCACTTTCGACGCTGGTCGAACGTGGCCGATCGGAGACTGCCTCATGCGCTCCATCTTGCCCGCCGCCGCGAGCCGTCTGAGGGCGTCGCGATCATAATCCGCGTGCCGTGGGTTCGAGTGCTCTCACTGCATCCTCATTATCCCTGCAAAGTAGCTGTTTCGGGTCGTCTAGATAGTTCGATGGGCATCGACCGTGTCCCGAATATGTCCCGAACTTTGCCGTAGCGTTTGCACTCGTGAGCGCCTTCAGGACCTCGATTCTCGGCCGATTCAAGAGCTGATGGCTGCCGTATCGAGCCGCAACCGGAAGCCGCGCCCGATCTCGGGCCACGTCTTCCGCGTAGAACTTGCACGAGGTCCCGTCTGGCGGGCCAAATACCGCCTGCCCGACGGCCGGCAGATCCAGCGCACCATCGGCTCGGCCTGGACGCTGCGCGGGCGCCAACAGCGGGCCACTTCACCAAGCGCACGGCCGAGGCGTGGCTACGCGACGTCCTGGACCAGGCGCGCCTCGGCACGTTGCCAGGGATGGTGCAGACCGGCGAGACCATCGCCCAGGCCTGCGACGAGTACATGGAGTGGCTACGAGGCGACCAGCAGAGGAAGCCGACCACCCTCCGCGACTACGCCTCGATCATCCGCGTCCACATCCTCCCGGCCTTCGGCGACATGAAGGTCGAGGACCTCACGGCCGAGGACGTCGAGGTCTTCAAGGCCAGCCTCTCGATGAGCAACCGGACCAAGATCAAGGTCCTCACGGTGCTCCACGGGATCATGCGTCGAGCCGGCAAGCGCCACCGCATCCAGCACAACGTGGTCCGCGACGTCGACAAGCCGAGGCAGCTCAAGCGCTCAGGCGAGATCAACGTCTTCACGCCCGAGGAGGTCCGCGCGCTCGTGCGCGCGGCTTCTTCCGAGCAGGACGCGGCGATCTACCTCACGGCCGCCTTCACGGGTCTCCGCCGCGGCGAGCTCATCGCGCTGACCTGGCGCGACGTCGACTTCGCCGGCCACCACATCCGGGTTCGAGCCTCCTACAGCGAGCGCCACCTCACGACCCCGAAGAGCGGCAAGGTCCGTTCCGTCCCGATGGCGCCGGACGTCGCTCGAGTTCTCGACACTTTGAGTCGCCGCGGGTTCTGCGACAGCGACGACAACGTCGTCTTCGCCGGCATCGACGGTGGCTACCTCGACGGCTCAGCCCTCTACCGCCGCTACAAGCTCGCGCTCAAGGCCGCCGGCCTGCGCGAGCTGCGCTTCCACGACCTCCGCCACACCTTCGGCACGACCATGATCCGCAACGCCTCGATCCTGCAGGTCAAGGAGTGGATGGGCCACGCGGACGTCGACACGACCATGCAGTACCTGCACTACTCCCCACGCGCGGAAGACGCCCAACTCGTGGCCGCCGCATTCGCGGCCGCCGAGCCCGATCCGCTGCTTGCGGCGACGCTCGATCCGCCCGTTCCTTCCCCCTCCCCTGGTCGCTTCTAATCGTTCGGCTACTCGTTCGCCGGGAGAACGAGTAGAACCGCCGCAAACCCGCTGACCCAGCCAAAAGAGACCCTTCCTCAAAATCCGACCACCCGCACCCACCGGAAAGAGCGTTGGTGAGTGAGGGTGGTCGGAATTCGTTCCAGGGATGGAAGTCTGGGCCAGCGGGTTTGCGGAGTCCTGAAGAGGTCCAGGAGTCGAGGACTGGGATGGGAGGCAAAGGTCGGAAAGACGAGAGGCAGGGGTTCGAGGTCAAGAAGCGGAAGATGGCAGCGGTGATCTGGGATCAGGAGACCGAGATCACCGGTGCCGGTGCCGGAAGCGGTGCTGGTTGATAAAGCCTCAGCGGGTCAGGTCGACGAGCACGGGCGACGACCTGTGCAGGGATGGATTCGGGCACCGTGCCGTTGCGAGCTTGAAATCGCCGAGCGACGCCCGAGAATCAGCTTCGTGATCGAGATCAGCGCGGCAGAAGCAACCGAGCGGTTCGCCGACGTGCTCGACGCCGTCGAGCATCGCGGCCAGACCTTCAGGGTGGTCCGCCACGGCCGCGTGGTCGCGACCATCTCACCCCCCGCGCGAAATGGCACCGGCGCCGATCTACGTCGCGTCATGACGCAGCACCCGCCCGATGACGAGTGGACAGACGACTTGCGCGACTTGCGCCGATTCGCCGATGACGCACTGGTCGACGACCCGGGGCCCGAGCGATAGTCGACACCGGGGTGCTCACCGCCGTCGAGCGCAGCAAGACGATCCCATCTGATCCCCTCAGACGACGCTGACGTCCCGCTCGCCGCGCCCAGAATTCGCGTGACCCGGTCTAAGCGGCCGAGTCGCAGTCCACTTCCGCGGCGCTCGACCCGTCGAGCTGGCCCACGCGACTGTCCCTGTCGCCAATTTCCTCGGAGGGCCTAAATCAGATGCCACGACGCTCCGTACGCCGCTACAACCGTGACTATGGTCGCAAGATCGACGATCGCTTCACGCTGCGTCGGCCCCAACTCAGGGACCTCCCGCTGTAGGTCCCCCGCCCAGCGAACCACCGACCTTCGCAGCTGCGGTTCGCGCTCCCGCGCCGCCGCTGCTACCCGCTTCAGATGGGACTCGACGGATTGCCGAAGGACAAGCTCGCCGCCAACGGGCGGCGGAACGGCGGACCGCTCGCGAGCTGATCGCAGATCGTCGAACGACTCGAATCGAGTTCGCCGGCCAGTCGGATTGGCGAGACCATCCTGGCCTGGGCCGACGTAGGTCCAAACGCGGTGCCCAGCCAGGCGATCAGGGCCTACAAAGCCGGTCTGAGTCAACACGGAGCGACTGACGATGGCGGCCTCGAGATCACCCTGACTCCAGAAGGCTGGGGACGCGTAGCGGACCAGTGCGTCTGCGCCGAGCTGCTTATGCAGTCGCAGCAGCACGGCCTGCTGACGAGGTGCGGTTGTGAACCGGAAGTAGGGAGCGTGCCAGAGCCCCCACTGCTTCGCCCGAGCACCGCGCAGATGCTCGGGGCGCTTGTACTGGACGACAAGGCTTACGGGAACGGTCGGCAAGCGGCTCGCCGGCGGGCGCCGGCCGAGTTCCCAGAGACTTCGGATAAGCACGACGCCACGCGGTCTCCGCACACCCAGAACACGCCACACGACATGGCCGATCGGCGGGGCGACGGCGGCGTCGTAGCCCAACAGTTCCTCAAGCACCTGCCCAGACGAGAACACGTACCCGGGGCCTGACGGGGCGTGCGAGAGTTCAACCGCAGCCGCGACCTCGAACTCCTTCTCCTCGAAATGTGCCCAAGTCATGGCCGCCACGCATCGAACATGCAGGGAGCCTAAGGACCGGAGACAACCGACGTGCCGACACGATCGTGAGAAGTGGGAGGTGCCCCGGGGCCGGCGCGCGCGCCAATCTCAACACGGGCGGCTTGAACTAGCGAGGCCAGGAGCTTGACCCGCCCCGCACCGCGGCGCAGCTGATGTGCGCTGTCGTCGTTTCGCGAGTTCATCGCCGAGGGTGAGCGCCTCGCTACGGGTCATGAGAGCGAAGAAGCGGGCGCGACGCACCGGACGCATGGCTTGCTAAGCGCCATCCAAATCAAGAAGTCAGCAAGTTCAAATTGCTTCTTCTACGCTTAGCGGATGCCGGGACGATTTCGCCTCACAAGCATTCGCTTTCGCGCGGGCGCAGCGCCTAGCGAACCCCCGACCGAGTTCGAGCCAAGCTATGTGACGGTAGTAGTGGGGCCGAACAACAGCGGGAAGAGCCTGCTGTTGAAAGAACTCGAACAGTGGAGTACGGGTGGACAGGTTCCGCCGGTGACGCCGTGGCCCGGTGGAGACGTGCTCGCCGCCGCGAGCGCGGACTGGCCAGCAGACGAGGAGGAGCTACGCGCCGAACTCGCCGAGCGAGAAGTCCCCGGTCAGATCCTCAGCGATCAGCAGATGATGATCTACAGCTTCCAACCTGAGGCCGTTGGTACGCAAGGGATGCCGGGCGCAAGCGTAGGCCCGGGCGAAGTCGCGATTCAGCTGATCAACATCTTCGGTCTCGAGTTTGGCGAGTTTTGTCGAACCATGATCATGCAGCACTTCCGTATGCGTCTCGACGGCCGGCAGCGGTTTGCGCTTGCGGACCCTCGGCAAGTCACATCGCTTGATCGCGGCCCTTCGAGCGCAGTCATGGCCGTCTGGCGCGACCCCGGGAAATACCGTCGCGTCCGCGACCTCATCCTCGCCGCCACTGGCCTTCACTTCGTCGTGAACATTGCGGATCTTCCGTCGCTGTCGATGTCCCTCAGCGAACAACCGCCGCCCGAGAGTCCCGTCGACAGCCTCGCACCGGAGGTCATCGCGTACCACCGAGCCGCGGTACCGCTCCAATCGTTCAGCGATGGCATCCAGATCTACACGGGACTCGTCGTCGCCGTGTTCAGTCTTCCCCACAGGGTCTTGCTGGTCGACGAGCCGGAGGCGTACCTGCATCCGACCCTGGCACGCCGCCTCGGCGGGGATCTCGCGAAGGTCGCTCGCGAACGGCAAGCAAGCCTGGTTGCGGCCACCCACAGCGCAGAGTTCTTGATGGGGTGCGTCTCCGAAGTCCCCGATACATCAATCGTGAGGCTCACATACGAGTCCGGTGTGGCGACTGCGCGCGTCCTTGGAGGCACGGACGTTGCGGCGTTGACCCGAGACCCGCTCCTAAGGTCGGCCGAGGCACTCCGTGCGTTGTTCTCACGGGCAACCGTTGTATGCGAAGCAGATTCGGACCGAGCGTTTTACGAGGAGATCAATCGCCGACTACTTGCGACAGAACACCGTACCGGTTCCGATGACACTACTTTCCTCAACGCCCAGAACTGGCAGACCATCCCCACCATCGCCGCGCCCTTGAGACGTCTGGGGATCCCTGCCGCAATGGTCGTCGATTTGGAAACCCTGATCGAGGGCTCCGGCTGGAGCGCCATCATCGGTGCGTTGGGTCTCGAGGACGGAACAGCCGGCCCGCTGAACCAGCGTCGATCAGCGTGCGGGAATCTTCTAGCGGGCGCTGGTCGAGTTGGTGGGGACGGCTCTCCGTACAGGATCAAACGCGCTGGGCTCAATGCTCTCGAGGCAGCGCCGCGCGAAACCGTGCGCGCGTTCCTCGCCGAACTCGCACAGTACGGCGTTTTCGTGGTTCCTGTGGGAGAACTCGAGAACTGGCTGCCGCCACTCGGTGTCACCAACAAGCAGCGCTGGGTAACCGAAATGCTGGTGCGACTAGGAACGCTGGGAACAGAGACTTATGTCCCACCTGGTGCTGGCGACGTGTGGCAATTCCTCGAGGAGATCGCCGCTTGGACTCATGACCCGAACCGACTTGGCATTCCGGTCGCGTGACCGGCGCATGCCTCAGCGATGTGCTGCCGCCTGGGACGCGGCAGCGGGTCCGGACACGCTACCGCTCTCCAGAATCGACATCGAGCTCCCGCCTCACGCGATGCGACACCATCCAAAAGGTCGGTGACTCCTTCCATTGCTCAGGGATTGTGGGAAGCTCCATCTCGTCCTTACATCCGGGTGCGCGGCGCATCGCCAGGGCCATGTTCAGCGCCGCCAACGCTTCGAGGTCAGGTCGTCCTTGCTCACGGGCAAGGCGCTGCGCTTCCCGATATCCGGCTTGCCCCTGCTCGCAGTTGCCGAGCATCAGATCGGCTAGCGCCTCGGTTGCCCGAAGAGCCACACGCTGTCCGGCGGCGGTCTTCGTGCTCGCGATCAGGCGCTTTGCCTCAGCGGGACGCCCGGCGAGACATAGTGCGTAGGCGGTGTTGTTGAGCAGAAGGGGGTCGGCGGGAGCGCGCCGAATCGCCTTCAACCCAAGTTCCGCTGCCTCTGGTGCCCGGCCTTCAGCGTCTGTTAGAAGGTGAATCGCGAGCGACGCGGCGGTCGAGTTAAAGATGTCACTTTCAGCCCAGGCACACGCATACGCCGCGGCAGCATGCGCGTCACGCATGACAACGGCGTGGTGGAAGCGCAGGCTCAACAGACTGTCTTCCGGGTGTTTTGTCGCTAGCCGCGCGATCTCCGCGGCAAGCACAGGCGCCTCTGGCGGGTCTCGAACAAGATTCATCAGCAGGTTTCCGATCGCGAGGCTGCTGTGCTCGCAGCTGGCAAGCGCGCGGAGTACCACTGCAAGCGTCGCGGTGCGGTCCTGCCGCCGTGTGCTCCAGCGCAGGAACGCGAGATTCGCCTCGAGTTCGCTTCGGCGCGTTCGGTCGGCATGCGCCCACTCTCGTGATGTACGCACCCGCTGAAGCACATCGTGTGCCTTTCCAGCCTCTCCAGCTTCGAGCAAAAAATCAGCCAACACGAGCGCGAGCTCGATGTCCGGACGAGCGCCCGCCACGCGCCTGATCTCGTCGACGGCGGCCTCGTGATGACCGAGCGCGCGCTGAAAGCCAGCGAGATTGAGGCTGATTCCCCGGTCGTTGGGGGCAAGCGCAGCCGCCTGACGTGTGATTTTGATGGCTTTCTCAAGGTTGCCAACCGCCGCGTGCGCATACCCGAGATTCATCAAGAGCCCCGGACCGGTCGCACCAGTTGCCTGGGCCGCTCGCAGGTCCCGGATCGCGTCTTGGTACCGCCCTCTGGTAATCGCAACCCAACCGCGCGTCACCAACGCTGTTGGTGACTGCGCCTCGGAAACGATCTGCTCGATGCAGGTTTCGTCCTTGGTCTCAATCGCCATCCAGAGTCGCAAGTCGTTGGGGATCGAGTTCGCCCCGTGGCTTTGCAGCGCCTGGAAGACGGTCTCCGTGCGGCCGTAAGAGGCCAAGACGGTCACCGCTGCGTGAATCGCGGGGCGCGAAAGCTGACTAATACCCATGGCCAGCGCTTTGCCGGCAGCATCGAGGGACTGCTCGATGTCGGCGCTCGCCTGGGCAGACTGCGCGAGCCGCGCCCACGCGATCGCACTGTCTGGGTGACGGTCGACGAGGCGACGCGCCTCGACGAGGTGGCTCGGCGGCTGGTTCTGCTCGGTGTTGTTCGGCCGAGGCAGCTCACTTCCGAACAGGGTCGGTCCCGTAGCGCGGAACGCAAATGGCGTTGCGAGCTGCTCGGGGATATCCAAAGCGGAGTTCATAGCTTTCGGGTTCGAGGACGAGATGATTTCGTGGTTCGGGGACGTCCCGCCAAGTAGGCGCGTCGCTGCGTTGGGTCGATGACCCGTCGCATGCTGTCAACCCAGGCCAGCATCCATTCGAGGTTCCATGGCCCGTGCTGTCGTTTCCCGCCGCGCGGACTTGGGACGCGCGCGTTGGGAGCCGGCTCCGTCAGCAGCGACAAAAGTTCCGTCGCGCGCAGCCGGATCGGAGCCGGGACTTGCAGCGCGAACGTCTCGTGAGCGTTCTGAGACCCATCCCGCAACCAAGGGATTGCATGCCGCCAGGCCTCGGCTCTCTCAGCTTCCGTCAGATGTACATTTGCGCCCATGATCGCCAGTGGGTCGTTGGTTATCAACGCCGTGATGCCAACCCCCGTAGCGACCTCGAAGAAAAGCGAGCCGAGCAAATAGAGATCAGCGAGCGCCTGCGAGTCTCGACCCTGCGTTCCTTGCCCCCAAAGGAACTCGAGCGGGGCGAAACGTGGGTCGCCACGACCCATGAGATAGGCCTCAACGGCGAACCTCGGGGGCTCACTGGTGTCGTGTGCTCGCCCGAGGTCCGCGACCTTCGCTCGAGACGGCTGCTCGAAGAGCAAGACGTTCTCGGCTTTGAGATCACGATGGACGATCTCGCGGAGATGCATCTGATGGATCCCCTTCACAACGTCCCGAAACAGCTTCAGGCGCTCGGGCCAGCCGAGATCGGGGGCGGCGAGCAGCAACTGCGTCAGCGACCCGGCGGCAAGTTCGAGTACCGCGAACTCAGCCGTGACCGGGAACTGGCCACCGGTCGCCGGATGCTGCAGGTTGATGGTGTGCTGACCGCTGTCGAGCACGTCTACAACACAGTCGCAGCCGTTCAGCCGCCTGAGCATTGCAACTTCGTCGCGGAACTCGCGATCCGCATCCGGGCTCGGTCGACTGACCTTGCGCAGCTTGATGGCAACGGCAGCGCCCGAGGCAGGATCCACGGCCTCGAACGCGCCACAGAATGCTCCCGCTGAAAGGAAGGCCGCAGGCTTATAGCCGCCTGTGAGCGTCTCGCCGAGGAACAAGGCGATTTCAGCTGGCTCCAAATCGCTCCCTCAACTCAAGCAGCAGCTCGGGGTGGCGCTGAAGGACGGCAATTATGTCCTGAGGAACAACCCCGCGGGAAAGCGAGAGCAGCTCTTCGGGCACGTCGTAGTAGTTCGACGCGCGCTGTAGCAGATCACCCGACACCGGCTTCTCGCCTCGCTCAACCCGAGAGAGATACGCCGGATCAAAATCGAGATCTCGCGCAGCCTGTCGCAGCGTTCGTCCCCGGCTCTCGCGCAAACCTCTGAGGAGATCGTGGAGAGGCGGTTGATCCATGCGATCCATAGTACGGATGTTGTCCTGAGAGGTCAACGTAGACCATATCGGACAACACCGGCTCCGACTTGAGCCGACTGATTACAGCGCGCCGTCGAGCAGACGTGATCACACCGAATCTGTGCTCCACCAGATCGTGTCCCGAACCGTGTCCCCGACACGGCAAATCTGACCCCTTCGGGACATGGTTTACCCGACCGTACTTGGCTCTACAGAGCCAAAATATGAGCGGTTGGGCGCCATCATAATCCGCGTGTCGCCCACCGAGCGCGAACATCCACCCCGCAGCGCGACACCAGTGGAGACTTCTACTAAGTTGCGTTATTAGCACGTTCAAGATCACTGGTACGGTCGCGGCATGGTCGACCGTACGGTTCTCCACGACAGCGTCGCTCCGCTTCCGGACCACGCCCAGTCGCGGCCAGATGATCCGTCCCAGCGCCTGAAGCTGCACTTCGCGCTGAAGGTTCCCGCCGAGCATCGACACGCGCTCGAGGCGGCCGTCGCCCGCGGAGAGGTGATCGCACCCGAGGCGCTGAGCAACGACTTCGGGCTGCCGGACGACACCGTCGCCAAGCTCACGGACTGGCTGAAGAGCCAGGGCTTCGAGATCAAACACGTGAGCGCCGACAACACGTCGGTGTACGCCGAGGCCCCGCTCGACACGATCGAGCGCAGCCTGAAGGTCGAGTTCGCGACCGTCACGCGCCGCGGGAGGACGCATCCGGCGGCGCGCAACGCGCCCAGCCTGCCGGAGGACCTCGCGCGGGACGTGCGAGCGATCATCGGCCTGCAGCCGCACCGCCAGGCTCGCAAGCACGAGCACACGACGACGGAGACCCGCCCCCACGCGAAGCGGCCCGACGGCTATCTGGTCGAAGACGTCCTCGCCGCGTACGGCGCGCGCGAGCTCGAGGCTACGGGAACGGGTCAGGTGATTGCCGTGCTGATCGACACGTTCCCCGACGCCGGCGACCTGAAGGCGTTCTGGAGCGCCAACGGGCAACCCGCGACGCTCAAGCGCGTCACGAAGGTGAATCTCGCGGGCAAGCAGCCGCTGCCGGCGCCGGAGGGTGAGGAGACGTTGGACGTCCAGTGGGCGAGCGGCGTCGCGCCGGGGGCGACGGTCCGGCTGTACGCGGCCGGGACGCTGTCGGCGGCGTCGATCGATCACGCGCTGGATCGGATCATCGACGACCTCGCCGAGGTGCCCGGGATGCGGCAGGTGTCGGTGAGCTTCGGGCTGGGCGAGAGCAACTTCGGCTCGGCGCATGCGGAGATCGCGGTGCAGCATGAGAAGTTCCTCCGGCTCGCCGCGGCGGGCGTGAACGTGTTCGTGGCCAGTGGGGACGCGGGGGCGATGCCGGACGCGGGTGGGCAGAGCGCGACGGGGGCGCTGCAGGTCGAGTACCAGGCGTCCGACCCGTACGTGATCGCGGTCGGCGGGACGACGCTGCGGCTCGACGAGGACGGGACGGTCGTCGAGGAGACGGCGTGGTCGGGCAGCGGCGGCGGCAAGAGCGCGGTCTTCCCGCGGCCCGCGTGGCAGCAGGGCGCGGGCGTGCCGGACGGGACGGAGCGGCTGGTGCCGGACGTGAGCCTGGTCGCGGATCCGGAGACCGGCGGGCTGTCGGTGTTCGAGGGGATGCGCCAGCCGATCGGCGGGACCAGCTGGTCCACGCCGATCTGGGCGGGGTTCTGCGCGCGCCTGAACGAGGCGCGCGCGAACGTGGGCAAGCCTCCCCTCCCCTTCCTGGGTCCGCTGCTGTACCCGCTGGCGGGGACGGCGGCGTTCCGGGACGTGACGAGCGGCTCCAACGGCGGCTACGCGGCGGGCCCCGGGTACGACATGGTCACGGGGCTCGGGACGCCGAACCTCGCCGCGCTGGTCGCGGCGCTCACCTGACCTTCGGCCGGGCCTCACTCCTCCTGCGCAGGCGGGACATGGCGCAGCGAGATCGAGCGCCGGCGGCCGGCGTCGAGGTCGAAGGCCGCCACGCCGGCTTGGTCGGTGGTCGCCTCGGCGAGCACCTTGCCGCGCGCCGCGAGCTGGAAGACGAGCCCTTCGCCGATCGGCTCGCCGTGGGCCGTGAGAATGCTGACTTCGATCATGGTTCCTCCGTCTCACACGCCGGGCGAGCCGTCGACGGCCCAGGTGAACGGTGTTTCGGTCAGGGTCGGGCCCGCGGCGCCGGTCGGGCCGTCCTCGGTGCCGGGGAGTGGCGGCCAGCCGAGCTCGCCGTTCGGGCCGGTCTCGTCGGGCGGGTAGGTCGAGTACATGCGCTTGGGCATGCGGATGGGCGAGCCCTTCATCTTCGCGACCGTGGACGTGATGCCCCAGGTCCACGGGGAGAGGCCCTGCTTGCAGAAGGTGCGATCCGACGGGTCGAGCAGGGCGTTGCGGCGCATGACCATGTTGCTCGACGGATCCCACCAGAACAGCGGGGACCAGTTGTTGGGGTCGTCGCGGTGCTGATCCGCCGTCGGCTCGGCGGCGACCTCGCGGACCAGCCTGGCGACGTACTTGAGCACCCCGAGCGCGTCGGTGTCGGTCACGCCGCCCGCGGCGAAGCTGTCCCAGACGTCATCCATCGACTGCTGGACCGCCCGCTTGGCGATCACCCGGCCGGCCGCGTTGTAGGTGTCCCGGTAGCGGGAATCGCCGTACGCGACCCAGCGGTCCCCCACCGAGTTGGTGACCCAGAGGCCGAACTTGTTGTCCTCGTCGTGCATCTGCTTGGCGCACAGGCTCGCGCCCATGCGCGTGAGATCGGTGTCGGCCGACTCGTAGAGCTTGCGCCGCGGCGTGCGCATGTGCCCCGACGCGAACAGGTCGGTGAGGAAGTGGTCCGAGAACGCGTTGATGGCGTACGCGGTCAACAGCGCCTGCGCGCGCGAGCCGGGATCGTCGATCGCCTTGGCGGCCGCCGCCGTCTGCTGGGCCAGCCGGTGCCCGGCGGTGTAGGCCGCGATCGCGTCGACGCCGAAGTGGTCGAAGTTGGTCGAGGCGAGGTTGAGATAGCGGCCGTTGCGGAACGTGGTTCCCCCCGTCGCCTTGTCGAAGGCCCGGTCCTCGTCTGGAACGACATGCCCGGCTGAGGTCCCCAACCCCGCGTAGACGCCGGACGGCTGATGGCCGTCACGGACCGCGGAGCTGATCGGGCCGAACTCGAACTTCTGCGCCACGGCGAGGATCGCCTGCACCTCCGCCTGGGCGCCGCCCATCCCGTTGAAGTTGCGGGCGAACTGGCACACCGGGTCCGGCGCGCTGCAGACCGGGTGCGCGGGGTCGCCGTAGAAGTCGCCGCCGAGCGCGATCAGCTGGCCGTAGGTCAGCGAATAGGTCGCGGGAACGTCCTGCGTCGGCGAGCAACCGGAGACCGCCACCTGCGCCATCGGCAAGGCGGTCGTGGCGGCGTCGACGCGCGCCGCCTCGGTCTGCAGCGTGAGCCCGGACACGATGATCGCGTGCTCGGCGGTGTTGAACGCCGGCTGGAACACCGGGCCGTCACCGCCCGAGGCGACGGCCCCCGCCCGGCCGGACACCGCCCGGCCGCCCGCGTGCGAGCAACACGGCGCCTCGGCCACGACGACCACGTGCCGGTCGGTCTTACCGAGCTTGATCGACACCCCCGCCTCGCTCAGGAGATCGCCGAGCTCGGCGGTGACCACGGCCTCGCGCGTCCTCGGAGCCATCAGACCGCCCAGAACGTGTCGCTGGTCATCGACACGTCGATGTTGCGGTTGGCGTAGACACCCGGGAGCGTCCCGCGCGCCTGCGCGGACCCCCACTGGGTCGCGTCCGCCGTCCCATGCACGCCGAAGCCGCACGCCGACGAGCACAGATGCGGCCGCCCCGTGTAGTGCGCGGTCCAGAGCCGCACCTGGTCGCGCAACGGGCCGAGCGCCTCGATCACGCTCGTCCAGCTCGAGACCTGGAAGTAGACGACGGGACGGTGGACGTGGGCGATGCGCTTGCGCGCCCACGTGCCGGCCTCTCGGTACGGCATGTCGCCGGCCTCGAAGTCGCCCGCGTTGCCGACGCCCTGGCCGGAGACGTCGATCTCCAGCAGATGCGCGTGCGGGAACTTGGCCTTCGCCGCCGCGACGTTCGCGAACTTCCCGTTGACGTACGCCGCGACCGCCTCGACCTCGAGGCCCTTGAAGGTCTCCGACAGATCGCCGACCGTGTCGAACATGGTGCCCATGTGACTCTCCTTAGCTGCGGCGCTCAGGCGACCGCGACGAACTTGACGTAAAGGGGATGGCCCGACCGCGGCGTTGACTCGCGCCACTCGCCGTTGCCGGTCTTGACGCGCACGACGAACTGCCCGGACACCGAGACGACGTTCGAGGTCCAGAAGCCGAAGGGGCAGCTGTAGGCCAGGGAGGCGTCACGCACCTGCATCCCGTTGAGGCAGTGGCGGTAGCGCACCGAGCCGCCGGACCCGGTGGGCTGGAGCTTGGTGTCCTGCATGACGAAGCGCCCGACGTCGCCCTTGGGAATCCACTGCGGCGGAGCGATCGCGTAGGTGCCCGCCTCGGCGTCGGCGCGTTCCAGCAGCAGGTCAGACGGACCCTCCCGGTTGTCGATCTCGACGACGCAGGCGTAGTCCATCGCCAGGCCCAGATCGCGCTGAACCGACGTCAGCCAGGACGACAGCTCCTCCCGCGCCGCCGCGAACCACTCGCGGGCGACCTGCGTGGCCACGCCGAAGAAGCGCGCCAGGTCGTCGATCACCTCGCGCGCGGCGTGGCCGAGCTCGAGGCCGGCCTGCGTCGCCAGACGCCCGTAGACGTCCGCCGCGCGGAGCAGCCCGAGCCCGCCGAACAGCAGGAACTCGGCCTGGACCTGGTTGGGATCGTTGGACGCGGCGCCGAGGCTGCGATAGCGCTCGACGATGCGCTGGTTGGCCTGCATCGCCAGCTCCACGAGCTGCGGGACGGCCGCGCGCGGCTGGGGCGCGAACGCCTGCTCGAAGCGGAAGGCGACCGTGTCCCCATCGACCGTGAGGTCCGTGTGGCCACGCGCCCGCAAGGCCTGCTCGAACGCCTCGCGCATCTCCCGCCCCGGGAAGCCGATGCGGATGTCCACCGCCAGCTCCTCCGGCCGTGAGAGCACGCCCCACTTGAAGCCGGTCAGCCACCAGTGCCGCTCCGGCCCGCGCGAGAAGAGGCGCTCGCCGTTGCGGTAGAGCGTGAGCTCGATCAACAACCGGTCGTCGTCGCTCGCGCAGTCGTAGAACAGGTTGTGCGCCGGGTCGTCGTCGCCCGGGCGCCGGCCGACCGTGGCGTCCAGGAGCTGGTACCCGACGTTCGGGGCCGAGTTGATCGCGCGCGAGTAGACACCGACCTCGCACCCCGTCTCGAGGCCGTACTGCCCCTTCCAGAGCTCGATCATCCAGTGCTTGCCGCCGTGGTCGAAGAAGATCGGCTCGCAATCGATCACCGCACTCATGCCGAGCGCCGCGTTGTCATAGCCCCAGGCGTAACCGAACTTGCGCTGGAGCGCGTCCATCCGCGAGTAGATGATGTCCTGCTCCGGGTCATAGGTGAACCCGGCAGCCCACACCGCCCCACCGAGCACGGTGGACGGCTTCCATTCACTCATATCTGGCTCCTTGCCGTGGCTGAAACCAAGAACGTCGTCGCCGGCCAGCCGGACCGAGCGGAAGCGGGAGTGAAGCCTACTTACCGTGACTCGTCAAGACCGAAATCCCCGCTTCTGAGCGGCGTGTCAGTACTTGAACAACAGTCCCAAAGTCGCCACGAAGGGCATGGTTGCACTTCTCCCGGGAAAATCCATTTAACTTAAAACTGTGCATTCAAACTATCGCTCCGAGCAGCGAAAAACCCGGCTTGCGCACTTGCCGCCGATCGGTATCGTCCGCATCGGTTCATACATCTGTATCGCTTCTTCTATGCGGTGCCGATGGGTCGATGCCGATGCTTCGTGTGCTGGGCATTTGCATGCCCGCAGAGGAGCAACCGTGCGCACGTGACCGGATTTCGAGTCACCCTCGCGCCGCGCAATCCAACCAATGGAGGTGCATTTCTCACCACGGTCAAGAGTGACCGAGGGCAATCACGCATGTCACTTACACCACTCCTTGTTTTCACCACACCTGCACACCCGCGCCGGCCGCTGCCGCGTGCGCGATTCCCCCGTTACCAGAAAGCGTGAAATGACCACCATTGCCGTTAACACCGCCTGCCAGATCACCAACAGCGCGGGCCAGCCGCTCGTCGTCGTCGACGCCAGCAACACCTCCGCCGCCACCGCGCACCAGGGCTACCAGCAGCAGCTGAAAGTGCTGCCGCTCGGCTCGGGCGCCGCGACGCTCGCGGCCGGCGCCTCGGACACGGTCACCCTGAACGACACGTACACCGACCCCAAGAAGACCGGCCCGCAGCCGAGTTACCTCTACCAGCTGCTGCTCTCGTCGCCGACGGGGCTGTTCCCGGTCATGAACGTGTCGGAGGCGGTCAGCTTCACCGCCCCGATCGGCTACCCCGCGATCGAGGCGACCGCGGCGGCCGCGGCGAACATGGTCAAGGCCGCGACGTTCGTGCAGAACCTGATGGCCTACCCCGGCTCGGACCTGGCCAAGGGCTTCAACACCGCGATGAGCGGCGCGCAAGGGCAGAGCACCGCGAGTGGCATCAGCCAGGCCGTGGCCGACTACTTCAACAGCACCAAGAGCTTCCAGGGCCTGGACCTCGGCAGCTACATCGCGGTCAGCACCCACATGAAGACGTTCGCGTGGACGTGGGGGCTGAGCTCGACGATCGCCGCCGGCACGCTCGGCCGCACCTACTACCTGTACTCGACGTCCGACGCGCAGGGCGCCAACAAGAGCAAGACCCCTTCCTCGCAGGGCAAGGTCGTGCTGACGGCGCCGTCCTCCCCGCGAGCGGTCGCCGATCCGACCGATCCCAACAGCGGCATGACGATCGTGTTCACGGACCCCTCCGGCAGCTCGACGAACCTGACGTTCTCGAACGGCGCCTTCGTCAACGACGCCAGCTCGGACAACCCGTCGATCTGCCTGATCGGCTCGTACGCGCTCAAGAGCACGTACACGCAGAAGCCGGCCGACTCGACGCTGTGGCCGATCCTCACGGGCACGCTGAACGGGACGAAGGTGATCGGCGTCGACCAGGCCCCGGAGGACGCGGTCAAGAGCTGGCTCAAGAGCCTGATGCCGACCGACTTCAACAGCCTGGAAGGCACGTTCCAGAAGCTCGTCGGGCTGTGGATGGCGCTCGACTTCCTCAAGAGCAAGCTCGGCGCGAAGAAGGAAGCGCTCGAGGATGCCGAGACCAACCAGAACGAGGGCGAGCCGCCCACCCAGGAGCAGATCGACGAGGCCGACGCCACGGCCGCCGAGGTCGAGCAGAGCGGCCAGGCCGAGCTCCAGGCCGAGGCGGCGCGTGCCGGCTCCGGCATCGAGGTCCCGGAGGCCGCGGACATCCCCGCGACGCAGGACGCGGTCAAGGCCGAGCAGGTGGAGGCGCTCGACGACGTCCAGGGCGACGCGATCGAAGGCAGCCTCGCGGAGACCGGGTCAGAGCTTCAGGACCTCGCGGAGGTCGAGGTCACGCCCGACCTGGAATCGGCCGAGGGCGACGTGATGCAGGCCGAGCAGGACCTCGCGGACGCGCGCCAGAGCGGCGACTTCAAGCAGGTCGAGACCGATGTGGTCCAGACGGACATCGACGCGAGCTCGGCGGAGGAGGCCGTCGACTCCGAGATGTCGCAGGCGCAGCAGCAGGAAGCGGAGGCCGAGCAGGCCGAGGCGGAGGAGATGGAAGACGCCGCCGAGGAGGCCGAGTCCGAGTCCGAGGAGACCGAGTCCGGCGACTCGGACTACGACTCCGACACCGAGATCGTCGAGTAGCGGGAGCCGCCGCCATGACCGATCCCACGACCACGCAGTATCCGCCGGTGACCGTCAACAACCAGCTCGCCGGGAGCATCACCGTCTACGACTCGTTCGACGACGACCCGGGCGCAAACGGGCAGGAGGCCATGCTCGGGACGCAGACGCTGCTCGCCACCGTCCCCGGCGGTGGCAGCAGCGGCAGCCTCACCCCGCTGCACGGCCCGATCTCGGCGTACCTCGTCTACGACGCGAACAACGCGCCGGTGGCGCGCGAGGTCGCGATGGGGCTCGCCGCGTCGACCTTCGCCGTGACCTCCGACGACGTCGCGCGGATGGCGACCACCAACGGCCTGCTCGACTGGCTCGCCGCGCACCCCGAGGACCCGGACGCCCAGTCGTTCCAGGCCGCGCTGAAGGCCGCCCAGCCGGTGCCGGCCATGACCGCCTGGTTCACGGCCCACGCCACCTACTCGACCTGCACGGTCGCCTCCTACCTGATGGCCGTGGCCGCCCGCGCGCGCACCGCGAACCAGCCGCCCGACCGCGCGACCTACAGCCTGCAGACGCTCTGCAGCCTGTGGGGCGGGACCTGGCCCAGCGGCCTCCCGGACGTCGAGGTGTCCAACTTCGCGTGCTCGGACGCGAACGACGTCTTCCTGTTCAGCTGCGACATCGACCTCACCACGCTGCCGTACGGCCTCGTGGCCGGGGTGCAGTCGCTGCTGCCGACGCCGCCGACCGTCCACGCCACGGTCCAGTTCAACCACGACGTCGGCCTGAGCGCGCTGAGCACGGTCATCACGTGCACGCTGCCGACGCTGAATCTCCCCGACTCCGCGCAGCTCCAGCAGCCCACCGTGAGCCTGAACATCACGCCGCTGTTCAAGTTCGTCGTCTTCGAGGCCAAGGCGACGATGCCGTTCTCGATCTTCGGCAGCCCGCAGTTCAGCGCCGACCTGTCGCTCACCGTCGACAACGTCGAGGCGGCCGTGGGCGCGGTGATCGACGGCGACGGGCAGACCCTGTTCACGCCGCCCACGATGCCCGGCGTGCACTTCGACGAGTTCGGCGTCGGCATGGGGATCTTCTTCGAGCCATCGTCCTTCGCGCTCGGCCTTGAGGGCAAGTTCCACCTCGGCGACGGCTCGGTGAACGTCGATCTCGACGACGACACGTTCGTCGTCGTCTGCGGCCTCGACGGTGACGTGCCGAACCCGCTCTACGTCGCGTTCTCGGTGCCGCAGATGACGCTGTCGGACGTCATCACGGTGTTCACGAACTCGAGCGTCGACGTCGGCATCCCGATCAGCATCAGCGACCTCTCCTTCACGTGGGTCGAGAACCCGATGGAGCCGGTGACGCTGCCCGACGGCTCGCTCACGCACATGCAGTTCGGCTTCAGCGGTGCGCTCTCGGTGCTGGGCTGGTCCTTCTACGGCGACGTCGAGCTCGACGCCAGCACCGGCGCCCAGGCCGAGCTGACGGCCGCGCCGCTGGATCTGGGGCCGCTGCACCTGACCGGCAACGGCCCCGGCGTCACGATCCGCGTGGACAGCGCCGGCAACCCGATCCCGAACAACCAGATCCCCAAGACGCAGGCCGACAAGGACGCGATCGCGAACGCGACCACGAAGCAGCTGGTGCCGCCGGGCGGGCCGTCGCTGTCGCTCACGACCGCGGGCTCGCCGTACCTGTCGCTCGGCATCAGCGTCAGCCTGCTCGACATCGTCAACGAGTCGCTGTCGGCGGAGATCACGTCCACCGGCGCGTCGTTCGAGCTCGACTTCGGCACGATCCTGAGCGGCACCATGAGCTGCGTGCTGGTCGACTCCGGCACGTTCAACGCGGCCTTCTCCTACGGGCTGCAGCTCGACGTCCCGCTCCCCAACGTGCTCGGCGCCGACCTCGGGACGATCTCGATCGACGCCGGCTGCAACGCCACGCTCGCGGTGGTGGCGAACGCGCAGAGCGTCGACATCACCGCCTCCGCCGGGTTCCACTTCCAGGACCTCGACCCCACCGTCGGCCCGTTCACGGTCGCGATCGACATCTCCCGCATCTCCGACGTGCTCAGCGCGATCGAGCAGGAGATCGTGCAGGACGCCGAGCAGATCTTCGCGTCGGTGATCGCCGACGCGACGAAGTGGGCCCAGTGGCTGGCGAACGGGATCATCGCCGGCGTCGCGAGCGCCGCGGCGGTCCTCCGCCAGGCGTTCGGCCAGAGCATCCAGGACGCGGCGCAGATCCTGCACGACGTCGGCACGGACATGAACGCCGCGGCGAGCGACCTCGCCTCCGCGTACAGCGCCACCGCCGACGCCGTCGCCGGCGCGCTGTCGACGGCGTACGGGGCCACCGCGAGCGAGATCGCCTCGGCGCTCAACGCGGCGGGCTTCGGGATCGACGAGGCCGCGCAGGCGCTCACGAACGCGCTCGGGACCGGGGCGAACGACGTCGCGAGCGCGCTGCAGACCGCCTACGGCGCCACGAGCGGCGCGCTCGGGGAGGCGCTGAACGCGGCCGGGTTCGGGATCGCCCAGATCAGCTCGGCCCTGAACACCGCGCTCGGCCTCGCGCCGGACGCGGTCAACACCGTGCTCCAAGGGCTCGGCTACACGAC
This sequence comes from Solirubrobacter phytolaccae, assembly GCF_027587195.1. Classification (GTDB taxonomy): domain Bacteria; phylum Actinomycetota; class Thermoleophilia; order Solirubrobacterales; family Solirubrobacteraceae; genus Solirubrobacter; species Solirubrobacter phytolaccae. Next base: position 167,269 of record NZ_JAPDDP010000001.1, on the reverse strand, counting down.
CGACGAGATCGCGGACGCGTTCGAGTCGCTCGGCGGCGACTTCGCGAGCTTTGGCCAGACCCTCGGGCAGGCCCTCAACCCCAGCAACTGGTAGTTGCGACCGGAAAGGCTGCACATGACGACTCCGAGCAACACGAGCGGTCTCGAACGGCTGATCGCGGACCTGAAGACCCCGGCCGTGCGGGTACACCTCGCCCGCGGGATCGCGAACCTGGCGGCGGGCGATTGGCCGGCGCTGCTGCGCTGGGGCGCGGCGCAGGGGTACGAGCTCACCTACGACGAGCTGCTCGACGCGTTCAAGCGGTCCCCCCGCCTCGAGGGCATGCTGGCGGCCACGCACGGCCTGGGCGGCTGGGAGCCGGCGTCGCTGCGCGCCGCCGCCGGCAACGCCGGGTGAGCCGTGCCCGACCTCCTGGCCATGCCCTTGCCGGACGGGGTCGGTGAGCTGCTCGACGGCCAGGCGCTCGTGACCGCGGAATGGTCGCTGCGCCTGGCCGGCGGGAGCGCGGCCGTCCGGCCGCACCTGACGTTCTGGATCGGCGGGCGTGGCCATCCGGGCAACGCCGCCGCGTTCGCGGCCGTCGGGCGGTTGCTGGGCCGGCTGGACGCGCCGCAGGCGATGCGGCGCGTCCAGCTCGCCCTGGCGGACGTGAGCGTGCGCCAGGGGGTAGCGGTCGTGGGGCGCGAGGCGGTCTCGCTGTACGTGCACTCCGCGCGCGCGGGCGGCGGGCCGGACCGGTACCGGGCGTACAAGCGCCGTGGCGACGCGGTCACCGCGTCCGCGTACACGTTCGAGCGGTTCGAGACCGCGGCGCGAGCGCGGGAAGCCCGGGCGCACGTACATCCGGCGCTCCGGCGGCAGTTCGGCGAGCTGCTGCGGGACGCCCGGCTGATCGACCGCTCGGGGTGGTGGCGGCGGCGCGCGGAGCAGGTGTGCATCACCTATCCGTGGCTGCCGCCCGTCGATCGCGTCGTCGGGCTCGGGGGTGACATGGCGGGGCTCGAGCCGTACCGCCGCTCGCATCTGCGTCACGTCTCGCTGGCCGGGCGCGGGGCGGAGTCCCCGGCCGTCACGCTCTACTTCTCCGGGCCGTTGACCGCGACGCCCTGGCCGCGGACGTTCGCGGACGTGCAGGCACGCGTCGACGAATCGGCCCGCGTCCTCAACGGCGCGATCGAGGGACGATGACCCTCGCGACGTTCTACGGCGGCTCCGTCGCCACGTGGCAGCGGGTGCTCGGTGACGAGCTGCACTACCACCACGGGCTGTTCGCCGACGGCGACGACCTCGCCGACGCGCTCCGGCGCGCGGTCCGCGTGCTGTACCCGTACCTCCCCCACGGCGCGCGCGTGCTCGACGTCGGTTGCGGTTGGGGTGGTCCGCTCGCGATGCTCGTGGAGGAGCGCGGGTGTGCCGCGACCGGCGTCACGATCAGCTCGACGCAGCGGCACCATGCCGCCGTCCGGGGGCTCGACGTCCGGTGTGTCGATGTCGAGACCGTGGCCGAGCTCGGCCGCTTCGACGTCGCCCTGCTGCTCGAGTCGTTCGAGCACATCGTCGACAAGGCCGCGCTGCTCGCCCGGCTGCGCGGCTGTGCCTCCCGGATCGTGCTCCGCGTCAACTGCCAGGACCACGCGCCCGCCGGCGTCCGGTTCGGGGGCACGATGCACATGGTCGACTCGCGCACGCTCCGGGCGCTGCTCGAGGCGGCCGGATGGCGGATCTGGGTGTGGCGCGACCGCCGGCCGGCGTCACTGGCGTCCCAGCCCGCGTGGCGTGAGCGGCTCCGGCGTCTGCCCCCGGACGTCGTGGCCGGCGACGAGCACCTCGCCACGTTCCTGGGGTGGGTCGAGGACGTGATGCGCGACCAGCGCGCCTGGGCGCAGGCCAACCCACTGCTGGAGATCGTGGCCGATTAGACGACGGGCGGCGCGCCTTCGCACGCCGCCCGATCGCCTGCATAGCTGGGGGGAGACTCGAACTCCCGACCTCACGATTATGAGTCGTGCGCTCTAGCCAGCTGAGCTACCCAGCCACGAGCGGCTCAGGATATCGCGCGGCCCCGCGGACGGCGGTGGACCCGCTGCACCGATGGCCGAAGGTCGGAAAGCGGCGCCGTCGAGAGCTCGAGAACGGGGCGACGTCACGGGTCCGACACGACCGCTCGCACCTGGGAATGCGTTCGCCGAGGGCCACGTCCTGCCCGGCATGCGAGACCTCACCGCTGCTGGGCCCGAAGTCGCCGCCGCCACGCACGCACCGGAGGCCGCCGATGCGGCCCGGGCCCCCGCCCCGGCGGAGCGCGTGCTCGCGCTGCAGCGCAGCGCCGGCAACTGCGCGGTCGCGTCCATGCTGGGTTCGAACCGCACTCGGGCGCTGGGTCGCGCCACGGCCGACCAGCGACCGACCGCGCCGGCGCCCGAGGATCGCCGGCTGCTCGCTCGCATCGCCGACGAGCGGCAGCCCGCTCCTCGGTGTGCGTGCGGCGGGTTGATCGGCGCGGACGGGATGTGCACCAAGTGCCGGCAGCAGGCGCAGGGCGCTGGGAGCCCCACCCTCGCGCGGTACACCGCCGATCCCAACCGGGAGATCGGGCTGACGATCGCCGAGCAGCTGTCGAAGGTGTGGCCGGACGCGAGCCCGGAGCTGACGGCGCTCGTGATGTGCATGATGCGCTTCGTTCCGTCGATCGCGGTTCCGCTACATCTGTACCGGGTCGCGCGGCTGGCGTACTCGGTGCTGTTCGGTCCGCAGGCCAAGTTCGAGGAGTACATGACGGAGGCGATCGCGAGCGGGGTGTTCGGGGGTGCCGCCACGCTGTGCGACTGCATCCCCAGCCGGGCGTTTCTGCCGTTCGCGCGGGAAGGGCTCGCGCCCTATCCGCTCGCGACGTCGTTCTTCGAGCACTATGTCGCCGGCGCGGGCAGCCCGCGGACGTTCGACCTGAGCGAGATGCTCACGGAGGAGCCCGATCAGCGCAGCAACCTGTCGGCGGAGATCGTCTCCGACGCGGGCACCGAAGGGATGCTGCGCATGGCGTTCATCCAGGGCGCGTACCGGACCAAGAAGTGGCAGTACGCGTTGGGTGGGATCGAGCAGACGTGGTTCCGGATCCGCGACGACGCGGCCGCGCGGGACGAGAACGCGGAGCGGGCCGACGGATGCGCGCTCGTGCACATCCGGGTCGAAGACCCGTACTGGTGGCACCCGGACGACTGGAACCGTCGCAATCCCTGTCTGCATAGCGCGATGGAGAACATGAAGGCCGGCGGCGCGAAGGAGTTCCTGGTGACCGCTGAGACGGATCTTCGGCTCAAGCTGCCGAAGGCGAAGATCCCGCTCCCTGGAGCGGCAGACCCTGCGGGCGGTTCAACGAGTGGACCGGCGCCGGTCGCCGCGCCGCCAGCGCCGCCGGTTGACCCGTGACGCGCTCATGACTCGGAGCGCACCGCGAAGACGGCACGCGCACGCACCGCCTCCTCCCCATCCGCGTGGAGCGAGCAGTCCCCGAACGCGAGGCGGCCGGTGAGCCGCTCGACCTCGGCGCCGGCCTCGAGCCAGACGCCCGGCGCGGCCGGTCGTAGGTAGTCCGTCGTCAGCGAGACCGTCGCGACCGACGCTCCGTCCGCCGCTTCGTCGCGGATCGCTCGGCCGAAGGCGAGATCGACCAGCGTGGCGAGCAGCCCGCCCATCGCCGTGCCGGCGACGTTGAGGTGACGGTCCTCGACACGGAGGCCGAGGGCGCCGTCGGACGGGCGGACGTAGATCGGGCCGACATGGTCGACGAACGCGCCCGCGTCGTGGAGCACTTCGAAGTCGGGCGGGGCGTCTGGCGGAGTCGGCATGTCCTCACCCCTACCCCGGGGTCGCGCGACGGCTCTCATCTGCTTGACACACTGTAAGACAATCGAGATAGTTGTGGGACTGGCCGAACCCGGCGGCCTACGAGAGGGAGAGCTCGATGACAGGGGAGATCCGGCGGCGCGCTGTGGCGCTGCTGGTGCTGTGCGCGGCCGCGCTTGCGGCGCCGTCCACCGCGCAGGCACAGGGCGATACGTACAACGGCTCGCAGCTCTGGCTGCGCTACGCGAAGGTCGCCGACGCCGAGCGGCTGGCGCAGTACCGGGCGCAGATCACGGGCATATCGGTCGAGAACGCCACCGCCAATCCCGTGCATCGCACGACGACGACGCTGAGGATGGAGAGCAGCGCTTCGGAGACGCTCCCCCGCACGAGCCTCGAAGCGGCACGCGACGAGCTGACCCGCGGCCTCACCGCCCTGCTCGACCAACCCGTCGCAGCGACGCCAGACGGCTCGGTCGTCGTCGGCACGCGCGAGAGCTCAGCGGCGGTCCGCGACGCCATTCCCGCCACGGACCTCGTCAACCCCGAGGGCTACGTGATCCGCACCATCGCCGGCAAGACGATCATCGCGGGACGCACGGAGCTCGGTGCGCTGTACGGCACGTACGCGTTCCTGCGGCACCTGCAGACGCTGCAGCCGATCGGCGCGCTGGATCTGAAGTCCGCGCCGAAGATCAAGCACCGCCACCTGAACTACTGGGACACGGAGCGGCTGTATGCCGGCAACAACACGGCGGGCACGGGTGGGCTCAATGGCGAGAACGGCGCGATCTTCAACTTCGCCGCGACCGCGGCGAGCGCGCCGCGCAACCTGCCGCTGATCCTGGATCGATACGTGGTGATGGCGCGGGCGCTGGCGTCGGTGGGCATCGACGGCATCACGATCAACAACGTCAACGCGAACAACGCGTACCTCACGCCCGCGTACATCACGCAGGAGGCGGCACTGGCGGACGCGCTGCGCCCGTACGGAATCCGCCTTGCGCTGTCGGTGCGGTACGACGCGCCAACGGACAACCGCTTCGCGCCCGACACGCTCACCGCCGCGCAGCTCGACCCGAAGACCGCCGCGTTCCGGGATTGGTGGACCCGCAAGGCGACCCAGATCAAGCTCGCCATCCCCGACTTCATCGGCTTCACGGTCAAGGCCAACTCCGAGGGCCAGCCCGGTCCGCAGGATTTCGGTGATGACCACGGTGACGGCGCGAACGGGATCGGCGCGGCGCTCGCGCCGCTCGGCATGAAGGTGTTCTGGCGCACGTTCGTCTACAACGCGGACGTCGACAACGACCGCCTCAAGCGGCCGCTGCTCGAGTTCGGGCCGATCGACGACGAAGCGCAGCCGGACGGGACGCGTGGGCGGTTCGCCGACAACGTGTTCCTGCAGACGAAGAACGGCCCGCTGGACTTCCAGTCGCGCGAGCCGCTGCACCCGATGTTCGGCCGGATGGAGAACACCAACCAGGCCATGGAGCTGCAGATCACGCAGGAGTACACGGGTCAGAGCCGCATGCTCACCTACCTCGCGCCCATGTGGGAGGAGGTGCTGAAGACCGACACGGGCGGTGCGGGGCTGGCCGGTGCGGTGGTCGACGGGACCTCGCAGGGGCAGGCGGACACCGCGCTCGTGGGCGTCGCCAACCTCGGCAACGCGGAGAACGTCACGGGCCACCACTTCGGGCAGGCGAACCTCTATGCGTTCGGCCGCCTGGCGTGGGACTGGCGGCAGGGGTCGGAAGCGCTGGCGCGGGAGTGGACGAAGATGACGTGGGGCACGTCGCCGGCCCTGGTCGACACGGTCGTGGCGATGATGATGGGCTCCTGGGAGGCGAACGTGAGCTACGAGACGCCGCTCGGGGTCGCGCATCAGTTCCGCTCGAGCGACCACTACGGCCCGATGCCGAACGAGTGGTTCCAGCGCGACGACTGGAGCCCCGTCTACTACAACAAGGCCGACAGCGCGGGTCTGGGCTTTGACCGCTCCCCCACCGGCTCGAACCTCGTCGCCCAGTACTTCTCGCCGCTGAAGGAGCGCTACAGCAGCATCGAGACGACGCCCGAGAACCTGCTGATGTGGTTCCACCACGTGCCGTGGGATCGGCGCATGAGTAGCGGGCGGCCGTTCTGGGACGAGCTCGTCTACCGCTACCAGATGGGCGTGCAGTACGTGACCTGGCTGCGGGAGACGTGGGACACGCTGCAGCCGGTGGTCGACGCCCGGCGCTTCGCCGAGGTCAAGGCCAAGCTGGTCCAGCACGAGACGGACGCGAGCTCGTGGCGCGACACGAGCGTGAACTACTGGCGGGAGTTCAGCGGCCGGCCGAACCCGGTGGACGGCGGACCGCTGTCGATCGCGGTCACCGTCGGCGGCGTGGAACGCCGCGGGTTCGACCTGTCGGCGGCGGCGTACACGGTCCCGGTCAAGGCGGGCGCGGCGAGGTCGATCACGTCGGTCCGCACGTTCGATCCGTCGGCACGTGCGGAGATCGTCAGCCAGTCGCCCGACCAGGCCGTAGTGAAGGTCACCAAGACGGACTTCTTCGGGCCGCTCGTGAAGAACTACGTCTTCACCTTCATCCCGGACACGACCTTGGCGTCGCTGCGGGTCAACCGGCACGCGCTGACGCTCAAGCCGGAGCAGCTCACCTACACCGCGCTGACCGAAGCCGGGCCGGAGCAGATCCCGGTGGTCGACGCGACCGCCGTCGACGCGGCCGCCACGGTCACGGTCGAGCAGGCGACCACACGTACGGGCACGGCGAAGGTCACGGTGGCCAACGGCTCCGCCACGTCGATCTACACCGTCAACCTCGACTCCGCGCTGCGCGGCGGCGACGACTTCACCGGGGACACGCTCGGCAAGCAGTGGCAGGTCGTGCGACCGGACGAAGCTCGCCGCCAGGTCACGAACGGCGCGCTCGTGCTCACCTCCCAGACCGGCGACCTGCAGGGCAACGCCAACACGGCACGCAACCTCGTCCTGCAGGACGTCAACGGCGACTGGACGGCCGAGACCAAGGTCGTGTTCTCGCGCCCGCTCGCGCAGAACAACGAGCAGGGCGGCGTGCTCGCCTACGCCGACGACCAGAACTACGTGAAGGTCGGCTGGGAGATGGCGAGCTCGACGCAGGCCATCAACAAGCTGCGCGTCGTGCTGCTGCGCGAGCAGAACGGCACCGCGACGACGCTCCAGGTCACCGGCGCGGACGCCCAGCGGATCGTCGGCGCGTCGGGCGCGATCTGGCTGCGGCTCGCCAAGGCCGGCAACGCCTACAAGGCCTACTACTCGTCCGACGGCACCGTGTGGCGGTTCTTCGGGGCGACGACGCTCAACGTCGAGGCGGCCCGGGCGGGTGTGTTCGCGTTCAACCGCGCGGGTACCTCGACCGACCTGCAGGTGGCGTTCGACGCCTTCCGGCTCACGAGCGCGGGCGAGGTCGTGCCGAGCCTCATCACGGAGACCCCCGGCACCGTCGGCGGCACCGTGCCCTCGACGCTCGCCCTGTCGCTCGAGGGGGCGGCGGCGTTCCCGCCGCTCAGGCCCGGCGTCGCCGCGGAGTACACCGCGACCACGACCGCGCGGGTCACGTCGACCACGGCGAACGCAACGTTGTCGGTGAGCGGGACCGGGCCGCTGGCCAACGGACCGTTCAGCCTCCGGGAGCCGGTCGTGGTCTCGCTCGCGAAGACGGACTGGAGCGGCCCGACCAGCAACGAGGCCGTCGGCGTCACGTTCAAGCAACGCATCGCCGCCGACGAGCCGCTGCGAACGGGCACGTACTCGCGCTCGGTCACGTTCACGCTGTCCACGACGGCGCCGTAGCGCCGTCACGAGGGAGGAGAGAGCATGCATCGGTCCCTGGGCGCCGCGCTCGCGGTGACCGCCTTCGCCTGCGCGGCACCGTCCACCGCGCGGGCGCAATTCCCGGTCTACAGCAAAGACAAGTGGCTCGGCAGCATCAGCGAGTTCACGCGGCCGCTGTTCAGCCAGTACTTCAACCAGGTCACGCCCGAGAACGGCGGGAAGTGGGGCGTCGCGGCGGGCACGACGCGCACGGCGGCGATGCGCTGGGGCCAGCTGGACACGGCGTACAACTACGCGCGGGACAACGGCATGAAGTTCAACTTCCACGTGCTGCTGTGGGGCAACCAGCAGCCGACGTGGATGGCGACGCTCCCGCCCGAGGAGCAGCTGGCGGAGATCAAGAAGTGGTACGCGGCGGTCGCCGAGCGCTACCCGAGGATCGAGTGGCTGCAGGTGGTCAACGAGCCGACCTGGGACCCGCCGGACGGCTCGACGCCCAAGAACGCGGGCGCGAACTTCGCCTCCAGCGGCAACTACGTGCAGGCCCTCGGCGGCGCGGGTGAGACGGGCTACGACTGGATTCGCACCGCGTTCCGGCTGGCGCGCCAGTACTTCCCCAACACGAAGCTGATGCTCAACGACGTCGCGATCACGGGACAGACGGCGTCCACCGACGAGTACCTGAAGATCATCAACATCCTCAAGGCCGAGAACCTGATCGACGTGGTCGGGCTCCAGGCGCACGCGTTCGAGTTCATCCCGGACAACCCGAACGTGCCGTCGATCCCCGGCCATCCGTACGACCCGCACGCCTCGATGGCGGTGCACAAGGCCAACCTCGACCGGATCGCGGCGACCGGCGTGCCGATCCAGGTCACCGAGCTCGACCTGGACGGCTTCGCGGTGGGCGGTGTCCCCGGGGACGAGATGCAACTCGCGCACTACCGGCGGGTCGTGCCGACGTTCTGGGAGCACCCGCGCGTCGAGGGCATCACGCTCTGGGGCTGGCGGCAGCCGAACCACTGGCGCAATGCGCAGAACGCGCCGATCGTGCTCTCCAACGACACGCCCAAGCCCGCCGGACTCTGGCTCTACAACTACGTCCGCGGCATCGCCCCGACCATCGGCGCCGGCCAGACGTTCACGGTCGCCGACGGCAACGCGAACCGCGTCGGCACCGTCGCGGCCAGCGACTGGGCGTCGCAGATCGGCCGCCCGCACCTGCGCACGTTCACGTGGCGGATCACGGGTGGGAACGCGGCCGGCATCTTCGCCATCGCGCCGAGTACCGGCGAGCTCACCGTGGCCAAACCGGAGCTGCTCGACGAGCTGACGACGTACGGCCTGAAGGTGCGCGTGAGCGACGGTTTCCACGAGAGCGCGGAGGCCGACGTCACCGTCACGACCGCGGACCTCGCGAACGTGGTCGACCAGCCGGTCGGCGGGACCGTCGCGGCCACGCTCGCCTTGTCGTTCTCGGGCCCGGTGAGCTTCGGCGCGTTCATGCCCGGTGTGACGCGTGACTACGAGCGCAGCGTGGACGCGACCGTCACCAGCACGGCGGGCGACGCCACGCTGAGCGTCTCGGACCCGGCGACCGAGACGCCCGGGCGGTTGCGCAACGGCGCCTTCGCGCTGGCCCGGCCGGTCGAGGCGACAGTGGCCGGAGCGTTCGCGCCGATCGGCGCGACGCCGCTGACGCTGCACGGCTACACCGGGCCGGCGAGCCAGGACGTGCTGACGATCCGTCTGCGGCAGTCGATCGACGCGTCCGAGCCGCTCCGGACCGGCACGTACGCGAAGACGTTCACGTTCACGCTGTCGACCACGACGCCGTAGGCCTCCACGTGAGCGGCCGCCTGTCGGGGCGGCCGCTCACCGCATAGACAGGACGGCGCGTCTAGGCTTCGCGGCGTGTCCCCCACCCCACCTAGACCGCGCTCCGGGAATCGACGCGACGAGGCCGCCCGCGACGCGGTGTTGCACGCCGCGGACGACCTGCTGGCGGAGAAGGGGTTCGGCGCGTTGACGATCGAGGCGATCGCGCGCGAGGCCGGGGTCGCCAAGCAGACGATCTACCGCTGGTGGCCGTCGAAGGTCGAGATCCTGCTGGACACGCTCGTCGAGGACGCCGAGCGGCAGCTGCCGGTGCCGACCGACAAGGCGACGGCCGCGAGCATCCGCACGTACCTACGCAAGTTCGCGCGGTTCGTCACCCACGACGCCGCCGGGAAAGTCCTGCTCGCGCTGCTGGCCGAGGCGCAGCACGATCCCGAGACGGCCACCCGGATGCACCAGCGCTACCTGGGGCCGCGGCGGCGTCAGGAGCTCGAGCTGCTCAAGGGCGCGATCGACGCCGGCGAGATCGCGCCGCGACTCGGGCCGGACGCGGCGATGGACGCCCTGATCGGCCCGATCGTCTATCGCGCGCTGACCGGCGCGAGCATCCCGCGCGGGTTCGTGGACGCGCTGGTCGAGGACGTGCTGCGGCCGCGAACCGGCTAGCTCGCGCGCATCGAGACCTCGATGTCGCCCGCGAACGGCACGGACACGTAGCCGTCCGAGCGCACCTGTCGGAGGTACTCAGGGTTGCGGTCCGCGTCGTCGGCGACGATCAGCGCGCCCGGCGCGAGGCTCGGCTCGAGCAGCGCGAGCACGTCGGGGTACAGGCCTTTCGCGCCGTCGAGCAGGACGAGGTCGATCGCGTCGGGCAGATCGCGAGCAAGGGACTGCAGCGCGTCGCCCTCCCGGATCTCGATCAGGTCGTCGAGACCGGCGGCGACGAAGTGCTCGTGCGCTCGCGCGGCCTTGGACGGCTCGAACTCGGTGGTGACGACGCGACCGCCGCCGTTGTCGCGCACGCCGGCGGCGAGGTGCAGGGTCGAGAGGCCGAACGATGTGCCGAACTCGACGATCGAGCGCGCGCCGCTCGTGCGCGTGAGCAGGTAGAGCAGCCGCGCCGTGTCGCGAGAGACCGCCATGTAGACGTCCTTCGCGGCGGCGTAGAACGACCGGTAGTCAGCGCGCGGATCGGCCGGGATCGTGGCCGGCGCCTCGGCCTCCGCGAACAGGCGGTCGGCCAGCGACGCGAGCGGCTCGCATGTGAGCGTGCTCATGCCTCGACCGTCGGCTTGAGGACCGCTTCGCACCACGCGCGGAAGGTCGTCGGGGTCGTGGCGTCCGCCGTGCGCGGCTCCGCGTTGTCGAGGCCGGCGTTCTTGGCCTCGAACATGTCCGCCATGCCCTGTGCCATCGCGGGGCTGAAGCCGAAGCCCACCATGCGCTCGACCATCGCGGCGCTCGGGATCTGCTCGTAGCGGACCGGCGTGCCGAGCACGTCGGAGATGGTCCGCGCCCAGTCGTTGGGCGAGAGGTCCTCCGGGCCGAGACACGGGACCTCCCCCGCGCCGCTCCATTCGGTGTCCAAGAGCAGCCGCGCCGACGTGGCGGCGACATCGCGCGCAGCGACCGTCGGCGCCTTCAGCTCCGGGTCGATCGTCATGAAGAACGCGCCCTGCTCCCTGATCGAGCCGACGTGGTTGAGCAGGTTGTGCATCAGCGACGGGCAGGTCAGCGCGCGGTAGGCAACGCCACAGCCGGCGATCAGGTCGTCGAGCGCGAGTGTCGCGGTGACCGGGCCGGCGTGCTTGGCCTGCGGCGTGCCGCGACCGAGCGCCGAGATGCCGACGACGCGCTTCACGCCATGGCGGCCGAACGCGTCGACGGCCGGCCGCGCGAACCCGGCGAAGCTGTCGTCGACCGTCACCGCCTCCGGCAGGTTCGGGGAGAGCCAGAAGACCGCCTCGACGCCCTCGCAGGCGCGATCGATGACGTCGGCGTCGCCGTGCGAGCCGGTCATGACCTCGGCCCGTTCGCGCACGTCGGCGGAGAGCGCCGAGGGATCGCGGGCGAGGAGTCGCAGCCGCGCGCCTCGCTCCAGCAGCTCCCCCACGAGCTCGCGACCGATCGTGCTGGTCGGCGCGGTGATGAGGATGGTTGAACGCATATGGTTCACCTTAGACGCAACGGTGCGTCTTGTCTAATGGATTGTCGAAACGCACCGTCTCGACAAACGATCGCTCCAATCGCGAACGCGCTGCCAAGGACGTGCGCGGGCGACGCGTACGGCAGCCGGACGAGCGCGGTCGTGATGGTCTACCGCTACAAGGGTCTAGGTTCGCTCAAGGCTCCCTCATCTACATTGCCGCCATGCGCACCCTCGCCGCCGCTGTCCTTGCATTGCTCGTCACGGCCTCGCCCGCATGGGCCGCGCCGGCCACGATCACGTTCGACAAGAACACGACCTTCGACGTGCCGGCCGGTGTGACGAGCTTCTCGCTGGTCGCGGTGGGCGGCAGCGGGACTTCGCGCGGCAACGCGATCGGCGGCCGCGGCGCGAGGGTCACAGGCACCATGACGGTCGTCCCTGGCGCGCGGCTCAGGGTCGCCGTCGGCGGTGGCGGGGGCGCGGGCTCCGCCGGGTCACCGGGCGGGACGGGCGGCGGAATGGCCGCGCTGCTGGAGGGTGCGACCTACCGGTTCGTCGCCGCCGGCGGTGGCGGCGCCGGCGCGTCCGCACTGTCGATCGTGGGCGGAGACGGCGGAAACGCGCTCGCCGCGGGCAAGGACAGCACGGGCCTCGTCACGCACGCGAAGGGCGGCGGAGCGGGCACGCAGTCCGCCGGTGGTGCCCCCGGCACCGGAGGCGGGGGGAGCGCCACCACGGGCCAGCCCGGCGCGGCCGGTGTCAGCGGTGCCGGCGGCGCGGGTGGCAACGGCCACAGCACGGTCGGCTCCGGTGGCGGCGGTGGCGGCGGCGGGTTCTTCGGCGGTGGTGGCGGCGGCGGGGCGGGGAGCGCCGTGGAGAGCGCGGCCGGTGGCGGCGGCGGCTCGAACTACTTCGACCCCGCCGTGGTGTCCGGGACGTCGCAGGCGATCCTGACCTCCGAGTCGACGCCGCAGCTGTCGATCACGTTCGAGGACCCGGCCGCGCCGGCGCTCGCGTTCAACGCGACCGGGACGACGCTGAGCGGAACGGCCGGCACGAGCCTGGGCGACAACCCCACGGTCAGCCTCGAGCTCACGGACGCGGGCGGGCGCACGTACCCGCTGGCGCTCACGCCCGGCACGGGCGGCGCGTTCTCGGTCCCGACCCGAGGGCTGGCGGAGGGCGACTGGACCGCGGTCGCCCGCCAGACCGACGGGTCCGGTCAGACGGCGACGGTCACCCGCACGTTCACGGTCGACCGCACCGCGCCCGCCCTCACGCTTCTCGCCGAGGGCGCCCGTCTGAGCGGCACGACCACCGACACGACGCCCGTGACGATCACCGTGCGCAACGCCTCGGGCGCGCCGCTCGCGATCGTGGCCACGCCGGCAAACGGCGCGTTCGCCACCGACCTCACGCTGCCCGACGGCAGCTACACCGCGAGCGCCGTCCAGGACGACGCCGCCGGCAACCACGGCACCACCGGCACCGTCACGTTCGTCCTCGACACGGTCGCGCCGAACCTCAGCATCGACGGCACGACCGACGACCCCAGCGACGTCACGCTCGAGCTCTCCAACGGCACGACCCGGGTCGTGAAGGTCACGAGCGGCCGCTTCGAGCCGATCCCGACCGACCTCGCGGACGGCACCTACACCGTCAAGGCGCGCCAGACCGACGCCGCCGGCAACACCGCGACCACCGCCGAGCGCGCGTTCACGGTCGAGACTCCGAAGGGATCGCCGCAGGTCATCACCGTCCCCTCGCCGCCCGAGCGGATCATCGTCCCCGCGGCAGCCGGCAAGCAGGCCGCAGGCCTCGCGGTCACCAGCGCCCAGCGCAAGCGCGGCAAGCTGACGCTCGCGGGCACCGCCGCGGGCACCGGGAAGGTCACGGTCAAGGTCGGCAAGGCCAAGGTGACCGCCACGATCGTCCGCGGCAAGTGGAAGGCGACCCTGAAGGCCAAAGCGATCAAGGTCACGGTCACCTACGCCGGCGACGCGACGCACCTGGGCGGGAGCACGAGCCTGACCGTGCGCTGACGCACCGCGCTGACGGCCTACGATCCGTCCGTGCTCAGCCACGCCACTGGCGCGAGGGCGCGGGCGGGCTTCAATAGACCTTGTCCGCCGCGTAGCGCGCTTGCGCCGGGGTGAAGTTGTCAGCCGCCGAAGACGAGAGCTGCTCGATGAGGCCCTGCTTGGAGAACCCGCCCATGTCGAGGTAGCTCTGCGCCGCCTCGACGGCTTCCTGCTTCCAGTCGGCGCCGACGTGGTTCGCGGCGAACTTCGCGTCAGCCTTCGAGAACCCGTCCGCCGCCGAGGAGGACAGTTGCTCGATGAGGCCCTGCTTCGAGAAGCCGCTCATGTCGATGTAGCTGCGGGCGGCCTCGAGGGCGTTCTCCTGGCCCGAGGTCAGCTCGCGCTTCTTCTTCTTGGGCTTCTTCGCCTCGGTGGGTTCGTCCTGCGGCGTGGTCTCGTCGACCTGTTCCTCCGCGGGTGAGGCGCTGTCGGAGGTGCCCGAGGGTTCGGTGGCAGCGCACGCGGTCAGAGACAGGCACAGCGCGACGATGCCGGCAGCAAGTCCGGTCCGGGAGATCAGCTCAACACTCATAGTTCGAGTGTCGGGTGCGGCGCTGATCTACGTCAATATCGCGATCTATATAGAGTTAATCGCGCGGGTGCATACGTCGGGACTCAGCAGGCCACGCCGTCGCCGTCGCCGTCCAGACCGAAGTCATCGCGACCGACGACGCGGACCGCGCCCGCGATGTAGTTGGGTCCGTCGCCGTCGCCGCCCTTGCAGTCGTAGTCGCCCGCGTCGGCCTTCAGGCAGGCGCCGGTGTAGCTCGTGTGACAGGCCGGCCCGCGATCGACGAGGGAGGCGACGCCGTACACCATCGCCGGCATGAGGACGAGCGCGGCGCCGCCGACGCTCCACATGCGGCGCGTGGCGCTTCGGCGCGGCGGCTTCGGGTGGACCGGACGCTCGAGCGCCTCCCGCAGCTCGGAGACGAACGCGCGGGCAGAAGGATGGCGGCGGGACCGGTCGACCGAGAGCGCGCGGAGCATCACGCGGTCGACGTCCGGGCCGAAGCGATGATTGTGGGCGGAGAGCGGCACCGGCGCGGTGCCCGGGGGCTGCGAGGGCCCACGCGGGAGCGCGCCCGTGGCGATGCGGTAGGCCATCGCGGCAAGGGCCCAGCGGTCGCTCGCGGGCGTCGCGGGCTCCCCCATCAGCGTCTCGGGGGCCATGTAGACCGGCGTGCCGATGCGGCTGCCCGCGACGGTGATCGTCGAGAAGTCGTCGGTGAGGGCGATGCCGAAATCGGCGAGCAGACCGCGGCCGTCGTGCGGGTCGATCAGCACGTTGGCGGGCTTGAGGTCACGATGGACGATCCCGCGGGCGTGGCAGTGGTCGAGCCCAGCCGCGACGCCGCCGAGCACGTCGAGGATGTCCTCGAGCGGAAGCTGACGGGCCGCCAGGAGGTCGGCGAGTGAGCCGCCCGGCACGTAGCGCATCGAGAGGAAGTGCCGGCCGCGCACCTGGCCGTGCCGATAGATGGGCACGATGTTCGGGTGCTCGACCGTCGCCATCGTGCTCGCCTCACGGGCGAAACGACGGACGAAGTCGTGGTCGGCGGCGAACTCGGGGCGAACGAACTTCAGGGCGACCTGGCGCTTGAGGGCGAGCTCGGTGGCCAGGAAGACCTCTCCGAAGCCGCCGGCGCCGAGGCGCTCCTCGATCACGTAGTCGCCGACCGTCTCGCCCGGCGAGAAGGCGGAGCGGGTCCCGAACGCGTCAGCGGCAGCGGCACACATTGCGCAGGGAACCTATAGCTGAGGGGCGCCGGAAAGCAAGCGCCCCCGGTCGTGCCCCGGCCGGACGGCCAGGGCACGACGGTGAGGTGAGCTAGTGGCCCGAGGCCTGGCGGCCCAGGGCGTCGCACACGGCCTGATCGAAGATCGGCGTGCCCTCGGCGTCGTGGCAGAGGGGCGTCGGCGGGGGCGGCGGATCGTCGTCGGCGAACGCGGGGCTCGTGGCGCCGGCGAGGGTCATCGCCGTCACCAGGGTGAGCAGGGACTTGGCGGTACGTGACACAGAGTCCTCCTGTGCGTTGGAGTTGACTTACACTCACAACTCTGTGGCAGTTTTGGTTAATCACGCACCCGGGTTGAGGTAAGTGAGTCCTACGGTCTCGGAGGGGTTCACCTCCGTAAAGGGAAGGGTGCCGGATCGCTCCGGTGCGCTATAGGGTTCAGGCGTGCCTCATCGGATCTCGAGCCCGCGCCTGATCGGGCGCGAGTCCCAGCTGCAGCACCTGCAGGAGCTGTACGCGCGCGCCGCCGCGGGAGCGTTCACGCTGGCCTTGATCAAGGGGGACGCGGGCATCGGCAAGTCGCGGCTTGTGCGCGAGCTCGAGGCGTCCGAAGCGCTGTCGCTGCGCGGAGCGTGCTTCCCGATCGCCGGCGAGGAGGCGCCCTACGGACCGCTGGTCGCCGCGCTCCGCGACGTGCCGGTGGACCGGCTCGAGGCCGCGGCGAGCCAGCTCCCGGAGTCGACGATCGCCGAGCTGGCGCTCCTGCTCCCGGCCCTCGGGCGCCAGGCCCCGGCAGGGCGCGACAGCTCACGGGGCGCGCAGGGCCGGCAGTACGAGTACCTGCTGGAGCTGCTCGCGCGGCTGGCCGACGAGACACCGGTCGTGCTGGTGGTCGAGGACATCCACTGGGCGGACCCGTCGACGCTGGACTTCCTGTCGTTCGTGGCCCGCAACGCGCGGAGGGAACGCGTGCTCCTCGTCGCGACACACCGCCTGCACGACGGGCGTGACCTGCAGGCGCTCGAGCGCTACGTCGACCAGCTCGAGCGCTGCCCGACGGTGGAGACGATCGCCCTCGACCCGCTCGACGAGGCGCAGGTCAGCGAGCAGATCGAGGCCATCCTGCAGCGCCCGGCCGACGTCGGCATCACCCGGCGGATCACGGCCCGGACGCAGGGCAACCCGTTCTACGTCGAGGAGCTGATCGCCCACGGCCACACCGCCGAGGCGCCGCTCCCGCCCGGCCAGGCCGCCGCGCTGCTCGAACGCGTCAGGACGCTGAGCGCCGAGACCCAGCACGTCCTGCAGGTGCTCGCCGCGTTCGGGCGCGCGATCGAGCACGACCTGCTGGCGGAGGCCGTAGCGACCGGCGAGCCCGAGCTCTCGAGCCATTTGCGGACCGCAGTGGACTCGCACGTGATCGTCGCGGACGGCTCCACCCTGACCTTCCGCCACGCGCTCACCCGCGAGGCGGTCTACGACGCGCTGCTGCCGGGCGAACGCCGGCGACTGCACGCCGCCGTGGCGGGTGCGCTGCGCGAGCACCCGGACCTGACGGATGCCGCCGAGCTGGCGGTGCAGTGGCGTGCGGCCGGCGAGCCCGCAGCGGCGCTCGCCGCCTCACTGGAAGCCGCCCGGGCCGCGACCGGCGTCTACGCGTACAACGAGGCGGTGGAGCACTACACGGCCGCCGTCACGCTCTGGAGCTCGGCCGAGGCGACCGGCCTGGACCGCGCCCAGATGCTGCTGGACGCCGCCGACGCGGCCTATCGAGCGGGCGCCGACGACCTCCCGATCCAGTGGTGCGAGCTCGGCCTGGCCGCGCTCGGAGACGACCCGGACCCGCGCCGGGCCGCGGTTTTCCTCGAACGCCTCGGCCGTTTCCAGGACCACCATCTCGACAAGTCGCTGACGTTCTACGGCGAGGCGCTGGAGCGGCTCGACGAGACCGCGAGCGCTGAGCGCGCCCGTCTGCTCAGCAACGAGAGCCTCACGCTCACGCTCAGCGTTCGCTGGCACGAGGCGCGGGAACGCGCCCAGCGCGCGCTCGCGGTCGCCCAGGAAGCCGAGGCCGAAGCGGAGGAGGGGTACGCACGGTCGGTGCTCGGCCTCGTGCTGGCGTACCTCGGGGAGTTCGAGGACGCCGAGGCGCACCTGCACGAGTCGCTCCGCATCGGCCAAGCGCGCGGGAGGCCGGAGGACGTCACCGGGGTGTACGTGCACCTCGGCGAGGTCCGCCGGCTCCGCGGCGACCTGCCCGGCGCGCTGGAGGTCATGGCGGCGGGGCTCGAGACCGCGCAGCAGCTCGGCGTCGAGGCCTCCTACGGCCGCTACTTCGCGCTCAACGCCGCCGAGGACGAGTTCGAGCTGGGTCGCTGGGACGCCGCGCAGGCGCGGATCGACCAGCTCGAAGGCGCGTCGCTGACCTGGACGGAGACGCTGCTCCGGCTCACGGTCTCCGGCCAGCTCGCGGCCGGGCGCGGCGCGTTCGAGCAGGCCCGGGCCTGGCTCGACGAGGCCAGCGGGCTCCTGCGGGAGTCGTCGGCGACGGAGTGGACGGCCTACGTCGGCGCCTGCGTGATCGAGCTGGCCCTGACGGCGGGCGAGCCCGACGAGGCGCTGGTGATCGCGGCGGCGGAGCTCGAGCGCGTGCGCGGTCGCGAGGAGCGGCTGTACACGCCGGCCCTGATCGCCGTGGCCGTGCGGGCCGCGGCCGACGCCGGCGCGCCGGACGAGGCCGAGCGCCTCACGGCGTGGCTGTCGGACTTCCTCGACGAGTCCGCTCCGCCGATCGCCCTGGCACACCTGGCGGGTGCGCTCGCCGAAAGTGCCCGGGCCCGGAGTGCGTCCTCGGCCGAGCAGTGGGAAGGCGTCGCGAACGTGTGGGACCGGCTTGAACACCCGTACCGCGCGGCGTACGCCCGTGTCCGGGAAGCCGAGGCCCGGCTCGCCGAGCGCGACCGCGACGCGGCGGCGCAGGCCCTCGCGAAGGTGCTCGACGTCGCCCAGCTGCTCGGCGCGGCACCGCTCGAGCAGTGGGCGGAGGATCTCGTCAAGCGCAAGCGACTTCGCAACGCCGTCGTCCGGCAGCTCGAGTCCGCCGGGCCCGAGGACCGGCTGACGCGCCGCGAGCGCGAGGTCCTCGGTTTCCTCTCGGAAGGCCGGACCAACCGAGAGATCGCCGCCCAGCTGCACATCACCGAAGGGACCGCGGCGCTGCACGTCTCCCACATCCTCGGCAAGCTTGGCGTCAGCAACCGCGGTCAGGCCGCGGCGATCGCCCGCCGCGGCGGCGCCGACTGACCTGAGCGGCCGACATATATGTCGCCGTCGCGCGAGATATATGCACTTCCTGTGATGCCGTGAGACACGGCTTGGCATAGCTTCGGGGAGCATGAGCCTGCCCGCCGCGATCGAGTGCGACGACGCTCTGATCGTCTTCGAAGGTCCGCGCCGGATCCGCCACCACGGCGCCACCGGCTTCGACCTCTGGCCCGATCCGGCTGAAGCGCGGGAGGTCAGGGACCGCATCGCACGCGGGCGGCCGATCCTCGTCATCTTCGGCGGACTCCAGGCGGAGGCGACGGTCCTCACCGAGCAGTTCGCCGGCGCGCCGCCCGCGCTGGCGGAGCTCGTCCATGCGATCGCGCGCGATCTGGCTCCGATCCCGGTACCCGCGCTGGACTGGCTCCCCACCGACGTACGCGACCGCGGCCTGCGGTTCTTGCGGGCCACCACCATGCGCATCCGTCGCACGCCGTCGCTGCTCTGTCCCGCGCTGGCTCTCGACGATCGCGACGCGACGTGCCCGAACGTCCGCTTCGCCCACCTCTCCCGCGTCGGCCCGGAGACCGAGCGGGAGCTGTCGCTGGTCGTGGCCTACGCGTTCGCGGAGCTCACGCCGGTGAGGCTGACGCCATGATCCGGCTACGCGTAGTCGCCGGCGTCGATCAGGTGCTGCTTGGCGAGCGCCACGAGCTGCAGGCGGTTCTGCTCCTTCGTTCCGTGCAGGTCGTACCGCCGGTACAGCTGGCTGAGCAGATCGCTCACCCGTTCCGGGCCGATCGGCGGTTTCAGACGCGCCGCGATCTCCGCGTTGCTCGGCGGCGCAGCGAACGCGTCGGGGGACGCGAACGACGGCCGGCAGAGCTCCACCAGCACCTCGCGCTCGCGGATCGTCGGTTGCTCGAGCTCGTCACGGTCCGACGTACGGCCCTCGTCGAGCGGCACGCCGCCGATCAGGAGGAAGCGCACGCCCGCGAGCCGCACGTCGTGCTCGCCCGCTTCCAGTTGGGCCGGTCGCGCCGGGACCCGCGGAACGGGCTGCCACGCCCCCTTCTCCTGCGTGACGCCGCTGCGCAGACGCACGGCACGGAACTCCGTGCCGTGCCTGGACGCCACATCGAGAAGGTACACGCACACCGCGGCGGGGTCGGTGTACTCGCGCACCGTCACCTCCGCGTGCTCGCGGGAGATCTGCCGGTCCTGCGGGAACGTCACCGTCCCGTCCACGCGGCCGATCGTGGCGGGAGCACGCGGACTCAGCCCGTGCACGTGCAGGCGGCCGTCCACGCCGCGCCACGCGACGTACGGCTGCTTGTTCGCCACCTGCCCGATGCGGGCCGCCTCAGCGGCTCCGTCCGGACGCACCGGTTCACCAGTCACACACGCACAGTACGCAATGAGCGATCAGCCGAGGAGGCACGATGAGGATCGCGATCGTGGGCGCAGGCCGGACCGGCCTCGCCGCGGCACAGCTGCTCAGTGAGGACCCCCGCCATCTGATCACCGTCTTCGAGACCGGTCCACGGTTCGGCGGACGGGTCGAGGAGCGCGCGGTCGCCGACACGGTGGACCAGCTCTTCCGCCTGGGCGTCACGCTGCATACGAGCGCGCAGGTCGAGCGGCTCGCGGCCGACGGGACCGGGGTCGACCTCTGGATCAACGGGCTCGCCGAGCGGTTCGACGTCGCGCTCGTCGCCACCGCTCCGGCCGACGTCCGGGGACTGCTGCTGCGGTCCGGTGTCCGACGATCCACGGTGCGCAGCCGGGTCTACTTCACCGCCGACGTGAAGGACGCGGCCCGGGAAGTGCTCGGCCGCGTGGCCGCGGACCATCTCGACGTGTGGCTCCGGCGGCCGAGCGACGCGCGGATCACCGACGTCCTGCGGTCGCTGGCGCGACGAGCCGACGGGCTCGTCGGGTCGCACGTCGAGTGCCTGGACCTCAGCCGGGAGACCTGGCCCCCGAACGGCCCCGCCGTCTACATCGCCAACCACCGGCGGGCGCTCGACGCGGTCGTCCCACGGCACGTGTCCGCCACCGACGTCGTGGCCACCGCGACCATCGACGACACCCGGGAGTCGCGTGCTGCAGCGCTCGCCGCGCTGACGATCAACGTCCCGATCGTCCCGATCGGCGTGCGGGAACGGCCTACCGCCACGTCGTGGACGCGGCTGGGACGCCCGCACGCACAAGTCCGGGTCGTGATCGGCGAGCCCTTCTATCCCGAGACGTCGTCGATCGTCGAGCTCATGGACGACATGCGCGTGGTCGTCCGGCATCTCGAGCAGCTCGCGAGCAGGCCTCCGAGCCGGTCGCCGACCGGCCCAACGCCGATCACGACCGGGCGGATCACCGGGTGACGGTCACCGGCACGCCTCGCCCGATGCGTGCGGCCAGCCAGCGGATGGCGGCGTCGCTCAAACGCACGCAGCCGTGGGAGACGTCCGTGCCGAGCGCGCCGGCGAGGTGGTTGGTCCCGTGGAGCGCGATCTGCCCCGGACCGCCCTCGAACTCCTGGAGCACGGTCGAGCGCGCGCTCGTGGCGAGCGCGTAGGGACCGCCGGCGGCGGTGGCGGCCAGCCGCACGGCCTCTTCGACGAAGAACCGGCCGCGAGGCGTCGGCGTGCCGGGCGCGCCGACGATCGCTCGGAAGCGTCGCTGCACGACCCCGTCGCGGTAGGCGGTGACGCGACGCGCGGACAAGTCCACGCGCAGCTGCCAGGGCGTCGACCGGCGCAGGGTGCGGTAGGTGCGGATCCAGGCCGTACGTCCGTTGGGACGCCCGGGGAGCATCACGCGCACCCACCCGCCGCGCGCGGGGCCGACGACGGGAAGGGTCGTACGCACGCGCGTCAACGGAGCGCGGGCGGGGACGGACTGGATCACGCGCGCGCTCGCACGTGGGTGTGCGCGTGCGACGTGCGGCGCCGTCAGCACGACCAAGGCCTGCTCGGCGGGCACCGCGGCGCGGGCGGGCGTCGCGTGGACGCCCGCACCCGCGATCAGCGCCAGCGCCAGCGCCACGATCCCCCGGCGGCGGCCGGGGGAAGCAGCGATGGTCATCCCGTGAACTGCGAGGGACCGTACGTCGGGCGCAGGGCGACCGAGGCGCACGCGCGGTAGTTGAGGCTGAGCGTCCGCGCCGGGGTGGCGTCCTTGAAGGTCACGCGGGCCGTGACCTTGTGGCGGCCGGGCAGGCCGCGCACGAACAGGCGGAACGGCGACTTGGTGGTGCCGCGGACGACGCGGCCGTCGAGGCGGAAGACGACGCGCTTGATCTGGCGGCCACGCAGCGTGGCGTTGAAGCCGTCCGCGCAGGCGGGCTGCCCGGACCGGGCGCGCGGCGTGGTGCGCGTCCACACGGCGGTGCCGCGGCGGGGCGCGACCGCGGTGCCACCGGCACCGGGGCCTGTGGGCGCTGCGCCCCCGCTGCCGCTGCCGCTGCCAGTGCCGGTGCCGGTCGACGGCGGACCCGTGGTCGAGGTGTCCGTCGGCGTGGTCGGCGTCGCGGCGCACATGGAGGCGTCGATGACGTTGTTGATCAGGCTGATCTGGCCGCTCGAGGCGAGCAGGCGCCCCTGGACGGTCGCGGCGTTGTTGAGCGAGATCGAGGCCGCGGCCATCAGGTTGCCCTGGAACGCGGTGCCGGTGTCGAGCGTCGCGCTCGTGCCGACCTGCCAGTAGACGTTGCACGGCGTCGCGGCGCCGACGAGGCTGACCCGGCTGACGCTGGCGGTGGTGAGCGCCGACCCGATCTGGAACACGAACTGCGCGGCGGGATCGTTCTGCGCGTCGAGCGTGAGCGTGCCGGTGAGCTGCGCCGAGGACGTGAAGCGATACGCGCCGGGCGTGAGCACGAGCCCGCCGAGGTCGGTGCCGGACAGGTCGACGGTCAGCGGCTGGCCGGCGGCGACGCCGTACGCGTTGGTGAGGTCGAGCTGCGCCTGGGCCGCGACAGCGTCGTTGTTGTGCACGGCGCCGTTGAGCGTCGCGATCCCGAACCCCGTCAGCGCCGTGCCGGGCGACACGCCGAGCTCGCCGTTGAGCACGGACGGCCCGGTGTTGGTGACCGCTGAGCCGCCGAGCACGACGAACGGCTTGGCGGTGGCCAGATCGACGGGTGCGGCGCTCGCCGCGGCGGGGACCGCGACGAACGCGCAGCCGACCGCGAGGGCAGTGCCCACGCTTCGGAGCACAGGGGTACGGAACGGGTGCGACATACGTGCCTTCCTGCCGGCGCGGCGCGCCGGGACTTCCTTCAAGGACGGCACGCGGTGGCGTGCCGGTGTGATGCGGGTGGAGGTCATGACGCCTCGCTCTCCGAGCGATAGCCGCGGATGATCAGCGCGTCGCGCGCGTCCGCCGTGATCGTGGTCACGTACGTCAGATCGAGCGTGAACGCGTGCGCGTCGCGCTCTGCGGCCCGCGCCACGTCGTCGATGGCCTCGATGGCTTCGCAGTCGAGGACGCCGACCACGGTGACGTGGGTGCGGGCGAGCGAGGCGCGGCGGCAGACGGTCAGGTGGTGCCACGGCGTGACGACGACGAGCGGCGCGTCGACGAGGAGTGTCGGGGCGCTCACAGCTTCACGCCGAAATCCGTCGTGAACGTGGCGCCGACGTTGCCGTCCTTCGGGACGCCCGGCTGGATGCCGATGCCGAGCTCGCGGTACGCGGCCTTGAGGATGTTGGCCCGGTGGCCGCTGGAGCGCATCCACGCTTCGTGGACGCCGCGGGCGGTGCCGAGGTCGCCGGTGCCCCAGGCGAGGTTCTCGCCGAGCGACCAGCCGTCGTTGCGCTCCGTGTAGCCGGCGCGCACGATGCGGTCGACGAACGTCGTGCCGCTGGGCGCGGTGTGCGAGAAGTAGCTGCGGCGGACCATGTCCGACGAGTGCCCGAGCGCGGCCTTGCGCAGCTTGGGGTTCTCGCGCAGCGGCGTGAGGTCGTGCAGTCGGCGCTCGGCGTTGGTGAGGCAGAGGACGCCGCCGCGGATCGCGTCGGCGTTGGTCGCCGTCAGCGCGACGTCGATGCTCGGGCATTGGGCCTTCGCCACCGGGGCGGCGGCGGAGGCGGACGGGACGGTGAAGCCGAGGGTGGCGAGGACCGCGCCGCAGCTCAATGAGCCGCGGACCAGCGTGGAATGGGACGAACGCATGGCGTCGTCTCCGATCTTCTAGCCGGGAGGAAGGATGCGCTGAGCGGTTCCCGCAATCGCACGAGCCGGTGCTCGAGGCGACGCAATCAATGGAACCGCAGGACGCGGGCGGCGAACCGAGAGCGGTCCCGCCCGACCTATGGCGCACCGCTCCTGGCGAGCACGCTGTATTGAGCCCTGTCCTTGGGCCGGTAAGAGCACTCAGCTGAGGCTCCAAGCCGTGATCCTGCACCGGCTACTCACCGGTGACGCAACTTCCGACTGGTTCTGATAGTAGACCTACCGATCAGGATCCTCGAAGTTTTCAATGAATATCTGACAACGGTGAAAAACAGTTAATCGGGACGATCGGTCCGCTTCCCTGTTCCCAGGCTAAAACGCCGCGTCAACGCGAGTACACACCAGTTGGTTCCGCCTGCCCACGTCTGAGATCCCCGCGCTACGGTGTGCCTCGAGCGCTCAGCTGAGCGCTCGCCACCGGGCCCAAGGACAGGGCTAGATACAACGTGCTCGCCAGGAGCGGTGCGTCATAGGTCGGGCGGGATCCTGTGGTCCGCCGCCCGCGTCCTGCGGTTTCAATCGACGTCTCGAGCACCGGCTCGTTCGGTCGCGGGAACCGCTCAGCGCACTCTCCCCTCCCGGCTAGAAGAACGGAGACGACGCCATGCGCTCGTCCCACTCCTCCCCGCTCCGCCGCGTGAACCCCTTCGCGGGAGCGACCGTCCTCATCGGCGCGGCGCTCGTGCTCCCCACCCTCGCGTTGACCGCGGAAAGCTCCTCCGTGGCGGTGCATCGCGACACCCGGGCCGAGCTGGCCAGCGTGAACCTCGCGCAGGCGGTCGTCGTCGCCCAACAGCAGGCCGACGGGCCCGACGGCCTCCCCGCCGTGTGGTGCGGCGACGCGACGACCGTCGACGGCACGGCCAACGCCTCGGCGCCCGCGTCCGCTCCCCAGTTCAAGGTGGTCTACGCGTACGCCGCGGACCGGCCGAACCGGTTCAGCGGGTTCCAGGACGCGCTGCAGGCGAACGTCGCGATCACCGAGCGCTTCCTGAGCGCCCAGAGCGGCGGCACCAAGGCGATCCGCTTCGACATGGGCACGCGCTGCGGGCCGCAGTTCGTCGACCTGCAGGTGGTCGCGCTGCCCGGTCCGCGGGCGGCCTACGCGGGCGACTTCACCGCGATCACCACGGCGGTCGGTCGTGCGCTCGGGACCGGCGCCGGCCCGCGCAACACGGTGATCCTCGCCGACAGCCTCTCGTCGATGGGCTCGGAGTTCGGGCTCGGTGAGACCGTGATGGGCGACTCGGGCGAGCAGCCCGGCGCGGAGAACCCGCACAACCGTGGCGGCCTGCGCTCCGTGCTGTTCAGCCGCGACGGCGACGCCGCCCCCGGTCCGGTCCGCGGCGGCTGGTGGCCCGAAGGGTTCCTCCACGAGATCACGCACAACCTCGGAGGGGTGCAGTGGAGCGCCCCGCACTCGACCGCACCGGCGACCGCGGAACGCTCCCGCTACGGCCACTGCTGGCAGGGCGCCGACGTGATGTGTTACGTCGAGGACGCGGGCGCCGCGCACGCCATGCAGTACGACTGCGCCGGCATCCCCGGCACGATCCCCCAGGGCTACGACTGCGGGCGCGACGACTACTTCAACCCGGCCCCGCCGGCCGGCTCGTATCTCGCGACGCACTGGAACACGTACGACTCGGCGTTCATGGCGGGCTGCGCCAGCATCACACCGGCGTGCGGCGGTGGCGAGCTCTGGGTCCCCACGCCGCCGGTGGCCACCACGGCGCCGTCGATCGGCGGCCGCCCGCGCCGCGGCACCCCGTTGCAGACGAACGACGGGACGTGGCTGAACACGCCCGAGACCTACGTTCGCACCTGGCAACGCCAGACCCGGAAGAACCGCTGGGTGAACGTGAGCGTCGATGACGACGAGAGCTACATCCCCAGCACACGCGACCTCGGGTATCGCCTGCGCGTCGTCGTGGTCGCCGAGAACGCCGACGGCACCACGGCCTCGATCTCGGCCCCGACCGCCCCGATCGCGGCGAGCGCGATCGCCCGCCCCACCTCCAAGCGCAACTAGGCCTTGCGGAGCACCCGGCTGAGCGTCGCGGTCGTGTCGCCGTCCGCGAGGACGACCGACACCTTCGCGGCGCTCGCAAGCCTGCGCGCGGTGCTCGTGGAGAGCTTCAACCGCAGCGTCGCGGTCTTGCCGGCGCGGATGCGGAAGGACGCGCGCGCGAGGGCGGTCGTGCCGCGGCGCAGCGCGGCGGTGCCGGCGCAGGTGCCGCGGGGCGCGTCGCAGCGCACGCTCAGCTTCACGGTGCCCGAGGCGGCCAGCGACAGCGTCTTGGGCGAGAGCAGGGTGACCTGCGGCTCGTCGCGAGCGATCGTGAACCGCTCGGTGTCGAGCGCCGTCCCGCCCGGGCCGGAGGCGCGCACGGTGACGTCGTGGCTGCCCGGCTGCACGTTCTTGAGGACGTAGGGCGAGGCGCACGCGACCCAGGGACCCGAGTCCAGCCGGCAGTGGGTGACCGAGGCGTCCGTGGCGGTGAACGCGGTGCGGACGGTGTGTCCCGACACGGCCGCGCGCGTGACCGCGACCGTCGGTGCCGGGGCGGTCGGCGGCGCGGGCGGCGGCGGAGTCGCGGCCGTGGTGAAGGTGCCGTCGGCGCCGCGGACGGTGCCCGACGCGTTCACGGTCACGAGCCGGAAGTGGTAGGTGGTCCCCGCGGTCAGGTGGCTGAGCGTCTCGGCGACCGCGACGTCGGCCGTGCCGTCGCCGAGGGCGCGCGCCGGCGTGGTCGCGCCGTACGCGGTCGTCGTCCCGTATTCGAACCAGGCATCGGTCGCCGCGCCGTTGGGCCCGGCGAGACCGGCGAGCGTGGCCGCGTCGACGCCGACGCCGGTGGCCGCTCCGGTCGCGGCGCGCGGCGGGGGCGGAGTGCCCGTGCCGGTCAGCGCGACGGTGCGGGGCGAGCCGGACGCGTCGTCGGGGACCGTCACGGTCGCGGTCTGCGCGCCGAGCGTCGTCGGTGCGAAGCGGACCGTGAGCTCGCAGCTCTCGCCCGGCGCGAGCACGGTCGTGCCGGTGCAGGTGCTGGCGCCGGCCAGCGTGAACGCCGCCGCGCCCGTGACCGTCGGCGTGGAGAGGGCCACGTCGGTCGCGCCGGTGTTCTCCAGCGTGATCGTCCGCGTGGCGGCGGTGCTCGTCCGGAGCGCGCCGAACGCGGCGGAGGTGGCGCTGAGGGCCGGCGTGGCCTGCGGGAAGAGCCGGCCGAGCTTGCCGGCGTCGTGCTCGGTGAACCAGATCGCGTTGCCGGGGCCTGAGGCGATCGCGCCGGTCGCGCCGCCGGGGACGCTGAACTCGGTCACGACCCCGGCGGGCGTGACGCGGTCCACGGTGTTCCCGTCCTCGTGCGTGATCCAGAGGTTGCCGTCGGGCCCGGAGGCGATCGCCCACGGCTGCGACGCGGACGGGACCGGGAACTCGGTGACGACACCGGACGGGGTGATCTTCGCGACCTGATGCGCTCCGGTCTCGGTGACCCACAGGTTCCCGTCCGGGCCGGCGACGATCACGCCCGGCTTGGCGGCGGGCGTCGGGAGCGCGAACTCGGTAACGGTGCCGGCCGGCGTGATCCGCCCGATCTGGCTGGCGGCGAACTCGCTGAACCACAGGTTGCCGTCCGGCCCGACCGTGATCCCGTACGGCTCCGTCGCGGCGGGCAGCGCGAACTCGGTGACCACACCCGCGGGCGTGATGCGGCCGATCTTGTCGGCGGTGTACTCGGTGAACCACAGGTTCCCGTCCGGGCCGGCGACGATCCACGCCGCGCCGGCGCTCGTGGTCGGAAGCGCGAACTCGGTGATCGTCCCGGACGGGGTGATGCGTCCGATCTTGTCGGCCCCCCACTCCGTGAACCACAGGTTGCCGTCAGGCCCGGCGGCGATGCTGTTCGGCATCGCGTTCAGCGTCGGGACCGCGAACTCGACCGCGGCGCCGCCCGGCGTGTAGCGGACGATCTTGTTCTCCATGAACTGGGCCCACCACAGGTTCCCGTCGGGTCCGACGATCAGGCTGGAGTTCTGCGAGCTCGCCGTCGGCGCCGTGAACTCACGGACGATCGGGCTCGGCGCCGCGAGCGCCGGGCCGGCGGACACCAGCGCGACGACCGCCAGAGCAGCGGGCACGGCACGACGAAGCAGCGCAGAGAGCATGCGTTGCTATCGGCAGACCACTCAGGCGGGACGAGTGGACTAGACGCTCGTCCGAGAGATCACGGCGTGGCCTCAGCTTTCGCAGGCGCTCCTGTCGTCGTCACGGGCGAGAGCGTGTCGTGACGATCAAATACGATCGCGGCGTGCCCGACTCAGTACTCGCCATCACCCGCATCCACGGCATCGCCGGACGCCGTGACGAGCTCCGGAGCCTGATGCGCGCGACCGAGCAGGCGGTCGCGCAGGAGGCCGGCTGCCGCACGTACCGCTTCGCGGCGATGCTCGACGACCCCGACGAGTACGTGCACGTGCAGGAGTGGACGGACGAGACCGTGTGGAAGGCGCACCAGGTCTCCCCCGCCTTCCGCGACTATCAGCGCGCGCTGTTCGAGCTGCTCGCGCGGCCGTCGGACATGGAGATCCACCGCGGCGCGCAGACGACGAAGCCGGAGCCGTCGGGCCTGCCGGACCCGCGCGCGGTGGACTGACGCTCAGCCGGCCAGGAGGTCGGTGCCTTCGCCCACGAGGTCGTGCTTGCGGACGAAGCCGCACGCGCCCCGGCGGATCGCGTCCTCGGTCGTGGTCGCGTCCGGGTCGGACGAAGTCAGCAGCACACGCGGCTTGCAGTCCAGGCCGCACAGCTCGGCGGCCAACGTCACGCCGTCGCCGTCGGGCAGGTTCACGTCGAGCAGGATCGCGTCCGGCTGCAGCGCGACCGCGACGAGGGCTCCGTCGGCGGCGGTGCCCGCCTCACCGATCACGGTCAAGCCGGAGGCGGCGAGCACCCCGCGGGCCAGTGAGCGGAAGCTCGCATCGTCGTCGATGAGGAGGACTCGGACTGGCACGACACCCACGGTAATCCTGGCTCGGCGACGTGACTGTCCGGCTGACCGGACATCGGTCTCCGGCCCGTACACATGGCCGGGAGGCCTTCCCGACGATTGAGTGCTGGCCATGGCTACCACCCCCGCAACCACGCCGGTTGTCCTCGAACCCGCCGCCCAGGCCTTCGCCGAAGCGACCGCGAATCCGCCCTACCTGTACGAGGTGCCGCCGGCCGAGGGTCGCAAGATCGTCGACGACACGCAGTCGGGTGACATCTTCAAGCCGGCGGTCGACGACGAGTGGATCACGGTCCCCGGCGGGCCGACCGGCGAGGTCAAGACGCGGATCGTCAAGCCGCAGGGCGCCACGGGCGTGCTGCCGGTGATCCTCTACATCCACGGCGCCGGCTGGGTGTTCGGCAACGCCCACACGCACGACCGGCTCGTGCGGGAACTGGCCGTCGGCACGGGCGCCGCCGTCGTCTTCCCCGAGTACGACCTGTCCCCGGAGGCGCGCTACCCGACCGCGATCGAGCAGGAGTACGCTGTCGCGCAGTGGATCGTCCGCGAAGGCGCGACGAAGGACCTCGACGCGTCGCGGCTGGTCGTCGCCGGCGACTCGGTCGGCGGGAACATGGCCGCGGCCCTGGCGATCCTGGCCAAGCAGCGCGGCGAAGTCGACTTCAAGGCGCAGGCGCTCTTCTACCCCGTCACCGACGCGAGCTTCGACACCGACAGCTACCACCAGTTCGCCGAGGGCTACTGGCTGCGCCGCGACGCCATGCTCTGGTTCTGGGACCAGTACACGACCGACCCGGACGAGCGGGCGGAGATCACCGCGAGCCCGCTGCGGGCGACCGCCGAGGACCTGGCCGGCCTGCCGAAGGCGCTCGTGATCAACGGCGAGGCGGACGTGCTTCGCGACGAGGGCGAGGCGTACGCGCGCAACCTGCGCTCGGCGGGCGTCGACGTCACCGCGACCCGCTACGGCGGCGCGATCCACGACTTCATGATGGTCAACGCGCTGCGCGAGACCAACGCCGCCGGCGCGGCGATCGAGCAGGCCATCTCGTTCATCAAGGGGGCACTCGCATGAGCACGCTGAGCACCGATCACCACCCCACCCTGCGCCACGTCGACCGCGAGGCGATCGGCGTCGAGCTGCAGGCCGTGCTCGCGATCCTCACGGACCTCGCGCTCACCGGCAAGCACGCGCACTGGAACGTCCAGGGCCCGAACTTCCGGGCGCTGCACCTGCACCTGGACGAGCTGGTGGACGCGTGGCGCGACCAGGCCGACACCGTGGCCGAACGTGCCGTCGCTCTCGGCTACGCGCCGGACGGACGGGTCGCGACGGTCGCCGTGCAGACGCCGCTGCCGCTGCTCCCCCCGGGCCCGCAGCTCGACCGCGAGCTGCTCGTGAACCTCACCCGGATCCTGACCGAGGCGATCGGCGCGATCCGCGAGCGCATGGACCGCCTGGAGGACGTCGACACCGTCACCGCCGACCTGCTGCACGGCGTCGTCGCCACCCTCGAAGAGCAGGCGTGGATGATCCGCGTCCAGACCGCCTGACGCCATGTCCGAGACCGTGGCTCAGCAGCTCGTCACCACGCTCACCCGTGCCGGGGTGGAGCGCGTCTATGGCTTGCCGGGAGACTCGCTGAACGGGTTCACCGACGCCCTGCGGCGCGACGGCGGGCTGGCCTGGGTCCACGTCCGCCACGAGGAGGCGGCGGCCTTCGCCGCCTCCGCCGAGGCCGCCCTGACCGGGGACCTCGCCGTCTGCGCGGCGAGCTGCGGCCCGGGCAACCTGCATCTGATCAACGGGCTCTACGACGCCAACCGCAGCCGCGTCCCGGTGCTCGCGATCGCCGCGCACATCCCCAGCGCGGAGATCGGTGGCTCCTACTTCCAGGAGACGCATCCGCAGGACCTCTTCCGCGAGTGCAGCGTGTACTGCGAGCTGGTCTCCTCGCCCGAGCAGCTCCCGCGCGTGGCCGAGATGGCGATGCGGGCGGCGATCGAGCAGCGCGGCGTCGCGGTGCTCGTCGTCCCCGGGGACGTGCTGGAGGCCAAGGCGCACGACACGGGCGAGCGGCCGGCGATCCGCCCCACGCAGACCGTCGCCCGCCCCGCCGACCTCGCGCTTGACGCGGCCGCCGCGGCGCTCAACCAGGCCGAGCGTCCCGCGATCCTCGCCGGCGCGGGCTGCGAGGGCGCGCACGCGGAGCTCGTCGCGCTCGCCGGTGCGCTCAAGGCGCCGATCGTGCACACGCTGCGCGGCAAGGAGCACGTCGAGTACGACAACCCGTACGACGTCGGCATGACCGGCCTGCTCGGCATCAGCTCGGGCTATCGCGCGCTCGAGCACTGCGACGTGCTGGTCATGCTCGGGACCGACCTGCCGTACCGCCAGTTCTATCCCGAGGACGCGACGGTGATCCAGGTGGACACGCGCGGTGAGCACATCGGCCGGCGCGTGCCGGTCGACCTGCCGCTGGTCGGCACCGTCAAGGACACGATCGACGCGCTCCTGCCGCGGCTGATCCCCGGCAAGAGCGCCGAGTACCTCGAGCGCATGCAGCGCGAGTTCGCGAAGGCCCAGCACAAGCTCGGCAAGCTGGAGAGCGACGCGACGCCGATGCACCCCGAGACGGTCGCCGGCGCGATCGACGCGCTCGCCGCCGACGACGCGATCTTCATCCCCGACGTCGGCACGCCCGTGATCTGGGCCGCGCGCCACCTGCACATGAACGGCCGGCGACGGCTGATCGGCTCGTTCAACCACGGCTCGATGGCCAACGCGCTCGCCCAGGCGATCGGCGCGCAGGCGTCCCACCCCGGGCGCCAGGTCGTGGCGCTCTCGGGCGACGGCGGCCTGGCGATGCTGCTCGGCGACCTGATCACGCTGCGCCAGAACCAGCTGCCGGCCAAGATCGTCGTGTTCAACAACGGCTCGCTCGGGTTCGTGGAGCTGGAGATGAAGGCCGCCGGCATCGTCAACTTCGGGACCGAGCTCGAGAACCCGGACTTCGCCGCCGTCGCGACGGCGCTCGGCCTCTACGGGCAGCGCGTGTCCGATCCCGCCGGCCTGCAAGACGCGTTGCGCGCCGCGTTCGCGTACGACGGACCCGCGCTCGTGGAGGTGATGGTCGCGCGCCAGGAGCTCTCCCTGCCGCCGACGATCACGCGCGAGCAGGTCAAGGGTTTCGCGCTGTGGGGCGCGCGGACCGTACTCTCCGGGCGCGGCGACGAGCTGATCGACCTCGCGCACACGAATCCCTTGCGCCGCCTGCTCGGATAGCCGGACATTCGGCCAGAACGCCCCAGCGGGTAGAAGGGTCCGGTACGGTCGAGGTCCCCACCACGCAAGGATTTCGCAGGGTCTCGATCGGCCGGAAAGACGTGTGACGGAGGGGTTTCCGACCATGAGACGCTTCCGCATGATCCTGCCGCTGATCGGGCTGCTGGCCGCGCTACCCGCTGCGGCCGGCGCGCAGGAGCGCGTGACGCCGATCCACGGGCTCGGCGAGGCGGCCAACGCGATCGTCGCCGGCGCCGACGGCGCGATGTGGGCCTCCCTGCCCGCCGACCCGGGCCGGATCGCCCGCATCACCACTGCGGGCACCGTCGTCTACGCGGGCGCGGGCGGGTTCGCCGGATTCCCCGCCAACCGGCAGCCGTCGGGGTTGACGAGCCACCGCGGCGCCGTCTGGTTCGCGCTGTCGGACGGCTCGTTCGCGCGGCTGCGGCCCGGCGCGGCCGTGACGACGTTCTCTCTGACGGCCGGGCGGCCGACGTCGCTGGCCTCCGGCGCCGACGGCGCGCTGTGGATGACGGTCGACGGCCCGGACGCGATCACCCGCTTCACGAGCGAGCCACTCGACGAGGTCACGTATCCGACCGGTGCCGATCCGCGCTCGATCGTTGCCGCGACGGACGGCGCCCTGTGGTTCGTCGAGGGCAGCCGGCTCGGGCGCATCACGCCTTCGGGCGCGCTCTCGTACCGGCCGGTCGCGGGGGCTTCGCCGGACGCGCTGGCGGCCGACGCCACGGGCGCGATCTGGTACGCGCAGGGTGCCGTCGTCCACCGGCTCGACGATGCGGCGGCGTACGACGTGGGTGCTCCCGTCGCGGCGCTGGCGTCCGGGCCGGACGGCGCGCTGTGGGCGGCCGTGGACGGCGGCGTGGCACGGATCGTCGCGGGCGAGGCGCCGACGTCCATTGCTCTCGAAGGCCGCGCGCGGGCGATCGCGGCCGGGCCCGACGCGCGCATGTGGGTCGCGCGCGACCGCGCGCCGTACGTGGTCAAGATCACGGTCCCGCCGACCGTGGGCGAGGTCTCGGTCGTGGACGGCGTGTTGTCGACGACGGTGCGCTCGCACGGCCTGGAAGCGCTGGCGGCCGCCGAGCTGCAGCAGGCCGACGGCACGTGGCGGGAGCTCTCGCGCGCGGACCTCTACGGCACGACGTCCCCGCGCACCGTGCAGTTGGCGCTCGGCGAGCTGGCCGCGGGCGTCGTGCGCGTGACCGTCACGAGCGCCGCGGGCCGCACGTCCTCGCGCCCGCTCACGCTCGAGGAGCCGCCGGTCGAGCCCGAGCCGACCGCCACGCCGATCCCCGTTCCCACCACGAGCCCGACGCCGGGCGCCACGCCGGCGCCGCCCCCGCCGCCCGCCGGCCCCGTCGAGGGCAAGAGCGTCGAGGTCGCGGTGGTGAGCGGCGTCGTGAGCTTCCGCGCCCCGGACGCGAAGACCTACACGCGGCTGACCGGCAAGGCGGTGCTCCCGCTCGGCGTGCTGCTGGACACCGAGTCCGGGCGGGTCCGCGTCGCCGCGCAGGTGGACGGCGCCACGCAGCAGGGCACGTTCAACGGCGGCAAGTTCAGCGTCACGCAGACCGCCACCGGCATGACCGAGCTGGCGCTCGCGGGCGCGCTCGAGTGCAGCGACCGCGAGCGGGGCGCGACCGCCTCGCGCGCGAAGAAAAAGAAGAAGCGCTCGCTGTGGGGCAAGGACAGCGGCGGCTCGTTCCGCACGCGCGGGAACGGCAGCGTCGCGACCGTCCGCGGCACCGAGTGGCGCACCGAGGACACCTGCGCGGGCACGACGATCTTCGTGCGCGAGGGCGCGGTGTCGGTGTGGCCCCGGCGCGGCGGTCGCTCCAAGCTCGTCCGCGCCGGCCAACGACTGTTCTCGCCTCGGCCCGGATGATCCGGCTGGCCAAGGTCCTTGGCGCGCTGGCCGCGCTGATCGCCCTCGTCGCCGCGCTCACGCCGCCGCTCGAGCGCGCGGAGCTGGCGACGGTCGACATGCGCTTCAGCGTGCGCGGGACCCAGGCGGTCGACGGCGTGGCGGTGGTGGGGATCGACGAGCGCTCGTTCAGCGAGCTCGACGAGCGGTGGCCGTTCCCGCGCACGCTGCACGCGCGGATGATCGACCGGCTGCGCGAGGCCGGCGTGCGCCAGATCGTCTACGACGTGCAGTTCACCGAGCCCGCCGAGGACCCGGACGAGGACCTCGCGCTCTATGACGCCGTGGCGCGGGGCGGACGGGTGATCCTCGCGACCGGCGAGGTCGACGACAACGGCGGCACGCGCGTGCTCGGCGGCGACGAGAACCTGGCCGAGGCGGGCGCCCGCGCCGCCGCGAGCACGTTCCCGACCGACCGCGGCGGCTCGATCCGCCGGTACGCGCGCGAGGACACCAAGCTGGCGACGATCCCCGCACTCGTGGGCTCGCGCTTCGGCTCCCCCATGCGGACGAGCCGCGCGCTGATCGACTTCCGCGGCCCGACCGGCACGATCCCGACTTACTCGTTCGCGGACGTGCTGAACGGGCAGCGCGACGATGCGCTGCGCGGGAAGATCGTCGTCGTCGGCGCGACCGCCCCGGCGCTGCACGACGTCCATTCCGTCTCCGCTCCCGGCGACCGGCCGATGCCCGGCGCCGAGATCCAGGCCAACGCGATCTGGACCGCGCTGCACGGCAACCCGCTGAGCACGATCCCGGGCTGGGTCGCGTTCGTGCTCGCGCTGGCGCTGGCGTCCGTCGCCGCGGTCGGCGTGCGGTTCCTCGGTCCGGGACGCGGCGCGGCCGTCGCCGTGGCCGCGGGCGTGGTCTACGCGCTCGCCGCGCAGGTCGCGTTCAACGCGGGGACCGTCATCACCGTCGCGGTGCCACTCGTCGCGCTGGCGCTCACGCTGGCGGTCTCCCTGCTCGCGCGCGCCGTCGCCGAGCGGTCCGCCCGCGCCCAGGTCAGCCGCTACAACACGGAGCTCGAAGCCGCCGTCCACGCGCGCACGAAGGACCTGGCCGCGACCCAGCTCGAGGTCGTGGCGCGTCTGGCCCGCGCCGCCGAGCTGCACGACGACGACACCGGCGAGCACATCGACCGCATGAGCCGGATGTGCGGCGAGGTCGCGCTCGAGCTCGGCCTCTCACCCACCCGTGCCGAGACGATCCGCTACGCCGCGGTCCTGCACGACGTCGGCAAGATCGGCGTGCCCGACGACATCCTGCGCAAGCCCGCCCGCCTCACCCACGACGAGATGACGACCATGCGCAAGCACGTCGTCGCCGGCGCGCTGCTGCTCGAAGGCTCGCCCTCCCCCGTCCTCCAGGTCGCCCAGATCATCGTCGACACCCACCACGAGCGCTGGGACGGCACGGGCTACCCGAACCGCCTCGCCGGCGACGCGATCCCGCTCGAAGGCCGGATCGCCGCCGTCTGCGACGTCTTCGACGCGCTCACCCACGAGCGCCCGTACAAGGCGGCGTGGAGCGTCGAGCGCGCCTGCGAGGAGATCGAGCGCTCGCGCGGAACGCACTTCGACCCGACGGTCGCCGACGCGCTGCTCACGGTCGTGCGCCGCAAGACGGGCGCCGGCGCCGTGCTGGCGGTCGACTAGCCGATGCGGATCGGGTCGCCGTCAGCGGTCTGCAGCGTGCCGTACGCCTTCGCCTCCCCCGGGCGCACGATCTGCGTCGCGTCACCGTGATCGGCCGTGACCACGATCAGCGTGTCCGGATGCGTGCGCTGATACTCGAGCAGGACCTCCAGGGCCTTGTCGGCTTCGCTGACCTGGCCGAGCGAGCCGCAGATGTTGCCGTCGTGCGCGCCCTTGCCGGTCTGCGCGCTCTCGACCTGCATGAAGAACCCGTTCGGGTTGTCGACGAGCTGGAGCGCCGTGCTCGTCATCTCCGCGAGCGTCGGTTCGTCGCCGCGGCTGTTCGGCAGGCGCCGGTACGTGATCGAGCCGCTGCCCGCCGCCGTCGCGATCAGCGGCTGATACTTCGTCGTCATGTAGCCACTCGCGAACAGGCCGAGCACCGGGCCGCCGGCGAGCGAGTCGATCGCGGCCAGCTGATGCCCCGTCCAGCAGCAACACCACGACGTTCCGCGGCTCGGCGTCGTCGAGCTGCGCAGCCACCTGCGGCGTCCGGTCGACCCGGTTCGCCCCCACCGCGAACGGCACCCTCCCAGCCGTCGCGCCCCAGCGAACCGCTGAAGGCGTTTTGAAGTTCTTAACGCAGAACCTAGGCGCTGTCGCGGACGGAACGCTACGCCGCTCCTACACGGCTTAGTCGTTCGGGGTCCTGGTGCGGTGGCGTGGCGTTGCGACACGCGCAAACGCGTCCTCTACGGACTCGACCTCCAGTTCTTCGGGCTCGTAGAACAGCGCGCGTGGCCCCGGCTCGACGGGCGTGTCGAGCCGGGCGAGATCCGCTTGGGCGCCGTTCACTTCAGCCGCAGCCGACCCGACGTGTCGAAGTTGTCGAAATCCGCGTACACGCCCGCATGCGGTTTGACGGCCGGCCCGGGCCATGATCCGGCGGGCACCCGTCCGTCGCCGAGCCCCGTGCTCGCGGTCGTCCACCGCGAGACGGGGCGCGGCGCGGTGCGAAGCTCGAGCCCGCGGCGCGCAACGGGCTCGGGCCTGCTAGAGCGGAAAGTCGGTTTCCCACGGAACGGTGAACGCGTCCGAGTCCACGCCCATCCGACTGAGAACCCTCAACACGTCGTCCAGCGACTCCGCGCCGACAGTTGACTCGTTCTGAATATCGCCGGGCGCTAGATAGGTGTTGACGCCGTCCAGCGCCGATGAAACCTCGAAGGAGACCACCGCGTAGCCGCCCTGGCTCCGAGCGATTACCTCGACCCAGCGACGAAGCGAGGGGTTTGACGGTGTCACTTCCGCTACGACGTTCTGGCTCAGCATCGTGAGTCGATTCTTGACCGCCTGCTTCACGTCTACTGTCACTCTCCGAAAAAGATCCGCACGATTGATGGGTTGCCTTCCTTGGTGTGCACTTGGAGATGTGGCGAGCTGTGCGGATCGTTCGGCCCGAAGTCCGTATCCCAATGATATGTACCTCGCTTGCTGCCGAGCACACGATTCGCCTCGGAGGGCTGCCATCCCGTGGTATTGCGGTAGCCGTCGCCTTGGTAGACGCGCAGGAAGAGCTCCTCAGCCTCGGAGCGGTTCCGCACGGTGACCTGGTCCGCTCCACGCTTGAGGCGGTTGGCCGCGCTCTTGACCTGGGGGTTGCTCCACGGAATGCAGTCGTCGTTGTGGACCAGGATCGAGGACCGGCCCACGAAGTACGTATGGAGCCCGTCGACCGTGAGGTTGTACGCGCCGGCACGACGCATCGTCTCGGCCCACAGGCCATCGACAACCAGGCGCTCGCCGGTCGCGGAGAGAACGAGATCGCCCGCGTCGACGTCGGCAGCCTTCTGCCAGGCCTGGTCGCTGACGTTCCAGAACGGGTGGTCCTCGGTCGTCGCGAGCGCCTCGCCGCCGACCACGAGGTCGATCAGCAGGTCGTCGTGCACCCAGACCGCCGTGACCCGCCGAGGACCTCGCTCACCCGTACGCGGGTCGAGGGCCATGACCGAGTCACCGACTTTGACCTCAGAGATCGGTCGCGTGGTCCCGTCGGCCATGAGCACGGGTGTCTCCCCCGCGAAGGACAGACGCCCGTTGCAATCCGGAGTGGTGTTCGACCGCTTGCGGGCCTTGTTGGCGTCATTGGCCTTGTCGACCGCGTCGTCGCCGCCGCCGAAGGCCTTCTTGCCGGCCCGCCAGGCGTCATCGCCGTACTTGCTGGCCAGGTGGCCGCCGAGCTTGCCACCGACCCGCCCGAGCGGGCCGCCCGCGAAGTTGCTGGCGATCTCGATCGGGTTGTCGCCGACGATGAACTTGATCCCGTCGAAGAAGGCCTTGCGACCGGCTGCGAGCTCGCGTTGCCGCTCGGCCGAGTAGATCGGGTAGACGCAGCCGACGGTGCAGCGAGCCTCCGGAACCGGCTTGCGCTCCGGCTGTGCCTGGCCGAGCGCGCCGCCGGCGTTCTGCGCGTTCTCGTTCGCCTTGTCCTTGTTGTACGCGTCTGCCGCGCTCCGGCCGTTGAACGTGTCGTGGCGTGCGGCCGTCTGCTGCGCGGTCTCCTCCGGGGCCTCCCCGCGCTTGCGCTGCGTGGTGCCGTCCGCGGACTGGATGATCGGCTGGGCGCCGCCCTCGCTGCCCGGCCCGTGGCCGTCGAACTCGACGCGGTTGACGGGGTTGCCGGCGCCAAACGCGTACCGCTCCTGCGTCAGCGGATCCGACTGCAACGCGAAGTCGCCGAGGGCGTCCTCGAAGCGGTCGGCGGTGGTGAAGCGACCGAAAGACGGCAGGTAGGCGCGCGCCTGCATGTCGTAGGTCTGCAGGCCGGAGTCGTAGTGGTGGCTCTGGAACCGGAACGGGTTCTCGCCGGCCTCCGGGCTCGGGGTGTCCTTGTCCTCCTGCTTGCCGTACGGGTCGAGGTCGTAGCGGTCGTTGGTGCCGATCGATCCGGCCGAGTCCTCGAGCCCGATCACGGTCCCGTTCGTCGGGTCGGTGAAGTAGCTGTGGTAGTCGTGCCCAGTGGTGCTGTCCGTCGCCTGGCCGATCCGACCGAAGTCGGAGTCGTAGTCGAAGGTCTGCGTCTTGCTGGTGCTGCTGCCCGGCTCTCGAGCCCAGGACAGCTGCTCGCCGAGGCCGATGTAGTTGAACTCGCGTGAGGTTCCGGTGTCGCAACCGCTGCCGTTCCAGCCGCACTCGTTCTCACGCCGGTCGAGACCGTCGTACTGGAACCGCTTGTCCGCGCCCGTGCCCTCCGTCACCGACAGGCGGCTGAAGCCGTCGTACTTGTAGCGGTTGCCGCCCGCGCAGGCATCGACATCGCCGAGGTCGTCGTCGGTGGACCCGATGCACCCCAGATTGCCTGCGGTGTCGTACTTGAAGTAACGCGTCTCGGGATCGTTCGGATTCTCGTCCGAGTCCTCGACGGTCGCCGAGGTCATGCGGTAGCCGGTGACGTCGAACTCGGTCTTGATCGAGTGGTTGTCCTCGCGTTCGTCGAGCTGCTCGAGGATCGCGCCGGCGCCGTTGACCTTGTACTTGACGGTCGAGCCCTCCATGGTCTCGCCGTCGACGGGGCGAGCGTCGACGCCGCGGGTCCACTTGACCAGCTGGTCGCGCGAGTTGTAGTCGTGGCGGTTGTAGTGCTCCTTGACGGTGTGGTTCGAGTTCCAGCGGTACTCGTCGACCCGGTTGCCGTTGGTGTCGTACTCGAAGAAGCGGTACCGGGTCTCGCTGTGCTCGCAGTCGCGCTCGTCGGCGTTGGTGGTCCGCTCGCGACCGGTGACGCGACCCTGGGTGTCGTAGTAGGTGCGCTGGCAGACCTCGCCGTTCTGGCGGATGATGTTGGCCTTGCGGCCTGAGGCCCACCATGTCGTCCGCGTGATGCGGTCCGGTTGATCCGGCGTGTCGACCGTCAGCTTGCGCTCGCGGCCGACGGAGTCGTACTCGAAGGTCGAGATCTTCCCACCCGAGTAGGAGCCGCCGCTGAGGTTGCCGTCGGTCCGACGAGCCGTGATGTTGCCGTCGGCGTCGTAGGTGAACTTCGTGTCCTTGTCGACCTCCCAGTCGTCGCCGGTCGACTCGTCGACCTGGTCGACCTCGATCCGGCGGTCAGCGTCGTCGTAGCTCGTGTGCGTCTCGCGGTCGTCATTGGTGTCGCGAACACGGATGACGGCGCGGTTGGCGTTGTAGCCGTAGCTGTAGCGGCGCGGGCCGGTGCTGTCGCCGGTCGCGACCCGCCGGAGCAGCAAGCCGTTGGGGTAGTAGGTCCGGCTCACGCTCCGCGGGCCCGCGGCGTCCCACTGGACCTGGTTGCCGCGCTTGTCGTAGTCGTAGGTGTACGCGCCGTCCTGCACCGACTCCGTGTCGGCCGGGTTGATCACGTGCGCGTCGGTCGACTCGCGGATCCAGCCGTTGTCGTAGTAGAAGTAGCCCGTCCGCGCGCGCTTGGCGGTGGAGTCCTTGTACGGCGCGTCGATGTACTCGACCCGGCCGCGGTCGTCACGTTCGATCCACTGCCGCCAGCGGTCGTTGTCGTCGGCGTCGCGGCCACCGACCGGCATCCAGGTGCGGATGAGGAGGTTGTCCTCGTCGAGGCTGTAGATCGTGGCGTGGTAGTTCGCCGATGTCGCCGGCGGGTTGTTGCCGGTCGGGGGGATCTCCGCGCCGTTGTCCGTCGTCAGCTCCGCGAGGGCGGCGCCGGGGTTGTCGAGGTCGATGTCCTCAGGATCGGGCGCGCCGGTGGGATTGACGACCCGGCGCAGGTTGCCGGCCAGGTCGTACTCCATGACGGTGACCGTCCGGTCGTCGAATGCGTCGTCGTCACCGTCCCCCGCGTGCTCGGTCCCCTGCATGACGATCCACGGCCGGCCGGCACCGTCGTAGCGACGCTCGGTGACCTGCGTCCGGAGACCACCGCCCGGCCCGCGCCGGGCCCCGGGCGCGGTCATCGTGATCTGATTGCCGTCGAGGTCGTAGGCGTACGACGTGCTGATGACCTGGTCGCTCTCGCCGGTGTAGTCCGCCTGCTGAACGGACGTCGCGACCTCGTCGAAGCGGGTGAAGGTCGACGTCGTCGCGAAGTCGCCCGCGGCGCAATCACGCGACGACGAGCTGTTGCCTCGCGGCGTGCGAACGCACGTCTGGTTGCCATTGGCGTCATACGCGTAGGTCGTGACGTGGTCGAGCGGATCGGTGACGCTCTCGAGGCGGTCGACCGGGTCGAACGTCCGCGTCGTCAGCTTGTGTCGCGCGTTCTCGTACACCGTCTGGTTGCCGTTCGCATCCCAGGTGGCCTCGGTCACCTCGTCCTCGAACGTGCTGGGTCCTGGCCCGGTCGGCGAGCCACCGTCCGGAGCGGCGCCCGGGGCTGTCCGCCGGTTCCAGCGGTCGAACTGGTCGAACTCGGTGACGGTCCGCTCGCCTTCGCCGTCCTCGGACATCACCAAGTTGCCGTTGCGGTCGTATCCGAGCTCGGTCGGGATCCGCACCGGGTCGTTGGCCGGCGTTGCCGAGTTGTCCGCCTTGTACGGGTATTCGACGCCCTTCACGCGATCCACGTCGTCGCGACGAAGGTCGATGACCTTGTTCGCCGCGTCGACGACGCTCTCGAGCCGCATCTCGGGGTCGTAGCGGAGCGTCGTCGCGCCGGCCATCGGCAGCAGCGACGGCAACGGCATCCCCGTCACCTTCCCGAAGTCACCGGGACCGCTCGGCAGGGCGGGCTGGTTGCCGTCGAACAGGATCCACTCGTCCGGGGTGCGCTCGCGCACCTCGGACGCCGCGCCGATCTCGACCGTCCACCAGCTCGGCCGGTCGGTCCAGCGCAGCTCGCCGGTGTCGTAGAAGCGGTTCGAGAAGTAGTGCGCGGGAGGCGCCGGCGATCCGCCCTCGTCGTTGCCCCGCGGATCCTTGATGTCGATCGGGTCGCCGACGGCGTTGCGGCCGTACTTGATCTTGGCCGCGCGCGCCGGAACCTGGCCTGGGGCTCGCGGCAACGTGACCGTCGCGACGTCGCCGTTGCGATCGTACGTGTAGCTCGTCTGGAAGTCGCCCTCCACACCGGTGCTGGCCACGCCGCGCGGTGAGATGACCGCCGTGACCTTGCCGTCGGCCCGGCGGGTGTACGCGGTCGTGCGCTGACCACCCCGGGTGGTCGAGATCACGTCGTCGTGGACGTCGTAGACATACGTGGTCGTGAACTCGGCGGCATTGCTGCCCAGCCCTGTCGGCGTCATGCCGCGCGGGGTGACCATGCTGGCGACGTTGTCGTTGGCGTCGTACGTCGTGTAGGTGCGGAGCTTCAGGCCTCCGCTCGTCTTCGGGTTCTCGATCGCGTCGGTTCGGTTGTCGACGAGGTCGTACCCGTAGGCCCACCGCTGCTTCGCGTTGTCCGCGGCGTTCGCCTTCGCGTCGCCGCTGGTGTTCGCGCGTGGATCGGCGATGCCGACGACGTTGTCGCGCCGGTCGTACGCGTAGGACGTGATGAGGTCCTTGCTGACGCTTCCGCGCTGTTGGCGCTGCTCGATCACCAGACGATCGATCGGGTCGTACTCGTACGCCGTGGCATGATCGCCGGCCACGCTCCCGGACTGGCTGCCCTCCGGCGAGGTGACGAGGATCAGGTTGTCGCGAGCGTCGTACTCATAGGCCGTCTCCTCAGCTGCGGGGTCCTCCTCACCGTAGTGGTTGACCTCCGGCGTGAGCTCCCGGGACACCGCGTCCATGGCGGTGAACACGCGAGTGGTGACCTTGCGTCGGCCGTCCGTCGAGTCGGTGGGGTTGCCGTTCGGGTCGTACGCCGTCGAGCGACGGATCCAGGTCTTGACCGGGCAGCCCTCGTCCTCGTCGTCGCTCGGGTCGGTGCACTTGGGCGCATAGGACTCGATGACGCGGTCGAACGGGTCGTACTCGAAGTACGTCGTGTATGGCTGCTCGGCGGCGAAGGAGGTGCCGCCGCGGGGGTCGATGACCGCGAGCAGGTTGCCGACGGGGTCGTAGCTGTAGCGCCAGGTGCCGTCGTAGGAGGTCTCGCCCCCGTTCTGGCGGGGATCGACGACGACCGTCGGCAGGCCGTTGGCGTCGTAGGCGGAGAAGCTGGTGCGGTTGTCGTGCTCGTCCTCCTCCCAGTTCACGAGGCCGTAGCTGCCGTAGTTGGTCTCCGACGAGGCCAGGCCGGCATAGGTGCGGCTCGTGACGTTGCCCTCGTTGTCGAGGCCGAACGTCACGGTCGGCAGGGCGAACTGCTGGAGGTTCGCGCGCGCCGGGCGGCGCATCGAGATCAGGTCGGTGACGTACTGCGTGCCGTCGTCGACACCGCCGTTCGTCGGGCCGGTCTCGGTCCCGAAGCGGTACTTGAGGGTGGTGACGCGGCTGAGCGGGTCGGTGATCGTCTCCGGATCGCCGAGGCGCGTGTACGTGATGTTGGTCTCGGCGGCCTGGTCGACGAAGTTCGCGGCGACCTTGTAGCGCGACATGTAGTTGTCGCTGCTCCAGTCCAGCTCGGTGAGCGTGCCGAGCTCGTCGGTGATCTCCTGGACGCGGCCGACGCTGTCGTAGCAGTAGACGGTGTCGACGCTGCCCGGGGCCGTGGCGCTGGTGCAGCTGTTGGTGCCGTAGTTGAACGTCGTCGCGTTGTTGCGACGGTTCGTGACCGCGGTGGCGCGCTGACCGACGCTCTTGACGCCGGCGAGCCCGGGCGCGGCGGCCGTCTCGTAGGTGAAGGTCGTGTCGTTGCCACGCGGGTCGACGACGCTTGCGAGCTGGCGGTTCACGCCCGAGCCCGCATACGTGAACGTGGTCGTGCGCACGTGCTCGGTGCTGGCCGGGCTGAGCACCTCGCCCTGCGTGAGGGTGGTCAGGTAGCCGGCGCTGTCGTAGCCGAAGTCGGTCACGCGGCCGGCGTGGTCGACGATCCGGGAGATCTTGTCCGGCCGTCCGCCGACCGAGCCGGTCAGCGCGTCGGTCGCCACCGAGGGATGCGAGCCGGTCGGGAGCGTCGGGCCGCTCTTGTAGCTGATCGTCAGCGAGCGAGCGGTCGCGGTGGTGCCGCCGTGCTGGACGCCGTACGGGTCGACGACCCGGACCACCCGCTTGGTGCACAGCAGCGTCGCCGCGGGAGTGCCGGAGCAGCTCGAGACCAGGCCCGTGACCTTGGAGTACTTCTCGTACTCGAAGCGGATCGTGTTGCCGTTGCGATCGGTGATGAACGTCTGGTAGCCGTCACTGTCGAAGAAGAAGGTCACGCCGT
This sequence comes from Solirubrobacter phytolaccae, assembly GCF_027587195.1. Lineage (GTDB taxonomy): Bacteria > Actinomycetota > Thermoleophilia > Solirubrobacterales > Solirubrobacteraceae > Solirubrobacter > Solirubrobacter phytolaccae. Next base: position 123,161 of record NZ_JAPDDP010000001.1, on the reverse strand, counting down.
CGGGGCGGGTCGCCGCCCACTTGCGGGTCGCGTCGGAGCTGGAGTAGTCGCGCAGCTCGAGCTCCACACCCGCCGGCGGGGCGAACCGCGTCATCCGCGACGCGTCACGCACGAAGCGGTGCGCGGTGCCGTCCACGTCGACGAGCTCGATCACGGCGGGCTGGTCCAGGCTCGGACCGGAGATCCGCCGCAGCGGCTCGTTCAAACGCGTGAGGCCGGAGATGCCCAGCGAGAAGCCCGGTCCGACCTCGCCGTACGCGAGACCGCCGAGCCAGCGGCTCTGATTGACGCCTTGGCCGACCACGGCGGCTCCGCCGTCCTGGATCAGCGAGTTGACGTAGCCACCGCGGTCGAGCGAGTTGTAGGTGAGGTTCACGACACTCGACAGGCCACGGCCGGCGTTCACGATCGGCGTCGAGTGCCAGACGGCGTTGCCGTTGGCGACGTTCACGTGCGCGGCGGTGCCGGCGCCCGTCGGAGTGCTCTCGTAGGCGAAGTAGTTCTCCAGGCCGAGCTGCGCGCGGTTGATCGACTCCTCGTCGATCACGTAGACGTTGCGCGTCAGCGGCGAGGAGACGTTGCCCGCCGCGTCCTCGTAGCGGAACGTGACCGTGTGCAGCCCTTCCGAGTACGCGCTCGGCGTGAGCGAGAAGGTGTGCGCCTGCGACCCCGAGCAGCTGGGTGAGCACGAGAACGTCACCGGCGTCTGCGCGACGCCGTCGACGTCGATCAGCAGTCGCTTGATGCCCGAGCTGTTGGGACCGTCCTGGCCCCACACCTGCACCGACGCCGCGGGGTCGACCGGGTTGACCATCGCGCCCGTCGCGGTCACGGTCGGCGCCTGGGTGTCCATGAAGATCGTCCAGCTCGACGTGCTGGACACGTGCCCCGCCGCGTCGTAGGCGCGCAGGCCGAACGTCGCGCTGGTGCCCTGCGGGATCCCGCTCAGGCTGTAGTTGATCGAGGGCGACCAGGAGCCGGTGCAGGCGCCGGCCTCCGGCACACACGTGCGGTTGACGGTGTTGACGACGTTGCCGTCCTTGAGGACCTCGAGCTTGACCGGGCCGAGGCCGGCGTCGCTGATCGTGGCGGACGCGGTGCGAGTGGTCCCAGACCCGGTCGCGCCCGTGCTCACGCTGGAAAGGGTCGGAACCTCGGGATCGTCGAGCGTCAGCGTCGCCTCGCCCGTCTGCCAGCCGTCGTTAAGCGTCTCCGAGTTGTCTCGGCGCTGATCGACGCGGAACACGGCCTTCGTGCCCGAGAAGTAGCTGAGCGCGCTGGTCGGGGAATCACCCGCGACCGGCTCGTCGCAACTCGAGATCAGGCACACGTCGACCGGGACGTACTCGCCATACATGCCCTCGACGAGGACCGGCGGGACCGCCCACGTGCCGTTGCTCCGTCGCAGGCCAGCGTTGCTCTCGGAGTTCTCCGCGAGCATGTAGTCGACGGTCACGCCACCCTCGAGGCGGGTCACGTAGCCGGTTCCGGGCGGCGTGTACGTCCACTCCGCCCAGTCGCCGGCGCTGGTGTCGTTGTACGTGTTGATCTCGAGGTATGCGAGAGATGCATCCGACGCCCACACCCCCTGGTCGGCGTACGCCCAGTGCTCACTCGACGTGCCCGAAGCCAGCGTGTACGTCGTCGGATCGACCAACAACGGGTAGCGCAGGTCGCGGCCCTGATGGTCGACCGCGATCACGAGTTTGTCGCCGACCACGGTGCTCTTCACCGGCACCGGACGGCGATCCGCGTCGAACGCCACCACCGCGCTCGTCATCGCGACCGTCTTGCCGCCGCGGACCACGACGGCGGCGAGATCCGGGTCCTGCGAGCTGCGCAGGCTCAGCCCCGACTCGAGGCGGTAGTCGAGCACCAGGCGCTCCGGGCTGGCGGCGCTGCGCAGCGCCCACATGGCCTCGAGCCCGCCGCCGCGCGGCGCCAGCAGGTAGTCGGTGTCGCGAGCGACGTTGGCGAAGAAGACGGTCGCGTCCACGTGCCGGCCGGAGACATCGGCGGCCCCGTGCGGCGCGAAGCCCACGCCGGCTTCGACGAACGCCGCGCCGGCCGCCGCGGTCGCTCCGACGCGCACGTCGGCCGGCGCCTTCGCGAGCGAGAAGCCGCCGCGCCGATCGGTGCGCCAGCGTAGGTCGACCGGGTTCGCGGCGACCTTGACCGTCGGCAACGCCCGGCCGTCGGCGGCCCGCGTGGTCACGGGCCGGGCCAGCGAGAGCGGCGCGGCGGTGGTGGCCCGCGCGCTCATCAACGCACCGAACTCATCGCGCACCGCGGCGACCGCGCCCGTCGACGAGAGGCCCGCGTGCGCGGTCGCCGAGCCGGCTCGTACCGACGGCGAAGGTGGCGCCGAGGCTTGCGTCGACGCCGATCGGGTATCTGCCCCCTCCCACAGCGATCCGAGCGGCAACCCTGCAGCGACGAGCGCGCACAGGGCCGCCACCAGTGCGGTCGCGGCCACGGCGACGCCGGACGGTCCCTCGTCGACCGACCCGTATCCGGGCAGCCACCAGCGAACGACTCGACGCGCCGTAGAAGCGAACATCCCGTACCCGCTCTCTTGTGTGGGGCCCGCCGCAGGCTCCCCCGCGGCGACTCCGGCGGAACCCAACACCCGGGGCGGGAATCTGTCAACCGCTCACGAGCTGCTCACCATGGAAATGTCCGCGCCCGAACACTGCTCGAAAGTCAGGTTTGAAGTCGAGGCGGATGGGTACCCGGTCGGACACAACTGGGGTGGGCTCCGCCTGCCTCGAGCGTCACCTTCGGGACGCCGTACGCGGTCGGGCCGAGAGGTGATCGGCTAGGTTGTCCACGTCGAGTGTTGACGCGCTGTGGCGCGTCTACTCAACGGGTCATGGCAATTCAAGCGCCGCACTCGGCCGCCGGCCGGGCGTGCTGGGCAAAGGTTGACGATTCGTACCCGCTCTCCCTTTCCCTCGCCCCGGCCGGCACTCGGCTCACCGACCATAGACCCGCGACGGCTTTCGGGTGTGACGAAGCTGGCGCGGCGATGCCGTCAGGCATCGCCGCTGAAAGGGAAACTTCGGTTCTCACGTGCGCGCGTGCGGCGCGCACCCGCGCGTCAGTCGCGGTTGACGGCGTCCTTGAGCTTGTCGCTCGCGTCGCCGACCTTGTCCTTCACCGTGCCGGTGGCCTGATCGACCTTGCCCTCACGCTTGAGGCCGTCGTCGCCGGTCAAAGCGCCCGCGGCTTCCTTCGTGCGGCCCTTGGCATCGTCTGCGGCACCGTCGCCCATGGTGTGCTCCTCTCGTGGTTGGACGTCCCTGCCCTACCCATGAGGCGGATTCGCTAGCCGCCTGCCCTTGTGGCTCAGCGGTTAGCAATCCCACACTCAGGTGATGTTCATCTGTTGATTCCGCTCCACGGCGGGGGAATTGACTCCTCGTCAGCACCGTGGAACGCTCGGCTCCTACTCGCGTCGCAACGAGGGGGTCAAACCAATGAATAAGGGTTCCAGGCGCGCCATCGGCGCGTCATTAGTCGTGCTGGCCGCGCTGGTCGGCGCACCGGCCGCGCACGCCGCGGGCGTCGGCGTCACGTCGCTCAGCTCACTGCCGGCCGGAGCCGGCTCCGGAACGCTCACCGGCGTCGTCACCAACGACACCGACCACGCTGCCACCGCCGACGTCAGCGTGCGCGTGATGCGCCGCTCGACGGGCGGCGCGCTGATCGGCAAGGCCAAGGTCGGCGTCGCCGCCCACGGCACCAAGAGCTTTCTCGTCAGCGTGAAGCTGCCGAGCCTGAAGAAGGGCACGTACTACGTCGCCGCGTGCACGCCGCAGGGCGGCGCGGACGCCGGCAAGCTCGGCTGCGCCACCAGCGCCGCCGACCTGAAGATCAAGGGCGGCGACCCCGTCCAGGGCAAGCTCGCCACCAAGGCGTTCGAGCAGCAGAACGGTGCCGCGAAGGCCAAGGCCGCGCAGGCCGCCGACTGCACCCCGGGCGCCCGCACGCTCTCCCAGCCGGGCAACCGCGTCTGGCCGGAGCTCGGCAACGGCGGCTACACGTCGCTCCACACCGACGTCTTCACCGTCTACGACGCCGTCACCAACAAGTTCCTGCCGGGCAACCACGTCGAGCTCACGCAGAAGTCGACCCAGTGCCTGTCGGAGTTCAGCTTGGACTTCGACCGCAAGAACAACATCTCCGCGACGGCGACCACGCCGGGCCCGGACATGACGATCTCGTCGATCACGATCGACGGCGTCCCGGCCACGTTCTCGCACAAGCAGCCGACCTACGCCGGCGATCCGAAGGGCTGGGACGATCCCGACCCGCTCGCGCACGCCGCCTCCAACACCAACCCGGTGAGCGCGACCAACCCGAACCCGCCGGCCTGCGCGCCGATCAACAACACGGCCGCCAACCAGGGCGCGCCGTGCGGCGAGACGAAGCTCGTGATCACGCCGGCGCAGCCGATCCCGAACGGCACGACCTTCAAGGTGGTCATCAACTACACGGGCCAGCCGGGCATCCGCTCGAACCCGTCGCTGGGCTCCGAGGGTTGGTTTCGCAACAACAGCCCGGTCGGCGACGGCGCGATGGTCACCAACGAGCCGTCCGGCTCGATGGCCTGGATGCCGCTCAACAACCAGGCGTCCGTCAAGCCGACCTACGACGTGCACTCGACGGTCAACTACGACCCGGCGGTCGCGCCGGAGGCCAACCGCGTCTTCATCGGCCCGGGCCGGCTCGTGTCCACGGTCGTCAACGCGCCGGACGCGAACTACCCCACCGGTGGCTCGCGCACGTTCAACTGGCACTCGGCCGAGCCGATCGCCTCCTACCTGGTGGAGAACAGCGTCGGCCACTTCGACGCCAGCCAGCGCGTCGCCACCGCCGGCGACGTCATCTACTACCAGTACCAGTCGGCCAACATCACGGCCACGCGCAAGGCCTCCAACAAGGCCATCATGGACATGCAGGAGGACATCACCCACTTCCAGGAGTCGGTGAACGGGCCGTTCCAGTTCAACGCGAACGGCATCGTCGTCGCGCTGCCGAGCGCCTCCTTCGAGGAGGAGATGCAGACGAAGATCGTGTTCGTCGGCGGCACGATCGGGTCCAACGCGCAGACCTTCAGCCACGAGAACATGCACCAGTGGTGGGGCGACGCCGTGTCGTACGCCCAGCCGAAGTACACGTTCTTCAAGGAGGGCTACGCGGACTTCTCGGAGTACATGTTCATCGCCCGCAACGCCGGCCTCGCCGCCGGTCCGGAGGGCTCGGACGCGTTCAAGGCGGCCTACGAGGCGAGCATCGTCAGCCGCTTCAACTCCCGCTACGCCACCACCAGCGGCACGTTCTGGGGCGTCGCGCCGAACAACCCGACCTCGGGCAACCTGTTCTCCACGGCCAACACCTACACCCGCCCGGGCCTGTCGTACACGGCCCTGCGGGCGATTCTCGGCCCGGAGAACTTCAACAAGGCCAGCCAGCAGATCCAGACCGACTTCCGCTACGGCGCGATCACGCCGGAGCAGGAGATCGCGATCTTCCACAAGTGGATGCCGAACCAGTCCAAGGGCTGCTCGAACAAGCTGGACGTGTTCTTCAAGCAGTGGTGGGACACGTCGTACACGGGCACGCCCGCGAACGGCAACCGTCCGCAGATCACGGGCCCGGGCCTCGCCGGCGGTGGCTTCTATGACGCCAACGGCGGCTGCTCGGACTACGGCGTCGACCAGCCCTTCACCCCGGGTGGCACGGTCGCCGCGACGCTGAGCCTCACGCTCGGCACGCCCGCCTCGTTCGGGACGTTCATCCCGGGCGTGGCGAAGGAGTACACGACCTCGACGCTCGCCAACGTCATCTCGACGGCGGGCGACGCGACCCTGGCGGTGTCCGATCCCGGCCACATGACCAACGGCGCGTTCTCGCTGCCGCAGCCGCTGCAGGTGGCGCTCTCGAAGACGTCGTGGACGGGCCCGGTCTCCAACGACCAGGTCCAGGTGCTGTTCACGCAGGCGATCGGAGTCAACGACGCGCTCCGGACCGGCTCGTACAGCAAGACGCTCACGTTCACGCTGAGCACGACCCAGCCGTAGCCAACCACGTGGTCCGGCGCCGGGTGGCGCCGGACCACGGGTCAGGTCAGCGGCTCGAGTCCAGCCCCTGCGCCTCCGCGTAGCGCACTTCGCGCTCGTGGGAGGCGTCGCACTGCGTGAGCAGCGCGGCCGACGAGTCGCCGCCGCCGCCGACGAGCTCGCCGATCGCCCGCGAGAGGACCGCGGCCGTCTCGGAGTCCCGCCACGACGACCAGCTCGGGATCGCGGCGAGGATCTGGCCACTCACGTCGGTCTCGCGACCGTCGCGATAGGCCCGCACCCACTGGCACATGGCGTTGTACTGCAGGACGCTGCGGGTCTCCGCGGCCGAGAACTCGCCGCCGGCGGCCTCCCACTGGATGCCGTCGAACGTGCCGCCCTGCGGCAGCGGAATGTCGTCGGCAAGCCCGTCCGCGAACGCGCGGGCGGTGGCCGCCGGGACGGCCGTGCCGGCGGAGAAGCGGTTCGAGGTCACCGCGGTGGCGAGCGCCTCGGAGCGCTCCAACGCGGCGGCACTGGCCGCGCTCGGAGGCGCGCTGGTCGCCGAGCCGGCGCGCGGGATGGCGAAGTAGAGCAGGCCGGCCACGAGGACCAGGCCGAGGACGAATGCGCGCTTCATCGTGACACCCGCCCGTCGTGGTTGACCATCGAGCCCGAGCCGCTCGTCGTGCGCCCGCGCAGGCGGAAGCAGAGGTCGGTGTAGCCCGTGAACAGCAGCTTGTAGGTCGTGTCGTTGATGGCGATCGTCGCCGGGCTGCCGAAGAGCGACAGGTCGGAGCATGAGTTGCCCGAGACCACGGTCGCCTTCGCAGGCGTGTCGAGCCAGCGGTACTGCACGGGGCCACCCCCGCTGGAGCTGACGTGATACGTGCTGCCCCAGGTGCTGGTCGTCTCCGTCAGATTCCAGTCGGTGAGATCGGAGGGCACTTGCGCCGCGGCGCCGGCCGGCAGCACGAGCCCGGCGAGCGCGGCGACGAGCGCCATCGCGCGCAGGCGTCCGCCTGCCCTGCGAGAGCGTCGGTCCATTGTGAGTCCTTTCGAGTTGAGATACGGACCGGTGCGCGCTCCGGCGAGCCCTTATGACCCACTCGCGGGCTCGTTTGTGACCGTTACCGAAATGGAGTCCGTCGCGTTCGGCGACAAGCCCGATCAACTAGGCTCGGTAGCCCAGTGCGGCCCCGGCTTCGTCTCCTCAAACGAGCCTCGGACAGCCTGCTCGTTGACGCGCAGGAAGACCCGAGCGCTTTCTCCGCCTTCTACGACGCGTACGCGGACCGCATCCTGCGGTTCCTCGCGCGGCGCGTCCTCGACCCCGAGGTCGCGTTCGACCTGCTGTCAGAGACGTTCGCCAAGGCGCTCGAGCGGCGGCTGCAGTTCCGCGGCACGAGCGCGGCGGAAGAACAGGGATGGCTGTTCGCGATTGCCCGCACCGAGTTGTCGCACTACTGGCGTTCTGGTCGGGTGGAACGCGCGGCGCTCGAGCGCTTCCGGATCACGACCCCTTCGCTCAGCACGCTCGAGTACGACCGGATCGAGTCGCTGAGCGGGATCAACGCGCTCGAGGAGCCGCTGCTGGCCGCGATGCACGGGCTCCCGGACGAGCAGCGCCGGGCCGTTGAGCTGCGGGTCGTGGAGGACCTGTCCTACGCCGAACTGGCCACGACGCTCGGCGTCTCCGAGCCGACCGCGCGCGCCCGCGTCTCCCGTGGCCTGCGTGCCCTGGCGATCGCGCTCCCGCCGCCCGCGCACGACGACGTCGTGGAGGACATCGCGTGAGCGCCGCCGACGATCCACGGGCGGCGCAGAACAGCATCCGCGACCAGCTCGTCGCGGCCGCGCACCGTGAGCCCGACCCCAGCCGGACCGCGCAGACCGCGCTGCGCGACGCGCTGGTCGCCGCCGGCGTGCGCGAGCACGAGAGCGCGGTCGCGGCTCACCGCGGGCGCCGCCGCCGGCGCCACCGCCGGACCGCGGGGTTCGCGGTGCTCGCGCTGCTCGGGGCCACGGCCGTCGCGGAGGGCACGGGCCTGATCTCGGTCGGCGAGCCGATCAAGCCGGCCCCGGGCCTTGAGGCGAGCGACCCGAAGATCACGGCCGCGAACGGCGAGCGGATGGACATCGTTGCGACTGCGCCAGACGAGCAGCGCAACGTGTCCTACGGCTTGGCGACCTATACCTCGGCGGCCGGCAATGACTGTGTGATCGCCGGCCAGCTCCGCGGCAACCAGCTCGGGCTCGAGCGCTATGGCACGTTCCATCGCTTCAGCGACCTGCGGCCCGGCGTCTGCGTCGAGGACGGAGGCCAGCGGACGAACGACCTCGTGAACGTGGACAGCGATCCCCCGCGCACGTTGCTCTACGGCATCACCACACCCGACAAGCCGGGCACGGTGACGCTCCGCGCGACGGGCGAGAAGCGCGCGATCGACCCGGTCGACGGCGGGGCGTGGCTCCTCGTGTACGAGGGCCGGCTCACCGTGGCGGACTTCAAGCTCGAACGACCCTAGCCGAAGCGACTTGCCTTGATCGGCCGTTGCGGAGATGGTCAGCACTGCTGATACCTCACTCGCTACGGAGGGCGTTGCCAATGCCGCTCAACCGACTCGTCGCTCTGCTGACCCCCGTCCTGGCCCTCGCCGCCGGGGGCTGCGCCACCTGGCTGGCGCAGAACTTCCCGGGCGTGAACATCCCCCAGGACACGCTGCAGGAGATCTTCATCGCCGGCGCCGTCGCCGTCCTCGCCCCCGCGCTGCACTGGCTGCACGGCTGGCAGAAGTGGGAGGCGCGCGACGCGATCGCCGTCGCCGCCGCCGACGCGAGCGACAGCGCGCACGCCGCCGCGGCCGAGGAGGCCGCGGTCGACGACGATGACGAGGACGACGACTGGGATCTCGACCTCGATCACGCCGGGCTCGACGACGACGAGGACGCCCTCGCGCTGGAGGCGGGCGACGAGCAGCCCGCCGGAGTGGCGTGATGGCGGCGGCCACCCAGGTCGACCGGCTGCGCGCCGGCAAGATCCTCAACCCCGAGATGGTGATCGAGGAGGCCAAGCGCGAAGGGCTGCGGCTCTCGCTCGCGTGCGCGATCCTCGAGAAGGAGTCCTCCGGCGGGCAGAACGTCTTCGGCCACGACCGCGACACGATCTTCGCCGGCGCGGGCGCCGTGACGCGCGAGAAGTACCTCGACTACAAGCGCCAGCGGGACGCGCAGCGCGGCCGGCACCGGATGCAGGGCGTCGGCCCCGCGCAGCTGACCTGGTGGGAGTGGCAGAACGAGGCGGACGCCGAGGGCGGCTGCTGGCAGCCGCGCTTCAACATCCGGATCGGCTTCCGCAACCTCGTGAAGCTGATGCGCGCGCACGGTGAGCCGGACGGCATCCGCCGCTACAACGGCACCGGCGACGCGGCCGAGGCCTACAGCCGCGACATCCGGGCCCGCGCCCGGCGCTGGCACCAGACGCTGTCGGGCGCCCGGCCGCCGGCGCCGGCGACGTCGCTGCGGCGCGGCGACACGGGCAAGGCCGTCCTGATCCTCACCCGGCGGCTCTCGTTCGTGCGCGCCGCCAAGACCCACAAGGGCTACCTGGACGGCAAGCGGACCACGTTCGACGCCGAGACCGAGCTCGCGCTCAAGCGCTTCCAGCGCCAGCACGGGCTCAAGGGCACGGGGGTCGCGAGCGCGGAGACGCTGCGCACGCTCGACCGCGCGACGCGGGCCGAGAAGGCGCGCCGCAAGCGCCCTGTGCCCACGCCCGGCACGCCCGCGCGCAAGCCGAAGCCCGCGCTGGCGGAGCTCGTCAACCACTACGAGCGCCGCGCCGCCCTGTCGGACCGCGCGTGGGCGGAGCTGCTCGCGTACGGCGGCCGGCTGCGTGAGGTGCTCGAGCACGAGAAGGCGCACCCCTCACACCCGTCGCCGAACGGCGGCGGGTCGGACGCGCTGGCCGACGCGCTCGCGCGGATCGAGGCCAAGCTCGGCATCCTGATCACGATCGAGGAGCGGCAGACCGAGCTGCTGACCGGCGGGCCGCGCCCACCCGTGATCGACGTCACCCCCACGCCGCCGGTGATCGACGCCGGTGTCCCGGCGGGTTCCGTGGCGACGGCGACGGCGCCCGCGGAGGCCCCGGTCGCCACCGCACCGGTGGCGCCGCCCAAGCGCCGCGCGCTGACCGAGCTCGACCACGCGGAGCTCGTGGGCCGGATCGCGCTGCTGGACCGCATGGCCCACCGCGCCCGCGCCGAGCTGATCGAGCGCTACGAGGACGCCGAGTCCGAGCTCGCGACGTTGCGGCCGCGGCGCACCAAGGTCCCGGCCGTGCGCGACAAGATGCGCCGCCCCGAGCACGGCGGCAACGGCAGCGGCAAGCTGCCCACCAAGCCGACGCCCGACCGCAAGCCGGACCCGGGGCCCGCGCAGGGCGGCCGCTCCGTCGTGGCCAAGCGCGGCGACACGGGCGTGTTCGTGCGCCGCTCGAAGCTCGCGCTCGCCCGCTACCTGAAGGGCCAGGGCGACCCCGATCTCGCCCTGCGCAAGCAGCTGCGCCGTGACGCGCGTGCCCCCGGGCGCCGCAACCTCGCGACCGGCGTGTGGGAGAAGGGCGTCCGCGCCGCGCAGCGGGTCGCCGGCCAGCGCGTCGACGGCCAGCTCGACGGCGAGCTGATGCGGCTCCTGCAGCCGTTGTGGCCGACCGACAGCGCGGCCAAGCGCGCCGTCCGCTCCACCCCGGCCTGGCGCACGATCCCCGGGCAGCTCACGCCGAACTTCAACGTGAAGGAGTTCGCCTGCAAGGACCGCGGCCACACGACGTACATCGCAGGGCTCATGCGCGAGCAGGGCCTTAGCCGCAAGGAGGCCAAGCTGCGCGCGAAGGGCCTCGCGAAGCGGCTCGAGCACCTACGGAAGCTCGACGGCGGCAAGCGGCTGGTCATCACCTCGGCCTACCGCTCGAAGCCGTACAACAAGTCGGTCGGCGGTGAGCCGAACTCCGCCCACCTGCGGGGGTACGCCGTCGACGTGCAACCGCCGAGCGGGGTGTCGCTCGATCGCCACCACGAGAACGCCAAGAAGGCGTTCGAGTGCGGGATCGGCTACTACGCGAAGGGGCGTGGCTACTTCATCCACTGCGACTTCGACCACACGCTCGGCAAGCGGCGCACCTGGCGGGGGTGAGTGTCCCGCCGGCGGGACAGGCGACGACTCGGCCTGCGGCCTCGCGTCGCTAGGAGGGCTCGCCCGGGGGCTCGCCCGGGGGCTCGCCCTCCCGGGCGCCGTCATCCCGACGCTAGTGGAGAGTCGCGTCGGCCGCGGCCGTCGTCACCGCGCGTACCCACTCGCGCAGCTCCTGGTCGGCCGCCTCGGCGGCCCGCCGCCAGCGCTCGGCGACGTCCGAGCTGACCTCGACGCGCACGACCGTCGCCGGCACGGCGCGGTCGGCGGCACGGTCCGCGCGCATCCGCCGGCGCAGCTCGTTGCGCGACCAGCCGTGCATCACGGCCCGGTGCAGCCACAGGTCCTGCTCGGGCGCCGGCAGCGACGCGACCTCCGCGTGATGCTGGAAGCTCAGCTCGTCGCGCCGCCGGGGCGCGTCGACGTTGCGCGCGACCCAGGCGTAGTTGCGCAGCGTCTGGTAGTCGAGGTCGGTCGCCTCGATCGCGGAGCGGTAGCGAGCGCCGAACCGGCGCTCGCCGAACAGCAGCCACTCCCCCAGCGCCCAGGCGCTCCCGCTGGCGATACGGGCGATCCGCCGGCCCACCCCCGACCACTCGTCGAAGGACATCGAGGCGCGGAGCTCGAGACTCGCCGCTCGCGGCGGCGCCATGACATCCGCGTGCATCAGGACGCGATGGTGGCCGACGCCGTTGAGGTGTGTCAACGCGGGCCCCGCAAACCCTCGCGGGGCCTTTCAGTCCGATTAGTGGTCTGTTTTCGTTCTGACTGGATTCACTGCCCGATGGTCGCGAACCGCAGCAGGTCGCCGAGCGTGAAGTGCCCCGCCTTGACCGCCTTCAGGCCCTGCGGCTTCCAGGTCGGCTGCTGGCGCAGGAAGCTCTGCGGGTCGTGCGCGAGCAGGCCGACGAGCACCTCGCCCACGATCCGCCCGCCGACCGGCCCGAGCCGCTGGCCGTTGCGCGGCGCGTTCTCGGCCTCGCGCAGGACGTAGTACCAGAGCGGCGTCTCCGCCTCGAGCGCGGCCCGGTGCGCCGCCGACAGGTTGAAGCGGTCCAGCCCGAGGTTGCTGACGGGTGTCGCGCCGATGGCCTGCGCGACCGCCTGCCCGGACGGCAGCTGCAGGGCCTTGCCGCGGCGCAGGTTGAGCACCGGCAGGCCCGTGTTGGCGCCGTCGATCGAGCCCGGGAGCTTGAGCAGCGGCTTCGCGAGCTGCGTGTCGATCTCGCGCGTGAGCTGCGGCTGGGAGCCGTCGATCTCGACGAAGTGGCGCCAGTCGATCGTCCACAGCGCGGGCAGCGGCCGGAAGCCGTTCAGGTGGCCGAGGATGTCCTCGTCCGCGGTCTTCGCGGCCGAGAAGAGCGGCACGCCGACGACGATGTCGTTGAGGTCGTAGGTCGGGCGGACCTGGCTGTGCCCGTAGCGGTAAGCGGCGCCGGAGAACTCGACCGGGATGAACGCGCCTTCGCGCGGGTCGAAGAAGCGCAGCTGCGGCTCACCGGCGTCCGGGAGCAGCTCGTTCGCCAGGTCCTCACCGATGATCCGCGGGAGGAAGTCGTGCACCACGACCCACTGGTAGTGCCACGTGACCACGCGCCGCGCCTCGGCGAACAGCGCCGCGCCCTTGAGCGCCGGCTGGGCCTTGGCGACCTTCTCCACCACGTTGTTGTGGAAGCGGATGAACGCGTGGTGCAGCTGGGAGACGATGATGTTCTCGTCGTTGCGCGGGTCGGGGATGATCGCCCGGCCCTGGGCGTTGCGCTGCAGGTCGCGACGCTCGAATGGGCTGTCCTCGGGGTTGCGGCCCTCCAGCAGCCGCACGCCGCGCCGGTCGGCCTTGGCGAACTCGTACAGGAACGGGCTGCCGGACGGACCGTTGCCGTAGAGCGAGTCCAGGTCGAAGCGCGGTGAGCGGAAGTTCGTCAGCGCGTCCGGGTCGTTGAACTTGCTGAGCTCGGAGAGCGGGTCGAACGTGATGTCGTGGTCGACGAACTGGCCGAAGTACGTGTAGGCCGACGGGATCTTCGGGTTGTCGCCGCTCGGCGCCTCGCGGTCCGCCATCGCCTTGCCGAGCGCGATCAGCGCGTCGCGGTCGTGACGCGGGGCGGGCAGCGAGCGGAACATGCGCCCGAAGCGGCCCTCGAACAGCGGCGAGCGGGGCACCGCGTCCTGGCCGCGCGGGATCAGCGTGCCGTGGTGGGTCTCCCCCTCGGCGGTCGCGGTCGTGGGCTCCTGCTCGACGATCGACATGGACGTGCTCCTCGGCGGACGACGATGTTGATCCGACCGTAACCCGCATGGACGTGCCGGTGGGAAAACTCGGGCTTGAGCGACCTTGACCGAAACTTGAGAGAACCCGGGTGCAACCAGGATTCACGTGATCGTCACCGCTCCGATGACCTTGAGCATGACCCGCCGTGTGCTCGCCTTCGCCCTTGCCGTCCTGACCGTCCTCGTCGTCGCGCCCGCCGCCCGCGCGGACCGGGAGTTCACCACCCGCTTCGCCGCCGACCAGTACGGCGACATGGCGCTGATCGGCAATGGACTCATGACCTGCCCGGCCGCCGACGCCGACTGTGCTGCTGCGCAGAGCGGCACGGCGACCACGCGTGCTCGTGACAACGACTTCAACATGACCTACGTAGACGTCGACGGCGACGGCAGCACGTTCGACTCGAGCACCTCGACCCTGACGATGCCGGCCGGCGCGACCGTGCTGTTCGCGGGCCTGTACTGGAGCGGCGACACGTCGGCGAACGCGACGATCCCGTCGGGCGCCACCTCCACCCCGACCCCGGCGGCGGCGCCGAACGCGGCGTTCGCGAGCGTCGCGCTCTTCAAGACGCCGGGCGCGTCGAGCTACGCGTCGCAGACCGCGGACGCGTTCGACACCTGGAACGGCGGCACGGCGCGCTACAGCGCGTTCAAGAACGTCACCGCGCAGGTCAAGGCCGCGGGCAACGGCGTCTACACGGTCGCCAACGTCCAGGCCGGCACGGGCGCCGACCGCTACGCCGCGTGGTCGCTCGTCGTGATCTACAAGGGCGGTTCGGTCGAGCGCAACCTGCGCGTCGCGGACGGCCTGAAGACGGTCTCGAGCACGAGCGGCACCGTGTCCTTCCCGGTCAACGGCCTGAAGGTCCCGAGCGGCTCCCCGGCCGCGCGCCTGGGCATCGTGGCCTGGGAGGGCGACGCGACCCGCACCGGTGACACGGCGACGTTCGCGGGCTCGGCGCTCAGCAACGGCCTGAACCCGGCCGGCGACGTCTTCAACTCCTCCAACACGCGCAGCGGCGTCGCGTTCACGGCCAAGAACCCGAACAACCCGAACCAGCTCGGCTCCGACATCGACGTGTTCAACGTGTCGGGGGCGCTGGCGACGAACGCGAGCACGGGCACGCTGTCCTTCACCAGCACCGGCGACGTCTACGCGCCGGCCGCGGTCGTCACCGCGATCGACCGCGCGCCGGACGCGCCGAGCAACGAGGTCGCGCCGACCGTCTCCGGCACGACCACCGACGGCCAGACGCTCACGGTCGCCGACGGCACCTGGAACGGCACGCCGGACCTCGCGTACACGTACCAGTGGCAGCGCAACGTCTCGGGCACCTGGACCGACATCGCCGGCGCCACCGCGAAGACCTACACGCTCGCCTCGGCCGACGCCGGCACCACCGTGCGGGCCGCGGTCAAGGCCACCAACGACCTCGGCAACACGACGACCAACACGGCCGCCACCGCGACGATCGCGGCCGTCGCGCCGGTCAACACCGTCGATCCGGCGCTGTCCGGCACGACCAAGGTCGGCCAGACGCTCACGACCTCCAACGGCACCTGGAGCGGCACGACCCCGACCTTCACCTACCAGTGGCAACGCTGCGACGCGGCGGGCTCGGGCTGCGCGGACATCGCCGGCGCCACGGCCCAGACCTACACGCTGGTCGCCGCCGACGCGGGCGTGACGGTCAAGGCGAAGGTCACCGCGACGAACGCCGCGGGCAACGCCGCCGACGTCACCGCCGCCTCGTCGGTCGTCACGATGGCGCCGGTCAACACGGTCGTCCCGGCCGTCACCGGCACGCCGGTCGCGGGGAACACGCTCACCGCCTCCACCGGCACCTGGACGGCCACGCCGACCGCGACCTACACCTACCAGTGGCAGCGCCTCGTCGGCTCGACCTGGACCGACATCTCCGGCGCCACTGCCGCTTCGTATGTGGTCGCCCGCGCCGACCAGGACGCCAAGCTGCGCGTCCAGGTCAAGGCCACCAACGCGGCCGGCAACGCGACCGCCGCCTCCGCCCAGACCGCGACCGCCACGGCCGCCCCGCTCAATACGACGGTCCCGGCGATCACCGGCACCGAGCGTGACGGCGAGACGCTGACCGTCGGCGACGGCGCCTGGTCCGGCACGAGCCCGCTCACCTACGCCTACCAGTGGCAGCGCTGCGTCAGCGGCACCTGCACCGACATCAGCGGCGCGACCGCCAAGACCTATGCACTCACCGCCGCGGACGCCGGCAAGACGCTCAAGGCGCGCGTGACCGCGACCAACAGCGCCGGCAGCGCGCCCGTGACCACCGCGGCCACCGGGACGATCGCCGCGACCGCGCCGGTCAACACCGTCGCCCCGGCCGTCACCGGCACCAAGCGCGTCGGCCAGACGCTCACGACCTCCACCGGCACCTGGACCGGCACCGCGCCGCTGACCTACACGTACGCGTGGCAGCGCAACGTCGACGGCGTCTGGACGACGATCGCCGGCGCCACGAGCTCGACCTACACGCTCGCCGCCGCCGACACGGGCAATACGGTCCGTGCCCGCGTGACCGCCACCAACACCGCCGGCAACGCCACCGCCGACACGACCCCGACCGCCGCGATCGACGCCGCCCCCGTGAACACGGTCGCCCCGACCGCGACCGGCCTGGTGCGCGAGGGCGCGACGCTGACCGCCACCGACGGCACGTGGACCGGCTCCCCCGCGCCCACGTTCACCTACGCCTGGCAGCGCAACGTCTCCGGCACCTGGACGACGATCGCCGGCGCCACCGCCAAGACCTACACGCTGACCGCCACCGACGTCGGCAAGACCGTGCGCCCGGTCGTCACCGCGACCAACAGCGTCGGCGCGGCGAGCGCGAACGGCACCGCCACGGCGACGATCACGGTCTCGCCCCCGGTCAACGCCGTCAAGCCGACGGTGAGCGGCACGGCGGCCGTCGGGTCGACGCTGACCGTCGCCTCGAACGGCACCTGGACCGGCACCGCGACGATCACCTACGCCACCCAGTGGGAGCGCTGCGACGGCGCGACGTGCGCGCTCGTCGGCACCGGCCCGAGCTACAAGCTGGTCGCCGCCGACGGCGGCAAGACCGTCCGCGCCCGCGTGCTCGCCAGCAACGGCGTCGGCACGGCGAGCGAGGTCGGCGAGCCGACCGCGCTGGTCGCCTCCGCCCCCGTCAACACCGTCGCGCCGGTCGTCTCCGGCGTCTTCACCGCCGGCCGGACCGTCACCACCAACAACGGCGAGTGGAGCGGCACGCCGGACCCGGTGCTCGCCTACCAGTGGCAGCGCTGCAACACGGCCGGCACGACGTGCACCGACATCCCGGGCGCCACCGCCCAGTCCTACACGCTCACGGCGAGCGACGTCGGCTACGCCCTGAAGGCGCGCGTGACCGCGTCCAACGGCGTCGGCTCGGCCGGTGTCGAGGAGGCCGCGTCCGCGCCGGTCGTCGCTCCGGCCAAGGCGACGGGCCCGCAGCTCGTCACCGCGCCGGTGGTCACCGGCGACCCCGCCCCGGGTGAGCGCCTGACCGCGACCAAGGGCGAGTGGCAGACCACGGGCGACGCGACCTACCGCTACCAGTGGCAGCGCTGCGACGCCGCCGGCGTGTGCACGGACATCCCGGGCGCGACCGGCGACACCTACGACGTCACCGACGCCGACAGCGGCTTCACCGTCCGCGCGACCGTGGTCGTGACCGACAGCGCCGGCACGGGCACCGCCGTCGCGGGCACCGGCACCGCCGTCAGCGACCTCGGCTCGCTCGCCGGCTCGCTCGTCGCCCCGACCGCGTGCACGACGCTCTCGAGCACGGCGATCGCGCGCAGTTCGGTCGTCCCGGGCGCGGGCAAGTTCAAGCTCGCGCTCAAGGCCTCCAGCAAGCAGGTGAGCAAGGCCGCGCCGGCCACGCTCGCCGTCGTCGGGCCGACGCGCAAGCTCAAGGCGATCGCGATCACCGTGGACGGCAAGCGCGTCCGCGGCAAGGTCACCGCCGCCCAGCTCGTCGCCGGTCGCAACCACACGATCGTCGCCAAGCTCACGCCGAAGACGGGCCGCACCCGCTCCGTGAAGCTGGTCATCGCCACCGCCAAGTGCGCGCCGATCCTCACCGCCACGCAGAAGCGCGGCGCCCGCAGCCGTACGCTGCTGCTGCGCGTGGACTCGCGCTGGGCCGTCGGCGGCGTGAGCTTCAAGCTGACGCCCGCGCTGGCCAAGGCCATCAAGCGGGGCGGCGGGCTGCAGATCACCGGCCGCACCGTCAAGCACGCGACCTACAAGCTCGGCAAGAACGCCACGCTCTCGGGCGCCGGCAAGCCGACGGTCAAGCTCGCCGGCCGCACCGCGGTCGTCACCGGCCCCCCGAAGGGCACGGGCATCGTGACCCTCACGATCCCGGTCAAGACGACCGCACGCGGACGCTTCAACGCCACGGCCACCCTGTCCGGCGGGAAGGCCGCGGCGCTGAAGACGTCGCTCGGCGCGAAGAAGCGCCGTTAGCGGCGGACCACCGTCGTCGGGAACGGGAGCACGAAGAACGGACCGAACACGCTGACGCCGGGCTGGCCGAGCACCGTCGCCGTCTGATGGCATGTGCCCTCGTCGACGATGTCGTGCTTGGCCTCGCCGGTGCGGCGGTCCACGCTCACCCGGCCGACGAGCGAAGCGCGGTCACGCACCCGGCCGCGCGAGTCGACGAAGTACGCGTGGATCGGGTTCGTCGACGTGAACGACTTGCTCGTCAGCACCTCGTGGGCGAGGTCGGACATGTAGAGCTTGAATTGCTCGCCGGCCTCGTTCTGGACGACCGCGCCGTCGAGCGTCCCGACGAACGTAAAGATGTCCGGGAAGCTGTTCCCGAACGCGGGCGGGTACGGCAGCGGCCGGAGCGCCGTGACCGACGCCCGCTCGACGGTCTCGAACGTCGCGGACACCACGCGGTAGGTGCCGTTCTCGCACTGGAACGGGCGCACGGTCGTCGGCATCGGCTGCGACTCGCGCACGATCGGGAACCCGGCCTGCGGGATGCCGAACCGCCGGTCGTCGATGTGCGTGAACAGGCCGAGCTGGCTCAGCCCGACGACGAAGCCCGGCCCGTCGACCGCGACGAACAGCGGGTTGTCGATGATCCTCAGCGCGTCGGACCGGCCCCCACCGGTCGCGGCGGCGGTGCCCGCCGGCACCAGGCTCAAAGCAGCGACCAACGCAACGAAGCGCTTCACGGCAACTCCCTCCCTCGACGGTGACGAGCGTCACCGTATGGACCTCTCACGCGATCTTCATGGTCCGAACGGTGGTTGCGCATCACCCTTTTGGTGCGAGTGACGACGCGCGGCACTGGCACAATCAGTCGTCAGTGATCGACGCCGGCCCCAACACGCTGCTCGAGCGCGGGGCCGAGCTGGAGGGTCTCGCGAGCCAGCTGGGCGCCGCGCGGGCGGCGCAGGGCTCGGTCGCGCTGCTCGAGGCGCCGGCCGGGCAGGGCAAGACGTCGCTGCTGCGCGTGCTGCGCGCGGAGGCGGCGCACGACGGGCTGCGCGTGCTGACCGCGACGGGTGCGCCGCTGGAGCGCGACTTCGCGTTCGGGATCGTGCGCCAGCTGTTCGACGCCGAGCTGCACACCGCGGACGAAGCTCGCCGTGAGCGGCTGTTCGCGGGGGCCGCGGCGCTCGCCGAGCCCGTGTTCGCGACGGCACCGACGAGCGACGAGGAAGACCCCGCGCACAGCACGATGTACGGGCTGTACTGGCTGGCCGCGAACCTCGCGGCCGAGCAGCCGCTGCTGCTGGTGATCGACGACGCGCACTGGGCGGACGCGCCGAGCCTGCGGTTCCTGGACGCGCTCGCGCGCCGGGTGGAGGACCTGCCGGTGCTGCTCGCGATCGGCGCGCGGCCCGCGGAGCCGGGCGCCGAGCAGGCGTTGCTGGACGGCCTCGCGACCGCGCCCGCCACACGCCTGCTCCGCCCGCAGGCGCTGTCGGAGCGCGCCGTGAAGGCGCTCGTGAACGCGAAGTTCGACGCCGAGCCCGCGTTCGTGACCGCCTGCTTCGAGACCACGCGCGGGAACCCGCTGCTGGTGACCGAACTGCTCAAGGGCACGCCGTTCACGGGCCGCGCCGACGAGGCCGAGGCCGTCCGCACCACCGTTCCGGGCACGGTCGCGCGGACCGTGACGGCGCGCATCCGGCGCCTGTCCGATCACGCGCTCGCCGTCGCCCGCGCCACCGCCGTGCTCGGGGACGCGACGAGCCTGGAGCGCGTGGCGGCGCTCGCCGGGATCGCGCCCGAGGAGGCCGCGATGGAGCTCGATCAGCTCGCCCAGGCCGACCTGATCGACACCGCCGACGCGCGCTTCACCCATCCGATGGTCCGCGAGGTCGTCGAGTCCGACCTCGGCGCCCAAGGCGCGCGACTGCACCGCGAGGCCGCGCGAATCCTCCACGAGGCGGGTGCGCTCGACGGCGTCGTCGCCACCCACCTGCTGGCCGCGGAGCCGGCGCAGGACCCGTGGGCGTCGGCGATCCTCGCCCGCGCCGGGCGACGTGCGCTGGCCGAGGGCGCGCCGGACGTCGCGCTCACGCTGCTCGCGCGCTGCTCGCCTCCAACCCCGGACAGCCTGCTCGGGCTCGGCGTGGCCCAGTTCCGCGTCGGCGCGGACCCGATCGCCGCGCTCGACGAGGCCGCGCGCACCGGCTCGCCCGAGGTCGCGGCGGAGGCCACGAAGGTCGCGGCCGCCGCGCTCGTCCTGCGCAGCGAGCCGCGGCGCGCCGCCGCGCGACTCCGGGCCGTCCTCCCGTCCACGCCCGAGCCGGCCCGCGGCGAGCTGCAAGACCAGCTCGTGGAGACGCTCGCGTACCGCGACGACGACGCCCAGGAGTACCTCGCCGCGGTCGACGAGCACGCGCACACGGGTCGCCCGACGATGCTCTGCCACCTCGCCCACGCCCGGGCGATGGCGGGCGCGCCGCGCTCGGAGGTGCTGCCCGCGTGGCGGCGCGCGTTCGCCGACTCGCGGGTGTTCGCGCGGCTCGGCGTCGAGCGGTTCGCCGCGCTGTGGGCGCTCGACGCGCTGCTGGCGGTGGAGGCCGCGGACGAGGCCAAGGAGGCCATCCGCGCGATGACCGACCTCACCAACCGCGCCGGTTCGCGGTCCTCGGCGGGCGGCGCGGCCTGGATGGAGGCCCGCTGGGAGCGGCGCTTCGGCCACCTGCGCCGCGCGGAGGAGCTCGCCCTGCACGGGCTGGAGCTCGCGAGCGGCGACCACATCCCGGAGACCGCGATCGGGACGACGCTCGCGGGCATCCGGCTGGACCGCGGGGACGTCGCCGGCGCTCGCGAGGCGATCTCCACGATCCCCGAGCCAGGCGCGACCGTGGCCATCTTCGGCGTGTGGGCGATCCGCGCGCGCTTCCACCTCGAGGAGGGCGACCCGGAGGCCGCGCTCGCCTCGCTCGAACGCCAAGAGCGCGCGGACACCTCGCGGCGCTGGCTGATCGGCCTGCGCGAGGACTCCCACGCGCTGCGCGTGCGCATCCTCGCCGCGCTCGGCCGGACCGAGGAGGCCGAGGCGTTCGCGGCCGCCGAGATCGCCAAGGCCGCGGCGCGCGAGGCGTTCGGCGCGGAGTCCGTGCTGCGCCTGGCGATCGGTGACGTCGAGGGTGCGGTCGCCGCGGCCGAGCGCTCGCCGCTGCCGCTCGTGCACGCGACCGCGGTCGCCGAGCTCGGCTTCAAGCTGCGCCGCGAGGGCCGCCGCGCCGACGCCCGCATCCCTCTCCGCGAGGCCCGCGACCTCGCCCACCGCTGCGGCGCCACCGCCCTCGAAGCCCGCGTGCACGAGGAGCTCGTGGTCGCGGGCGCGCGCCCGCAGCGCCTGGCCTTCAGCGGCGTCGACGCGCTCACGGCGCAGGAACGACGCGTCGCCGAGCTGGCGGTCCGCGGCCTGCGCAACCGCGAGATCGCCGAAGCGCTGTTCGTGTCCCTCAAGACGGTCGAGGTGCACCTGGGCCGCGCCTACACCAAGCTCGGCATCCAGGGCCGCTCCCAGCTCGCCGACGCCCTTTCCGATTAAACGTCTTACTTAAACGTCCAGGACGTTTAAGTAGGGGTAGGGGTTGAAATAGGGGTAGGGCGCTGATGAGGGTCGGCGCGTGGGTGCGGAGGATCGGCGGTGTATGAACCTCCTCCCCGGCATCACCCTGAACGTGACCGTCGCCGGTCATGCGACCCACGGCGAGTACGCGCTCGTCGAGGCGGTCGTGGCCGACGGCGCCGAGATCCCACCGCATGTCGCCCAGCTCGAGGACGTGATCCTGCACGTCCTGCACGGTGAGCTGGAGCTCGTCGTCGACCGGCGGCCCAGCACGCTCGCCACCGGTGCGACCGTCGTGCTCGAGCGTGGCGTGCCGCGCCGCCTCACCGCGACGCGGCCCAGTCGCGTGCTCGCGCTGATCACGCCCGCCGGGCTCGAGCAGCTGCTCACGGTGGTCGCCGACCCGGCCACGGACCCGGACGACCGCGCGGCGCTGCTCGCGGTCGGCGGCGTCCAGGCCGTGCCCGCGGCATGAGCCGCCGGCCGACGCGGATCGTCCTGGTCGACGACCACCTGCTCGTCCGCAGCGGGATCAAGGCGCTGCTGAACGCCGAGCCCGACCTCGAGGTCACCGGCGAGGCGGCCGACGGCGCGTCCGGCGTGGAGCTCACGCTCGAGCGCCACCCCGACGTGGTGCTGATGGACGTGTGGATGCCCGGGATCGACGGGATCGAGGCGACCAAGCGCATCAAGGCCGCGGGCTCGCGCGCCGAGGTGCTCGTGCTCACCAGCCACGACGACCACCAGCTCGCGCTGCAGGCGATCCGGGCGGGCGCGACCGGCTACTTCCTCAAGGACGCGCCGCCGCAGCGGCTCGCCGAGGCGGTCCGGGCGGTCGCGGCGGGTGAGACCCTGCTCGCCGCGCCGATCACGAAGCGGCTCGTGGAGCTGCAGCTCGGCGACGCGCGCGGCTCGCTGCTGCATCGGTTCGAGACGCTGACCGTCCGCGAGCGCGACATCGTCCGCCAGCTCGCCCGCGGCTTCTCCAACGCCGCCCTCGCGCTCGAGCTCGAGCTCAGCGAGGCGACGGTCAAGACCCACGTGAACCGCGTGCTGACCAAGCTCAGCGTCACGAGCCGCGTCCAGGCCGTGGTGCTCGCCTACGAGAGCGGATTCGTCAAACCTGGACACACGGACGGGATCGAGCTGTGAATCATCCTTCCGGACCAGCGCGCAACACCTTTCGGTCGATGGCGCGGCTTCAGCCAGAGCGTACGTTCGCGGACCTGATGGTCCGCTTACTTGCTCCCCTGATCGCGCTCACGCTGGCGATCCTCCTCCCCACCTCCGCCCAGGCCGCGCCCTTCGCACCGGCCGGGACGATCGTCGTCAACTCGACGGCCGACACCGGCAAGCGCTGTGACGACCCCACCGCCACCGAGTGCACGCTCCGTGGCGCGATCAACCAGGCCAACGCCAGCGCCGGCCCGGACACGATCACGTTCAACCTGCTCGGCCCCGCCAAGTTCACCCCCGCGACCCCGCTCCCGCCGATCACCCAGGAGATCACGATCGACGGCACGGGCGGCGGCACGGTCCCGAAGGTCGAGATCGACGGCAGCCTGATCCCCGAGGACACCCGTCCCACGCTCGCCGCCACGGGCGTGCTCGCCGAGCCGCTCGACAAGCCCAAGGCCAAGGCCACGCGCTCGTCCGACGACAGCGTGATCCGCTTCTTCCGCCCGTGGGGCCTCGATCTGCGCAACGCCGACAGCTCGACGATCCGCGGCCTGATCATCCACTCGTTCCCCTACGCCCAGATCGGCATGGACGGCACCGACGCCGCCAACATCAAGGGCAACTGGCTCGGCCTCAAGCCGGACGGCAGCGTGTCCGAGCGCAAGTCGACCGAGGACCGGATGCTCGGGCTCTCGCTGATCAGCAGCGCGATGAACGTCATCGGCGGTCCCGGCGCCGACAAGAACATCATCTCCGGCACCGAGATCGGCGTCGTGCTGATCGGCCAGGCCACGGGCTTCGCGAACGACAACCTCGTCTACGGCAACTACATCGGCACGACCACCGATGGCCGCGGCCGCCGCCCCAACACCGAGACCGGCATCCTCCTCACCGAGCCGACGAACCTCGCCGGCCGGGGCACGGAGGAGAACCGGATCCTCGGCAACGTCGTCGTCGGCGCGCGCGACGGCTCCTACGGCATCAGCGTCCTGGCCGGCAAGAAGACCGAGATCTCCAGCAACTTCGTCGGCGTCAGCGCCGCGGGCATCTCGGAGTCCCCGACCGGCGAGGCGCTCGGCCACGACATCGGCATCTACGTCCACGACTCACCCGACACCGTGGTCGGCGACACCGGCCCGGCCGGGTTCAACATCGTCTCCGGCAACAAGGTCGGGATCGAGGTCAACGGCGGGTCGGACCGCACCGCGATCGCCGGCAACCTGATCGGCACGGACTACTACGGCACGACCGCCGCGCCCAACACCAACGGCGTCGCGATCGTCGCCGACGGCCTGGACGAGGCGCCCGCCGACGTCACGGTCAACGCGAACACGATCGCCGGCTCCACCAACTACGGCATGTACATCACGGGCGCGGCCAAGCGCCCGACGCTGACGAACAACCGATTCGGCACCGACCTCGACGGCGTGAAGGCGCTGCCGAACAAGATCGGCTTCGCCACCGGCGCCCCGGCCAGCGGCGGCGCGGCGCCCACCGACCTCACGTTCGGGCCCGGCAACGTCGTCGCCGGTAACAGCACCGACGGCGTGCAGATGTTCGGTCCCAGCGCGGTCGTCAAGGGCAACCGGATCGGCGTCAGCGCCGACAGCAAGCCGCTCGGCAACGGCAGCGTCGGCCTCAACGTCCAGGGCGACAGCGTGCTCGTGGAGAGCAACACGGTGTCGAGCAACGCCCAGGGCATCGTCGTCGCCGGCCCGACCGACAACGTCCACGTGCGCGCCAACCGCGTCGGCACCGCGCCCAACGGCGAGGCCAACGCGGCCGACTTCGGCAACGCCGGCGCCGGCGTGCTCGTGCACGGCACCGCGCCGGACGCGCCGAGAAACACGCGCATCGGCGGCTCCAGCAGCACCGACGCCAACGTCATCTCCGGCAACGGCCGCGGTGTCCAGGTCCAGGGCGACGCCGCCGACACGGCGATCCGCCAGAACATCATCGGCCTCGACAACGTCGCCACCGCCGCGATCCCGAACGACGTCGGCATCTCCCTCGCCGGCGGCACCGGCACTGTCGTCGGCGGCGCGCTCGGCATCGACGCGCGCAACTACATCGCCCGCAACTACGAGGCCGGCATCCGCATCAACGGGGCGAAGAAGTCCGTGATCATGGGCAACTACATCACCGACAACCAGGGTCCAGGCGTGCTCGCCGACGCGCGCGGTGGTGACGCGGTGATCGGCTACGACGCCGAGACCGACGGCAGCATCGAGGACGTCAACTGCCGCGACACGCGCTGCAACCGGATCGAGAACAACCGGGGCGCGGGTGTGCGGGTCGTCGCCGCGTCGCAGATCACCGTGCGTGGCAACCGCATGCGCGGCAACACCGGCCTCGACGTCGACCTCGCCGAGCAGGGCGCCACGGCCAACGACGAGACGGACGCCGACGACTGGGCGAACACGCCGATCGGCGTCCTCAAGTTCCCGGACAAGCTCGCCGGACGGCTCGACCGCTTCGACGCGCAGAACACGCAGATCGACGTCTACGGCTTCACCTCGGCCCAGACCCTCCAGGGCCGCCCGCGCGGCGGCGAGTACCTGGGCACCGCGTTCCCCGACGCGCACGGCGAATGGGCGCTCACGAACGCGAAGACCTACGCCGCCTACGGCGCGGTCATGACCGACCGCCTCGGCAACACGAGCGAGCTGTCGCCGCTCTGCACCGGCGACCAGGACGGCGACGCCCTGTGCGACAACTGGGAGACCGGCGGCATCGACTACGACGCCGACGGCACGCCCGACCTGCGCCTGCAGGACCAGGGCGCCAGCCCGGTCAAGCCCGACGTGTTCGTCGAGGTCGACTGGCAGGCGGGCCGCAAGCCGCACATGAGCTCGCTGTACGCCGTCAAGGAGGCGTTCGAGCTCGCGCCGCGCCCGGTCAGCCTGCACACGGCGATGGGCGAGGAGGTCCCGTCCAACGGCCCGATCAACGCCGACGGCCGCAACCCGCTCGGCCGCTGGGACGACGTCAACGACTTCCTGCGCGGCCTCAACGACGACGACCCGTGCGCGGGCTGGTTCGGCTCCGCGGACGACCGCGACGGCGAGCGGTGCTACGGGATCCTCGGCGCGCGCAAGCTCGCCTACCGCTACGCGCTCTTCGCCGGCCAGGAGAAGGGCGGGCACTCCGGCGCGGCCGACCCCGGCGGCGACGCGTTCGTGGTCACGCTCGGCGACTTCCCGCGCGAGGACATCATGCTCGGCGGCGGCTCGGGCGAGGACGGCTGCAACCGCCAGTACGACGCGTGCCTTGCGCAGCTCGAGTCTGCGGTGTTCATGCACGAGCTCGGGCACACGCTCGGCCTGCTGCACGGAGGCGACAAGACCGGCGAGAACAACGAGCCGAACTACCTGTCGATCATGAACTACTGGTACCTGACGAAGGTGCCGCTCAACAGCCGGCCGCTCGACTTCTCGCGCAAGACCCCGGTCGCGCGCAACGAGGCCGAGTTCGACGAGAACCTGCCGTTCTACGACAGCTACCCGCAGCGGGCGCAGGACCCGTGGACCGAGGCGGCGATCACCACGTACGACGCCGCCAAGGACGAGTGCCGGCTCCAGCGCGTGAGCCTCGGCCAGAAGATCGACCTCAACGGCGACCATGCGTACTCCACCCGCGCGATGGGGCTCAACGACGTCGACATCGAGCACGACGCCAATCAGCTCGAGGAGTGCCAGAAGCCGGAGAACCACACGTTCCTGACCGGCGCCGACGACTGGTCGCGCCTGCGCTACTCGCGCCACGGGCTGGCCGGTTGGAGCGAGGGGCGGTACGGCGACGGCGAGGCGCACGGCGTGCCCTCGGCCGCTTCGCTCGCCGCGGCGATCGACACCGACGGCGACGGCGTCGATGACGACAAGGACGTCTGCCCCGCGGCCGCCGATCCCGGCCAGGAGGACGCCGACAAGGACGGGCTCGGCGACGCGTGCCTGCCGTTCATCACGCAGCGCGACGTGTCGGTGGCGCTGAAGGCCGCTTCGGCCAACGTGCCGGTCGGCGAGACGCGCACCGTCGAGGTCGAGGTCGCCAACGCGTACCCGAAGCCGGCGACCGGCGTCGTGGTCGCGATCACGGCCCCCGCCGGCGTGACCGTCGACACGCCGCGCTGGGAGGTCGGCGAGATCCCCGTGCGCGGGTCCAAGACGCTCGAGCTGAAGGTGACCGGCACCGCGACCGGCCGGGGCGAGCTGACGGCCGAGGTGGTCGCGGCGGTCGAGCCCGACTTCGACTCGACACCGAACAACCACGACGCCACCGAGGACGACCAGGCCGGCAAGCGGCTGACGGTGTTCCAGCCCGGCGCGGCGCCCACCGCGGCGCTTCCGGCCCGCGCCGCGCGCGAAGCGGACGACGGCGAGGAGACCGGGCAGGTGCGGATCGAGCTGGACGCCCAGTCCGGCATGTCGGTCGAGGGTCGCCTGCGCTCGGTCGGCGGCACCGCGACCGCCGGTGAGGACTACAAGCCGATCGACATCCCGGTCACGCTCTCACCGTTCGACACCTCCACGCACGTGGACATCACGCTCTACGGGGACGTCGCCGACGAGCCCGACGAGACGATCGAGCTCGAGCTGAGCGGCGTCGACGGCGCGCAGCCGGAGACGGTGCGCGGCGTGTTCACGATCACCGACGACGACGATCCGCGCAAGCCGGGCGAGCTGGCCTACCTCGGCTGCGTCTCGCGCGACTACGGGCCGGGCAAGTCGTGCGACCAGCGTGAGCGCAAGCTCGCCGCGCCGACCGGCACGAAGGCGATGACCTCGGACGGCCGCTTCCTGTGGGTCGCCGACGAGACCAGCATCGTGCGCCTCAAGCGCGATCCGGCGACGGGCGCCCTCAGCGACACGAAGTGCTGGGCGACCAGCGGCCCGGCGGGTGACTGCGAGACGCTCGGTGACCTGAAGCTGGAGCCGTCCGCGGTGCTCCTCACACCCGACGACAAGCAGCTGATCGTGCAGGGCGGCAACTGGGAGGACGACGGCAACCCGCGCCTGAGCCTCATCTCGCTCGCGCTCGACGCCAACGGCGACCCGACGCTGACGGGCTGCATCGGCATGGGGGCTCCGGGCTGCACCACCCCGATCGAGGCCGACACGCCGATCATGTCCCCCGGCGGGCGCTTCCTGATCACGTCCCCGGGCGGCCAGAAGCGCAACTACGGCGAGATCAAGGTCTACCCGCTCTACAACGGCAAGATCGAGGCGCCCGTGCACTGCTACCGGCATCCCGCCGAGAAGCACCTGGGCTGCGAGCCGCTGACGGTCAACCTGTACAGCACGCCGTGGCTGGACTTCTCGCCCGACGGCAAGACGCTCGCGGTCCGCACGATGGACCACCTGGCGCTGCTCGGCTGGGACGAGGCGACCGGCACCCTCAGCCAGGACGGTGGCTGCCTGCGCGAGGGCGGCCAGTGCCGTCCCGCGACCGAGTGCCGACTCGACGGCCAGGGCGAGTTCATCTGCCCGACGCCGCCGGACTTCCTGTTCGGGTACGGGCCGGTGCGGTTCGCCGCCGACGGGCGCGCGCTGTACGTCAGCGCCCACCGCGGCAACCGCGTGACCGCCCTGCCGCGCGTGGCCGACCGGACGTGGTCGGTCGACCACGCGATGTGCGCCGGGCGCCAGGACACGGACTGCGCGATCAAGACGACGGTCGTCGACGAGGCGATCGAGCTGGCCGTCTCGCCCGACGGCGGCGACCTGTACGTGACCGGTCTCGGCGGCGGCGTGATGTCCTTCAGCGCCGACCGCGTGAACGGCACGCTGTCGGCGCCGCGCTGCACGCTGCTCTTCGATGGCGCCGTCTCCTGCAGCACCGTCATTCCACAGGTCGGCACCTTCCCGGCCTCCCGCGGCAACATGCTGTTCGACCCGTCCGGACGTGATCTCTACACCACGGCGATCCTCCCGGGCTCCAAGTACGGCATCGGCCGCTTCCTGCGCACCTCGCGGCCGCCGGGCGGCGGGAACCGCGCGCCGCTGTGCTCGAACGCGGACGCGGCGCTCAACCCGGGCGCGACGGTGGAGCTCACGCTGCGCTGCGCCGACCCGGACGGCGATCCGATCACGCTGCGCAAGACGCGCGGCGGCGGCGAGCTGACGGGGACGCGTCTGCGCTACACGGCGGGCGCGACCGCGGGGATCGAGACGGTCGGCTTCGTCGCCTCTGACGGCGGGCTGGAGTCCGCCGAGGCCGAGGTGCGCGTGGTCGTCGGCAACCCGCCCAAGTGCGACGACGGCGCGGTGAGCGTGCTGCGGCGCGGCAGCGTCGGGCTGCCGTTCAAGTGCGACCGCGGCACGATCGAGATCGTCGAGCATCCCGCGTACGGCGGCGTGGTCGGGAGCACCTTCAACGCGCACCCGGCCGGGCACGACGGCGTCGAGTACGTCAAGTACGCGGCGTATGACCCCGAGACGGGCGTGCGCTCGAACGTGGCCACGATCACCGTGACCGTGTTCCCGCCCCCGCCCGGGCCGGAGATCATCGAGTTCGGCGAGGTCCGGCTCGAGAACGACCGCGGCGGCGCGAACAACGGCTGCTCGGGCTCCTCGTGCCGGCCGTCCGGCGGCGGTGACCTGCCGTTCCCGATGCGCTGCAACGGCTCGCCGACGCAGACGCCGGGCTCGTGCTCGGGCACGCTCGAGGCGTGCACGCCGTCGGGCTGCTCCAAGCGAGCGGGAGGCACGCGCGCAACGGCGTCCGCCGCCGCCAAGCTCAAGGGCTCGCTCGGCAAGGCCAAGTTCACGATCCCGGTCGGCCAGTCCAAGACCGTCAAGCTGCGGCTCAACGCCAAGGCCCGCAAGGAGCTCACCAAGAAGGGCAAGCTCAAGCTGCGGATCGTGACCACCGTCAAGCTGCCGACCGGCAAGACGGTGACGAGCACGCGGACGCTGACGGTGAAGAAGCCGCTCGCGAAGAAGAAGCCCGCGAAGAAGAAGGCCGGCCGCTAGGGGTTGCGGCCGTCGCGACAGGCGCCGTCGTCGAGCGCGCTGATCCGGTGGCGGAAGCCGCCGGGCAGCACGACGACGGCGTCGAGCGCGACCTCCGTGCCGCGGCGGACCAGCTCCCCCGGGCGCGGGCACTGCTCGACGACGCGGGCCAGCTCGTCGGGCGGCCCGACCGGGGTCCAGGGCGCGGTCGCGGCCGCGCCGAGGCAGTCGGCGGAGTAGGTGAGGTCGGCGGTGACCGCCTGGCGTGAGGCTTCGGCGAGCGTCAGGTCGCGCAGGTCCGGCACCTCGATCGAGCCCTCCCGCGCGAGTGGGCGCTCGGTCTGGGTGCAGGTCGTCGGGCGCGCGGCCGGCTCGCGCTGGACGCACGTGCCGGGGAACTGGCGCTGGACGTAGGCGACGTTGGGCGCGGTCGGGTTGGCGAGCGCGATCTTCGCGCAGCCGTCCCCCACGCCCGCGCTCATCACGTAGATGCCCTGGTCGACGAGACCGTCCTCGTCGCGCGTGATCTGCTCGACGAGGCGGGTGAGCTGCGTGTAGGCCGGCGTCGGCGTCGCCGCGGGCAGCGTCGCCTCCTCGTTGTCGCTCGTGCGCGCGAACACCAGCACCGCCGCGAGGGCGGCGAGTGACGCGACGAGCAGGACGAGCGCGATCCGCATGGGACGGCGTCTACCCGTTTCCGAGCAGCGCGACGATCTGGGCGTGCCCGGTCCCGAGCTCGCCGACGGCGCCCTCCTCGACCCGGACGACCTCGATCCGCTCGGTTCCGTCCTCGAGCGGCTCCCGCGTGACCTCGACCGGGCCGTCGCCGGGCAGCGACGCGACCAGCGCCTGCTCGACGTCCTCCCCGACCCAGGCCTCGGCGGCTTCGAGCGCGGTCTGCCCGTCGGCGTCGCGCAGCGCCGGGTCCGCGCCGTGGGCGAGCAACGCGCGGACGACGCCGAGCGCGCCGCGCCCGGCCGCTCGCACGAGCGGCGCGCCTTCGCCGTTCGGGTTCGCGCCCGCCTCGAGCAGCGCGACCGCGGTCGCCGCGTCCAGGCGCAGCGCCGCGTAGACGAGCGGCGTCAAGTCGTTCTCCGCGTAGTCGGGAGCGGCGCCGCCCGCGAGCAGCGCACGTACCGCGTCGGTGTGGCTCCAGCACGCCGCGGCGCACAGCGGCGTGCCGTCCTCGTCACCCTCGTCGGGAGCGGCCCCGGCGGCCAGCAGCGCCTGCACCTCGGCGGCGTCGCCGTCGAGCGCGGCGTCGTAGAGCGGTGTCGTCACGGCGCGAAGGGTATGAAACGTGCCGGCTCAGGGCATCTCGACCGCATGCACGCACGCTTCGCCGGACTCGTGGTCGCCACGGCGCTCGCCCTCCCCGGGACCGCCGCCGCGCAGGGCGACTCCCCCAGCGAGTGGGGTGGCGGCGCGGGCGGCCACATCGCGCTGATCACGCAGGACCAGGACGACGGCATCGCGCGGCTCCAGGTGATCGGCCCGGACGGCGCGCGGTCGGCGTCCGAGCCGGTGACCAGCGGCTCCGCGCACCCGATCGTGACCGTCGGCCCACGCGGCGACGTGGTCGTCCTCTGGTACGACGGCGACCGGCAGCTGTGGGTCCGCTACCGGACGGCGGCAGGCGTGCTCGGGGCGCCGGAGCTCGCGGCCACGGGGGTCGAGTGGTCCGAGGCAGGCGTCCAGGTCGCGCTCGACGCGGCCGGCACCGCCACCGTCGTCTCCCTCACCCCGACGTCCAACCTGGACGCCGACGTGCGGGTGCGCACCCGCACCGAGAGCGGCGTGTGGAGCGAGCCGCAGACGCTCCCGGGCGGCGAGAACGTCTACGCGCCCGCCCTCGCGGTGACGCCGAACGGGTCGGCCGTGCTCGCCTGGCGCCAGCTGAGCCGGCGCCGCAACGCGACCGAGATCGTCGGCAGCACCCGGGCGCCGGGCGCGGCGACGTTCGCCCCGGTCTCGCGGCTCGTCGGCGCCCGACACGACCCGGGCGAGCCGTCCGTCGCGGCCAACGACCGCGGGGACGCCGTCGTCGGCTGGACCGAGTCGACGAAGGACTCGACCTTCTCCGTCCACGCGCGCTTCCGCTCGCCCGGGAAGGGGTTCGGCCCCGCGACCAAGCTCAACCGCACGCGTGACATGGCCGGGCCGTACGTCACGGCGCTCCCGAACGGCCGGATGGTGCTCGGCTGGACCGATCACATGCGGCGTCGCGCCGAGGGGCGCGTGCGGCTCGCGAGTGGCAAGCTCGGCCCGGTCCGCAAGTTCACCGAGGATCTGGAGCAGAACTCCGAGCTGTTCCCGCTCGCGGTCGGGCGCGGCGCGATCGCCTGGGCCGACCGCGATCCGGGCGTCGGCACGCTGCGCATCGCCCGCACGACGGCGAGCGGGCGCATCCTGAAGGGCGAGACGATCACCCGGGTGCGGGGCTGGACGCCCGGCCCCGCGTTCGCGGTCGGGCCGCAGGGTGCGGTCGCGGTGGCGGTCATCCCGCGCCTTCCGACCGACCCGTTCCGATGGGTGCGGGTCCCGTGAGCGGCCTGGTGTCCGGGCGCGCGCCGGTGGGCGCGACCGCCGCCACCGTGATCGACGACCGCGGCGACGAGCACCGCGTGCCGGTCGTGGACGGCGCGTACGCGGTCGACCTCGGCGACGTCGGCTTCAGCGAGCCGCTCGTGCGCTTCGAGGACGCGGACGGCGCGCTCGTCGCCGCGCCGCTGCCGGACGGCCCCCGCACCCGTGTGGAGGACGCGCGGGACCCGTGCCCGGTGTGCGCCGCACGCGCGTGGGTGCAGCTCGATGACGGCCTGCGCTGCGAGCGCTGCGGCTTCGACGCGGGCGCGCTGTGGGGCACGATGGCCAAGAGCGTCGCCGTGATGCCGGGCGACCCGATCGCGCTCGCACCGGGTGAGGAGAGCCCCGGTGAGCGGCGCGACCGCGAGCGCCGCGAGGCGCTGGCCGCCGCGCTCACGTTCCCGGTCTACGCGGTCCCCGACTGCGGCGCCTACCTGAGCTCCTTCGACGAAGACGCGACCTACGTCTCGATCACCCACCGCGCCGGCGAGGAGCTCGACGTCGTGACCGGCACGCACCCGGAGGTCGCGCGCGGGGACCTGCGCGACCAGCTCACCTACCGGCTCGACCCACCGTTCGACGAGGACGCGCAGCTGTCCCCCGCGGCGCGCCAGCTCAGCTACGACCACGCCGACCGGCTCCTGCGACGTCGCGTGGCGCGCCTGCCCGTCCGCACGCGGGAGCTCCTCGTCGACGGCGCGCCCGTGCCGTTCGCGTTCCTGGCGCTCGACGAGGCGTGGGTCGCGCGCGCCGAGCTGGGCGGCGCGACGGTCACGATCGCCGCCCTCGAGGTCCCGCCGGAGCAGGTCACGCTCGGCCGGCTGCTGGACGTCACCGACCCGTCCGCCGGGACGACCGTGGACGCTCCCCCGCGCGACGTCACCAGCCGCGCCGGCGTCGAGCGGCTGATCGCGGACTGCGGGCTCGAAGCCCACCGGGAGCGGATCCTGGCCTCCATCCGCCCGGGCTACCGGCTCGAGGAGGCCGACGACGGCCCGCACCGGATGGGCGGTCTGCCGGACCTGGCGCCCGGTGAGACGTGGCCGCTCGACGAGGAGGGCGAGCCGTACACGTTCGTCGCGCAGATCGACTGCTCCGCCCTACCGCCGCTGCCCACCGGCTTCGGAGCGCCGGCGTGGGACCACGGCGGCGCGCTGCTGCGGATCTTCGCCGCGGTGGAGGGTGCGGTCGAGGAGTTCCCGGCGGTCGTGCTGGCGTGCCCGGCCGACGCGCCGCTCACGCGCGCCTCCGGCGAGGATCTGGCCTACGAGACGGAGGAGCAGCACGCGCAGGCGGTGCCGTCGCTCACGACCGTGCTCGGGTACGGCTCCGGCGCCGACGACGAAGCGCGCGAGGCCTTCGCCGCGCTCGACCAGGAGCTCAAGCGCGGCGCAACGTTCACGAACCAGCTGCTCGGCCACGCCCGGTCGCCCTACGACGACGACGTGCGACCGGGCGCCCGCTGGGGCGGCATGGAGGACGAGGACCCCGACCAGTGGTGGGTGCTCGCGATGTTCAACACGGCCGGCTTCGAGGTCGGCGACGGCCACGGGCTGGCGTTCATGGTCCCAGCCGAGGACCTCGCCGCCGGGCGCTACGACCGGGTCGTGACGGAGATGTCGACGGGTTAGGAGCTCGCCCGCCGCGTCCAGAAGGACGTCTTCTTGGCCGCACCCCGCTTGGTCATGCCGATGTGCAGGTGGTCGCGGTGCGCGATCGTCTTGTTGACCTTGCGCTTGAGCTTGCCCTTCTTGGACAGGCACGGCGAGTACGGCCGGAAGCGGTCCATGCCCGCGCCCCAGTAGCCGCAGTCCCAGATGATCTCCTCGACGCCCATGCGGCGCGCGAGCGCCTGCGGCTGGCCGAGCTTGTCCGGCGCGAGCAGCAGCGCGATCAGGCGCTCGGCCTCCTTGCGCTGGGCGGGGACGGCGACGTCGAGCGCCCAGTCCACGGCGCGACCTTCGGCGTGCAGCGACGCGGAGCCCTTGCCCCACTTCTCGCACCGGTACGTGCCCCAGAACACGCCGTCGGCGTGCCTTCCGAGCCAGTTCACGAGCGCGGTCATGCCCGGCTTCGGGCGCTTGGAGCAGCGCGTGGCGGGATCGTACGTGGGCTCCTCGAGCGGCAGCTCGGCGAGCGCGTCGGCCGGGTTCTTGGCGACGGCGGTGTAGGCGACGGGTGACTCGTAGGCGTGTGCGGCAGCGACGGACAGCGACAGCGTGAGACCCACGGCGAGCGCGGAAAGACGGACCAGCATGCCGTATGTATCGGCACGCTCCGCGAGGAGCTACAACCGCAGCGTCACGTGGTCGTTGCCCGAGTAGGCCCCGAAGTGATCGGGCTCGATCTGCCACCCGCGCGGGCCGCGCTGGGCTCCGCAGAAGAAGCGCCAGCCCGCGGCGCGCCAGGTCAGCACGTCCAGGTCGCGCACGATGTAGCGCAGCGGCGCGACGATCCCCGGCTGGTCGGCCGACCAGATGAAGAACACGGATTCGAACGCGCCGACCGGCGTGCGCTGGACCTGATCCCACAGGGTCGCGTCGTCCAGGTGGATGCGCACGGTGCCGATCGCGGACCAGTCCGGCGCGGCCACGCGCCACGGGAGCGCGCCGAGCGTCGCGTCGAAATGAGCTGCGTAGCCCGCGTCGAGGACCGTCGCCTCATGGGACTGCACCCAGTCCTGGATGTACCCATGCTCAACGTACACCGTCTGTCTCCGTCGCCAACCATACACTCAGCCGTCGTCGAGCACTGCGTCAATCGAGTCGGAGAGCTTCGGCTTGATCACCCGGAAGGCTGCGTCGATCGCCGCGACCGCGTCGGGCAGGCCCCGCGCGGCGCCGAGCCGCACGTCGAGCCACGGCTCGTCCGGCCACCGCTCGCCGCAGCGTGCGAGCGCCGGAAGCGCGACGTCGGGGAGCAGCACGGCGGCGCCCGCGCCGTGCAGGAACGCGGTCGCCCAGGTCGCGTCGCCGGCGGCGCGCTCCGCGAAGCGCCCACGCGCGAGCGCCAGCCACTCCCCCACGGCGGCGTCGGCGGCCACCCCGTCCTCGGTCCGCGTCAATGGCTTGCGCGCGAGCCCGTGCTCCACCAGCGACTCCACGCAGGCCGCGGTCAGCGCAAGGTCCTCCTTGCCCAGCGCGTCGAGCCGGACGCCCTCGACGGCACGCTCACGGTCGGCGTACGCACGCGCTCGCACGACGCCGTCGCCGGCCCGCGCGCGCTCGAACGCCGCCACGAGCGGGCGCAGCGCGGCCGGCGCGAGCGCGAGCCGCGGCCCGGCGGTGAAGACGTGGTCGAACCGCCACCCCGGTCGCAGCCGCCGGCGCACCCACACCGGCTCGACCCGCAGGACGCCGCGCGCGACGAGCTCGATCAGCGCAAGCCGGAACACCGGCTCCTCGACCGCCGCGCCCTCCTGGAGGTAGCGCAGCAGGTACGCCTCGGCGGCGGTCAGCTCCCACGGCCGGTCGGGACCGGACGGCGTCTCGTCGGCCCGCGCCTCGGGTGCGGGCGCAGGTGGGGAGATCAGGTCGGCCAGCGCCGCGCGCGCGTCCTCCGGCAGCACCTGGGCGAGCTGCACCACCTCGACCCCGAGGTCCAGCCGCAGCCCGTCCTCGACCACGTCCGCCGCCCGGACCCACGAGCGGTGCGTGGACCACTCGCGCAACGCCTGTCCCGGCGCCCGGCCGAGCAGCAGCACGCGCCGGTCGGTGACCACGAGCAGCCCCCGGAAGTCGAGCGTCGCCGCGGCGACGCCCTCGACCACCTCCCCCGGCTCGAGCCGCTCCGGCAGCGCGACGATCGCCGCGTCGAGCTCGAACGTCGCCCACCGGCCCAGCGCGGCACGCACCTCCGCGCGCACGTCCCGCGCCGCGGTCTCGACCGCCGCGCCGGGCAGATGGCCGCGCGCGGTGTCGACGAAGCGCGCGTACTCGTCGGGCGGGCCGAGCGCCCCGAGCCGCACGTCGCGGCCCTGGAAGCGCAGCGTGAGCGACATGCCCGAGCCGCCCGTCTCGACCGCGGTCAGCTCGCTCCACGGGAAGTGCACGTCACGAGCGCGGCCGGCCAGGTACGGGCGTCGGATGAGCTCGACCCCGGCGGGTGAAGCGGCCGCGAGCCACCCGCGGCGCCGCCACAGCCCACTCGTGACCGCGTCGATCGGCTCGTCCGCGAACCGCTCCGCGAGCGCGTTGAGCGAACGCCGCTGCCCGAAACGGTAGATGCGCAGGCGGGTCTTGAGCTGGTCCGGAGTCGTCACACCCGCCGGAGCACGAGAATCGCGAGGTCGTCCTCGGTCGCCCCCGCGTGCTCGATCGTCGCCTCGTGGACGGCGTCCGCGATCGCGTCGGCCGACAGCCGGCGCGGGCCGACCGTCTTGAGCACCTCGGCCAGGCGTTCCTCGCCGAACAGGTCACGGCCACGCCGAGCCTCGATCACGCCGTCGGTATACAGCACGAGCGCGTCGCCTGCCGCGAGGGTGGTCTCCGTGTCGGTGATCCGGGGGCCGTCGAGCAGGCCCAGCAGCGGCCCGCTGGTCGCGACCTCGTCGACCACCCCGGACGGCCGGGCGACCAGCCCGGGAGGATGGCCGGCGAACGCCGCGCGAACGGTGCCGTCGGGCTCGAGCAGCACGCAGCCCGCGGTGACGAAGCGCGCCGAGTCCCGGCCCTCCTCGGCGATGATCGCGTCGTGCAGCGCGAGCAGGATCTCGCTCGGGCGCTCGAGGTGCTGGGCCTGGGCGCGGATCGTGTGGCGGGCGAGGCTCGTCAGCTGGGCGGCCTCGGCGCCGCGGCCGCAGACGTCGCCGATCACCATCACCCAGGCGTCGCCGCGCGGGAAGACGTCGTAGAAGTCGCCGCCGACGTCCATGGCGCGGGCGCCGGCGTTGTAGCGGGCCGCGACCTCGGCGCCGGGGATCGTCGGCAGCGACCGGGGCAGCAGGCCGTGCTGCAGCGTCGTCGCGATGTGGTGCTGATGCTCGTACAGCCCGGCGCGCTCGAGCGCCTGCGCGCACTGGCCGGCGAGCACGAGCAGCAGGCTGCGCTGGGCGTCGGGCAGCGCGTCCTCGCCCGGGAAGGAGACCACCATCGCGCCGAGCCGCTTGCCGTAAGCCACGAGCGACACGGCCGCCCAGCTGCCGCCGCCGTTGCCGCGATACGCCGCGACGAGGTCCGGATAGGCCTTCGCGAGCGCCGCCTCGTCACCGAACATCGCGTCCCCGGCGCGGGCGACCTGCACGACCGGCACCTCGGCCTCGAACGGCAGCGACGCCATCTCCGGATCGACGGTCTCGAGCGTCGTGTGCGCGAGCTCCAGGCGGCGCCGGTTCTCGTCGAACAGGTAGAGCGTGGCGTCGCGGGCGCCGACCTGGTCGCGCAGCGTCTCGGCGACGACCCGCATGACCTCGGCGCGGGTGAGCGCGGTCGCGAGCGCGACCCCGACCTGGTTGAGGAGCCGGAGCCGGTTCTCCGCGCGGCGCACGCGCAGCAGCGCCCGAGCGGTCGCGACGAGCACGGACGGGTCGACCGGCTCGGTGAGGTACGCGTCGGCGCCGCTCTCGAGCCCGTACACGCGCGCGGCGTCGTCGACGTGCGACTGCGAGCGCTGGAGCACCGGGATGTGCCGCGTGCGCTCGTCCTGCTTGAGCCGGCGGCAGACCTCGAAGCCGTCGATGTCGGGCAGGTGGACGTCGAGCACGATCAGGTCCGGATCGCGCCGCGCCAGGTCGAGCCCTTCCGTGCCGGTCTCGGCCTCCCACACCTCGAACTCGCCACGCAGGTAGCGCCGGATCGCGTAGCGGTTCTCCGGGCTGTCGTCGACGACGAGGACCGTCGCCGGCGCTTCCGTCATCGGCTTTGTCCCGGCAAGGTCGCGATGCGCCAGAAGTCGTGCAGGCTGACCACGATCCGGCGCAGCTCGGTGTAGTCGAGCGGCTTGCTCAGGTAGGCGTTCGCGCCCGCCTCGTAGGCGGCGTCGATGTCCTCCTCACGCGAGGAGCCCGACAGCACGACCACGGGCACGACCCGCAGCCGGGCGTCGGCCTTGAGCTGCGTGAGCACGTCCATGCCGCGGATGCCGGGGAGGTTGAGGTCCAGGAGGATCAGGGCGGGCCGCGGGTCCTCGCCGAGCAGCCCGGCGAGCGCCTCCTCGCCGCTGGCGTAGCGCTTGACGCCCTCGCGGGAGGTCGTCTCGCGCAGGACGCGGGAGAGGGCCTCGAAGTCCTCGTCGCTGTCTTCGACGACAGCGAGGGGCGAGAGTGCGCGGGCGGCTTCCATCAGTCTCCTTCGAGGGTAAAGCAGAAGGCCGAGCCCGCTCCGGGCGTGGAGCGCTCCAGCCAGAGGCGGCCGCCGTGACGCTCGGCGATCCGGCGCGCGATCGTGAGCCCCGCGCCGGTCCCGCCGCCGTAGGCCTCACGCGGATGCAGGCGGCGGAAGACGTGGAAGATCGCGTCGTGATGCTCGGGCGCGACGCCGATGCCGTTGTCGGTCACGCAGACGACGCCGTCGGACGCCGTGATCGCGATCTCGGGCTCGTCCGGGCTGTACTTGACCGCGTTGCCGATCAGGTTCACGAGGACCTGGCGCACGCGGATCCGGTCGCCGCGCAGGGGCATCTCCCCGCCCTCGACGGTCAGCTTCGGCGGGGCGGCGAGCAGCTCGAGCGCGTCCTGGACGACGTCGCCGACGGTGAAGTCGCTCATCTCCAGGTCGGCGCGACCGATCCGCGAGTACTCGAGCAGGGAGTCCAGCAGCGAGGCCATCCGCTGCGACAGGCGCTGGATCGTCGCGAGCCGCTCGCGGGCCTCCGCGTCCAGCGTGTCCTCGTAGTCCTCCACCAGGAACGCGGTGAAGTTCGAGATCCCGCGGAGCGGCTCCTTGAGGTCGTGCGCGGCGACGTACGCGAACGCGTCCAGCTCCTCGTTGGAGCGGGCGAGCTCGGCGTTGAGCGCCGCGAGCTGCTCGGCGCGGGTGATCAGGAACGTGCCGAGCGCGCTGCGCAGCTCGGCGACCGACTCGACCTCGACCGTGCTCCACGGCTTGCTCTCGCCCTCCACCGACTCCGCCCACGTGCGGAACGAGCCGTCGGGGTTCAGGCGGTCCACCTCTTTGATCGCGAGGCTCTTCGGGGCGTGCGCCCACTCGATCGTGCGCACGTACTCGCGCCGGAACCAGACGATGTGGTTGCCGCGGGCGACCGCGAGCGGAGCGGCGAGCACGCCCGGCATCTCGCCGGCGTGATCGTCGGTGGCGAACACCTCCGCGCTGGTCAGGCCGTCGAGCAGGGCGGTGACGTCGCCGGGGGTCTCGCCGATCAGCCGCAGCTCGTCGTCGATGCGGATCGCGGCGCCGTCCGCGCCGCACACCGCGAGCAGGTCCTCCCCGGCCGCGGCCAGGCCGTCGAGGATGCTCGAGGAGGCGGCGACGCGGTCGAGCACGGCGGAGCGCTTGGTGGCGAGCGTGCCCTGGCGGCGGCTGACCTCGAGCGCTTCGAGTGCCTGGAGCTGCATCGAGCAGACGATGCCGATCAGCTCGCAGGTGGCGCGGACCTCGTGCGGGACGAACAGCGGGCCGCTGTAGTGGTGGCCGGAGATGAGGCCCCACAGCCGGTCGCCGGTGGTCAGCGCGATCGACATCGACGCGGTCGCGCCCATGTTCTTCAGGTACTGGATGTGGATCGGCGAGACCGCGCGCAGCACGCCGCGCGACAGGTCCAGCCACTCGCCCGTGAGCGGGTTGACGATCGGCTCCAGCGGCGTCGCCGACGTCTCGACGTCGTGGATGAACCGCAGCCGGTTCTGGAAGAAGAGCGCGCGCGCCTGCGGTGGGATGTCGCTGGCGGGATAGTGCAGGCCGAGGAACGCGTCGAGGTCCTCGCGCTTCTCCTCGGCGACGATCACGCCGTGGTCGTCGGGCTCGAAGCGGTACGCCCACACGCGGTCCGAGCCGGTGAGCTCGCGCACGACCCGCGCGGCGCGCCACAGCAGCTCCTCCACGGACGGCGCGTCCTGCAGCAGGCCGAGCGCGCGGGCGATCTCGTCCTGGTAGCGCGTCAGGCTCGCCGTGCGGCTGCCGACCGGCTCGAGCTCGACGACGAGCACGCCCTCCGCCGGGCGGTAGGCGTACGCGTCGAGCATGTGCGTGCGCAGCGGGCGCAGGTTGGGCGTGGCGTCGGCGGCGGAGGCCTGGAGCTGCTCGACGACCTCGGCCGTCAGCAGCTCGTTCAGCGAGACGCCGAGCACCGAGCGGTTGAAGATCGTGGCCGCGTTGGCCGACGCCTGCACGATCTCGAGCGTGGACTCGTCGGCGGCGAGCAGCGCGCCATGGGCCTGGATGCCGCCGGGCGTGCGGATCGGCTCGCGGTGGCAGTTGGTCAGGTCGACCGGGGTGCCGGGCTCGAGCAGCGGCTCAGACATTCGGACCCTCCCCGAGGCGCGAGTGCGAGCCCTCCGGGCGAGTACTCGCCGCGACGCGAGCCTCTCGGCGAGCGTCGCCGCACAGCCAGCGCTCCATCTCTTCGAAAGTGGCGATCGCGGCGGTGGTGGAGACGGGCGCGTGGCGCTCGACGACCTCACCGAACGCGCGCCAGCGGGGCGCGAGGCCAGGGCCGCCGGCGAAGAAGGCGCTGTCGATGCCGAGGTTGCGGCGGACGA
The DNA here is from genome assembly GCF_027587195.1 of Solirubrobacter phytolaccae. Lineage (GTDB taxonomy): Bacteria > Actinomycetota > Thermoleophilia > Solirubrobacterales > Solirubrobacteraceae > Solirubrobacter > Solirubrobacter phytolaccae. The sequence goes on along the minus strand of NZ_JAPDDP010000001.1, from coordinate 82,159 downwards.
GCGTGCCGATCAGCGCGCCGCCGAGCGCGGAGCCCTCGATCACGTAGGCGACCCCAAGCGCTTCCCCGACGGTGGTGACGCTCGGGACCTTGCGGGCCAGCGGGAGCGTGTCCGGTGTGCTGTCGAGCGTGCGCAGGTCGGCCTCGATCAGCGGCAGCTTGCGAGCGTAGTCGAAGCCGGGGATGGTGACCGGCGCGAGCACGTCCTCAAGCGGGCGGTAGAAGCCGTAGAAGCGCTCCAGCAGCGCGCGGTAGCCGTCGCGCGTGGTGAGCGCGCGCTCGATGTCCACGCGCCGCTCCAGCCGTTCGTGATGGACGGCCGTCGCGGCTTTGAGGGCGCCCATAGCCGACGACATGACCCGCGCGACCCTAGCGAGTTCTGCGCTCGAAGTCCGTGCCTTGGCGTGTTCGATTCATGTCACGTCGAGCGGGAGCGAGGCCACGATCGTCGTGCCCTTGCCCGGCGGGCTCGCGAACGACAACGTGCCGCCGACCGCCTCGGCCCGGTCGCGCAGGCCGAGCAGGCCCGTGCCGCCCTCGGGGTCGGCGCCGCCGCGGCCGTCGTCGGCGATCGTGCAGCGGAGCACGCCGCCGTCGCGCGCGACCGTCACCGAGGCGCCGTCCGCGCCCGCGTGGCGCGCCGTGTTCGTCAGCGCCTCGGCCGCGATGTAGTAGACGGTGGCCTCGAGCAGCTCGGGCAGGCGCTCGTCGATCACGGCGAGCGTCACGGGCACCGGGAGGCGTTCCGCGAGCACTTCCAGCGCGCGGCTCAGGCCGTGGTCGACGAGCAGCGCCGGGTGCAGGCCGCGGGCGATCTCGCGCAGCTCGGCGAGGCCGGCGTCGAGCTCGCGCGCCGCTTCCTCCAGCAGGTCCGGGACCGCCTCCGGCCGGCGCTGGAGTGACGCGCGGGCCACGCGCAGCTGCAACGCGACGGCGACGAGACGGGCCTGCGCGCCGTCGTGGAGGTTGCGTTCAAGCCGGCGGCGCTGGTCGTCACCGGCCTTCACCAGCCGGGCGCGGGACGCGATCAGGTCGGTGCGGGCCTGTGCGGACGCGACCGCCAGCGAGACGAGCTCGGCGAACTCGCCCAGGCGGGTCTCGGACTCGGTCGGCAGCGGCTGCTCGCTCGCGATCCCGACCGCGCCCCAGAGCGCGCCGGAGACGAGGATCGGCGCGGCGGCGGTGGAGCGGTATCCGGTGCGGAAGCGCGTCTCGGCGGTCTCGCCGCCCCAGTCGTCGATCCGGGCGGGCGTGAGCGTGCGGACGACCTGCGCGAGCGCGGAGTCGTCGTCGGCGGGGAGTACCTCGCCGAGCGGGAAGACGTCCGCGCTGTCGCGGTTGTAGCGCCCGACGATCTCCGCGGTGCCGTCGCCGACGTAGCGCAGCACGACGGACGCGTTGACCTGCAGGACGCGCGCGACCTCGGCCGACACCGACGTGAAGATCCGGTCCGGCGAGGCCTCGGAAGCGACCAGCGTCGCGACGCGGCGCAGCGCCTTGTGCTCGTTCGCGACGCGCGAGACCTCGATCAGCTTCGCCTCGGGATCGCCCTCGAGCGCGCCGTCGCGGTTGGACTCGCGGTCGGTCAGGTCGATGCCGGTGGTGATGAGCCCCGTGCCGTCCATCGGCTGGTTCGACCACGCGATCAGCCGCCGCCCGCCGTCCTTGGTCTGCCAGTGGCCGACCTGCGGGCTCGACGTACCGGTCTTCCACACGAAGTCCAGGAACTCGCCGAACGCCTCGCGCTCCTCGGACGGGATCACGAAGTCCTGTGCGAGCTGGCCGAGCACCTCGGCGCGGGTGAAGCCCGTCGCCCGCTCGCACGCCTCGTTGAACAGCAGGATCCGGCCCTCGCGGTCCAGGACGCAGACGAGGGATTGGGTGGTCTCGGTGAGGATCCGTGCGAAGGAGTCACCGAGCTCGAGCTCCTCCGGCTGAGGCGTGTCATCCATGGCGCGCGGAGCAGCCTATCCATGCCCGCTTTTCGGTGAGTGACGCTCTGTTGATTGGACCAACAATGCGGTTGGGTATCCACCGCCTCGGTCCTGTCTCACCCGCTCTCTGGAAGGCCCCCACTCCATGTTGCGTCGAGTCATTGCCGCCGGTGCGGCAACCCTCGTTCTGCCCGTTTGCGCGACCTCCGCGCACGCCGCGACCGTCACGGCCAAGGCGACCTTCACCGCTGCGACCGACACGTTCAAGCCGGTCAACAACACGTCGCCACGCGGAACCGTGACGTTCCGCCAGACCGACAACGGCCCGATCACCGCCACCGGCACCGTCACCGGGCTCACGGCCAACCGCGCGTACCTGACGGTGCCCTACAGCGATGGCGTCTGCGCACCGCTGCCGGGCGTCACGGCGTTCCCGTCGGCGACCTGGACGACGAACGCCAACGGCGCCGCGACGTTCTCGGTCACCGTCAACCCGCAGGCGATCAACCCGCTGGCCATGTTCACCCTCGACCAGACGCACAGCATCTCGATCCGCGAAGCGCTCGTGCCCGGCCAGACCACCGGCCCGCTGACCACGCCCTCGATCCCCAACCCGATCACGGAGGCGTGCGACACCGATCCAGTGGTCCGGTAGCGCTGCGGCGGGCTCAGGCGACCTGAGCCTCCACCAACCGCTCCTGCACCCGTCCGTAGAGGGTCGTCCGCTGCTCGAGCGGACGGCCCAGCGCCGCGGTCAGCTCCGCCAGCGCGACCTCGTCGAGCGACTGCCCGTGCGAGGCGCCGGCGGCGCGCGAGATGTTCTCGTTCATGAGCGTGCCGCCGGCGTCGTTGACGCCCGCCTGCAGGAGCTGGCGCAGGCCGCCGAGGCCGATCTTCACCCACGAGGCCTGGATGTTGTCGATCTGCCCGTGGTACGCGATCCGGCCGACCGCGTGCATGAGCAGCGTCTCGCGGAACGTCGGGCCGCGGCGCGCGTCGCGCTTGAGGTAGATCGGCGACGCCATGTGCACGAACGGCAGCGGCACGAACTCGGTGAAGCCGCCCGTCTCCTTCTGCAGGTCGCGCGTGCGGAGCAGGTGGCGCGCCCAGGACACCGGCGACTCGACGGCGCCGAACATGATCGTCACGTTCGACCGCAGGCCGACCGAGTGCGCGATCCGGTGCGCTTCCAACCACTGTCCCGTGTCGATCTTGTCCGGGCAGAGGATCTCGCGGATCGGGTCGTCGAGGATCTCGGCGGCCGTGCCCGGGAGCGAGGACAGGCCGGCGTCCTTCATCCGGCGCAGGTAGTCCTCCAGGGGTTCTCTTAGACGCCGGGCGCCCTCGGTCACCTCGAGCGCCGTGAAGCCGTGGATGTGGATGTCCGGGACCTCGGCACGGACGGCCTTGGCCACCTGCCAGTAGAAGTCGCCGTCGAACGTCGGGTGGATGCCGCCCTGCAGGCACACCTCGGTCGCGCCGACCTCCCACGCCTCGCGGGCGCGCTCGGCGACCTCGGCGTGCGTGAGCAGGTACGGCTTGCCGCGCAGGTTCAGCGACAGCGGGCCCTTCGCGAACGCGCAGAACTTGCACTTGAAGGTGCACAGGTTCGTGTAGTTGATGTTGCGGGTGCGGACGAACGTGACGGTGTCGCCACTCGCCTCACGGCGCAGCTCGTCGGCGGCCTGCGCGACGGCGCCGACGTCGGTCCCGCGCGCGGAGAAGAGCGTGACGATCTCCTCCAGGCCGACCTCCTGCCCGGCGCGCACGCCGTCCAGGACCTCCTTGATCGCCCCGCGCGGCTCGCCGGTCAGCGGCAGCTCCATCGGCTGCGCGTCGGCGCCGGAGTACCAGGCGGTCGAGCGGCGGCCGACGAGCTGCACCTCCGCGCCGTCGGCGACGTTGGCGACATCCTCGAAGCGCTGCGGGAGCACCGCGCCCGGGTCGTCACGGCCGAGGCCCTCGGCGTCGGCGCGGTCGATCGTCGGGAAGCGCAGGTCCGGGTGGACCCAGTCGATGAACTCGGGGTAGACGGCCAGGCGCGGCGCGAGCTGCTTGCCGGCGGCCTCGGTGGCCTCGCGCAGACGGGCGAGCGACGGCCACGGGCGCTCCGGGTTGACGAAGTCGGCGGTGACCGGGGACACACCGCCCCAGTCGTCGATGCCGGCGTCCAGCAGGGCGCCCATGTCCGAGGCCAGGTTCGGCGGCGCCTGCACGTGCACGTCGGCCGGGAGGATCTCGCGGGCGAGGCGGATCGCGTCCAGGTGGTCCTCCTCCGGGCACGGCGGGTGATCGCGCATCGCGGTGCCCGGCTTGGGCAGGAAGTTCTGGACGATCACCTCCTGCACGTGGCCGTGGCGCGCGTGGCTGTCGGCGATCGCCTGCAGCGCGTCGACCCGGTCCTGCCGGTCCTCGCCGATGCCGACGAGGATGCCCGTCGTGAACGGGATCTTCAGCTCGCCCGCCCACTCCAGCGTCGCCAGCCGGCGCGCGGGATGCTTGTCCGGCGCGCCGCGATGGCACGGCAGGTCCTCACGCAGCGACTCGAGCATCATCCCCTGCGACACGCTCACGCCTTTGAGCAGCTCGAGCTCGTCGCGGCTGATCGCGCCCGCGTTGGCGTGCGGCAGCAGCCCGGTCTCCTCGACCACGAGCTTGCACATCGCCGCCAGGTACTCGACCGTGCTCGCGTAGCCATGCTCCGCGAGCCACTCGCGCGCGACCGCGTACTGGGCCTCCGGCGCCTCACCGAGCGTGAACAGCGCCTCGTGGCATCCCGCCTCCGCCCCACGTACGGCGACCTCGACCACCTGCTCGGGCGACATGTACGGCGCGGCCAAGTTCTTCGGCGGCTGCGCGAACGTGCAGTACCAGCATCCGTCGCGACAGAGCTGCGTCAGCGGGATGAAGACCTTGGGCGAGAACGTGATCCGGTCAGGCATGGATCGCTACAGCGTGGCAAATCGCGATGACGGGCTTCTCACAGCCCGCGCAGGACGTAGGCCTGGACCGGCTCGGCCTTGCCCTTGATGGCCAGCGGTGGGAGCGGCTCGACCCGCGCCGCGTCCGGCAGATGGTCGCGGGTGGTGGCCGCGATCACGATCTCGCCGGGCTTGGCCTGACCCTCTAGGCGGGAGCCGAGGTTGACGGTGTCGCCGAAGACGCCGTGGATGCGGTGCCCGCGGTCCCCCACCACACCCGCGAGCACCGGGCCGGTGTTCACGCCGCAGCGGAAGATCGGCCAGTCGGGCTGGCGGATCGCCGCCGCGCGGCGTTGCAGCTCGAGGGCGGCCTTCGCGCCCCGGAGCGCGTGGTCGGGGTGGTCGCCGCGCTTGTTGAAGATGGCGAAGATCTGGTCGCCGACGAAGTCCTGCACCTCCCCGTCGAAGTCGTCGACGATCATCGGCGCGAGGTCGCCGAAGTAGCTGACGAGCATCGCGTGCACGGCCTCGGGGCCGTTGGCCTCGGCGAACGGCGTGAACCCGCTCAGGTCCGCGAACAGCACGGTCACCTCGCGGTGCCCGGCGAGCGTCTCGTCGAGGTAGAGCGCGCTGAACCGCTCCTCGAACCACTCGCGCTGCGCGGCGGCGGCGATCGTGAAGAAGCTGATCGCCATCAGCACGTGCCATTCCCACCAGCTCAGCTGCCAGCTCGTGGTCAGCGAGGCGAGCACGATCACGAGCGACTCGGCCAGCAGCGCGAACGCGAAGGCAATCGCGAACGCCAGCTTCGAGTCGCGACGCGCGGCGATCCGGAAGTACTGGACGGCGGCGAACCCGTAGCTGAGGACGCCGAGCAGGGCGAACACGCCGAGCGTGGCCTCCGCGTCCTCGGGCGCCACGGTGTCGCGGAGCGGCGGCAGCTCGGCGAGCGAGAAGAGCGCCCACAGCGCGAGCAGCCCCAGCACCCCGCCGACCAGCGCCCGTGCGTGACGGACGATCACGAGGGCCGTCCGCAGCGGGTACTCGATCGCGGAGGCCGCGGCGAGCAGTCCGGCGACCACGAGCCCGACGGGCGTCGCGAGCACGAACCCGGCGTTCCCCTTCTCCAGCAGCACGCCCGGCGTGGCCAGCGCGTGCAATCCGAGGAACCCGGCGCTGGCCAGGAACGCGAGCCCGATCAGCAGCAGCCGCGCGTCCTTCCTTCTCCGTCCCGCCTCGCTCACCGCGACCGCGAGCCCGGCGTTGACCACACCGGCGACGAGCACGATCCAGAAGTGCGCGGGCTGGTCCTCCCAGCGCGCGTCCAGGTCGGGCGCGGCCCGCAGCGCCACGATCACCACGATCGGCAGACCCAGCGCGATCACGATTCGAACAGGCACGGCCAAACAATACGGTCTCGACGTGATCGGAACTCGTGCGCGTGGATGGCCGTGGTTCCGGCGTTCTACGCCGCGCGTGTGACCGTCACGCTTCCCCCAGACGATGCGTGTACGACCCACGAGCTGTAGTCGCTCACGCCGTCCCAGCTCACCGACAGCTCAAGCGGCATCTCCGCGTCGAGTGTGGGTTGCGTAATGAGCATCACGTCGACCTCGTACGCGCCGACGACATCGACGTCATGGAGAATGCCGTTCCAATAGGAGATCGTCTCGCTCCCATTGCCCAGGTCCGCGACCTCTTCACTGACAGACGAGTGGAACACGAAGGCTTCGTGCGGCCGTAGACGCAGTCCAGCGCCTTTCGGGACGGCGGCATTGGCCAGCACCCTGCTCGCGGCCCGGTCGCCGACGTTGCGAAAGCTCAACCTCAGCAGGAACTCCGTAGGCGGTGCGTCCGGCGCCGGCTGACTCACCGAGAGCACTCGGACGGATGTCTCAATCTGCGGCTTCTTGGACCTCTCAACTCGCCAGGAAGCGACTTGCTCGCGCGAGAGCTCTGCTTCCTCCTCGGCCGCCTGCGCCGTACGTTCTGCGGCGGCGGCCGTACGATTCGCCGACGCGCTCGCCTGCTTCGCCTGATGCGCGCTGCTGCGTGTCAGGACTAGCGCAAGCACCGCCGCGATCCCGCCAATGACCCCGGCGCCCGCCCCGATCCATTCAAGGGGGCCGGGTGAACCATCGTCGCAGTTCGTGCATCGAAACTCTTCGACGCGTTGTGCGAACAGACATAGGTCGAGAAAAGTCACGGAGTTATAGGTATCACCCTCAACTGGCGCACGGCAACCGGACGCCGTGGTTCCCGTTCAGTACGCGATGAACTCGAGGAGGCTGCCGTCGGGGTCGCGGAAGTAGACGCTCGTGCCCTCGCCGCGGGCGCCGTGACGGGTCACCGGGCCGTCTTCGATCGGCACGTCGTGGCGCTGGAGATGGGCGACGGCGTCCTCCGGGGAGCCGTCCCAGACGAAGCAGAGGTCGCTGTTGCCGGGCATGACCGGCTCGCGGGCGACGAGGGTGCCGACGTCCACCCCGGGCCCGTGGACGTTGAGCTGCGTGTCCCCGAGCCGGTACGCGACGCGGCCGGAGCCGCCCTCGACGATCTCCGCGCCGACGACGTCGCGGTAGAAGGCGTTGGAGACGTCCCAGTCGGAGACGTGGATGACGCAGTGGTCGAGCCGGATCATCCCCGTAGGCTGACGGGCATGTTCGGCAAGCGCGACGTGATCGTCCACGGCACCGACCCGTACAACGCCGAGACCGAGCGCGCGGCGCTGGCGGCCGGGCCGATCACGGCCACCAGCGCGTTCTACGTGCGCAACCACGGCGAGGTGCCCGAGGCCGGCTCGGCGTGGCGGTTGCGCGTGGACGGCCTGGTCGAGCGGCCGCTGGACTTGTCGCTGGCGACGCTGCGCGAGGCGCTGCCCGAGTACGAGGTGACCGCGACGCTGCAGTGCGCGGGCAACCGGCGCGCGGGGCTGATCGCGATCCGCGACATCCCGGGCGAGGCGCCGTGGGGTCCGGGCGCGACCGGCACGGCGACCTGGACGGGCGCGCGGCTCGCGGACGTCTTGAAGCTCGCCGGCCCGCGGGCCGGGGCTGCGCACGTCGGCTTCGAGGGCGCCGACCTGAGCCCCGAGGCCAAGCCGCCGCAGCACTTCGGCGGCTCGATCCCGCTCGGCAAGGCCGAGCGGCCCGAGGTGCTGCTCGCGTGGGCGATGAACGGCGAGCCGCTCGAGCCCGTGCACGGCGCGCCGCTCCGGGTCGTCGTGCCGGGCTACATCGGCGCGCGCAGCGTGAAGTGGCTGAACCGGATCGAGGTGCGGGCGCACCCGTGGAAGGGCTACTTCCAGGACGTCGTCTACCGGCTGCTGCCGCCCGAGGGCGCGCCGGCGTCCGGAGCGGGCATGCCGCTCGGCCTGGTCGCGCTCAACGCGGACATCCTCTCCGCGACGGCCACCGAGGTGCGCGGCTACGCGTTCGCGGGCGGTGAGCGCTTCGTCACGCGCGTGGACGTCTCCACCGACGGCGGCGCCACCTGGACGCAGGCCGAGCTCCTCGACGACCTCGGCCCCTGGGCCTGGCGCCACTGGCGCGCGCCGCTCGATCTCCCACCGGGCGAGCACGAGCTGGTCGTCCGCGCCTGGGACTCGTCCGCCGCCACCCAGCCCGACGACGAGGCCGGCCTATGGAACCCGAAGGGCTACGTCAACAACGCCCGCCCCCGCGCAACCCTCGAGGTGCCTCGACGAAGTTAAAGGCCCAGGGCCTTTAACCGTCCCTTAGCATCGCTTTAGAGTCGGCGGCCGACGCCCGAAAGGATCTCCTTGATCCGCAAGGGGCCGCCGGCGTGGGGCTTGAGCGGCGGTGTGTCGAGGCCTGAGGCCTCGCGCATGCCGGCGAGCAGCTCGCGCAGCGCGGTCGCCGCGTCGACGGTCGGGGTCCAGCCGAGGTGCTCCTTCGCGCGGGTGGTGTCCATGGTCGGAACGGCGAGGCCCATGTCCACCCAGCCGGCGGGAGCGGGCTGCAGGTGGGCGCGGAAGGTGAGGTCGGCGCCGACGCGGATCGCCTTCTCGGGCACGGTCACGCGACGGGTCTGCAGGACCTTGGCGAGCGTGTCGGGATCGAGCACCGGCTCGGCGGCGATGTTGTAGGCGCCCTCGGCGTGCTCTTCCAACGCCGCGAGGCGGTACGCGTTGCCGACGTCGGAGGCGTGCACGCACTGCACGGACAGGCGGTCCGGGAGCGGGAGCACCGGAAGACGGCCGGGCTTGAGCAGCCACGCGGGCAGGAACGGACCGGCGAACAGGCGCCGGATCTCCGGGCCCGCTTCACGCTTGAAGATCAGGCCGGGCCGCAGCCGGACGATCCGCGTGCCGCGACCTTCCAGCTCGTCCAGGATGTGCTCGCACGCGGCCTTGTGACGGGCGTAGAACAGCGACGGCACGCCCTCGCGCGCCCAGGACTCGTCGACCGCGCGGTCCTTCGGGCCGGGCGAGTACACGCCGACCGAAGACGCGTGCACGAGCACCTCGACCCCCGCCGCCAACGCGGCCTCGAACACGCGCCGCGAGCCCTGCACGTTCACGCGCTCGAGCTCGGCGTCGTCGCGGGAGGGCTGGATGAGCCACGCGAGGTGGATGACGGCCGAAGCGCCCGCGAAGGCGCCGGACAGGTCGTCGGAGGCGACGTCGGCGGAGACCCAGGTGACCTTGGGCGGCGTCCAGTTCGAGATCCGCCGCGCGATGCCGACGATCTCGTCGACCCGCTCGTCGGCACCGAGTGCCTCCAGGACACTCGTCCCGACGTTCCCCGTCGCACCTGTGACCACCACTTTGCGGCTCATCTGTAGGCCCTACCCAGTGTGGGTAGCGAAACCCGCAATGAAGGCATTGACTTGGCATGGCGTGCACGACGTGCGCGTGGACAACGTTCCCGACCCGACGATCGAGCACCCGACCGACGCGATCATCAAGGTCACCTCGACCGGCATCTGCGGCTCCGACCTGCACCTGTACGAGGTGCTCGGGGCGTACATCGACTCGGGCGACATCCTCGGCCACGAGCCGATGGGCATCGTCGAGGAGGTCGGCGCCGAGGTCACCGACATCAAGCCGGGCGACCGCGTCGTCATCCCGTTCAACATCTCCTGCGGACACTGCTTCATGTGCGGCACCGGCCTGCAGTCGCAGTGCGAGACGACCCAGGTGCGCGAGTACGAGACCGGCGCCGCGCTGCTCGGCTACACGAAGCTCTACGGCCAGGTCCCCGGCGGCCAGGCCGAGTACCTGCGCGTGCCGCAGGCGCAGTACGGCCCGATCAAGGTGCCCGAGGGCCCGTCGGACGACCGCTTCGTCTACCTCTCCGACGTCCTCCCCACCGCCTGGCAGGCGGTCAAGTACGCCGACATCCCCAAGGGCGGCAGCGTCGTCGTGCTCGGCCTCGGTCCGATCGGCGAGATGTGCACGCGCGTCGCGCAGCACCTCGGCGCCGAGAACGTGATCGGCCTCGACCTCGTGCCCGACCGGCTCGCCCGCGCGAACGCGCACGGCGTCACGGCGGTCTCGATCGAGGACCACGACGACATCGCCGCCTACGTCCGTGAGCTCACCGGCGGCCGCGGGCCGGACGCCGTGATCGACGCGGTCGGCATGGAGGCGCACGGCGCCCCGATCGGCAAGCTCGCCCACCGCCTCGCGAGCTTCCTGCCCGACGCGGTCGCGCGCAAAGCGATCGAGACGGCCGGCATCGACCGCCTCTCCGCCCTGCACCTCTCGATCGAGCTCGTCCGCCGCGGCGGCACGATCTCTCTGTCAGGCGTCTACGGCGGCGCGGCCAGCCCGATGCCGCTGCTGCAGATGTTCGACAAGCAGCTCACGTTCCGGATGGGCCAGGCCAACGTGCGCAACTGGATCGACGAGATCCTGCCGCTGGTGACCGGCGACGACGACCCGCTCGGCGTCGACAACTACGCCACCCACCACATGAAGCTCGAGGACGCCCCGCACGGCTACGACATCTTCCAGAAGAAGCAGGACGGGGCGTTCAAGATCGTGCTGAACCCCTAGCGCGCGACGAACTTCCCGAGCTTCTTGGGCGAGTCCGCGGCGGTGATGTCCATGCCGTCGCGGATCTGCCGGACCAGCCCGATCAGCACCTTGCCGGGGCCGAGCTCGAGGAACGTGTCCGCGCCCTCCTCGACGAGCGTGTTCACGCAGTCCACCCAGCGCACGGGCTTCGCGATCTGCGCGAGCAGCGCCTCGCGGATGCCGTCGCCCGTCGTGACCAGCTCGCCGGACGCGTTCGAGACGAGCGGGATCGTCGGGTCGCTGAACGTGACGTCGGCCATCCGCTCGGCCATCTTCTCGCGCACCGGGACCATCGCCTCGCTGTGGAAGGCGGCGCCGACCTGGAGCTTGACGGCGCGCTGCGCACCCGCTTCGGGCGCCGCCTCGACGAGCTTGTCGATCGCGTCCAGATCACCGGACACGACGACCTGCGACGGCGTGTTGAAGTTGGCGGGCGCAACGCGGCCGTCGATCGACTCGCACAGCTCCGCGACCTTGTCGGCGTCGAGCCCGAGCACCGCGGCCATGCCGCCCGGCACCTCGCTCTGGGCCTCCGCCATCAGCGCGCCACGCGCGGAGACGAGCTTGATGCCGTCCTCCGGGCTGAGCGCACCCGCGACGACCGCGGCCGTGTACTCGCCGAGCGAGTGGCCGGCCACGTAGTCGGGCGTGATGCCCTGCTCACGCGCGAGGTCGGCCATCGCCAGCGCGACGCAGAACAGCGCCGGCTGCGCGACGTCGGTCGCGGTCAGCGCCTCGATCGGCCCTTCCAGGCACAGCTGGCGGATCGGCTTGCCGGACGCCGCCTCGGCCGCCTCGAAGTACGGCTCGAGCAGCTCCGGCCGCTCCTCGAGCAGGTCGCTGCCCATGCCGACCTTCTGAGAGCCCTGGCCAGGCAGCAAGAACACAAGCTTTCCCATGCGGGCGAGTCTTGCATCGCGAAGCCGAGCGCCGGGTGCCCGCGGTGGGGATTACCCCGCTTCGGGGGGTGAGACCGGCGGGCGGCCCAGCAGGCGCTCCAGGGTCGGGTCGACCGCGGCGAACTCGCCTGCGCGGGCCGCCTGGAAGAAGCCGAGCGACATCTCGACCTGCCACTCAGGCACGCCGCGCTCCCGCATCCCCGCCGCAAAGTCGTCGTCGCTGACGACGACACGCTTGATGGATTGGCCGTGGCGCTCGGCAAGGCCTTCGAGGTCGAGCGCCTCCCGGGCCGCGAGCGGCGGCGTCGCGCCCTCGAAGCCGCCGTCCGTGAGGATGTGCGCCGCGGCCTGAGCGAGGTCGGCGTGCGTCGTCCACGACACCGGGCCGTCCTCGGGCGCGATCAGCTCCCCCGTCGCGAGCGCGTGGCCGAGCATCATCACGCCGCTGGACGCGTAGAAGCCGTTGCGCAGCGACGTGAACGGCACGCCGGACTCGGCCAGCAGCGCCTCCGACGCGGCGTGACTGGGCATCGGGGGGAACGGCGAGGTCGCGCTCACGCCCATGTGGCTCGTGTAGAGGATCCGTCGCGCGCCGGCCTCGACCGCGGCCGTGATCGCGGCGCGGTGCCGGCGCAGCGCCTCCTCCCCCGTGGCCGCCGCGGAGACGATCAGGACCTGCGTCGCGCCCTCGAAGGCGTCGCGCAGCGTGTCGGGCTCGGTGAAGTCGCCGCGGCGCACGCGGACGCCGCGCGCCGCGAGGTCCTGCGCCTCCGCCGGATCGCGGACGCTCACGGCCAGTCCCTCGGCGGGTAGGCGGTCGACGATGGCTCGGCCCAGCTTCCCGTTCGCTCCGGTGATGACGATCATTGCGGCACTCCTCGTTATCGGCGCTACCAGTACATCGTTAGCGTTGATAGTAGCGGCGCTAACATCACCTTCGTGGAGGACACGCGAGAACGGATCGTGAGCGCCGCCGCCGAGCTGCTCGCCGCCGGCGGGCGCGAAGCGGTGACGACGCGCGCGGTCGGCACCGCCGCCGGCGTGCAGGCGCCGACGATCTATCGCCTGTTCGGCGACAAGCGCGGGCTGCTCGACGCCGTCGCCGAGTGGGGCTTCGCGACGTACCTGAGCGGCAAGGACTTCTGGGTCGCCAACCGCGACCCGGTCGAGAACCTCCGCGCCGGAATGGACCTGCACGTCGAGTTCGGGCTCACGCACCCCGACCTGTACGCGCTGATGTACGGCGAGCCGCGCCCGACGCCGTCACCCGCCGCCACGCACGCGCGCTCGATACTCGCCGGCCACATCCGTGCGATCGCCGCGGCCGGCCGACTGCGGGTGAGCGAGGCGCACGCCGTGCACGTCATCCACGCCACGGGCTGCGGCAGCGTCTTCGCCCTGCTCGAGCAGCCGGCCGATCAGCGCGACCGGGCGGCGGCCGCGATCGCCCGCGACGCCGCGCTCGCCGCGATCACGACCGACGCGCCGGCCACAGAAGCTCCTGGCCCGGCCGCCGCGGCCAACGCGCTCCGCGCCGCCCTCCCGGACGCGCCGGAGCTCAGCGACGCCGAGCGCGCCCTGCTCGGCGAGTGGCTGGACCGGCTCAGCTGAGCGAGGCCGCGACCGTCGCCGCGTACTCGACGGTCGTCGGCGGCCGGTCCGCCGGGTCCTTCGCCAGGCCGGAGAGCACCGCCCACGCCATCGGCGCCGGCACGGACGCCGGCAGCGGCGGCGGGTCCTCCTGGATGTGCGCCCACAGGACGCCCATGCCGGTCTTCGCCGCGAACGGCGCCGCGCCGCTGAGCGCCGTGTAGATCACGCACGCGAGCCCGTAGACGTCGGTCTGCGGCCCGACCTCCTCGGCGCGGATCTGCTCCGGCGCCATGTAGTCGAGCGACCCGACCGCCTGGCCCGGCCGCGTCAGCGCGCTCGCCTGCGAGTCCTTCGCGAGCCCGAAGTCGATCACGTGGGCGACGTCGGCTTCGTCGAGCAGGATGTTCCCGGGCTTGACGTCGCGGTGGACGAGCCCGACGGCGTGGATGGCGTGCAGCGCGCCGCCGGCCTCGGTCGTCAGCCGAGCGGCCTCGGTGGGCGTGAGCGGCCCGGTCGCGTCGAGGCGATCCTGAAGGGAGCCGCCGCGCACGAACGCCTGCGCGAGGTAGGGCGAGCCCTCGTGCACGCCGACGTCGAGCACGGGCACGACGTTCGGGTGATCGATCCGCTGCGCCATCCGCGCCTCGCGCTCGAAGCGCTTGCGGGTGAGCTCGTCGCGCGCGAGATCGGCCTTGAGCAGCTTGAGCGCGACCACCTCGGCGTGCGGGCCGAGCGCGAGGTAGACGGTGCCCATGCCGCCGTGGGCGATCGTGCCGCGGACCTCGTACGGCCCGATGCGGGTGCCCGGCGCGTGCTCGATCAGCGGGTCGATGTCGGTGACTCTAAGGCATCGAGAAGTGGCTTCAGGCGTGCGAGCAGCATCTCGATGCCCGCGGCCTCCGCCTCGCGGTACGCCGTGGTCACGAGCTCCCGCGCGCGGACGCCGTCCTCCGGGGTCCCGCGGGCGAGCAGCCGTTGCGCGTACTCGACGCGGATGAACGGGATCAGCGGCAGCACGCCGCGGTCCGCGTTGAGCGCCAGGCACGCCTCGAAGTGCTCCGACGCCGCATCGACGTCGCCGAACGTCGCGGCCAGCAGGCCGAGGAAGCGCTCGGCGCTGCCGAAGCACGCGGCCTGCGTGACCTGCACCATCCGGTCGCGATACGGGAGGAGGAGCGCGTGCAGCTCCTTCGCCCGCTCGACGTCGCCGATGTGCGAGCACGCCTCCCCCAGCACGCACGTCGCTGTGAACCAGAACATGTCGCGCGGAACCGCCGCGAAGCCGTCCTCGGCCAGCTCCTCGAACACGGCGACGGCCTCGTCGCGCTCGCCGTTGAGCAGGTGCGCGAGCGGCAGCACCGCGCGCCACGCCACCAGCGCGGGATGGCGCTCGACGTACGTCTCCACCGTCGAGACGTACTCGGCCAGCCGGTCCTCACGCCGGCGCAGCGTGAGCAGCTGCGCGGCGTAGATCGTGTCCGCGTCGCGGGCCTGGGCGCGCTGGCCCAGCTCGTGCGCCTCGCGCGCGAGCCGCTCGGCCTCGGTCACGCGCCCGCTCATCTGCGCCCACACGACCTCCCAGCCGCCCGCGAAGTGGCGGTAGAGCGGCTGACGCAGCGCGACGGCGAGCTTCGTGAGCGCTTCGTGCTCGGCCAGCGCCGCGGCGGTCGAACCCGCCTCGAGCAGGTCGTAGATCCGCCAGTGGCGACCGAGCGCCTCCAGCTCGCGCACGCCGATCCGCTCGGCCAGCGCGAGGATCTCCTCGTCCAGCCGCAGCCGCTCGTCCAGATACTGCACGTGCAGGAGCGCCGCGTGGCGGCTCTGGAGCGCGGCGACCTGCGCCTCGGGGTCCTCGATCCGGCGCGCCATCTCCAGCGCGGCGAGGCTGAGGGCGAACGTCCGCTCCGGCGCGTCGGCGAAGTGCAGCGAGTCCGCCAGCCGCGCCCGCACGCGGACGCCCAGCGGCGAGTCGCCCTCCCCCAGCGCTTCCAGCGCCTCCTCGAGCAGCGCGATCCCGTCGCGGTCGACGATCCCCGCCTCGGCGTGCCGCCCCGCGAAGCCGAGCGCGGCGCGCGCGAGCGCCTCCGGCCCGACCGAGCGCCGGGCGAGCATCGCGGCCCGCGCGAACGTGTCCCGCGCCGACGGGTGCCCGGAGCGCTCCTCCGCGCTGCCGAGCGCGAGCAGCAGCTCGCAGCGGCGGTCGGCCGGCAGGTCGCCCTCCAGCGCGCGCCGGTAGTGGCCCGCGGCCTGCTCCCACGAGAGCATCGCCGCCGCCTGCTCGGCCGCCGCGACCGCGTAGTCGATCGCGCGCCCTTCGCGGTCCAGGTGGCGGCTCTCCAGGTAGTGATGGGCGAGCTCGGCGGGCGGCGCCGGGAAGCGCGGCGCGAGCAGCTCGAGCGCCTGCGCGATCGCGTAGTGCGCGCGCACCCGGCGCGAGGCGCTCTGCTCCTCGTAGAGCGCTTCGCGGATGAGCGCGTGGGCGAACACGAAGCGGTCCACGTCGTCCTCGACCTCGCGGATCAGGCCCGCGCCGATCGCCGCCTCCAGCGCGCTGATGAGCCGCTCCACCGGCTCGTCGATCAACGCCTCGAGCACTTCGAGCCGGAACTCGCGGCCGACCACGGACGCGACGGTGACCACGCGCGCGGTGAGCTCGTCAAGCCGCGCGAGGCGCCGAGCGATCATCGTCTTCACGCCCTCGGGCACGCCGAGGTCCTCGCCGCCGCGCAGCAGCTCCTCGATGAAGAACGGGTTGCCGTCGGTGTCGGCGTGCAGGCGCGCGATCGCGTCGTCGCTGACGGCGCCGCCCTCACGGGCGAGCACGAGCGCGAACGTCTCGGCCTCGTCGAGCCCGGCCAGCGCGATCTGCTCCATCGACGGCGTCCGCCGCAGCCGCGCGAGCAGGTCCAGCAGCTCGTCGGCGACCGTCTCGGAGTCGCGCATCGTCGCCACCACGAGCAGCTTCACCGGGTCCGGGTCCTGGAGCATGTGCGCGAGCAGCAGCGCGGTCGACGCGTCGGCCCACTGGATGTCGTCGAGGATCAGGACCACCGGGTGCTCGCGCGCGACGAACGCCAGCAGCCGCGTGACCGCCGCGAACAGGCGGTAGCGGTCGACCTCGGGCTCGCCGGAGACCGGCGCGCTCGCCGGTGTGTGGCGGCGCAGGGCCGGGATGAAGCGCCCGAGCTCGGCCAGCGCCGGCATCAGCTCGGGCGGGAAGTACAGCGTCTGGCGGTGCGCGACCCGGTGCTGGATCGCCGTGATGAACGGCTGGTACGGGACGAGCGACTCCGCGTCCGAGCGGCCGAACAGCACGGTCGCGCCGCCCGCGTGCGCCTCGCGCGCGATCTCCGACGCCAGCCGCGTCTTGCCGATCCCCGGCTCGCCCGAGAGGAGCACGAACTGGCGCGTGCCCTCGGACGCCCCGGCGTAGCGCGCCCGCAGCCGCGCCATCGGCTCCACGCGGCCGATGAAGCTGCCGCCGCCGACCTCGCTCGTGAGCGCGGGCGGGAGCGGGATCGCGGTCACGTGGTCGCCGCCGTTGACGTCCTCGCTGACGAGCGTGACGTCCCCCGGGAGCGTCGGCCGCGCCGACAACGTGCGCAGCGCCGACGCCAGCTCCCCCGCGCTCTGGAAGCGCTCCGCCGGGTGCTTGGCCATCGCGCGCGAGACGATCTCCGACAGCACCGGCCCGACGTCGTCGGTGAGCACGTCCAGCCGCGGCGGCGGGGCCTGCAGGTGCGCGTACATCTTCGCGGCGTCGGATTCCGCCGGGTACGGGACGCGGCCACTGAGCGCCTGGTAGAGCACGCAGCCGAGCGCGTAGACGTCGGTGCGCGCGTCGACCGTGCCCGCGTCGAACTGCTCCGGCGCGGCGTAGTCGAGCGTGCCGACGAACACGCCCTCGCGCGTGAGCGGCTCGTCGCTGACGTGCTTGGTGAGCCCGAAGTCGCCCAGCAGCGCGGAGCCGTCCGTGTCCAGCAGGATGTTCGCGGGCTTGACGTCCCGGTGCACGAGCCCGGCGGCGTGCGCGGCCTGCAACCCGTCGGCGACATGCTTGACCACGCGCATCGCGTCGTCGATCGGCAGCCGGCCGCGGGCCATCAGCGCGCGCGAGAGGTCGGTGCCCTCGACGAAGCGCATGGTCACGTACAGCAGCCCGTCCTCCTCGCCCGCGTGGTAGATCGGCACCACGCGCGGGTGCTGGATCGAGGCCGCCGTCTCGCACTCGCGCTGGAAGCGGACGCGGAACTCGGGCGAGCCCGACAGCTCACCGCCGATCACCTTCAGCGCGACCTCGCGCTTGAGCGCGAGATGCACCGCGCGGTAGACGACGCCCATGCCTCCACGCCCGGCGACCCCGCGGATGATGTGATCGGCGAAGGTGGCGCCGACGGCAAGCTCAGGCATTCACGTGGAAGGATTGCATCCATGCTCGCCAAGGCACTGATGCCGCTCGCCGAACGGCTGCAACGGAGATTCGGGTGGCAGCGGCTCCCGTACTACCTGGGGCTCGCGACGCTCGTCGGCCTGCGCGAGCGCCTGCGGGAACGCAACCTCTACGACACCGGCGTGCCGGCCGTGACCGACGCGATGCCGCCGGTCGCGCGGGAGGAACGGCTGACCGACGGCACGTTCAACGACCTCGAGACGCCCGGGATGGGCAGCATCACCGCGCCGTTCGGCCGCAACGGCCCGTCGCTCCCGGACCCCGATCCGCTCGGCGCGCCGCACCCGCGCGAGATCAGCGACGCGCTGATGGTCCGGCGCGACTTCCTCCCCGCGAGCCATCTCAACGTGCTTGCCGCCGCGTGGCTGCAGTTCGAGGTCCACGACTGGCTCAGCCACGCGAAGGAGCCGTCGATCGGCGACTGGATGCTCGAGGAGGACATGCCGCTCGCGAAGGCGATCCCGATGCCGGGCAGCGATCCAGCGAGCTTCCTCTCCCGCGAGACGCACTGGTGGGACGCGTCGCAGCTGTACGGGTCGCGCGAGCCGTACATCAGCGACATCGAGACGGGCGACGGCGAGATCCTCGTCGACGACGCGCTGCTGATCCAGATGGAGGAGGAGGCCAAGACCTTCAACGCGCCCGAAGCCAGCCTGTGGGTCGGCCTGGCCGTGCTGCAGGTGCTGTTCGCGCGCGAGCACAACGCGATCGTGCGGCGGCTGCGCGAGGTCTACCCGCACTGGCGCGCGGACCGGCTGTACGCGAAGGCGCGGCTGATCAACAGCGCGCTGATGGCGAAGATCCACACCGTCGAGTGGACGCCCGCGATCATCGGCCACCCCACGACCGAGCGCGCGATCAAGGCGACGTGGTGGGGGCTGCTGGGCGAGAACGTCCGCCGTCGCCACGGCCGGATCGGGGCCAACGAGGTCCTGTCCGGCATCCCCGGCTCGCGCACGAACCATCACGGCGTGCCGTACACGCTCACGGAGGAGTTCGTGACCGTCTACCGGCTGCATCCGTTGATGCCCGACGACTACGCGTTCGGGTCGCTCTCGTTCGACCTGCGGGCGTTGGCGATCCAGCCCGGCCGGATCAGCCAGCCGCGCGACCGGATCAACGAGGTCGGCGGCGTCGCGAGCGCCCTGCACGCGCTCGGCACCCAGCCGCCCGGCCAGATCGAGCTGTTCAACTACCCCGAGACGATGCGCCGGTGGGAGCGGATCGGCGACCTGCCGCCGGTCGACCTGGCGGCCGCCGACATCCTCCGCGCGCGGGAGACCGGCGTGCCCCGCTACACCGCGTTCCGGCAGCTGCTGCGGATGCCGGTTCCGAAGACGTTCGAGGAGCTCGCGGGCGGGAACGTGAAGACGGCGGCGGCGATCCGCGAGGTCTATGGGGGTGATTTGGACGCCGTCGATGCCGTCGTCGGCCTCTACGCCGAGCCCAAGCCGCGCGGCTTCGCGTTCAGCGAGACGGCGTTCCGGATCTTCCTGCTGATGGCCTCACGGCGACTGCAGAGCGACCGGTTCTTCACCGACGGCTACACGCCCGAGACCTACACGCCGGTCGGGCTGCGCTGGATCGAGGAGACGAGTATGGGCGACGTGCTCCGCCGCCACTACCCGCAGCTCAAGCCCGCCGAGAACGCGTTCAAGACCTGGCCGGCCAGTACGGCCCCTTGAGCAGCGACTCGAGCTTCTGCGTCGTGTTCTCGGTGACGGGCTGCCCGTGGCCGGTGAGCACGATCTCGGGCTCGAGCGACACGATCTTCTGCAGCGACCGCTGGTAGCGCGCCTCGTCGAGGTTGAACCCGGGCCAGCCGGCGTCCAGCTTCGGCCAGGTCGCGACCGCGTCACCGACCGCGAGCACGCCCCGCTCGCGCCAGAGGAACGAGACGCTGCCGGGCGTGTGGCCCTGCGTCTGGATCACCTCGAGCGGCCCGATCCGCTGCCCGTCCACGTCCTGCAGCAGCGCGTCCGGCGGGCAGCCGCGGTGCGCGTCGTAGTTGATCAGCGCGCCGATCCGCATCGGGTAGATCGTCAGCGGCCGCAGCGGGCGGAACGGCATCGGCTGCGCCATCCGGGCCCCGGCGACGATGTCCGCCTCCCACTGGTGCACGTGGATCGTCAGCTTCGGGTTCAGCCGCTTGAGCGCCGCCACCGCACCGAGATGCGACCGGTGCGCGTGCGTGAGCGCGAGGTCCGTGATGTCCGCGGGCGTGCGCCCGAGCTTCCACAGGTACTCGAGGATCCGGTGGCCGTCGTGCTCGTACCCGGCGTCGACCAGCACGAGCCCGCCGCTCTCGTCGTCGATCAGGTAGCACTGCGCGTAGCCGCCGAGCTTCCAACCCTTCTTGGTCGGCCCGATCCGATGGACGCCCCTCGTGATCTCCACGACGCGCGAGCCTACCGCGTCTACGCTCCCTGAATGGGCGACGGAACCGTCTGGATCTCCGAGGACACGGAGTGGGATGAGCACGAGGACACGTTCCTCACCGGCGCCTTCTCGGGCTACCACGACACCGGCAGGATGGCCGAGGAGTTCGAGGGCCTGACGGTCGAAGCGGCGGTCGAGTGGGGCCGCGCCCGCGCCGACCGCGTCTACGTCCAGCACGACGGTGAGCACTACTCCGCGGGCACCGAGCACCCGCCCGAGTTCCCGCTCTGGCCGCCCCCGAACCTGCCGGACTTCGTGTGGCGGCGCGAGCCCGCCGACGCCTGGAAGGACCGCACCGACGCGGACCCACCGATCGCGTGGGCGGTCACCGCGTGGGTCTCGCCCGACGACGACCGCATCCCCGAGCCGAGCGACGACGAGCCGCTGCGGGCCGTGGCCGAGCGCGCGGGCGCGCGGTTCGACCTCGACCAGCTCACCGAGCTCCGCGCCCAGCTCGCCTCGGCGCGCGACTCGACGTACATCCTGGGCCGGATGGCGTACCGGATGCGACTCGAAGTCCCGGCCTCCACGGCCGCTCAGGCGCAGTCCATCGCGTCCGAGCGGCTCAGCCTCCCAGACGGCTGGGAGCCGCACTTCGAGGTCGCGCCCCAGGACGGGGCGCGACCTTCAGCGTGACAACTAGCGGGTGAGCGTGCCAGTGACGTCGCTGGTCTCGTTGCCGGACGTCGCCGTAATCGTGACCTTCAGCGAGCCCTTGGCCTTGTCGACGGCCTTGGCCGCCTTGCTGACGAGGGCGAGGTCGACCAGCGCCGCGCCCTGCGCGCCGAGGCCGGCGTTCTTGGTGGCGAGCGTGCGGTTGATCTTGAGCTTCTTCGCGTCGTTGCTGCTGATCGTCATCGTCACCTTGGCCGTCGTGTTGGCCTTGCCGGTGATCATCGCGACGCCCTGGTCGAACTTCTTGGCGCTGAGCGACGCCAGCAGCGGGCGGTCGAGCAGGACCGCGCGGGCGGTCTCGGAGTCCTTGAGCTGCGCGCCGACCGCGGTGAGGGCCTGCTCGAGCTGCGGGACGCGCGTGGTGGCGTTGGTCTGGGTCGCCGCCGCGGCCTCGAGCACGCCGACCTGGTTGGTCAGCTGGTCGACCTGGCTCTGCAGCGTGGAGATCTGCGTGTTGAGCGGCGCCGTGGCGTGCTCGACGGCCTCGGCGATCTGCTCGTTGGTGATGGCCGAGGGCGTGTCGGCGACGTAGTAGGTGCCGCCGGCCGTGACGCACGCGGCGGGGAGGTTGGCGTCAGCGATCGTCGTGAGGTCGACACCCACCTTGTCCTTGATCAGCGCGATCCACTTGTCCGCCTCGTCGCCGATGCCGGCCGACGTCTTCTGCCACGGGATGTAGTTGTAGAACGGGTCGTTCTGCCAGGCGAGGCGGTTGTCCTCGGTGTCCCAGGGCGCGCCCATGCAGGTCGCGTGCGCCTGCAGGTCGGTCTGCGCGGGGGCGTACTGCAGCCACGACTTACGGGTCGCGGCGGCCTGCGCGGGGGGCGTCGTGGCCGTGATCGTGCCGCGCCAGCTGCCCGCGAGCTCCTTGTAGTTGATGAGGCCGCGCCCGGCCGGAGCGCCGTTCGTCGCAGTCGGGGTCGCCGGGGCGGTTGCGGCCGGGTTGCCCTCCGTCCACGCCTTCGCGTAGCCGTCGTTGGCGACCGCGTACTGGCGGCGGGTCTCGATGCACGCCATGTCCGGCATCACGCAGGTCGTGCCGGCCTTACGGACCTTCTGGTCGATGAAGTACACGCCCGGGTGGGCAGCGGCAGCGGCGGGCAGTGCGAGGGTGCCGGCGGTGACGGCGAGCGCGACGGAACGGGACAGCTTCATCGGATGACTCCAGTGTTCGAGGTGGACCGCTCGGCGCGCTCGCCGGTCGGGATGTAGACGGCCTGGTAACGACCCGGCCGGGGAGACTTGAGGCGCAACGTGAACTTGCCGTTGCGGACGGTGGCGCGCGCGGACTCCTTGATGGCGTTCGCGCGCAGCCAGAGCACGCGGCCCGGGAGCTTGGGATCGACGGTGCCGGTGACGACGGCCGAGCCGTCGGCGCGGTTGCGGACCTTGATCTTCACCTTCGAGTAGGCGGTGACGGTCAGCTCACCCGAGGCGGTTCCGCCGACGCTCGCCCGCAGCCGCGTGGTCTCGCCGACCACGACGCGGAGCTTGAACGTGCCGTCGGCCGCCGTCTTCGCGGTGCTCTTCGCGGTCGCCTTGCCGTGGCGGGAGAGCGTGACGTCCACGTTCGCCCGCGCCGGAAGGACCTTGCCCGTGACCGTCACCGTCTTGCGACCGGTGACGCGCTTGGGCGCGGAGAGCTGAACCGAGGTGATCGCCGTCTCGGTGCCGGGACCGGGTGCGGTGGGCGTCGGCGTGGCTCCGGGCGGCGGTGTCGCCCCACAGGAGCCGACGACGTAGTCCGCACCGCGTGCCGGGTCCGTCCACGCCTCGCCACCGGGCGCGTGGTCGACCTCCGTGAAGACGCCGCCGTTGGTGACGCCGTCGTAGGTGATGACGAACGCGCCGGTGAGCTTCGTGCCCGCGGCGATGCCGGGAACGTCGATCGTGACCGTCCCGCCCGTTCCGCTCGCGCTCGACTCGACGAGGCCGGTCGTGGCGCCCTCGTTCGCGAACCCACCGACACCCGAATAGGTGCCGTGGTCGAACTCGTGCCGGCCGCCGATCGGGAGCACCGCCCGCACGTAGCGGGTCTGGCCGTTGGCGGTGTACACGAACGCATAACCGGCGGCGGGGACGTCGGCCTCGTCGTGCTCGGCCACGGGGGTGCCGGCGAAGACCTTGATCACGGCCTGCAGGTGCCCAGCGCCTTCGGTCCACCACGCCGACGTGACGTTCGTCGGCGAATGGTGGCCGTCGTTCGCGACGGCGTCGGTGATCTGTGGTGCGTTGTTGCACGGCGCGGGCGGGACCGCCGCGGCCGTGGATGCGGAAAGGGCCACGAACGCCGCGAGCGATGAGACGCCGGCAGCGAGGGCCCCAGAGCGGAACATCTGAACGACGTCCTCCGGAGATCTATGGGTGATGGAGGTGCGCGTCGACGCGTGCAGGGGCACGCGGACGCGACGGTCGGCGAACTACCTCAGGCGGCGAGAGCGGCGGGTGGTCCGCGCAGGGACCACGGCGCCCGCTCGAGGGCGGCGCTGAAGGGCAGTTCGGCGAGGCTCGGCCAGCGGCGCGAGACGCTCCGGCGGCGCGGGCGGGGCTGCGAGCGGTAGATCGCGAGGATGCGTTCCTCGGCGACGTAGCGGCCGCTCGCGAGCAGGCCGACGATGGCCAGGAACGGCGCCGCGTAGAGCGCCATCTCCATGGCGCTCGCGTTGCCCGCGACCACGTTCGCCACCGACAGCGCGGCCACGAAGGCGGCGCCGGCGGAGATGAGAACGCGGCGAGAAGACAACATCGACCGCCAGCAATGTACAGCCGCGCCTCCCGGAAGCGCAACTGAACGGATGTTGAGTGCGCTACACGGAGGCGGTCGCGCCCGTGAACGGGCACACCGCGGTGGCGGGCTCAGGGGCCTCGACCGCGGGCTTCTCGACGCGCACGAAGTTCGGGAGCTTCTCCTCGTTGCGGTACTCCTGGTGGAACACCTTCGTGAGCGAGGCGGAGATCGGCGGGATCATCCAGGACCAGTCCGCGTCGACGACGCGACCGCGCTTCTCCTCGGCCTGCGTCCACTTGTGGAACTTCTCGGTGGCCGTGTAGTGGTCGTCCATCCGCATGCCGGCCTTGTCGTAGGAGTGCAACACGGCGGTGGTCATCTCGATCACGGCACGGTCCTGCCACAGCGAGCGGCGGTCGGCGGTGTCGATCCCGAACGCGGCGGCGATCTGCGGGAGCATGTTGTACCGGTACTCGTCGCTGAAGTCGCGGGCCGACAGCTCCGGCGCGACGTACCAGCCGGTGAACGGCGACGTCGGGTAGGTGATGCCGCCGATCGTCATCCCCATGTTGGCGATGCTCGGGAAGCCGTACCACTTCAGGCCCAGGTCCTTCAGGCCCGGCAGCGTCGGGTGCTCGAGGTCGATCTCCCAGACGATCTCGTCCGGGATCGGGTGCGCGCTGAGCTCGCCCTCGGGCGTCTCGATGATCAGTGGGAGCACGTCGAACGGGGTCTTGTCCTCCGGGTCCCAGCCGCAGCTCTGCGCGAGCTCGGTGACCGCGGTCGCGCCGCCGTCGCCGAGGACGGTGCCGTCGTCGTGCTTGTAGCCCGCGTAGGCGACGATCTGGCCGTTGCGCAGCCGCGCGGCGGGCTTGCCGGGCGCGTCGGGGGCGAAGATCGTGATCGTCGGCTTGATCCGGCCGCCGTTGTGGACGACGCGCTGGTGCTCGAAGCACTCGTCGCGGATGCCCTCGGGCGTCGTGACGTCGCGGCAGTCGCGGACGGTCAGCGAGCGCCAGTACAGCTTGCCGACGCAGCGGGTGTGGTTGTACCAGGCGAGCTTGGCGCCGACGGTCAGCTCGTCCGTCGTGTGCGTGTAGGTGCCGGTGGCCCGGATCTCGGCCGCGACCTCGGCGACCCGCGTGCGGAACGCGTCGTCGTCCATGTCGGTGTAGGCCTTGTACTGCTCGAAGAAGTCACGCACCTCGCGCGGGTCCGGACCGTCGGTGCCGCGCGTCTTGACGACGGGCTCGACGGGGGCCTCGCTGGCGAGGTTGGCCACCCAAGGGCAGCCGTTTGCGGCGGTGTCCATTTGCTCTCCGAGTGGCTTCGTGAAGTTCCGGCGGGCGGCGTGAAGTTCCACACCGCCCCCCGTTACTCGACCATTCCGGATCGGACTTGAGCCCGCGCCCTACGGCCTGGACGTCGCCAGCGTGAACGTCAGCGTCTTGGCGTACGTTCCGGTGCGGAGCGCGTCGCCGGCCTTCACGAGCTGCTTGAAGGTGATGTCCACCCGCTCGTTCGACACCGGCCCCGTCCACTCCGCCTTCGAGATCGCCACGCGCAGCGGCTCCGGGAGCGAGAACGCGCCGTTGGTCAGGTGGCCGGGCTCGGACACCGACAGCGTCGCGTCAGCCGCGCTCGAGACCACCGTCGCGTCCGTGGTGGCCGTGTACTCGCGCTCGACGCCGGGCACGAACGGGTCGAAGGACGCGGGCGCGCCGAGTGCGAGCGAGAGCGTCGCCGGGACCGTTCCGCTCGCGCTGCCGGGCGCCTTGACCTCGGTCCCGCCCGCGGGCTCGGTCTGCGTGTCGTCGGCCCACGCCTTGTCGACGTACCAGGTGCCGCCGACGTTGGAGACCTGGACCGCGGCGTCGTGGTTGCCGGACTTGGTGCGGAAGATCCGCGCGCCGTAGGGCACCTGCGGCTCCTCCCCACCGACCAGCGCCTCGGTCAGCACGCGCCCGTCGCCGGACTTGCCGTCGTCGATCCCGGCGAGCGCGAGCACCGTCGGTGCGATGTCGACGTTGCCGACCGGCACGCCGACCACGTGGCCGGCCTTGACGTCCGGTCCCCATGCCAGCAGCGTGTTGTGCGTCTCCCACGGGCTGAATGAGCCGTGCTCGGACGCGACGCCCGTGACCGGACCTGTCGTGCCGCCGCCCGCGAACGCCGCGCGGCCGGGCACGCCGTAGTTGTTCGGCTTCGAGGACCACGGGAAGGTGACGATGATGTCCGCGCCGCGCACCGGGTTGGACTGGTGGATCAGCTCGAGGCTGAACGTGCCGGCGACCCAGCCGTAGGGCTTGACGGTGCGAATGTCGTGATCCCCGGGCGAGACGGTGTAGACGCCGCCCACGGGCTTCTCCGCGGCCGTGTAGACGGTCGAGGCCCACGGCTGGGACTGCAGGAAGCGCACGATCGCCGCGATCCGGTCCGGGTTGCGGCCCTTGACGTGGATGAGCGCCGGGCCCGTGTTGGAGACGATCGTGTCGTCGGTGCCGGGCGTGCGCAGGCCGGCCTGCTCGAGCGCGGAGGTGACGTTGACGTTGTAGTCGCGCAGCGAGAAGCCGTGGTCGGAGGCGACGAGCACGTTCGTGCGCCGCCCGAGCGCCTGCGCCTTCTCGAGCACGAGCCCGAGCTCCTTGTCGGAGTTGCGGATGCCCGACAGCGCCTGCGGGGAGCCGACGCCGAACGAGTGCTGGCTGCCGTCCGGCTCCGTGATCCAGTTCAGGACGACGTCCGGCGCGCTCGGCGTGAGGATCCCGTCGCGCAGGACGGTCTCCGCGTAGGTCACGAGCTTGTTGTTGGGCGTGCCGCCGTCCCGCGGCGGGGTGCCGAACCGGGCGAGGATGTCCGTGCCGAGTGCCGTCGGGAACGCGAACGGCGTGTTCGCGTCACCCGTGTTGACCATCTGCCCGACGCCGTGCGGGGCCTTCGGGTTCAGCAGCAGCGTCGCGCCCGACGTGCCGGAGCCGAGCGAGAGCAACGTCTTGCCCGCCGCCTGCACGCGCTCCGCGAGCGTCTCCGTGAGGACGATCTTCCCGCCGGTGACCTCGTCGAGCTTGAGCAACTGCGCGGCGTCGCCAGTGCTGAACGAGCCGAGCGGGTTGACCTCGGGCACGAACATCGCGTTGCCGAGGATGCCGCTGTGCTCTGGGTGCGCGCCGGAGCCGATCCCGGTCGCGTTGCCGCGCGTGACCGTCGGGACGATCGAGTGGTTGTTGGTGAACAGCGTCCCCTCCCGACTCAGCCGGTAGAGGTTCGGCGTGTCCGTGGGGTTGATCGAGTCCGGCCGCAGGCCGTCGACCACGAACACGATCGTCAGTGGCTTGGGCGCGGGCGTCTGTGCCCCCGCCGTCGCCACCGGCGCCGCCAAAGCGGCAGCCGTCAGCGCGAGCGCCACCCGGCGCCCGTCGAATCCGCCCAGCATCGGTAAGACCCTCCAGTCTCGGAACCTGTGGGCCGGAAACTACGGGCGGTAGGAGCCGCCCCTGGGAACGAACGGTGAACTCGGCGACGCGTGCTCAGCGGAACACGGGCGGGATGCCGAACGCGATCTCGACGGTGCGCTCGCTCACGGCCTCGTTGCCCAGCTGGTCGGTCGCGATCGTGCGCAGCGTGTAGACGCCGGGCGCCAGGTAGCGCGTCTCGACCGTCCAGTCGCGCGCCTTGTCGCACGACGCCGAGCACGGCTGCGGATCCGGGTCGGTGGAGCCGTCCACGATCGTGCCCCACTCGGCCTCGAGCTCGAAGTCGATCGAGCGCACGCCCGAGCCCGCGTCGTTCGCGTGCGCCGTGAACGTGCGCCAGCCGTCCTCGTCCTCGCCTTCGCCCGTGGCGCCCGGCAGGTGGCCGTCGTCGGGGCTGAGGCTCGGGCCGCTGCGGTCGATGCGCAGGTTCCACGTGCGGGAGAACTCGTTGCCGACGGCGTCCGTGGCCGTGTAGCGGATCGGCACGACGCCCTCGGGCAGGCCGTTCGTGTCCGAGAACACGTAGCCCGCCTGCGGGCAGCGGTTGCGACGGTCACCCGTGCAGCCCGCGTCGTACGTGTACGCGCCGCTCCAGCCCGGGGTGCCCGGCGAGTCCAGCACGAGCTTGCGCAGGCCGAGGCCGCTGTCCGTCCCGCGGGCCTGGAACGCCCGGTAGGACGTCCAGCGCTGGTCGGAGAGGCCGCTGTCCTCCGTCACGGTCGGCGGGCCGACGTCCTCGATCCACACGGTCGCGCTGCCGAGGAAGTTGGTGAACGCGGTGTGCGTGCCGCCGTAGTAGACGGACGTGCCGAAGATCGCCGCGTTGCCGGGCGTGGCCTCCAGCCCCGTGTGGGACTTGGTCGTGTAGTGCAGGGCGCCGTAGGTGCTGAACGGCGACGTGCCGCAGGTGCCGGCGCTCTGACCGACGTCGCACCACGTGCCGTTCTCGTAGCGGCCCAGCGTGTAGCTCCAGACGCCCTGGTAGCTGCGGTCGTCGTTGGAGGGCGCCGCGTAGGTGCCGGTGGTCTGCGGCTCGTGCTTGACGGAGCCGAAGTCGGCGCGGACGATCCGCGACGTGCCGGGCGCGTTGAAGTACCAGTTCGCGTAGTCGCCGGCGTTGAACACCGTGCTGCCGCGGTTGTACGTGTAGAGGCCGTTGCCGAGGTAGGCGGCGCCGTAGAAGTAGCTGAAGCGCTTGCCCGGGTCCGTCCACATCCAGCCCGAGAGGTCCACGGGCACGGCCGCGTTCGCGTACCAGTTGGACGAGTCCTCGAGGATCGTCGGGTCCAGCATCACCGGGTAGCGGACGTCCGCCCCGCGATGGGCGACGTCGACGACGAGCTCGTTGCCCGCGACCGTCAGCGTGCTCGGGACCTTCTGGTCGTCGGCGTCCCAGGCGACCGGCGCGGTGATGTGCGCGAGCTTGGCCCCGTCGGCGGCGACGATCTCGGCGCCGGGCGCGTCGGCAGAGCGCTGCAGGCGCGCGCCCGCGGGCAGCTCGAGCCGCCAGCGGAAGCGCTCCGGGCTCTGCGGCGAGCGCAGCTGCGCACCGAGGTCGACACCCGTCGGGAGCGGCGTGACGATGTGGTCGGTGTCCGGCGCCGTGTCGGTGAAGAAGGCCTTGTCCTGGCGCGTGAGGCCGGCGCTGTCGCTCACACCGACGGGCTGGACCGCGACGTCGATGTCGTCGAGCGTGATGCCCTCGTGGGCACGGTCGCCGACCTCGAGCGCGACGATCGGCGCGAGCGGCGCGAAGCCGTCTCCCCCGGCCCGCAGGCTCAGGTCGACCGGCGCGGGCGTGCCGTCGGCGCCCAGCGTCCGCAGCGGCAGCTGGCTCTCGAGCAGCAGGTCGGCCTCGCCGGGCCGGGCGATCCGGGCCGCGCGGGCACCGAGCCACGCCTCGACGCGCTCGCCGGGCTCCAGGTCCAGCGCCCTGTAGCCGCGCTCGTCGAGCCCCGGGAAGTGGCGCTGGGCGAGCGCGACCGCCTCGCCGCGGGTGAGGTCGGTGTACGCGGTGCGCGACGCGTGGCGGCGCTCACGCGAACCGGGCCGCGCCGAGGCGTGCGTCCGCAGCGCCGGGTCCGTGTGCGGGCTCGGCGGCACCCGCGTGTCCGCGGCGGGCGCACCCTTACCGCCGCCGGGTGGCGAGGCGTGTGCGGGCGCGCCGAACAGCGTCCCCACGGTCAGGGTCATGGCCACCATCGAACGCCACGGGAATCCGCGCATCGCGGGCAATCAACTAGTTGCCGGACCCACGGGCAATCGAACATCCGCCGAACCGCACGCTCCCGAGACCCTGCGAGGTCCCGCTCAAGTGCCCTTCGGCGCGCGCATGCGCTCGGCTTGAGCGACGGTGATCAGCGCACGCGCACCGTCCGCGAAGTCGCCGCGACGAGGGTCCTGGTCGGAAGCGTCCGGACCGACAACGAGCGGTTCCTGCCGCGCACGGCGGCCTTGACGGTCGCCGTGTAGCGGCAGCGCCGGAGCTGGGCGGTGACCGTCTTCACCCGGCGCGAACCGCTGCGCAGGTCGATCCGCACGCGGCCGCTGCAGCCCGTGCCGTCGACCCGTCCGGAGACGGTCCAGCGCACCGAGCCGCGTGGGGCCTTCGCGCGCTTGACCTGCACGGAGACGGTCGCGCGGAGCTGCTTGACCGGCAGGGTGCCGAGCGGCGACGAGGGTGCGTCGGGCACGGGCAGCGGCGTGATGGTGACCGGCGCCGGCTCCTCTGGCCGTGGCGCCGGGCCGGGCGCACGCCGGATCCGCCAGGGCTCGTAGCCGTACTCGAGGCTGTCGGCGGTGAAGAGCAGGAAGTCGTCGGTGGCGACCAGGCCGTACGGGTCAGAGGACTCCGGGCCGGGCCAGAGGTCGCGCGCGAGCTTGGTGCCCGCCGGCGTGCCGTCGGTGCGCCAGAGCTCGCGGCCGGACACCTCATCGCCCGCCGTGAAGAAGACCTGGCCCGCGAACGCGGTGAACTGGTCCGGGAGCGTGTCCCAGTAGGTGCCCTTCAACGAGACGAGCTTGATCGTCCCGGCGGCGGTGCCGTCCGTGCGCCACAGCTCGCTGCCGTCGGCGACCGGGCGGGTGATGAACGCGAACCCACCGGCCTGGTCGACGTACACGTACTGGTTGCCGAACTCGAGCGGCAGCGGCTGCAGGTCACCGCCGCGCAGGTCCGCCGAGTGCCAGCGGCGCCCGAACGCGGCGGTCTCGGCGATGAACACCACGCGGTCGCCGAGGCGCTCGAGGCCGAGCGGGAAGTTCGGGCCGATCGGGGTGACGAGCTGCGCGTTCGCGCCGTCCTCGTCGAGCCGGTACAGCCCCGACTCGTTGTCCTTCGCCTGGCCGGCGGCCAGGTACCCGCCCGGCGCGGGCACGGCGTCGAAGTTCAACCACCGATGGTTGGCGACGGCGGTCTCACCGCCGGTGCGGAAGAAGCCGAACAGCGCGCCGCCGATCAGCAGCGAGCGGCCGTTGCCGGCGACGGCCGTGGCCGGGTAGTCGTACTCGACCCCGAGCGAGCGCGTGCCCGCGGCGCTGCCGTCCGTCCGCCACAGCTCGGCGTCGCAGGGGTAGCAGTTCGGGAGCTGGCCGAAGACGAACGCCGAGCCGACCGGGCCGACGCCCTCGAGCGCGCGGAACGGACCGGCGATCTCACGCGTGCCCGCCGCCGTGCCGTCGCTGCGGTAGAGCCAGTCGTCGCGGCCCTGGAAGTACGTGGTCGCGCCGTCCGAGTAGAGCGTGCGAGGCGCCAGCGGCGCGCCGGTGCGGTCGTGCTCGCGCACGACCGTCGTGCCGGCGGCGGTCCCGTCGGTCACCCACAGCCCCGGGTGCTCGTAGGTCGTGAACAGCACGCGGTCGCCGACGCGCGCCGCGTTGCTCGGGCCCGACCCCTTGGGCAACGTGTTCAGGTCCACGAGCTGGCCCGTGCCCGCCACGGTGCCGTCGGAGCGGTTGAGCTCCACGTCGCCCTGCTCGGTGAACGCGGCGTACAGCAGCCCGTGCGCCGAGCGGACGAACGGATACGTGTACTCGCCCCGGATCACCTCGCCCGGGACGCGCTGCATCCCGGCCGCGTCCGCCAGCCACAGCACGCGCTCACCGTCCGGGTCGGTGCTGTCGTAGGCCCAGAACAGCACGCGCCCCGGGGCGACGGTGGTGATCCGCATCGGCGAGCGCGCCGGGCCGGGCACGCGCGCCACCGACGTGCCGTCGTGGCGCCACAGCCCGTCCGCCCCGGCCCCGCCCGCCCAGAACAGCACGGCGCCGGTCTTGGCAAAGTTCTCGGACCCACTCGCGTGGCTCTCGTTGCCCGCGGGGGCCGGGCCACCGAGCGCGGTCACGCCCTGCTCCGGCGCCCAGCGGTGCACGCCCGCGTCGGTGCCGAAGTAGAGGACGCCGTCGAGCACGCGCATCGGCCCGATCCGGGACGAGGACTCGGCGATCTTCACCGGCGGCCCCGAGCCCGGCGGCACCGCCACGAGCGGATACCGGTGGCCCTCCTGCGTGGTGTACGTGCGGCTCGCGACCAGCGCGTACCCGTCCAGCAGCGCCAGCCCTTCGAAGTCCGCGCCGTTCGGCACGCCGACGGTCCCCTCCCGGGTGCCGTCGGTCTTCAGCAGCGAGCCACCCTGCGTGAAGTACAGCTCGTCACCGGTGGAGCCCGCCAGGCCGAGATACGTCCAGCCGCCGTCCTCGGGCACCACGTCCAGCCGCCGCACGCCGGCCGCGTCCGCGACCCACAGCCGCTGCTCGAGGTTGCCGACGACGAACGCCACGCCGCCCTTGAACGGCAGGAACACCGTCCGGCGCAGCTCGTCTCCGTCGGCCGCCGCGGCCGCGGCCCGCTTGCCCTCCGGCGGCAGCACGAGCAGCTCGCGCGTGCCGGCCGCCGTGCCGTCCGAGCGCCAGATCGAGCTGCCCATGTGCAGGTAGGCGACGCCATCCACGACCTCGTTCGCGTACAGCTTCGCGTACTCGGTCCTGTACGGGAGGTCGGTGACCACCCGCGTGCCGGCGGCCGTGCCGTCGCTGCGCCACAGCCGCGGGCCGTGGACGCCGTCGTCGGCCTCGAACAGCACCGTGCCGTCTCCGAGCGCGGCGGGCGCGGTGGGCAGCGACCCGAAGGTCCGGGAGCCGAGCTTGGCCAGCAGCTCGATGTCGTCTTGCGCGAAGGCGGGCGCGGCCGGGACAACGGCCAGCGCGACCCCGATGAGGAGCGTGGACAGGCGCACGCCGCGGATCTTCCTACAGGCTCACGACGCCTCGCGCCGGTTGCCCCACCCAGTGGGGTTCGCCTGTCTACTCGCCCGGGTTCGCGGTCTCGTCGTCGCCGCGCAGGCCGGCGACCGCGGTGAGCATCAGGACGCCGCCCACGATCGTCCCCACCGTGAGGTGCTCGTCGAAGAACACGACCGCGAGCAGGGCCGCCACGAGCGGCTCGAGCAGGATCAGGATCGTGATGTGGGTCGACGGGAGCGTACGCGCGGAGCGGTAATAGAGCGCGTAGGCCACGCACGAGACGATGATCCCCAGGTGCAGCACGCCGGCCCAGCCCGCCGCGGTGCCGGGCACGCCGGGGCCGCCGTCCGCGAGGGTGAACGGGAGGATCGCCAGGGTGCCGCCGGCGGTGGCGATCGCGGTCAGGTTCAGGGTGCTCATCCCGCGGCTGACCGGGCCGACCGAGAGCGCGTAGGCGGCGTAGGTGATCGCCGACAGCACCGACAGCAAGATGCCGAGGGCGGTGACCGTGTGCGGGCTGTCGAGCATCAGCAGCGCCAGGCCGCTCAGGGCCACGGCGAGCGCGAGCAGCGTGCGCACGTCCGGGCGGTCGCCGAAGATCACGGTCTGGCCGACCGCCGTCAGGATCGGGCCGAGACCGCACGCGATCAGCGTCGGGATCGCGATCCCCGACTCGACGACCGCGGCGAAGTAGGCCAGCTGGGAGAGGCCCGTGACGGCGCCGACGGCGAGCCCGCCGAGCACCAGCGCGCGGGACGGCTTCGCCGCCGCGCGCCCGACGACCAGCGCGATCGCGGCCAGCGGGATCACCGCCGTCAGCAAGCGCCAGAGCGACGTCTGGATCGGGCTGAGCGTGGTGTGCTCGGTGACGAACGCGGCCGCGGGGCCGATCGTGCCCCACAGCAGCGCGGCGAGGCCCATCTCGCGATAGGCCCGCCGGCTGCTGTGGCGGCCGGTGTGTGTCGCTACAGCGGTCAGTCGCGGCTGGAGGTCGTCTCGCGCGAGGCCGAGCCGCCGTTGGCGTGGCCGTTCGTCGAGTCGACGACGTCGTGCTCCTGCGTGAGCTGCTTGTCCAGCGCCTCCACGAGGTGACCCTCGAGGGACACGTTCGGCAGGATCTTGTCGAGCCAGCCGGGCAGCCACCAGGCCTTGTCACCGAGCAGCGTGACCACCGCGGGCGCGATGATCAGGCGCACGAAGAGCACGTCGATCAGGATCGCCAGGCCGAGGCCGAGCCCCATCATCTTCGCGATCACGTCGGGCTGGGTGACGAAGGCGAGGAACACGGCGGCCATGATCAGGCCGGCGAACAGGATGACCTTGCCGATCCGCGACAGGCCGTGGATCACGGACTCCCGCGGCCGGTCGCCCTCGTTGTAGGCCTCGTGCACGCGCGAGAGCAGGAAGACGTTGTAGTCCATGCTCAGGCCGAACAGGATCGCGAACAACATGACCGGGATGAAGGACACGATCGGCACCCCGGAGTCCACCCCGAGCAGGCTCGCCCCGATCCCCTTCTGGAAGACCGCGACGACCACGCCGTAGGCGGCGAGCACGCTGAGCAGGTTGAAGACGGCGCTCACGAGCGGGATCCACAGCGACCGGAAGGCCATGATCAGCAGCAGCACGGACAGGCCGATCACGACCGAGATGAACAGCGGCAGGCGCGAGGCGACCTTGGCCGAGAGGTCCTCGAAGACCGGCACGGCGCCGCCGATGAACACCTTGCCCGCGAGCGGTGTGCCCTGGGTCGCGGCCGGGATCGTCTCCTCGCGCAGGCGCGTGAGCAGCTCGCTCGTCGCCTCGTTCTGCGGCGCCGACGTCGGGATCGCGAAGATCGTCGCCATCTTGCCGTCCTCGGACGGCTGCGCCGGAGCGGCCTGCGCGACGCCGTCGGTGCCGGCGATCGCCTTCTGGACCTTGTCGAGGTCGGCGGTGAAGTTCTGCGCGCCGTCCTGCGTGTCGACGGCGATGATGAACGGGCCGGTGGAGCCCGGGCCGAACGCCTCGCTCAGCCGGTCGTAGGCGACGCGCTGGAGCTTGCCCTCGGGCTGGTTGCCGTCGTCGGGCTGGCCGAGCCGCAGCGACGTGACCGGGAACGCGAAGATCAGCAGCAGCAGGACGCCGACGGCGATCGACAGCCACGGGCGCTTGGTGACGATCTCGCCCCAGCGCTCGAAGAACGTCGAGGCCGCGACGTGCGAGGGCTTCTTCGGCTTCAGCCAGCGGCTGAAGGCGCCGATCATGATCGGCAGCACGGTGAGCGCGGAGACGACGACCGCGCCGACGGCGATCGCGGCGCCGATGCCGAGCTTGCCGATGAACGGGATGCCGATCACGAGCAGGCCCGCGATCGCGAGCATCACGATCAGGCCCGCGGCGACCACCGAGGCACCGGACGTCGCGGCCGACTTGGCGGAGGCGTCACGTGGCGAATCCCCAGCCGCCACCTGCTCTCGATACCGCCCGATGATCAGCAGCGCGTAGTCGATGCCCGCGCCGAGCCCGAGCATCGTCGCGATGATCGCGGCGAAGTCCGGCAGCCCGAGCGGCTTGGCCAGGGCGACGAGCAGGATCTGCCCGAACATCACGCCGATGAGCGCACCGACGAGCGTGGCGACCATCGCCACCCACGACCGGAACAGGACCCACAGCAGGATGATCGCGAGGCCGATGCCGATCAGCTCGCCGACGGGCGCTTCCTGCTCGGAGCCGAAGTCGATCATCACGCCGCGGCCGGACGCCTCGACGCCGTCGCGGTCACCGGTCTCGAGCGCCTCGATCAGCGCCTTGCCCTGCTCGGGCTTGACCTCGGCCTGATCGATCAGGTACCGGACGTCGACGGACGCGAGCTTGCCGTCCGGCGAGATCGTGCCGCCCTCGGCGAACGGGTCGGAGACCTCCTTCTTCTCCGGCAGCGCCTTGACCTTCTCCAGGGTCTCCTGGACGACGGCCTTCTTGTCGGGGTCGGTGATCTTGCCGTCCTCGGTGTGGAAGACGAGCGTCGCCTCCACGCCGGCCAGCGCCGGCTGGTGCGCCTGGAACAGGTCGATCGCCTTCTGGCTCTCCGTGCCCGGAGTCGAGAAGTCGTCGGCCGCCTCACCGCCCGTGCCGGCCGCGATGCCGACCACGACCAGCACGACGAGCGCGCCGACTAAGCCGCGGATCCAGTGATGCGTGAGGGTGCGCGCGATCCGCGCGAGGAGCAGTGACACAGACGCCTCCGAGAGCTACCGGGAGAGTGGGGAGACGCCACAGCCTAACCGTCAAGCGTTGCTGACGGCGGCTCGGTAGCCCTCCGGGTCGGTCGGGCCTTCGGTCGCGACGAGCAGGACGCGGTCGAGCGACACCGCCGCGCGCAGCTCCCCGTCCAGCGCGGAGAGCGCGGCGAACGGCGCCGCGCCGGACTGCCCGATCGTGAGCCCGCGCGCGGCGAGCGCGCGCATCGCGTCCACCACCTGCGCGTCGGACACCGTGACCGTGCCGATGACGCCGGCGCGCAACGTCGGCCACGCCGCCTCGGAGACCTCGGCGCAGTCCAGGCCGGCCATCGCCGTCCCGGGTGTGTCGACGACGGTGGGCACGCCGGCCGCCAGCGAGGCCGTCAGGCAGGCGGCCACGTCGGGCTCGACGGCGATGACGGCCGTGCCGGTCGCCGCGCCGTAGCGCGCCGCGGCCGCGCCCAGCGACCCCACCCCCACCGGCACGAGGAGCGTGTCGAAGCGACCTTCCAGCTCGGCGAACAGCGTCGCGTAGCCGTCGATCACCCAGCGCGCCGGCCCGGCGGACCCGACGTCGGCCAGCTCGAACGCGCCGGGCTGCTCCCCCTCGGCCGCGGCGAGCCGGACGGCGTCCTCGTAGGTGCCGTCGACGACGACCACGTCGGCGCCCTCGGAGGCGATCGCCTCCCGCCGCGCCGCGACCGACCGCGCGGGCAGGAACACGCGTGCGCGGAGGCCACGTCGCGCGGCCACGTGCGCGACCGCCCGCCCGTGGTTGCCGGCGCTCGCCGCCACCAGCCGCTCGATCCCCGGGTCCTCGCGCAGCGCCCGCTCGACCGCCCACGAGACGCCGAGCACCTTGAACGCCGGCAGCCCGAAGCGGTTGGACTCGTCCTTGACGAACACGCCGCCGCCGAGGTCGTGCACCGGCGTCGGCGCGTATCCGGGCAGCGAGCGGTGGAACGCGAGCGCGTCCGCCGACGGCGGCGGCACGTCGCCGGGCGAGTAGGCGGGGTTGAGCATCGCGGGCCACGCTACAGCGAACCCGCAGGTGCGTCGGGAGCTCCAGGCCGGACCGGCCCGCGCCGTCCGGCCTCCGGGTACACGCGCCCCTCCCCCGGATCGATCGGCGTTCCCTGATCACACACGGCTGGAACCTCGGTTCACAGAATCTGTTCAGTGGCTGACATTTCGTCGGTTCGCGATTGACCACCGGCGTCCCGATCCCTTGGCTACCGCGCGCCAATCTCAAGTTGGGGGTCTGATGTCCGCTCGTGCACGCCGTGCCCTGCTGCTCCTCGTCGCCGTGTCGTGTCTCGCGCCACCTGGGGTCGCCGTGGCCGAGTCACCGACCGGGCCCGCCCCGAACGTCGTCGGCGTCGACCTCGACGACCGCATCTCGGTCTCGGTGAACGTCGCCAGCGGCAACCTCTTCCTGAGCCAGCGCGACGACTCGCTGACGACGAGCGACGGCACCGTGTGGGACCAGAGCCGTTACTACAACTCGATGGGCCAGATCGAGCTGAACTTCGCTCCCGGCTGGTCAGGGCGTGAGACGGTGCTGCGCTTCCCGGTCGCGGGCTCCGACAACACGGTCGTCCAGGTCGACGTCGGCGGGTACCAGCGCACGTTCACCAAGTCCGGCAGCACGTTCGTGAACCAGCAGGACGACGGCTACGTGCTCGCCTACACGCCGCCGGGCGGCACAGGGACCTACCAGATCACCCAGCCGGACGGCACCGTGCGCTCGTACTGGTCCAACGGCCCCGAGATCTCCGAGGTCCGCCCCGGTGGTCACCAGGTCACCAACTCCGGGGACTACGGCCTGATCGAGACCACGTGGGAGTACTCGGACGGCCCGGGCATCCACATGTTCTACGGCTGGTACGGCCAGATCAACGGCTACAACGACCTGCACGACCGCGAGCAGCTCCTCGGCGTCGACCACGCGCACCAGAGCACGTTGATCGACGGGCACACCCACGCCGACGGTCGCGTGACGACCTACGAGTACCTCCCCTACTACCAGCCCGCCCCCGGCGCCACGGCCCCCGACGGGCCGTTCATGACGCGCGTCACGACGTCCCTCGGCGTCGACGCCCGCTTCCAGTACGACACCTCGCATCGCGTCACGCAGCTCAAGGTCATCGACCCCGTCGACGCGTCCGAGGACATCTGGGGCTTCGCCTACACCGTCCCCGACGACGAGTGCTCGACGGGCGCCACGGTCAAGACCACCGTCACGTATCCCAACGGCCACACCGAGTACACCTGCTCGAACGCGAGCTTCGACGTGACCGACGCCGACAGCGACGGCCCGATCGACCTCGGCGACGGCGACGACGGGGCCTGCACCACGCCGCTCGACTGCGGCGAAGGTGACCTCTCCCCCGAGGATGTCGCGCTGCCCGAGCCGTCCGCGCGCAACACCACCCCCTCCGGGTTCGGGATCGCCGACGACACCCGGGTGACCGACTTCAACATCTTCACGACGGACGAGTTCAAGGCCCTGGACGTCAAGTACGTGCGGCACATCGTCCCGTGGAACGTCGCGCTGAACCATCACGACGGCCCGAACGACCCGACCGGCGAGCTCGAGGACGCGGCGATCTGGGCCGCCAACGCGCTGGCGTCCAACGACCTGGCGGACGGCACCGTGGTCCCCGGACCCGAGATCCTCTTCTCGTTCGAGAAGTGCCATGAGCTCAAGCCGGCCAACGGCACCCAGTGCGCCAAGCTCGGGAACATCCCCGGGGTGACCGGGCCGGGCAGCTACGTGGACTTGATGAGCTCGTTCTTCACGCAGGTCGGCAACGCGCTGCCCGGCTCGCTGCTCGCCCCGTTGAAGCAGGTCACGCTCTTCACGGCCTGGAACGAGCCGAACCTGGAGCCGACCAGCGATCCGACCTCGGACCGCGGGCAGCCGGTGGCCTCGATCCACCACGTCACGAGCGCGGCCGACGAGACCAACAGCGGCGCGTTCCGCGCCGGCCTGTTCTGGCAGCAGCTGAACGCCATCTGCAAGAACCGCACACCCGGATGCGCGGTCCTCGCGGGCGACTTCGCCGACCTGGGCATGGGGTCGGTGGGGAACCGCGATCCGAACTGGGGCAAGAAGTACCTCGAGCAGTACCGTCTGGGCATGGGTCACAAGCCGAAGACCTGGGCCTGGCACGCGTACGAGGACACCGACCAGCGGGTCACGCCGAAGACCCAGACCGGCGTGTCCCAGCAGGACAAGGAAGCGCGGCGCTGGAAGCGGTATCGGGCGTTCGAGAAGGCGACGCGCATCCCGGGCGACGACCCCACCATCCACATCACCGAGGTCGGAGTCCGGCGTCGGGTGAACGGGAAGGCCCGGCTCGTGGGGAACGTCGATCGCGCCATGCGCTGCCTGCTCGCGGAGCTGCCCGATCTGAGTCTCCGCAACCGGCGCTTCTACTACTACTCGTTCATCGGCAACCCGAACTTCGACGCCGGCCTCGTCGCCTATCCCGACGGGCTCCCGACGCGAACCGCGTACGACCTCTTCAAGGATGCCCGCGAAGGCAACCCGATCACCTGCCCGGTGGCGCCGTAGCGCCATCCCGATGCTGACGGCGGCCCTCGCGGCCGCCGTCGTCTCTCCCGCGCGGGCGGAGGTCGTCGCGCGCGAGCAGGCGGCGACCTCCGTCGCCGCCTGGGGCTCGTACGCGGCGTGGAGCCGCTACGAGGGACGCCGGTTCCGGCTGATCGTGTGGCACGGAGGTCGAGCACGCCACGCCGACGTCGCACCCCGTGGCGCGGCATTCGACGTCGACCTCGGCGTCGACCGCCGCGGCCGCGTCGTCGCGGTCTACTCGCGTTGCGCGCGCTACGACCGTCAGCAGCTGCGCACGGGGCTGCCGATCCACGTGTTCAACGCGCGCTGCGACCTGTACGAGTACGACGTCGCAGCCCGACGCGAGCGGCGACTCGCGCGGCCGAGTCGCCGTGCGCGCTCCGAGTTCCTCCCCGCCATCGACCGAGGCCGGCTGGTGTTCGCGCGCGGGGCCCGCCGCGGTGTCCGGATCCCGGAGCTGGTGTCGGCGACCTTCTCGCCCTACCGCGAGCAGCGGCTGCCGCGCCCGGGCGGCCGGCAGACCGATGTGGCCGACGGCGGCAATCGCGGTCCGACGGCGATCGACGCGACCGACGGGCTCGCCGTCGTCGGGTGGCAGCAGGTCCCGCCGCGGACGCGGTGCGACAGCGAGATCGCCTCGCGCGTCACCTACCAGGTGCTGGCGTACGCCCTCAAGGACAGGGGACGGCGAACGCTCGATGACGATTGCGACAGCGACGGCGAGGTCTTCTACGTGAGCCCGTCGCTGTCCGCGGGCCGCGTGTTCTACGCCTTCAGCCCCGGCGCCGACCCGCTCGTGTTCGGGGTTCGGCGCTTCGACCTCGCCACGGGCGCGCACGCCGACGGTCCCCCGGCACGGCCCCTGATCGTCTCCACGCAAACCGGTGGCGACTGGACGTGGACCGTGCGCGACGTCGTCATCAACCGACGCCATACGTTCGAGGTTGCGCGCGATCCGGCCGCATGATGCGATCATTGGACGCGATGAGCTCCGCCCCCGAAGCGGCCAGTTACCGCCCGCCGAGGTTCGACGTCAACGTCGAGGACGAGGAAGGCGCCGTCGTGCTGCGGCTCAACGGCGAGTTGGACCTGGTGAGCGAGCCGGTCCTGGCCGGTGCGCTGGCCGGGGTCGACGGCCGCCCGCTGCGGATCGACCTGTCCGACCTCGCGTTCATGGACTCCACCGGCCTGCGCGCGCTGCTCACGGCCCTGCGCGAGCAGACCGACTTCAAGCTCCGCGGCCCGCTCCGGCCCGCCGTCGAGCGCCTGTTCGAGCTCACGCAGACCAACCAGATCTTTTCCTTCGAGTAGCTAGAACCCGTCCTCGACGAGCACCGGGCGCTCGGCGATCAGCAGCCGCACGCCCGCCGCGCGGAACTCCTCCGCGGTCAACGGGTCCAGCCCGTCGTCGGTGATCAGCAGGTCCAGCGCCGTCGCGGGCCGGATCGACAGCAGCGAGGCGCGCCCGAACTTCGAGGAGTCCAGCAGGCCGACCGTCGTCGCCGCGGCCGCCGCGGCCGCGTTGAGCGTGTCGGCCAACGCGCTGCGCGAGGTCGTCAGCCCGTGCTCGAGCGTCACCCCCGCGGCCGAGATGAACGCGACCGCGATGTTGAGCTCCTCCAGGAAGTCGACCGTCCAGCGCCCGGTGAGCACGCGCATGTGCTGGTTGAGCTCCCCCGGCGGCACGATCACGTGGATCGAGTCGGCGGTGAGGCCCAGCGCGATCGCGGGCGAGTTCGTGACCAGCGTCAGCTCCGTCGGCGGGCGCAGCTCGAGCACCTGCGCGAGCGCGAGCCCGGTCGAGGACGCGTCGACGAAGATCGTCGAGCCGTCCTCCACCAGCTCCCGCGCGCGCACGGCGATCGCGTCCTTCTCGTGCGCGGCCTCGCGCACGCGCGCGTTCCACGCGGTCTCGATCTGCCGCGGGCGAGCTTCGGGGAGCGAGCGCGCGCCGCCACGCACGCGCTCGAGCAACCCCTCCCCCGACAGCAGCTCCAGGTCACGGTGGACCGTGACCGGCGAGACCGCGTGCTCGGACGCCAGCTCCGCGAGCGACGCCCCGCCGTCTCGCGAGACGCGCTCGAGGATCTTCGCTCGCCTCAGGACCGGAGGGAGCGGGCCTTCGGTCATCGTCTCGCGATCGCCTGCTCGGACTCGGCGTCGAACAGGTGGACGCGCTCCATGTCCACGGCTGCCCGGACCTGCTCGCCGATCGTGTACGAGGCCGTCGGCGGCGCCTTGATGATCACGCGCTGCCCGCCGATCTCGACGTCGACCAGCGTGCGATCGCCGAGCGGCTCGACGGCGTAGACCTTGCCGGCCAGGGACACCGCCTCGTCACGCACGTCGAGCGAGAGATCCTCGCTGCGCACGCCGAACAGCGCCTTGTGGTCGCCCTGGACCCCGAAGCCGGGGTTCGGCAAGGACCAGCCCTCGCCCTCGATCTTCCCGTTGGCCGTGCACTGGAGCAGGTTCATCCGCGGCGAGCCGACGAACGACGCCACCCAGCGGTTGGCCGGCCGGTCGTAGATCTCGGTCGGCTTGCCCACCTGCTGGACCGTGCCCTGGCGCAGCACCGCGACCTGGTCGGCCATCGACATGGCCTCGACCTGGTCGTTGGTGACGTACAGGAACGTGCGGCCGAGCGACCGGTGGATGCGGGTGAGCTCCGTGCGCATCTCCACGCGCAGCTTGAGGTCGAGGTTCGTGAGCGGCTCGTCCATCAGGAACGCCCGCGGGTCGCGCACGAGCGCACGCCCGAGTGCGA
Organism: Solirubrobacter phytolaccae; assembly: GCF_027587195.1. Taxonomy (GTDB): domain Bacteria; phylum Actinomycetota; class Thermoleophilia; order Solirubrobacterales; family Solirubrobacteraceae; genus Solirubrobacter; species Solirubrobacter phytolaccae. Next base: position 40,175 of record NZ_JAPDDP010000001.1, on the reverse strand, counting down.
TCCGCTGCATCTGCCCGCCCGACATCTGCGCCGGATAGCGGTTGAGCAGCTCCTCGATGTGCAGCAGCTCCGCGACCCGCTTGAGCTGCGTGTCGATGTCGGCCTTGGAGAGCTTGCGCGCCCGCAGCGGCGACGTGATGTTCTGCGCCGCCGTCTGCTTCGGGTAGAGCGCGTAGCTCTGGAACACCATCGCGAGGTCGCGCTCGGCGGGGTTGGCCCCCGTCGCGTCGATCCCGTTCAGGAGCACCCGGCCGGTGTCGGGCTTCTCGAGCCCGGCGATAACCCGCAGCGTCGTCGTCTTGCCCGCGCCCGACGGGCCGAGCAGGACGAAGAACGACCCGTCCGGGATGTCCAGCTCCAGGTGCTTGAGCGCCTCGACCTCGCCGAAGGACTTCGAGACGCCTTCCGCCACGATTGCACTGCTCACGGTGCGCTCACCACCTTCTCGCTCGTCGGGTCGTACGCGGGCGGCGCGGCACCCACGTGGCGCACGGCCACGACCTGCTCCTCCTCGAACCGCGCCGTCGCCGGCATCCGCACGTGGAAGAGCCCGGCCTCGCACTCGACGACGAAGATCGTCTCGTCGCCCAGCGCCTCCTTCGACACCACGCGGCCCTTGACGCCCTCGCCGGACTCGCTGACCGTCAGGCCCTCCGGCCGCACGCCCGCGATCACCTTCTGGCCGCGCTGCAGGCCCTCGGGCGCCGTGATCCGCAGATCGCCGGCGGCCGTGAGGTGCCCGTTGGTGACCTCGGCCTCGATCAGGTTCATCGGCGGGGAGCCGATGAAGCGCGCCGCGAACAGCGTCGCCGGCCGGTTGTAGACCTCCATCGGGGCCCCGAGCTGCTCGAGGTTGCCCTTGTTCATGATCGCGATCCGGTCGCCGAGGGCCATCGCCTCGGTCTGATCGTGCGTGACGTAGACCATCGTCGCGCCCAGCCGCTGCTGGAGGTGCTTGACCTCCGCGCGCATGTCCGCGCGCAGCTCGGCGTCCAGGTTGGTCAGCGGCTCGTCCATCAGGAACGCCTTCGGGTGGCGCACCATCGCGCGGCCCAGGGCCACGCGCTGCTGCTCGCCGCCCGAGAGCTTGCTCGGCTTGCGGGTCAGGTACGGCTCGAGCTGGAGCATGCGCGCCGCCTCGGCGACGCGCTCCTCGACCTCGGACTCGGGCCGGTTGGCCGCCCGCAGCGGGAACGCCATGTTCTCCTTGACGCTCAGGTGCGGGTACAGCGCGTAGAACTGGAACACCATCGCGATGTCGCGCTGGGACGGGCGCAGGCCGGAGACGACCTCGTCGCCGATCCGGATCTCGCCCGACGTCTCTTCTTCCAGACCCGCGATGCAGCGCAGCGTGGTCGTCTTGCCGCAGCCCGACGGGCCGAGCATGACGAACAGCTCGCCGTCGTTGATCTCCAGGCTGAGCTCCTCGACCGCGACGGTCCCGTCCGGGAACGCCTTGTGGAGCTTCTTGACGAGGACTTCGGCCATTACCTGCGCACCGCCCCGAGGGTCACGCCCGCAACGAGGTGCTTGCGGACGAGGAAGGCGAACACGAGCACCGGCACCGCGAACGTCATCGCGGACGCGGCCACGAGGCCCCAGTCGATCGTCGTGCCGCCGATCAGGCCCGCGATCGCGGACGGCGCCGTACGCGTGTCCGGATCGGTGATCAGGAAGATCGAGAACACGAACTCGTTCCAGCTGAAGATCAGCGCGAACACCGCCGTGGCGGCGATGCCGGGGATCAGCAGCGGCATCGTGACGCGCCAGAAGGCCTCGAAGCGCGAGAAGCCGTCGAGCATCGCGGCCTCCTCGTACTCGGCCGGGACCTCGTCGATGAAGCCCTTCATCATCCAGATCGTGAACGGCAGGTTGAACGCCGCGTAGACCAGGACGAGCCCCAGCCGCGTGTCCAGCAGCGACAGGTCGCGGAACATCAGGAAGACCGGGATCACCACCACGACGGGCGGCATGAAGCGCGTCGAGAGGATGAAGAACAGCTGGTCCTTCTTGGCCTTGAGCGTGAAGCGCGAGTACGCCCACGCCGCGGGGACGCCGAGCACGGTCGCGATCAGCGTCGAGAAGCCGGCCACGATGACCGAGTTCACGAAGCCCTTGAACACGGGCGAGTCGGAGCTGAACACGTTCTGGAAGTGATCCAGCGTCGGGCTGAAGGAGAACACCTTGGCCGGGACGGCGTAGATGTCCTTCGTCTCCTTGAGCGCCGTCTCGAGCATCCAGATGACGGGGAACAGCATCACGACCATGAAGATCGTGAGCAGCAGGATCTCGACGCCCGAGCCGAACTTGCGCTCGCGCCGGACCGGGGGATCCACGGTCTCTCCCGCGATGCCCTTGTCGGCCAGGCCTTCGGGTTGGATGTGGGTCGCCATCGCCTAGCTCTCCTGAAGCCGGTTGAGGTAGCGCAGGTAGAACTGCGCGGCGATCGTCACCACGACCACCATCAAGATGCCGTAGGCGGACGCCAGGCCGGTGTCAAAGCCGAAGAACGCGACCTTGTAGACGTTGAAGGACAGCGTCTCGGTCGTGCCACCCGGACCGCCACCCGTGAGGATGTAGACCAGGTCGAAGAGGCGGAAGGCCTCGATCGCCCGGAACATGATCGCGATCAGCAGCAGCGGCCAGACCAGCGGGAAGGTGATCCGGCGGAACTTGAACCACTCGGACGCGCGATCGATCTCCGCGGCCTCGTAGAGGTACTTCGGGACGGCCGTCAGGCCCGCGAGGGCGATCAGCATGATGAACGGCGTCCACTGCCAGGTGTCCACGATCACCAGCGAGAACAGCGCGAGTCGCTGCTGCGTGAGCCACTCGACGCGGCCGAGGCCGAGGCTGTCCAGGAACGAGTTCACGACGCCGAACTGCACGTCGAGCATGAACTTCCAGAACAGGCCGACGACGATCGGCGAGAGCATCATCGGGATCAGGAACAGCGTCGTGATCGCGCCGCGGCCCTTGACGCGCCGCGAGATGAGGAAGGCGATGGTGAAGCCGAGGATCGTCTGCAGAGCGACCGCGCCGACGACGAAGACGAGCGTCGTCAGGGCGCGCGCGTGGACGACCGGGGACGTCAGGACCTCGATGTAGTTGTCGAGGCCGATCCAGCCCCAGCCGGAGTCGCGCGTGGCTGAGTAGTCCGTGAACGACAGGCCGAGCAACCACAGCAACGGCCAGATCGAGAGGAACAGCAGCAGCGCCATCGCCGGCGAGATGAAGAGGAAGCTGAGCTTGCGGTCCGTCAGGAACGCGAAGCGCTTCGCGGCGGGGGGCGCCTCCAGGCGCTCCGCCTGGGGCGCGCTCTGGGGAGGTGTCTGAAGCGTGTTGGCCATTGCTTTTTTGAGCTGTACGGCGGCTGGAGGCCGGCCCCGCGCGGGCGGCCGGCCTCCAGGGGTTGTCGCCTACGGCGGCTAGAGACCGCCGCTCTCGTCGAGGATCTTCTGCTCGTCGGCGGCGAGCTTGTCCAGCGCCTCCTCGGGCGGCTGCGTGCCGGAGATGGCCGCGTTGACCTGCGTCGAGTGGACGTTGAGGAGCTTCGCGTACTCGGGCAGGTTCCAGAAGTCCTTCAGCTGGCTGACCGAGTCGGTGAAGACCTTGTTGTAGGGCGTCGCCTCGAGGAAGTCGGGCGAGTTGAGCACGTCGTTGCGCGCCGGGACGCCGCCGAGCTGCGCCCACTTCTTCTGCGCCTCAGGCGTCTGGAACCACTTGATGAAGTTCAGCGCCTCGGCCTGCTTCTCCTCGGGGATGTACTTGGAGACGTGCAGACCCATGCCGCCGAGCGGCTTCTTGTCGGTGACCTGCTTGGGCAGCGGCGCGAAGGCGAGCTTCTCGAGGATCTCTTCCTTGGTCGTGCCGAGCTTGGAGGACGCCGGGTCGGTCAGACCGCCCATGGCGGCGATCCACTGGAAGCCGACGCACACCTGGCCCTGCGAGATGGCGGCGTTGACCTCGTCGATGAACCAGTTGCTCGAGCCCTTGGGCGTGAGCGGGACCATCTGGTTGACGAGGACGTCCATCGCCTTCTTGCCGGCGGCGTCGTTGATGACGCCTTCGATCTTCTTGTCCTTCTGGTTCCACAGCTCGCCGCCGTAGAGCGCGTTCATGACGTTGTACGTCACGGCCGCGGCGTCGCCGGTGCCGGCCTGGTGGAACGCGAGGCCGCTCATGCCCTCGTTCTCGTCCTGGCACTTCTTGGCCGCGGCGATCATGTCCTCCCACGTGGCGGGAGGCGTGTCGCCCATCAGGTCCTTGCGCCAGATCATCGACCACGTGTCGCCGAGCAGCGGCAGGCCGTAGGTCTTGGCGTCCGGATCGGCCACGCCCGTCGTGTTCTGCGGGTACTGGCCGTACGCCGCGAGGAAGTACGGGTCGTACTGCGAGGTGTCGACGTTCTCCTTGACGAAGTCCGTCAGGTCGAGGATCGAGCCGTTGTCGACCGCTTCACCGATGTTCTGGGAATCCAGGATCGGCAGGTCGAAGTTCGTCTTGCGTGCCGCGAACTGCGTGAAGATCGCGTCGTGCCATTGCGGGTTCGGCACGGTGTTGACCTTCACCGTGACGTTCGGGCGCGTCTTCGTGTACTCCTTGCCGAGCTCCTCGAGCGCCGCCGCGGGCGGCCACTCGAACCACAGGAACGTCAGCTCCATCGGCTTGTCCGACAGCGCCGACGTCTTCGCCGGCGCCTTGGACGCGCTTCCCTCTCCACCGTCACCGCCGCCACATGCGGCAAGCGTGACCGCAGCGGCCATCGCCGTCAGCGATGCCGAGACCGCGAGTCTCCCCTTCATTGCTCCTCCTCCACGAGGGTTGGTCCTACTACCTGCTCCGAATAAACGGCGGGCACTGCGAACCTTGCACGAGGCTTGCAAAAACCTACGGACTCTTTGCATTCGTTGTCAACCCCTTTGGCAATTTCTTGCATTGCCTATCACCGTGTCATACAGTCAGACCATGGTTCTTGCGCCAGAGCGGTCCCGCTTTCCCGTGCTCGACCCGGCTGACGGGTCGGTGATCGAGACCGTCCCCGCGGCCATGCCGGAGGACGGATTGGCGGCGGTCGACGCCGCCGCGGCCGCGGCCGCGGACTGGGCCGCGCGCGCCCCGCGCGAGCGTGCCGAGACCCTCCGCCGCGCCTTCGACCGGATGACCGAGCGTCTCGACGACGTGGCGCACCTGATCGTGCGCGAGATGGGCAAGCCGTTCGCCGAGGCGCGTGGCGAGGCGGGCTACGCCGCCGAGTTCCTGCGCTGGTTCTCCGAGGAGGCCGTGCGGGCCAACGGCGACTTCGCGACCGCGCCCGCGGGCACGAACCGGATGCTCGTGCAGCACGCGCCGATCGGCGTCTCGCTGCTGATCACCCCCTGGAACTTCCCGGCCGCGATGGCCACGCGCAAGCTCGGCCCGGCCCTCGCCGCGGGCTGCACGGTCGTGCTCAAGCCCGCCGAGGAGACGCCGCTGACCGCCCTGCTGGTCGCGGAGATCCTGCGCGAGGCGGGCGTCCCCGAGGGCGTCGTGAACGTTGTCACGACCGACGACCCCGGTCCGCTGACCGAGGCCATCCTGGCCGACCCGCGCGTCCGCAAGCTCAGCTTCACGGGCTCGACCGCGGTCGGCCGACACCTGCTCGGCCTCGCGGCGCGGAGCGTGATCAGCACGTCGATGGAGCTCGGCGGCAACGCGCCGTTCCTCGTGCTCGAGGACGCCGACCTGGACATCGCGGTCGCGCAGGCGATGGCGGCGAAGATGCGCAACGGCGGCGAGGCGTGCACCGCCGCGAATCGTTTTCTCGTGCACGAGTCGGTCGCCGAGGCGTTCACCGCTCGGCTGACGAAGGCGATGCAGGCCGTGAAGGTCGCGCCGGGCCTGGAGCCAGGCGCGGAGCTCGGCCCGCTGATCAACGCGGCCGCGCGCGAGAAGGTCGAGCGCCTGGTGGCCGACGCGGTCGCCCGCGGCGCCCGTGTGCGTTGCGGCGGCGAGCGGCTCGAAGGCCCGGGCTTCTTCTACCCGCCGACCGTGCTCGACCGGGTCCAGCCCGGCAGCGAGCTGCTGCGCGAGGAGATCTTCGGACCGGTCGCGCCGGTGATGACGTTCACCGACGAGGACGAGGCGATCCGCCTGGCCAACGACACCGAGTACGGGCTCGTGGCCTTCGTCTGCAGCCGCGATCTGCGGCGGGCGATGGCGGTCGGCGAGGAGATCGAGACCGGCATGGTCGGCCTCAACCGCGGTGTCGTGTCCGATCCCGCCGCGCCGTTCGGCGGCGCCAAGCAGAGCGGGCTCGGGCGCGAAGGCGGACACCACGGGTTGCTCGAGTTCCTCGAGCCCAAGTACTTTGCGTTCGACTGAAACCTTTCAGGTTCTTGCAAGAGCAATCAGGGAGAGAGGAGAGCCACGTGTCGCAGCAGAAGGTCCTGGTCCTCGTCGGTGACGCCGCCGAGGAGCTCGACGCCATGTACCCGATCTACCGGCTGAGGGAGGGCGGCTACGACGCCGTCGTCGCCGGGCTCACGACCCGTGAGGTCCAGCTGGTCATCCACGACTTCGATCCGAACTCGGACGCCTACACGGAGAAGAACGGCCGCAAGCTGCCGGTCGACATCGCGTTCGCCGACGTCGATCCGTCCGAGTACGTCGCGCTCGTCATCCCCGGTGGCCGCGCGCCCGAGTACATCCGCCTGGACGCGGACGTGCGCCGGATCACGGAGTACTTCTTCGAGAAGGACCTGCCGGTCGGCACGATCTGCCACGGCCCGCAGGTGCCCGCCGTCTACGGCCTGCTCAAGGGCCGCAAGACCGCGGCCTTCCCGCCGCTGTGGGGCGACATGGAGAACGCCGGCGCGATCCTCGTCGACGCTCCGGACGTCGTCGACGGGAACATGGTCTCCTGCCGGGGCTGGCCGGACATGCCCGAGTGGTCGCGCGCGTTCATGAACGTGCTCGAGCGCGCCGCCGTCCCCGCCTGATCCGTCCCATGGTCCCTGTGCTGTTGTTGCACGGCTCCGGCCCAGGGTCCACGGGGGCGGCCTGGAACCCGCTCGTCGACGCGCTCGGCGAGCGGTTCCAGGTGCACGCACCCGACCTGCCGGGGTTCGGCGCCGAAGATAAAGGCCCTGGGCCTTTAGGTTGGTCGAGCTGGGTCGAGGGTCTGGTCGATGAGCCGTGCGCGGTGATCGGCAACTCGGCCGGCGGCGCGCTTGCGCTGATGCTGGCGGCGCGCCGGCCCGAGCTCGTGACGAAGGTCGTCGCGGTCGGGACGATGGGCTACCCGATGCCGCTGCCGCCCGCGCTGGACCAGCTGTGGGCGACCGGGCCGACCGAGGCCGAGGCGCGCTCGCTGCTGCGGCTGATCTTCCACGATCCGCCGGGGGAAGAAGCCGTCGCGGCGCGGCTGGAGGCCATGCGCGCCCAGCCGGACTACCGGGAGCTGTTCCCCGCCCCACGCCAGCGCTGGGTCGACGCGCTGTCGCTCACGCCCGGCGAGCTGGCGACGATCGCCGCGCCCGTGCTGCTGATCCACGGCGCGAACGACCACATCGTCCCGCCGACCAGCAGCGTGATCCCGTTGCTGCACACGCTGCCCGACGTCCGGGCACACCTCTTCGGCCGTTGCGGCCACGCGTCACCGCTCGAGCACCCCGCCGAGTTCAACCGCCTCGTCTTGAGCTTCCTGGAGGACTGATGGATCTGTTCGCTGTTCTACGTGCGCCCTCCCAGGTGTTGTTCGGGACCGGGATGGCCGAGGCCGCCGGCCGCGTGGCCGCCACCCACGGCCGCCGCGTGCTGCTGATCACCGACCCCGTGATCGCGGGCACGCCCGGGTTCGGGATCGTCGAGACGGCGCTGCGCGCCGAGGGCCTGGACGTCGCCGTCTGCACCGACGCCGAGGTCGACGTGCCGCCGGCCGCGGTCGACGCCGCGGTCGCGCTCGGCCGCGAGACGCAGCCCGACGTGATCGTCGCCGTCGGCGGCGGCAGCGTGATCGACCTCGCGAAGGTCACCGCGCTGCTGCTTGCGCACGGCGGCGCGCTGTCGGACTACTACGCCGTGAACTCGGTGCCCGGCCCGGTCCTCCCGCTGATCGCGCTGCCCACCACCGCCGGCACGGGCTCGGAGGCCACGCCGGTCGCCGTGATCACCGACGCCGCGACCGCGATGAAGATGGGCGTCGCCAGCTCGCACCTGATCCCACGCCACGCGATCTGCGATCCGCGGTTGACGCTCGGCGCGCCGACGACGGTCACGGCGCACTCGGGCATCGACGCGCTCTCGCACGCGATCGAGGGGTACATGGCCGCGGCCGAGGCGCCAAGCGTGGACCTCGTCCTCAGCCGCCCGCAGATCGGCAAGAACGGGCTCAGCGACACGCTGGCGCTGTCCGCGGCGGGGCACATCGCCGCGAACCTCGAGCGCGTGGTCGCGGAAGGCGACGACCTCCAGGCCCGCGCCGGGATGCTCTACGGCAGCCTCCTCGCGGGGATCGCGTTCGGGAACTCCGGCGTCTCCACCGCGCACGCGCTGCAGTTCGCCGTCGGCGCCGCCACCCACACCTCCCACGGCCTGGGCACCGGCCTGCTGCTGCCCTACGTGATGGAGTTCAACCGCCCCGCCCGGCCCGACGACCTGGCCGCGCTCGCGATCGCGATGGAGAGCCCGGACGGCGACGTCGTCGGCCACGTCCACGCCCTCGGGCAGCGGATCGGCCTCCCGGCCTCGCTGGCCGAGATCGGCATCGAGCGCGAGGACCTGCCGAAGCTGGCGGAGGCCTCGATCGGCTTCCGGCGCCTGATCGACAACAACCCGCGTCCGCTCGGAACGCTGCAGCTGGAGCGGATCCTCGACGCCGCCTGGCACGGCGAGCCGGCCCGGCTGAAGGAAGAAGAAGCGGTCGTCTAATCGGTGAGGTCGTGGAGCGCGCGATCGAGGTGCGCGGTCATGCGCGCCTCGACCTCGTCCACGTCCCCACGCTCGAGCACCGCGAGCAGGTCGCGGTGCTCGGCGCCGAGCTCGGCCGGTGAAGCCCACGACGGCCGCAGCTGCGCGATGCAGAGGCGGATCTCGCCGCTCATCGACAGGTAGAGGCGCTCCAGGCGCGGCGAGCCGACCGAGCGTGCGAGCGCGTGGTGGAAGCCGATGTCGGCGTCCACGACCGCGCTCCACGGCGAGTCGGCCTTCAGGTTCGCGAGCGGCTCGATCGCGGCGTGGACGGCGTCCAGCGGCGCGCCGCGCGTGAGCAGCTCACGGACGACCAGGCACTCGATCGGGATGCGGACGCTGAACAGGTCCAGCACCTCTTCGCGCGTGAGCAGCGGGACGAACGCGCTGCGGTTGCGCTCGCGCTTCAGCAAGCCTTCGTGGCAGAGCGTCTGGATCGCGGCGCGCACCGTCGGCCGCGCGACCCCGAACTCCTTCGTGAGGTCGGCCTCGGGCAGCGGCGCGCCAGGCTCGATCGCGCCGTCGAGGATCTTCTCGCGCAACGACACGACGACTGCCTCGGTCATGGAGATCGGAGTGACGGCGAGACCGCTCATCAGGCGGCCATCAGCGTAGCCGTGAAGGCGGCGCGATACATCCGCGCCCGCACACGAGACTCCGATTCCTCCCCTCTCTCCTCGCGGTGCCAGCGGCGTTCCGCGGCCAGCTGGTCGAACGCGCAGGCCAGGCCGAGATCGCCCGCGAGCTCCGTGACCCGCCTGCGCAGGGCCGCGCCGCGGTCCAGCGGGCTCTCGCCGTTGTGGCGGGCGAGCTCGTAGACCACCGCCTCCACGGCTTCGTTCCAGCGCTCCTCCATGAGAACGCCAACCCTAACTTGTCAGACAGTTAGACACAAGCGAGCAATTTGTGTAGGCTCGCGCCGAATTCGCAGGACCGGGCTACACGGGCCTTTGCACGAGGCGCACGTCCAGTCAGGTAGCGAAGGAGAGAGCTATGGGTCGGTGCCTCACGGCAGCGGTCGCCACGATGGCGGCGCTGCTGGTCGTTCTCGGATGGAGCGGCGTCGCGTACGCGCAAGATCCCGTCGCGGCGGACTTCCAGAAGGTCACGCTCGACGACAACACGCAGAACCCGATGGAGCTGGACGTAGCGCAGGACGGGCGCGTCTTCTACATCGAGCGTGACGGTCGGCTGATGATCTGGAAGCCGAACACGCAGCAGACGGTCACCGCGGGCACGGTGCCCGTCACCACGAGCCAGGAGAACGGCCTCCTCGGCCTGCAGCTGGCGCCGGACTTCGCGTTCAGCAACTGGGTCTACCTCTTCTACTCGCAGCTGCCGGACAGCTCGAACACCCAGGTGGTGGCCCGCTTCAAGGTCAACGGCGACACGCTCGACCTCGCGTCCGAGCAGAAGATCCTGACCTTCCAGCACCAGCGCGGCCAGTGCTGCCACTCGTCCGGGTCGCTGTACTTCGGCCCCGACGGCAGCCTCTACATCTCCACGGGCGACAACACCAACCCGTTCGACTCCAACGGCTTCAACCCGATAGACGAGCGGGCCGGCCGTGAGGCCTGGGACGCGCAGCGCTCCTCGGCCAACACGAACGACCTCAACGGCAAGATCCTGCGGGTCATGCCCAAGGAGATCCCGACGGGCACGCCCGGCGTGGACACCACGTACACGATCCCCGCCGGCAACCTGTTCCCGGAGACCGCCGACGCGGACAACAAGACCCGGCCGGAGATCTTCGGCATGGGCTTCCGCAACCCGTTCCGACTGACGGTCGACCCCGAGACGGGCTGGGTCCTGATGGGCGACTACGGCCCGGACGCCAGCGCCGGCAACGCCAACCGCGGCCCGCAGGGCTCGGTCGAGTTCAACGCGATCACGAGCGCCGGCAACTTCGGCTGGCCCTACTGCATCCGCGACAACACGCCGTACAACGACTACAACTTCGCGACCTCGACTTCCGGCGCCAAGTTCGACTGCGCCAACCCGGTCAACGACTCGCCCAACAACACGGGCCGCACCACGCTCCCGCCCGCGCGCGGCGCGAGCGCCTGGCTGGCGTTCAACGAGACCGACCCGCGCTTCGGCGCGAGCCTCGGCACGGGCGGCGCCCCGATGGGCGGCCCGCGCTACCACTACGACCCGACGCTCGTCTCCTCGCGCAAGTTCCCGGCGTTCTACGACGACAAGTGGTTCATCGCCGAGTGGAACAACGGCTGGATCCGCACCGCCGACCTCAACGCCTCCGGCCAGATGACCGGCGTGCAGGCGTTCGCGCGCGGCACGGGCTACCGGCGGCCGATGGACCTCGACTTCGGTCCCGACGGCGCGCTCTACGTGATCGAGTGGGGCTCGGGCTTCAACGGCAACAACGCCGACTCGGGCGTCTACCGCGTCGACTACCTCAAGGGCGACCAGAACCCGACGGCGAAGGCCACGGCCACGCCGACCGAGGGTCTCGCCCCGCTGACCGTCGCGTTCTCGAGCGCCGGCTCGGCCGACCCCGAGGGCACCGCCCTCACGTACGCGTGGGACTTCGGTGACGGCCAGACCTCGACGCAGGCCAACCCGTCGCACACGTTCGCCGCCAACGGCACCTACCAGGTCAAGCTCACCGTCTCCGACGCGGGCGGCCTCACGGGCGTCTCCAACACCGTCGTGACCGTCGGCAATCGCACGCCGCAGGTCAAGATCGAGTTCCCGGAGAACGGCCAGATCGCGTCCTTCACGGACAAGATCAAGTACAAGATCTCGGTCACCGACCCCGAGGACGGCTCGACCGGCTCGGGCATCTCGTGCAACGACGTGATCGTCAAGGTCCAGCTCGGCCACGACGAGCACGCGCACGGCCTCTCCGACCACGTCGGCTGCGAGGGCACCGTCAACGCGGGCCTGACCTCCGGCCACGGCGCCGAGGCCAACACGTTCACCGTCCTGGGCGTCTCCTACACGGACAAGGGCGGCCCGGGCGGCATCGCGCCGCTGACCGGCCGCGCCGAGGCGATCCTGCAGCCCAAGACCAAGCAGGCCGAGTTCTTCGCCTCCGCGAGCCCCGGCGTGACGACGCAGAACACCGCCGACGTGATCGGCGGCGGCCTCAACGTCACCGGGATCGAGGACGGCGACTGGGTCTCCTACAAGCCGATCAGCCTCAAGGGCATCAACGCCCTGCGGTTCCGGGTCGCAGCCGCCGCCAACGGTGGAGCGATCGAGGTCCGCACGGGCTCGGCGACCGGCCCGCTCGTGGCCGCCACGCCGCAGATCGCCCCGACCGGCGGCAACCAGACCTACAAGACCGTGACGCTGCCGATCCCGGCCACGTCCGGGACGACCGAGCTGTTCCTCGTGTTCCGCAACGCGGGCGCGAGCGGCCAGCTGCTCAACCTCAACCAGATCGAGTTCGTCGGCCAGGGCGCCGCGGCCACCGCGCCGCCGCTCGTGTCCGTCGACGCGATCGCCACGTCCGGCAACGCGCCGATCACGACGGTCTTCGACACGACGGCGTCCGACCCCGACGGGGCCGGCGCGCTGACGTACGCGTGGGACTTCGGTGACGGCACCGCGGCGTCGACGCAGCAGGACCCCGCGCACGTGTACGGCGCGCCCGGCACCTACGTCGCCACGGTCACGGTCACGGACGCCGACGGCGGCGTCACCTACGTGCAGACGCCGGTCACGGTCGGCGCAGCCGTGGGCCAGTGCCCGACCGGGTTCCGCGACGACTTCAACGGCGCGGACCTCGCGAGCGGCTGGACCGTCGTCCGGCGCGACCAGAACCTGACCGTCGGCAACGGCGTGGTGTCGATCCCGACCCAGGCCGGCGACCTCTACACCACGACCAACACGGCCAAGAACATCGTGCTGCGGCCCGCCCCGAGCGGCCCGTTCACGATCGTGGCCAAGGTCAACCACAAGGGCCTCGTGCAGTACCAGCAGGCCGGCGTGATCGTCTACGGCAGCGACGACAACTACGTCAAGCTCGACCGCACGGCCACCAACACGGCCACCGCGACCAACACCGAGAAGTTCGAGTTCATCCAGGAGCAGAACGCCACCGCGCGCAACGCCACGCAGGACTACACGGCGAACCTCGCGTCGACGTTCCCGCAGGACTTCTTCCTGCGGATCAGCTACGACGGCACCAACCTGACCTCCGCGTACTCGACCAACAACGAGACGTGGACGACGGTCGGCCGCGCGTCGACGCCGCTGCCCGCCAACGCGCAGGTCGGCTTCTTCGCGCTCTCGAACGCGGCGACGACCACGGTCACGCCGACGTTCGACTGGTTCACGCTCGACGGCCCGAACGTGCCGCCGGACCCGAACTGCGTGCCCGGGACGGGCGCGAACACGGCGCCGGTGATCGGCTCCGCGACCGCGTCCAAGACGTTCGGCGTCGCCCCGCTGGCCGTCGACTTCACGGGCGCGGCGACCGACGCCGACGGTGACCCGCTCACGTACCTGTGGGACTACGACAACGACGGCACGATCGACGCGCGCGGCGCCACCGCCACGGCGGCGTACGGCGTGAGCTCCACGGCGAAGCTGACCGTGACCGACGGCAAGGGCGGCGTCGCCACCCGCACCGTCGCGATCGAGGTGTTGCCGGCCGACGACCCGGCCGCGAAGCTGCGGGCGCTCGTGTTCTCCAAGACGGCGAACTTCCGCCACGGGAACATCGGCGTCGGCATCACCGCGCTCAAGCAGCTCGGCGCCAGCAAGACCTGGCAGGTCGACGCGACCGAGGACAGCGCGTGGTTCAGCGACGAGATCCTCAGCCACTACGACACGGTGATCTTCCTCTCGACCACCGGTGACGTGCTCACCGACACCCAGCAGGCGGCGTTCGAGCGCTACATCCGCGCGGGCGGCGGCTACGCCGGCATCCACGCCGCCGCGGACACCGAGTACGGCTGGCCGTGGTACGGGCAGCTGGTGGGCGCGTACTTCCGCAACCACCCGAACGGCACGCCTACGGCGACGATCGTCCGCGAGGACAAGACGGACCCGTCCACCGCAGCGATCCCTGATCGGTGGAGTCGCACTGACGAGTGGTACAACTACCAGTCGCCGGTCAACCCCGTGGTCAACGGCGGCGGCACCGACTACAGCCCGCGCGCCAACGCGAACGTGCACGTCCTGCTGACGATGGACGAGTCGACCTACGCCGAGGCGGACGGGACCGATTCCACCGACGACGATCACCCGATCGCCTGGTGCCAGCGCTACGACGGTGGCCGCTCGTGGTACACGGGCCTCGCCCACACCGACGCGTCGTTCACGGACGCGACGATGCTCAGCCACCTGCAGGCCGGCATCGAGATCACGGCCGGCGTCACGCCGTCCGCCGCCTGCGGCAAGGCGCCGCAGGCCAACCAGAACCCGACGGTCGTCGCCACGCGCACGCCCACGGGTGACGTGACCACGGGCACGAGCGTCGAGTTCACGGCCACGGCCTCGGACCCCGACGGCGACGCCCTGACCTACGCCTGGGACTTCGGCGACGGCGCCAACGCGAGCTCGGCCTCCCCGGCGCACGCGTTCGCCACCGCCGGCACCTACGCGGTGAAGGTGACGGTGTCGGACGGCAAGGGCGGCACGGCGACGGCGACGGTCAACGTCGTGGTCACCCAGGCCAACCGCGCCCCGACCGTCACGGCCGCGCGCACCCCGACGGGTGACGTGGCCACGGGCGCGCCGATCGCGTTCAGCGCGACCGGCACCGACCCGGACGGCGACACGCTCACGTACGCGTGGGACTTCGGCGACGGCGGCAGCTCCGCGCTGGCGAACGTCTCGAAGACCTACCTGACCGCGGGCGACTACGCGGCCAAGGTGACCGTCTCCGACGGCAAGGGCGGCACGGCGTCCGCGACGGTGAACGTCAAGGTCACCGGCGCCACCTGCACGGCCGGCTACCGCGACGACTTCAACGGCTCCGCCCTCGGCGCCGGCTGGAGCATCGTCCGTGGCGACGGCACGCATTCGGTCGCGAACGGGCTGCTGAGCATCCCGACGCAGGCCGGCGATCTCTACCAGACCACCAACACCGGCAAGAACCTCGTGCTGCGCCCGGCTCCGTCCGGCGCCTTCACGATCACGACGAAGGTCAACCACAAGGGCCTGGTCCAGTACCAGCAGGCCGGCCTGATCGTCTACGGCAACGACGACAACTACGTGAAGATCGACCGCACGGCCACCAACACGGCCACGGCGACCAACACGGAGAAGTTCGAGTTCATCCAGGAGGTCGCCGCCACCGCGCGCAACGCCTCGCAGGACTACACGGCGAACCTGGCCGCGACGTTCCCGCAGGACTTCTACCTGCGGATCGTCTACAACGGCACGAACCTCGTCGGGTCCTACTCGACGGACGGGACCGCCTGGACGACCGTCGGCCGCGCCTCCACGGCGCTTCCGGCCAACGCCCAGATCGGCGTGTACGCGCTGTCGAACGCGGCCACGACGCAGGTCACGCCGACGTTCGACTGGTTCAGCGTCGAAGGCGCGAACGTGCCGCCGACGTGCACGAACACGAACCCGACGGTGACCGCCGCGCGGACGCCGACCGGGAACGTGCGCGTGGGCGTGCCGGTGGCCTTCACGGCCACGGGCGCGGACGCCGACAACGACAGCCTCACGTACGCGTGGGACTTCGGGGACGGCACCACGTCGACCGAGCAGAACCCGACCAAGACGTTCACCACCGCCGCCACGCGCACCGTCAGGGTGACCGTGTCCGACGGCAAGGGCGGGACCGCTTCCGCGGAGCTGCCGGTGACCGTCCAGGCCAACCGCAACCCGACCATCGGCGCCGCCACCGTGGCCACGCCGCAGGCCGGGATCGCGCCGCTCGCCGTGACCTTCACGGGCGCGGCGACCGACGCCGACGGGCACACCGTCAGCTACAGCTGGGACCTCGACGGCGACGGCACGTTCGAGACCACCACCAAGGACGCGGCGTTCACGTACGCCCAGCCCGGGACCTACTCCCCCGTGCTGCGCGTGACCGACCCGTTCGGCGGCGTGGCGACGCGCACGCTGACCGTCAACGTCCTGCCGGCCGAGCTCGACCCGGCCGCGAAGTTCAAGATCCTCGTCTACTCGCGGACCGCGGGCTTCCGCCACTCCTCGATCGACGAGGGCATCACGGCGATCAAGAAGCTCGGCACGGACAACGGCTTCGCGGTCGACGCGATCGAGGAGCCGTCGCTGTTCACGGACGCGTTCCTGAACCGCTACGACGCCGTGGTCTTCCTCTCGACCACGGGCGACACGCTCCCGGACGTCGCGCAGCAGCAAGCGTTCGAGCGCTACATCCAGTCCGGGCACGGCTACGTCGGCATCCACGCCGCGTCCGACACCGAGTACACGTGGCCCTGGTACGGCCAGCTGGTGGGCGCGTACTTCCGCAACCACCCGAACGGCACGCCGACGGCGACGGTCGTCAACGAGGACCACGACCACGCCTCCACTGCAGGGATTCCTGCGCGCTGGACGCGCGTTGACGAGTGGTACAACTACCAGTCGCCGATCAACCCCGTGGTCAACGGTGGCGGCACGGACTACAGCGCCCGCGGCACCGAGGGCGTCCACGTGCTGCTGACGATGGACGAGTCCACCTACGCCGAGGCCGACGGCTCCGACGGCGTCGACGACGACCACCCGATCGCCTGGTGCCACCGCTACGACGGCGGTCGCGCCTGGTACACGGGCCTGGGTCACACCGAGGCCTCCTACCTGGACCCGGTGTTCCTCGGGCACCTGCTCGGCGGCCTGCAGGTCGCGGTGGGCATCACGAGCGACCCCGCGTGCGGCGTCGTGGAGACCGAGGTCGAGGGCGGGCTCTCCGGCAGCGTGCCGCAGACGCTCGCGCTCACGCTCGACGCGCCGGGCTCGTTCGGCACGTTCGTGCCGGGCGTCGAGAAGGAGTACTCGACGAGCATCAACGCCACGGTCATCTCGACCGCCCAGGGCGCGACGCTGTCCGTCCGGGACCCGAGCTTCACGGCCACCGGCCGGCTCGTGAACCGGACCAGCGCACTCGCCCAGCCGCTGCGGGCCGGCGTCGGTGACGCGTTCGCCCCGCTCAAGGCCGATCGCACGCCGCTGCTGCTGCGCAGCTACGCGGGACCGGTGAGCAACGACAAGACGACGATCGGCTTCAAGCAGTCGATCGGCGCCAATGAGCCGCTGCTGACCGGCGCCTACGGGAAGACCCTGGTCTTCATGTTGGGCACGACCACGCCGTAAACCTGTGTGCGGGCGCGGATCCCGGTATGGGGTCCGCGCCCTACACTGCGCCCCTGTCCTCCCGTCGATAGGTGGTGTATGTCTCACAGCAGCGCTCGGTTTGCCAGGGAGACGAACGAACGTGCCGCCGCGGTGGTCGTCGCCCGTCAGCCGATCCTCGACCATGTCGAGCGGATCGTCGGCTTCGAGCTGCTCACACCTCCCGAGGCGCATCCGCACGAGGCCACCGCGATGATCCTGGCGCAGGCGATCGCCGACATCGGCCTGCACAAGCTCGTCGGTGACCGGCCCGCTCACGTGGACGTCACGCGCGAGTTCCTGCTGCTCGTGAACCCGCTGCCGCTGGACCCCGAGCGCGTCGTGCTCGAGCTGCCCGCCGACGACCACGTCGACGGCGAGCTGCTGACGGTGCTGCGCGAGGTGCGCGCCGCGGGCTTCCGGCTCGCGCTCGACGGCTACCGCGAGGCGACCGCCTCCGACGCGCTGCTCGACCTCGCCGAGAGCGTCAAGATCGACGTGCGCGGCCGCTCCGAGGAGGAGATCGAGGCCGACGTCAACGCCGCGCGCGGGCGCGGGCTGAACGTGATCGCCAACGGCGTGCCGGACCGCCAGGTCTACGGCTTCTGCCGCGGGCTCGGGTTCGACGCCTTCCAGGGCCAGTACTTCGCCGAGCCGGTCGTCGTCCAGGGCACGTCCGTGCCGACCTACCGGCTGCGCGCGCTGTCGATGCTCGCCGCGGGCGAGGCGGCCACGTTCGAGCAGCTCGAGCGCGTCGTCGCCGAGGACCCGGGCCTCTCGCTCAAGCTCGTCAAGCTCGCGAACTCGGCCTTCTACGGCGGCCGCCATCCCGTCGGCACGATCAAGCAGGCGCTGATGGCGCTCGGCACCTCCACCGTCCGCCGGTGGGCGGCGCTGCTCGTGCTCGCCGGCATCAACGACCGCCCGAGCCACCTGCTGGAGACCGGCCTGCTGCGCGCGCGCCTGTGCGAGCTCGTGGCCGCGCGCACCGACGGCGCCGAGGCCGACCGCGGGTTCACCGTCGGGCTCTTCTCGGTCGTGGACGCGCTGCTGGGGCTGCGGATGCCCGACCTGCTGGCCGAGCTGCCGTTCGACGAGCGCACCACGCGCGCGCTCGGCGAGCACGAGGGGCCCGAGGGCAAGGTCCTTGCCGGCGTGCTGGCCTACGAGGCCGGCGAGTTCGAGAAGTGCGTCGCCTCCGGGGTCAGCCTGGTGGACATCGCGCACGCCTACGGCGAGGCCCTGGACTGGACCGACGGGGCCCTGGTCCAACTCAGTAACTAGCGGTCGCCGGGCATGCTCGTTTAATACGTCGCATGTCCCAGCCGCCGCGCAGCGTGAAAATCGGAGACAACGAGCGGGGCGGCTGGTCTTCGGACCGCCCGCGCCGGGCCGGTGAGCCCGAGCGGCCGCCCCGCAAGCAGGACGTCTCCGTCCGCGGGCGGGTGCTCTCCCCCACCGACCGCATGCGCTACAACCCCGGCTCGCTGGTGGTCATCGCGTGCGCCGACCGCGACCTGCGTGACCGCTTCGTCAAGCGCGTGATCGACGAGCAGAGCACGATCTTCTCGCTCGACAAGGTCCGTGCGTTGCTCGTGGGCAAGGTCGCGCCGGACGAGATCGACGCCAAGGCGCAGACGCTGCTGGACGCCGCCCTGGCCAAGCGCTTCGCCGCGGGCGCCTCGGTCGTGGTCCCGCTCGAGGGCCTCGAGCCGGAGGAGCGCGAGCGCTACGTGCGGCTCGCCGCCACGCACCGCCGGGCCCGTCACCTCGTGCTCGTCGAGGCCGGCAAGGACAGCGTGGCCGAGGAGGACCGGGCCGCGATCACCGACCTGCGCAACCGCCTGGACGCCGGCGAGCTCGGCCAGGAGGGCTTCATGACGTCGCTGCGCCTCGGCGGCCGGATCGTCGACGAGCTCAAGAAGATCGTCTTCTCGCCGCCGCCGTCGGACGACTGAACGCCCGGGGCGTGGAGTCAACTCCACGCCCCAGGTGTGTACATCACGTAACTCTCACGTCAACCTCACGACCTGGAGGGTTAGGTCGATTTCGACGGAGGGTTGATGGGACTCAAGTTTCGCGGTCTCGTCGCGGGCGCGTTGACGCTCGCGACGCTGGGCCTTGGGGGCGGCGTCGCGCAGGCGCAGAGCCCGACCGTGACCGTGGGGGCCGACGGCAAGACGGCACCGGTCTTCGATTACACGCAGGCGACCAAGGAACGCGTCTGGATTCCGGTCGCCAACACGGACACCGACAGCGACGGCGTGATCGATCGGATCGCGATCGACATCATCCGCCCGAAGGAATCCGGGCCGGCGGTGAAGGTCCCGGCGATCATCGATCCGAGCCCGTACTACACGTCCAACGGGCGTGGCAACGAGGCGCAGCGGATCATCACCAACGCGAACGGCACGCTGGATCGCTTCCCGCTGTTCTACGACAACTACTTCGTGCCGCGCGGCTACGCGTTCATCGCCGCCCACTCGCTCGGCACCGCGTTCTCGACCGGCTGTGTCAACCACGGCGGCCCGACCGACATCGCCGGCTTCAAGGCCGTCGTCGACTGGCTCAACGGCCGCGTCCCCGGCTACACGTCGATGACCGGCACGACCGCGAGCACGGCCACCTGGCACAACGGCTCCTCGGCCATGATCGGCAAGTCCTACGACGGCACGTTCGCCAACGGCACGGCCGCGACGGGCGTCGACGGGCTCAAGACGATCGTCCCGATCAGCGCCATCTCCGCTTGGTACAACTACTCGCGGACGGCCGGCATCCGCCACAACAACAACTACCCGAGCGGCCTCTCCAGCGGCATCGCCGGCGTGAACGCCGACACGGGTGCCCGCCCGCCGCTCATCCAGACGCCGACCGGTGAAGTCACCCGCCAGACGTTCTGTGGTCCGGTGCGCAACGCGATGGACCAGCTCGACGGTGACGAGCACGGCGACATCAACGAGTACTGGCGCGACCGCGACCACAACAAGGACGCGAACAAGGTCAAGGCGTCGGTCTTCGTCGTCCACGGCTTCCAGGACGACAACGTCCGCATGGACCACGTCGGCCTGTGGTGGGAGGCCCTGAAGGCCAACAACGTCCGCCTGAAGATGTGGCTGCTGCGCGCGGGCCACACCGACCCGTTCGAGCAGCGTCGCGCCGAGTGGGTCGACACGCTGCACCGCTGGTTCGACCAGGAGCTGCAGGGCATCAACAACGGCATCGGCGCCGAGCCGGCCGTGACGATCGAGGACGCCCCGAACGTCTGGAAGAACTACGCCTCGTGGCCGATCCCGGGCACGCAGAACACCGACGTGTTCCTGCGCGCGGGCGCTGACGCCGCGGGCGCCGGCACCCTCGGCGGCATCAGCGGCGGCTCCGCCGACACGCTGACGTTCCAGAACACGGGCGCCAACATCGCCGAGAACACGCTCATGGGCACGCCCGAGGGCCAGCAGACCAACCGCCGCGTGTTCATCTCGCCGGTGCTCACCAAGGACGTCCGCCTCTCCGGCACCGCCGTCCTGAAGCTGCGGGCCGCCCTCGGCACCGAGCAGAGCAACCTGTCGGCGGTCATCGCCGACATCGGCACCTCGACGCAGACCTCGCGCTCGGGTGACGGCGTCACCACGCCGGCCAACGCGCCGCGCACCTGCTGGGGCGCGACGAGCACGGACGCGAACCCGTGCCCGACGCTCGGCTCCACCTGCACCACCACCGGGATCGGCATCGACAACGCGTGCTACGCGGAGGCGACCAAGATCATCAGCGACGTGCCGCAGTGGCGCGTCACGCGCGGCACGCTGGACTCGCGTCAGCGTGAGTCGTACTGGTACGCCGACGCGAAGGCGGTCGTCCCGGGCGCGTTCAACGACTACACGATCCCGCTGCAGCCGACGGAGCACATCTTCAAGGCCGGCAACCGGATCTCGATCATCGTGACCGCGAACCTGTACGGCCAGGGCACGTCGGCCCAGCAGCCCACGCTGCCGTCGGCGGTCAGCGCCGCGCAGCCGATCACGATCGACACGCGCGCGTCGAAGATCTCGCTGCCGATCGTCGGCGGCACGGTCGCGATGACCGAGTCGGGCGCGTTCACCGACCCGACGGCGCCGGTCGGCGGCGTCGTCCCGGCCACGCTGAGCCTCACGCTCGGCGCGCCGGCGACGTTCGCCCCGTTCACGCCGGGCGTCACCAAGGAGTACACGGCGACGAGCGAGGCCAACGTGATCAGCACGGCCGGCAACGCGACGCTGTCGGTCTCCGAGCCCGGTCACCTGACCAACGGCGCGTTCTCGCTCGCCGAGCCGCTGCGCGTCGAGTTCGGCAAGTCCACGTGGGCCGGCCCGACCTCGAACGAGAAGGTGGGCATCACCTTCAAGCAGCTCATCAAGGACAAGGACCCGCTCCGCACGGGGTCCTACAGCAAGACGCTCACCTTCACGTTGAGCACCACTCAGCCGTAGTTCATCGGCGTCTCATTCCCCGGTCGTGCAGGCTTTCTGCACGGCCGGGGCGTGTTGAGCCATCCCCACGCCCAGTGGACAAATCGTCGAGGGCGGATCCGCTTACAACCCCTTAACGTTGCCGACAAGCCGTCAACGGAGGACGGCATAGGGTCTACAGCTGGAGGGCAAATGAGGATTGGGGTGAGAGGGCTCGCCGCAAGCGGATTGACGCTGGCGATGCTCGCACTCGGGGCCGGCGCCGCACAGGCGCAGAGCCCCGTCCTGGAAGACGGCAAGACGAAGGCCGTCTACGACTACAAGTCGGCGATCCGCGAGCGGGTGTTCATTCCCCAGCCCGGCATCGACCAGGACCACAACGGCAAGGACGACTTCATCACCGCCGACATCATCCGGCCGCGCGAAGGCAGCGCGACCAACAAGATGCCGGCCATCGTCGATCCAAGCCCGTACTACACGACGTCGTGCCGCGGCAACGAGGCGCAGTGCATGGCGGATTGGGACAACGACGGCGTCAACGACCGCTGGCCGCTGTTCTACGACAACTACTTCGTGCCGCGCGGCTACGCCTACGTGCTTGCGCAGATGAACGGCACCGCGTACACCGAGGAAGGCTGCCCGATGCACGGCGGCCCCGGTGACATCGCCGGCGAGAAGTCGGTCATCGACTGGCTCAACGGCCGCGTGAAGGCATACGCGCTGAAGGCGGGCACCAACACCACGCCCGACCTGACGAAGGAAGTCGTCGCCGACTGGCACAACGGCTCCTCCGCGATGATCGGCAAGTCCTACGACGGCACGCTGTCCAACGGCGTCGCCGCCACGGGCGTCGAGGGCCTCAAGACGATCGTCCCGATCTCGGCCATCTCCGACTGGTACCTGTACTCGCGTACCGGCGGTATCCGCAACAACACCAACTACCCGGGCGGCAGCCTGAACCCGACGGTCACGACGGGCCCGAGCCCGCCGGTCGGCGTCACGCTCCCGAACCGCCGCGCCACGACCAACCCGGCCAGCCCGGGCCCGTGCGGTGACGAGAACAACGACATCTCCAACGACGCCAACGCCGAGACCGGCGACGGCGACGCGCACGGCGACTACAACGTCTTCTGGAACGACCGCAACTACCTGCTGAACGCCAACAAGGTCAAGGCCGCCGTCTTCGCGACGCACGGCTTCCAGGACGACAACGTCCGCACGGACCACATGTGGCAGTGGTGGAACGCGCTGAAGGCCAACAACGTCCCGCGCAAGCTGTGGCTGCTGCGCGCCGGCCACACGGACCCGTTCGAGTCCAACCGCGCCGAGTGGGTCAAGACGCTGCACCGCTGGTTCGACCACTACCTCTACGGCGTCAACAACGGGATCGAGACCGAGCCCGCGGTGACGATCGAGGACGAGAAGGACACGTGGAAGAACTACGGCGACTGGCCGATCCCCGGCACCCAGAACGTCGACGTCTTCCTGCGCGGCTCTGACGCCGCCGGCGCCGGCACGCTCGGCGGCTCCGCCGGCGGCTCCACCCGTTCGCTGGACTTCACGGGCACCGCGGGCTTCCCCAACGAGACCACGGTCATCAGCACCCCGACCGGCTCGCAGGCCAACCGTCGCGTCTTCCTCTCGAAGACGCTGACCAAGGACGTGCGCATCTCCGGCACGCCGATGATCGACATCGTCGCCAGCGTCCCGGGCACGCAGCAGAACTTCGGCGCGGTCCTCGTGGACTACGGCGCCGGCACCCAGGTCACGCGCAACGGCGAGGGCATCTCCACGCCGAACGCGACGACCGGCCCGCGCACCTGCTGGGGCGACACGAGCGCCGGCGGCCCGGACTGCACCATCGGTCAGCCGTGCACCGCGTCGGTCCGCGAGATCGACACGGCCTGCTACCTCGAGGTCACCAAGCCCACGCAGGACGTCACGCAGTGGCGCGTCACCCGTGGCACGCTGGACTCGTCGAACCGTGAGTCGCTCTGGTACCAGGTCGGCACGAACTCGCCGCTGACGCCGAACACCGCGTACCACTACAAGTTCCCGACGTTCGCCACCGAGCACACGTTCAAGGCCGGTCACCAGATCGGCATCGTGATCGTCGGCAACCTGTTCGGCGGCACCGCCGGCGGCGGCACCTACCCGTCCGCCACGTCCGCCACCGCGGCGCAGGCGATCTCGCTGAACACGCAGGAGTCCAAGGTCTCCCTGCCGGTGCTCGGCGGCTACAGCGCGCTGGCTTCGGCCAGCGGCACCGACGCCGAGACGGTCGCCCCGACGCTGGGCGACGCCCCGGCCGACATCGCGACCGCCACGACGGACGCGTCCGGCACGACGGTCACCTACACGCTGCCGACCGCCACCGACAACGAGGATCCGAACCCGGTCGTCACCTGCGACCCGGCCTCGGGCTCCAAGTTCGCCGTCGGCACCACCACGGTCACCTGCGTGGCCAAGGACGCCAACGGCAACACCTCGGCGCCGAAGACCTTCAAGGTCGTCGTCCGCCAGGACGTGCCGGTCAACGGCACGGTCGGCGGCTCGGTTCCGTCCACGCTGACGCTGACGCTCGGCACCCCGGGCACGTTCGGCGCCTTCACGCCGGGCGTCACCAAGACGTACACCGCCACGACCAAGGCGACCGTGACCTCCACGGCGGGCGACGCGCTCCTGAGCGTGTCCGATCCGTCCGCGGTCGGCACGGGGCACCTGGTCAACGGCACGTTCGTCCTGCCGCAGCCGCTGCAGGGCCGTGCCCGCAACGCCGCCAACACCGGCACGGCGTTCAACAACATCGGCTCCTCGCTGAACCTCCTCGTGTGGAACGGCCCGGTCGCCAATGACGACGTCGACCTCGAGTTCTCGCAGCTCGTGAACTCGAACGATCCGCTGCGTACGGGCACGTACAGCAAGACGCTGACGTTCACGCTGTCGACGACGACTCCGTAGTCGACACCGGCATATTCGCCTGACGAGGGCGCCCTTCGGGGCGCCCTCGCTCGTTCTCATGGAAGTTTCCTAGTGACTTCTCTAAAGTAAGTCCCTGATGAAGGGTAAGGGCGACATGGGTGGGGATAACCCCCGGCGGCATGGCTCTCGACCCCACCTGCGCTTTGGTGGCTCCACGGCTGTAAGCGGATGGAGGCGCGCGTAACTTGCACTGCATGCTCGCCGCCACGACCTTCCGCCCCGCCAGCGGCCTGCGGCTGCCGTTCTCGCGCCGGGCCCGCATCCAGATCGGGCTCTTCCTGCTCGCCTACGCCGTCTACACCGTCGCGCGCTTCTTCACGATCGGCGACCTCGCCGACGCGACGCACAACGCGCACTGGATCGTGGACCTGCAGAACGCGGTCGGCGTCGGCATCGAGTCCTCGGTGCAGCAGGGCCTCGACGGCACGTGGGTGCTGTGGGTGCTCAACCGGCTGTACCTGATCGCGCAGCTCGGCGTGATCCCGGCGGTGCTGATCTTCCTCTACAACCGCTCGTGGGCGATCTACGCGACGCTGCGCAACACGATCCTGGCGACGTGGCTGCTGTCGGTGCCGATCTACGGCCTGTTCCCGGTCGCGCCGCCGCGGCTCGCGGGGATCGGGATCGAGGACACGATCACCTCGCAGACGGGCATGAGCATGACGTCGAACTTCTCGACCAGCTTCTTCAACGAGCTGGCGGCGGTGCCGTCGCTGCACGTCGGGTTCGCCGTGGCCGTCGGCTTCGCGCTCTTCGCCTCGCTCAAGCACCCGGTGCTGCGGGCGATCGCGCTGCTCTGGGGCCCGGTCGTCGCGCTCGCCGTCGTCGCGACCGGCAACCACTTCGTGTTCGACGCGGTGGCCGGGATCGCCGCGGCCGTGGCCGGCTACGGCTTGGCGCTGATGGCGGCGCGGATGCGCGTGAAGCGCCCGACGCCCGCCAGCCTCGGGCCGGCGTTCGCCGAAGCCTGAGTCACGGTCAGGATCAGCGCGAGCGCGGTGCCGACCACGGTCAGCACCGTGCTCGTCCCCACGAAGAACGCGGCGAGCTCGGCCGGCGGCACGTAGGTGCCGGTGACCGGGCCGAAGGTGGCGGCGAGGATCGCGACGCCGGTGCCGACGCTCGCCGGCGAGAACGGCACGAGCCGCCCGCCGCACTGGGCGAACGTGACGAGCAGGACCGCTGCGAGCGTCGCCGGCAGGTGGAACGCGGCGAGGAAGCAGCCGAGCGCGGCGAGCCGGAGCACGCGGCTGGCCAGCTGCCACGGCAGCACGTGGCGCGCGTAGGTGCGTGGGTGCTTGAGCGGCTCGCAACCGGCCTTCATGCGCGTGAAGAAGCGACAGACCCGGGCGCTGCGGCGCGCGAGCAGCCCGGCGCCCACGAGCGTGAGCACGGCGGCCGCGACGTACAGGCCGACGGTGGCGCTCGGCGTGAGGTCCGGGCCGACGCCGATCGCGAGCGCCAGGGCGAGCAGGCCGAGCCCGAGCGTGGCCTCCCCCACCGTCTCGGCGACGAGCGTGCCGGTCAGGAACGCGCGGTTGCCGCGGCCTTCCATCCGGCGGGCGAGCAGCAGCACGCGCACCGCGTCGCCGCCACGCGCGGAGACCACGCCGCCCGCGCCCGCGCCGGCCACCCAGGCGGTGATCACGTCGCGCATCCGCGGCGGCTGGTCGCTCGCGCCATTGACGATCGCGAACCAGCCACACCCGCGCGCGACCTGGTTGGCGAGGTGCAGGACCACGCCCAGCACCAGCCAGCCCGCCGAGACGCCGGCGACGGCTTCGACCAGGCCCGCCACGGCACGCTCCAGAGCGCTGGCCACGTCAGGCATCTAAGGCAAGGGTACCCGCGAACCTAAACGTCCAGGACGTTTAAGTTCGCGCGGTTGTCGATGTGGCGGGATGCCGTTCGTGTAGAGGGTGAAACGATGCCCAAGGAGGCCTTCTCATGACCCAGTACGCGCTCATCGTCCACCAGCCCGACGGCGACCCGCCCGCCGACATCGACTTCGAGGCGATGGGCCGCGAGCTCGGGGCGTTGCGGCAGGAGATGGAGAGCGCCGGCGTGTGGGTGTTCGCCGGCGGTCTCGCCCCCGCGTCCACCGCGACCGTCCTGCAGGCGTCGGGTGGCGAGGTGCTGATGACCGACGGGCCCTACCCCGAGGGCCACGAGCACATCGGCGGGCTGACGGTGATCGAGGCCGAGGACCTCGACGCCGCGCTGGAGTGGGGCCGCAAGTCGGCGCGGATCATCGGCTTGCCGATCGAGGTGCGGCCGTTCCAGGGTTGAGCGTCGAAGATGCCTTTCGCGCCGAGCACGGCCGCGCGGTGGCCGTGCTCGTCGGCGTCTTCGGCGACCTCGACGTCGCCGAGGACGCGGTGGCGGACGCGTTCACCGTCGCCGTGGAGCGTTGGCCGGTCGACGGCGTGCCGCCCAGTCCCGCCGGCTGGATCATCACCACCGCGCGGCGGCGGGCGATCGACCGGCTGCGCCGTGAGGCGTCCCGTGACGACCGCCACGCGCAGGCCGCGCTGCTCGCGGCCCAGCGGGCCGGGCCGCACGAGGAGGTCGGTCCCGTGCGGGACGACCGGCTGCGGCTGATCTTCACCTGCTGCCACCCGTCGCTGGCGATGCCCGCGCGGGTGGCGCTGACCCTGCGCCTGCTCGGCGGCCTCTCGACCGCGGAGATCGCCCGCGCGTTCCTCGTGCCCGAGGCGACGATGGCGCAGCGGCTGGTGCGGGCGAAGGGCAAGATCCGCGACGCGCGCATTCCCTATCGGGTGCCGCGGGAAGCGGATCTGCCCGAGCGGGTCAAGGCGGTGCTGGCCGTCGTCTACCTGATCTTCAACCAGGGCTACGTCGGGCCGCGGGACGAGCTGTGCGACGAGGCGATCCGGCTGGGGCGCGCGCTGGTCAAGCTGATGCCGGACGAGCCCGAGGCCGCGGGGCTGCTCGCCCTGATGCTGCTCGTGTACTCGCGGCGGGAAGCCCGCGCGGGCGGCGTGCTGCTGCGCGACCAGGACCGCGCCCTGTGGGACGCGGCGATGATCATCGAGGGCCAGGCGCTGGTGCGACGGCTGATCGCCCGCAACGCGCCGGGGCCCTACCAGCTGCAGGCCGCGATCAACGCGGTCCACAGCGAGGGCGTGACCGACTGGCCGCAGGTCGTGGCGCTCTACGACCAGCTGCTCCTGTTCACGCCGACCCCGGTGGTCGCGCTGCACCGCGCGGTGGCGGTGGCGGAAGTGTCGGGCGCGGCGGCTGCGCTGGCGCTCGTGGACGAGCTCGAGCTCGAGACCTACCACCTGTTCCACGCGGTGCGCGCGGACCTCCTGCGCCGCCTGGGGCGGCGTGACGAAGCGCGCGACGCCTACGCGGCCGCGCTCCCGTTGACCGAGAGCGAGACCGAGCAGGCGTTGATCCGGCGCCGGATCGCCGAGCTGGCTACTTCTTCGTGACCTTGAACTTCACGGTGCGCGCCTTGCCGCGGTTGCCCGCGGCGTCGACGGGCGTGACGACGGCGGTGTAGGAGCCGGTCGCCAGCTTCTTCTTGGGCATCGACACCTTCGTCGAGCCGGCCTTCACCTTGACCTTGAAGGAGGTCACCTTCTTCTTGCCCTTGCGGTACTCGACGCTGAGCGAGCCGGCCTCGGAGAGATTGATCTTCAGCGAGAGCGCCTTGCCGCGCTTGACCTTCGTGGCGACGGCCTTGGCGGAGCCCAGGACGGGCGCGACCTTGTCGCCGGGGAGCGGCTGGGGCTGCGGCTGCGGCTGGGGCTGGGGCTGCGGGTTCCCGCCACCGCCGTTGCCGCCGCCACCGTTGTCGCCCCCACCGCCGCCGTTCTGGGGCTCCTCGACGACGACCGGCTCGTTCGTGACGACGTCGCTGAGCGGCGTGTAGACCGTGACCGGGTTCGGGAGCTTGTTGGCGATGTTGGAGTCGACGGTGATCTCGACGCGGAAGCGCTTGCCGAGGTCGCCCGGCTTGAGGACGTAGCCCGCGGTCTTGTCGTTGAGCGTCTCGCAGCTGCCGCCGTCGGCCCCGCAACGCTGCCAGCGGCGCTCGAACCGCGTGCCGGAGTAGGCCCAGGTGCCGACGCCGGACAGGAGCGTGTGGCCGACGTAGGCCGTGCCGCCGAGCGTCGGCGCGCTCGTCTGCTTCGGGTTCGGGGCGAAGATCTCGTTCGTCACGCCGGTGCAGTCGAGGGTCTTGGAGCCCGAGGCGTTCGTGCCGGTGACGGCCACGCACAGGCGCTTGCCGACGTTGGCGTCCGTCAGGAAGTACGTGGAGTTGACGGCGCCGTCGATCTTGGTGCAGTCGGCGCCGTTGACGTTGCACTGGAACCACTGGAACGACTGCGAGGTGGCGGCCGGGTTGAACAGCCAGTTCTGGGCCTGCAGGCTCATCCCGGGCTGCGGGAAGGCGGTGTCGGGCGTGACCTTGATCGAGCCCGTGCTCGTCTGGTTGTCACCGGGCAGCGTGCCGGCCTTCGGGCCCGACGACGCGGTCTGGTCGGTGTAGGCGACCGCCAGGCCGCCGGTCGGGAAGTCGTTCTGGGCGATGACCTTCAGGCGGTACTTCTTGCCCATCGCGGGGATCAGGAACTCGGAGTCGGTCGCGCCGTCGATGTCGTCGCAGGTGCCGTCCGTGCAGTCCTGCCACTGGTAGGTGAACTCGATCGTCGGCGTGCCGGTCCACGAGCCGTGCGTCTGGACCTCGAGCGTCTTGCCGGCGGCGGGCGTGACCGCCTTCAGCGTCGGCTTGGTGCCGGTGTAGATCGGCGGGAGCAGCGTCAGCGCGTAGCCGCCGCCGCCCGAGCTGCCGGCGATCAGCGTGCCCGGCGTGTTGATGTAGCTGACGAGGCCCCAGATGATCGGCTTGTCGAGGCCCGCCATCGTCAGGTGACGCCACTTGACCTTGCCCGGGAGCGGGTGCAGGTCGGTCTGGCCCGCCCAGACGCCGTCGTCGGTGCCGGCGTAGATGCGCTTGGTGTCGACGCCGTTGAACTGGGTGATCGCACGGACGGTCGTGCCGCCGAGGATCTTGGTCCAGGTCAGGCCGGCGTTGATCGAGCGAAACAGGCCGTCGGTCGAGCCCGCGTAGTAGATGTTCGGGTACTTGTCGTCGGCCCAGGCGCGCAGCGTCACGCCGGAGATGCCGTCGTTGGAGAGCGTCCAGGTGGAGCCGAAGTCGGTCGAGATGTAGATGCCGCTCTGGGTCGCGGCGTAGACGATCGCGCCGTTGTCCTTGAACGAGCCCATGCTCCAGACCGACTCGGACGCGACCATGCCGTTGCCCGGCGCGGGCTTCTTCCAGGTCGCGCCGCCGTCGGTGGACTTGTAGACGCCGCCGCTGGCGACGCCCGCGAGCATCGGGCTGCCGGGCAGGATGCCGGTGAACACGGCCTGGACGGCCGCGTTGAGCTTCTTCGGGTTCTTCGGGTCGTCCTCCGGGCCCTGCGCCACCGGCTGGAAGCCGCCGCCCGCGTTCTTGAACAGGCCGGCGGACGTGCCGGCGTAGACCGTCGCGCCGCTCGTGAACACGCTGCGGACGTCCTTGGCGCCCGGGATGTTCTCCAGGCCGCTGTTGAACGGGGCCCACGTGATCCCGTTGTTGACCGAGCGCATCACGCCCCCGGCCTCGGTGGCCGCGTACATGGTCGTGGGCGGCGTGCCCGTGGCGTACTCACGGACGAACGAGGCCCCGTTGGACCCGTTCAGGCCCGGGAGCCCGAGCCAGTCCGCGTGGGCGGCGGGAGCGGCGGCGAATGTAAGCAGCGTGGAAACGGCGAGCGTCGTCAGCAGGGGGCGGTGGCGCATGGCCGGGGAAGCTACGGACCGCCCGGAGGCCCCATGTGGCGGTCAGCAGGTGAGCCCTCGGCGCTCAACCGGCGAACGTGGTGCGGAGAACCGTAGTAATCGTCCTTGCGTCCAGCCAAGGTCCCGCCAAGCCCCGCGTGACACCTTGGAGGTCGATATGACTCACATGAGACGCAACTGGGATCTTCTCGTCACCTCCAGCGCCCTGGCCGTCGTGGTCTTCGGCGTCGCCGCGCCTCACGTCAAGCGGCTCGTGTCGACAGCGCGAGCATGAGCTCCGCGACCGTCGCGGGCGCCTTGAGCGACCGCCCGAGCAGCGCCTCCACCCGGCCGAGCCGGTAGCGCAACGTGTTCGGGTGCACGTGCAGCGCGGCCGCGGCCGCGCCGACGTCCTGATCGCGCGCGAAGTACTCCACGAGCGCCGCCAGCACCGGCTCCGGCAAGGGATCGAGCAGCGCGTCCACGCGCGGGCGCACGAGCTCGGGATCGACCTCGGCCAGCAGCAGCGCGGGCAGGTCGAACGCCTCGAACGACGGTAGCCCGCGCTCGAGGGCAAGCACGGCGTCGCGATACGAGCGCGGGACGCCCGCGACGTCTGAGATGGCCCGGCCCCCAAGGTCCCCATGGGTCAGGGCGACCCATCGATCCTTGTGCTGGGTCACGAGGAGCCCCGAAATGGGCTCGTCGGCCACCACGACGCGCGCCGGGAACGTGACGCCGAACGAGGCGGCGCGCGCGGCCAGGCCGCGCGTCTCCGCGCCCGGCGTGAGCTCCAGCAGCTCGTCCAGCAGCGCCGCGCGGACGGCGCGCTCCTGGTCGCGGGCCAGCTCCGCCAGGCGTTCGGTGGCGGCGAGCAGCGGCGCCGCGGCCTGGCCGCCGCTCTCGCCAGCGGGACGCGGCGGCGGGCGGTCACCGCGAGCCAGCCCGCCTCGGCGATCGGCACCGTCACGACGTGCCAGCCGTCCTCCTCGAACTCGCGCTCGGCCACGCGGCGGCGCACGCGCTCGGGATCCGGCGTCGTGCCCGCGGACGGCCCGTCGAGCACGAACGCGCCCGCGTCGAGCATCCGGGCGAGGCGTGAGACCATCGCCGCACGCGGGTCCGGCTCGCGCAGCGCGTCCACGAGGTGGCGCTGGATCGCGGTCAGCCGTTGGTAGCGGTGCAGGTCGCTCGACAGGGACGAGCGCGCGACGAAGCTCGTGATGTCCCGGAACGCGGTCTCCAGCGGCACCGCGAGCACGGGGAACGACCGCGCGCGGGCCTCCTCGACCAGCGCGCGCGGCGGCCGTTGGAACACGAGCCCGAGGCCGATGCCCAACGCGCTGATGCCCGCCTCGTCGAGCTCCGCGATCAACGCGCGCTGCGCCGCGGCACTCCCGCGCAGCCGCAGGCCGGCCGTGAGCATGAGCCAGCGGCGCTCGAGGAACCGCGTCGGCGCCTCGACGTCGATCGAGTGCGCGCCAGCGACTTCCCGCGCGAGGGCGTCGGCGCCCCCGGCCACGAGCTTGAGGCCGAGCTCGTCGGCGGCTAGTAGATCGGCTAAAACGAGCATCGCAGCTTTGTGACTTGCACAATAGTGTCCGCGCGGGTGAGGAGGACACTGCGGCCATGAGCGCAACCCAGATCTCCTCCACCCGCGAGCGCTGGGTCGCGCGCGGCGTCAGCGCCCCCGCGATCGAGGCCGTCGCCGCCAAGGGCGCGACGATCACCGGCGCCGACGGCGTCGAGTACCTGGACTTCGCGGGCGGGATCGGCTGCCAGAACCTCGGCCACAACCCGGAGGCGGTCGTTGAGGCGATCCACGCGCAGGTCGACCAGTACCTGCACCAGTGCTTCATGGTCGCGGCCTACGAGCCCTACGTGGACGTGTGCCGCAAGCTCGGGGAGCTCTCCCCCTGCCGCGGCGAAGACCAGAAGTCCATCCTGCTCAACTCGGGCGCCGAGGCCGTCGAGAACGCCGTCAAGATCGCCCGCGCCGCGACCGGCCGCCCCGCGATCGTCACGTTCGACCGCGGCTTCCACGGCCGCACGCTGCTGACGATGTCCCTGACGAGCAAGGTCAAGCCGTACAAGGCCGGGTTCGGCCCGTTCGCGCCCGAGATCTACCGCACCGCCGCGCCGTACCCGTACGCCGGCATCTCCTCCGACGACGCGATCCAGGCGCTCGAGGACCTCTTCAAGGCCCACGTCGACCCGCAGTCGGTCGCGGCCGTGATCATCGAGCCCGTCCAGGGCGAGGGCGGCTTCATCCCGCTCCCGGACGACTTTCCGCGCCGGCTGCGCGAGATCTGCGACCGCCACGGCATCCTCTGGATCGACGACGAGGTCCAGGCGGGCGTCGGCCGCACCGGCCCGGT
Organism: Solirubrobacter phytolaccae; assembly: GCF_027587195.1. Lineage (GTDB taxonomy): Bacteria > Actinomycetota > Thermoleophilia > Solirubrobacterales > Solirubrobacteraceae > Solirubrobacter > Solirubrobacter phytolaccae. Next base: position 7,342 of record NZ_JAPDDP010000001.1, on the reverse strand, counting down.
GTGGGCGATCGAGCACTACGACGCGCAGCCCGACCTGCTCGTCTCCGGCAAGTCGCTCGGCGGCGGGCTGCCGCTCTCCGCGGTCACCGGCCGCGCGGAGCTGATGGACGCGGTCGGCCCGGGCGGGCTCGGCGGGACGTTCGGCGGCAACCCGGTCTCGTGCGCGGCGGCGAACGTCGTGCTCGACGAGGTCGTCAAGCTGCGGCCCCAGAGCGAGCGACTCGGCAAGCGCATGCGCGCTGCCCTCGAGGCGATCGACAACCCCGTGATCGGCGAGGTCCGCGGGCTCGGCCCGATGCTCGCGCTCGAGCTCACCGACCCCGCCCGAGCAGCGCAAGCGGTGGCCGCTGCCCGCGCCGAAGGCCTGCTGCTGCTCACGTGCGGGCTGAACGGGAATATCATCCGGCTCCTGCCGCCGCTGACCCTCACCGACGACGAGCTGGCCCGCGGTCTGGACATCCTGGAGCGCGCCTTGCGGTGACCCATCCGCTGGACCCCCTATCGGCCGACGAGCTGCGCGCCGCAGCGGACATCCTGCGGCGCGACCACGGGGTCACGGAGCGCTGGCGGCTGGGGTCGATCGACCTGCGCGAGCCGGAGAAGGGTGACCCCGAGCCGCCGCGCGAGGCCGAGGTCATCGGCTGGGACCGCGACAGCGGTGACGCGTACCGCGCGATCGTCGCGCTCGATCACGGGACCGCGACGATGGAGCGGCTCGAAGGCATCCAGCCCAGCCTGCACCCCGACGAGTGGCACGAGTGCGACGCCGCGCTCAAGCAGGACCCGCGGCTGGTCGAGGCGCTGGCCAAGCGCGGTATCACGGACCTGGAGCTCGTCCTCATCGACGTCTGGGGCTACCGCGGGTACCTCGTCCCGGAGCGCTACGCGGGCCGCCGGCTCGGCTGGACGGACACCTGGTTCCGCAGCGCGCCCGGCGCCAACCCGTACGCGAACCCCGTCAACGGGCTGCACTGCATCGTCGACCTGAACACGATGGAGCTGCTGGAGATCGAGGACACGTTCGTCGTCGACCGGCCGCCGGTGATGGGCGAGTACGTGCCCCGCTTCGTGCCGGACATGACGCCACGCACGGACATCAAGCCGGTCGAGATCACGCAGCCCGAGGGCGTCTCGTTCAAGCTCGACGGCCATGCGCTGAGCTGGCAGAAGTGGTCGCTGCGGCTGGGCTTCAACCACCGCGAGGGCCTCGTCCTGCACACGTTGCAGTTCGACCAGCGGCCGATCGCGCACCGGCTCTCGCTCGCCGAGATGGTCGTCCCCTACCGCGACCCGACGCCCGACCACGTGCGCCGCACGGCCTACGACATCGGCGAGTGGGGGCTCGGCTACATGACGCAGTCGCTCGAGCTGGGCTGCGACTGCCTGGGTGAGATCCGCTACCTCGACGCGACGCTGCACGACACCAAGGGCGAGCCGTACACGATTCCCAACGCCGTCTGCATCCACGAGGAGGACGACGGCGTGCTGTGGAAGCACGTGGACCATCAGCACGGCGCGGAGGTCAGACGATCACGCCGGCTCGTGATCAGCATCCACGTCACGGTCGCCAACTACGAGTACCTCGTCTACTGGCGCCTCTATCAGGACGGCTCGATCGAGTGCCACGTGCGCGCGACCGGGATCATGGTCGTCGGCCACCTCCCCGACGGCGAGCCGGCCGTGCACGGCACGATGGTCGACACGCGCACCTACGCGCCGTACCACCAGCACTTCCTGATCGCGCGCCTGGACCTCGACATCGACGGCGCCGAAGGCAACACCGTGCACATGGTCGAGACCTGGCCGGGCGGCTACAGCGAAGCCGACCCCCACGGCCTGGGGATCACCCAGCGCTCGATCCCGCTCGCGACCGAGCAGGAGGGTCGCCAGGACTACTGCTGGGACACGCAGCGCGCGTGGAAGGTCACCGGCGCGACCCGCAACCACATCGGCGAGCCGACGGCGTACAAGCTCGTGCCCGGCGCCGCCCTCCCCCATCTGCTGCCCAACGACTCGCCCGTCCTGCGCGACGCGGGCGCGCTGCGCCACACGCTCTGGGTCACGCCCTACGACCGCGAGGAGCGCTGGCCGTGCGGCCCGTTCCCGAACCAGTCCCGAACGGAGGATGAGGGCCTGCCGACCTGGACGGACGCCGACCGCCCGATCGCGGACGCCGACGTGGTGCTCTGGTACGTGTTCGGCATCCACCACATCACGCGCATGGAGGACTGGCCGATCATGCCCGTGGACACCGTCTCGTTCTGGCTCAAGCCGTTCGGGTTCTTCGACCGCAACCCGGCGCTGGACGTTCCTCCGACCCCGTCGCACTGCGAACACTGACCGCTCGGATAGGTGGGCGCGCCGGACATCCGCCTACCGTAGGTCGCATGAGTCAAGCCAAGGTCGACGAGGCCATCTGGTTCGAGAGCGTCGCGAGCGCGCCCGCCCCGTTCGTGCCGGCGTACACGCCCGCGCCACGCCGCGCGGGCTGGCTGAGCCGCCTCCTCCGCAGCCGTTAGCGCCGCTTCTTCGGCTCGGGCATCGGCTCGAGGTCGTTGACGAAGTCCGCCGTCGCCTCCACGCGGTCCAGCCAGCCCGCGATGACCGCGTCCTCGCGCGGGTCCACGCCCGCCTCGCCCGCGCAGTGCACGTAGGCGTAGAGCGCGATGTCGGCGACGGAGTACTGCTCGCCGGCGATGAACGGGCCGCCGTCCGCCAGGCCACGGGCGAGCGCGCTCAGGGCGCGCCGGCCCTGTGAGAGCCGGTTCGCGTAGATCTGCGGATTGTCGTTGACGAGCCCGCGCAGCGCCATGAAGCGCGCGACCGCGAGGCCCGGCTCGATCTGGTTCTGCTCGAAGAACAGCCACTGGTGCACGCGGGCGCGGGCCAGGCCGGGCTCGGGCAGCAGCGGCGTGCCCTCGGCGAGGTAGAGCAGGATCGCGCCGGACTCGGCCAGGAACTCGCCGTCCTCGATCTCCAGCACGGGCACGAGCTTGGTCGGGTTGCGGCTCAGCTGGCCGGGCCGCTCGCGGTCGAAGATGTCGACGTGCACGCGCTCGTAGTCGTAGCCCAGCTGCGCGAGCGCGAGCCGCGCCTTCAGGCAGTTGGCGGAGGCCGGGTGGTCGTAGAGCCTCATCGCAGCACCCTCCGGAAGAACGAGACGGTCTCGGCGAACGCGCGGTCGGTCGCCTCGGGGTCGAAACGCGGGCCGACGTCGCGCCCGAAGGCGTGCTCGGCGTCGTACTCGTGCCACTCGTACTTCGTGCCCGCCGCGTTCAGGCCGAAGCTGACGGCGTCGCGGCCACGCTGCGGCGTGTGCGGGTCGCGCGTACCGAAGATCACCATCAGCTCGCCCTGGATCTCCCCCGCGCGCTGGAGCGCGTCCGAGGTGTCCTTGCCGAGCTTGCCGTCATGCAGGCCGGTCGGGTACCAGAGCGCGGTGCCCGTCACGCGTGCGTCGAACGCGGCGCGGAAGCCGAGATGGCCGCCGGTGCAGTGGCCGGAGGCGCCGACGGGCTCGCCGCGGGCGCTCAGATGGTCGATCGCCGCCGCGATGTCCTCGTCGAACTCGGCGGTGGTGATCGACTCGGCGTCGGCCTGGCCGCGCGCCTTGCCCGCGTCGTCGAAGCCGAGGACGGTGTCCGGTGGCTCCACGCGGTGGTAGATCTCGGGCACGGCGACATGGAAGCCGTAGCCGGCGAGGCGCACCGCCCACCGCAGCGAGCTCTCCGTCAGCTGGAAGATGTCGGTGTAGAAGACGACGCCCGGCCAGGCGCCTTCGGCTTTGGGAGCGGTGACGAAGGTGCGCATGGAGCGCTCGCCGACGGGGATATCGACGTATTCACGGGTGACGACCACCCGCCCATCGTGCCATGCTGACGCCGCCATGGCTTCCCCCGACCAGCCAACCGCGCCCTATCTCGACGCCGTCGTCGCGTACGGCTTCCGCGGCTCGACCCGCTTCCACGTGCCCGGTCACAAGGCCGGCAACGCCGCCGACCTGGGCGTGCGAACCGCGTTCGGCTGGCAGACGCACCGCCTGGACATCCCGCAGGACATCCACGGCGTGGACCTCGGACCGTCGCCGACGCCGTACGAGCGTGCCGAGCAGCTCGCCGCCGAGGCGTACGGCGCCGCGCGCTCGTGGTTCCTGACCAACGGCGCGACGCAGGGCAACCACGCGCTGTGCCTGGCGTTGGCGCCGTTGAACGCGCCGGTCGTCGTGCAGCGCAACGCCCATGCGTCCGTGGTCGACGGGCTCGTCTTGAGTGGTGGGCTGCCGACGTGGGTCGCGCCCGAGTACGAGCCGGTGCTCGGGATGGCGCACGGCGTCACGCCCGAGTCGGTGCGGGCCGCGCTGGAGGCGACGCCCGAAGCGCGCGCCGTGTTCATCGTCTCCCCCACCTACTACGGGATGGCGGCGGACGTCGCGGGCTGCGCGGAGGTCGCGCACGCGGCGGGCGTGCCGCTGGTGGTCGACCAGTCCTGGGGCCCGCACCTCGGCTTCCACGAGGAGCTGCCGCCGAGCGCGCTCACGCAGGGCGCCGACGCGATGCTCACGTCCGTGCACAAGATCGCCGGGTCCTTGACGCAGTCGGCGCTGCTGCACGTGAGCGACTCGGGGCGCATCGATCCTGAGGCGGTCGCGCGGACGTTGCGGCTCGTGCGCTCCACGTCGCCCTCGTCGCTGCTGATGGCGTCGTTGGACGGTGCGCGGCGCCAGCTCGTGCTGCACGGCGAGGCGCTCTTGAGCGGGACGATCGCGGCCTCGCGGCGCACGTGCGCGGCGATCGACGAGATCCCCGGCTGCCGCGTGGTCGGCGACGAGCAGATCGGCCGGCCCGGCGTGGCGGGCCGCGACCCGCTGCGGATCGTGATCGACGTGCGCGGGACGGGCGCGACGGGCTACGAGATGGCCGCCGCGCTGCGCTCGAACTTCGACACGCAGGTGGAGCTCGCCACGCAGGCGACGATCGTGCTCGTGCTCGGCCTGGACGAGCCGCCGCGCGAGCTCGAGCGCTTCATCCACGATCTGACGTGGATCGCCAAGCGGATGGAGCGGCCGGGCGAGACCGAGGAGGTCACGCTCGCGACCGGGACGTTCGAGAACGAGGTCGTGGTCGCGCCGCGCGAGGCCTTCCTGGGGGCTTCAGAAGTGGTCGCGGTCGACGACTCGATCGGCCGCGTGAGCGCCGAGGCGATCGCGGGCTACCCGCCCGGCATCCCCGTGCTGCTGCCGGGCGAGCGGATCACGGACGACGTGATCGCCTACCTGCGGTCGCTGAAGGCGGTCGGCGCGCGCCTGCACGGCGCGAGCGACCCCGACTTCGCGACCATCCACGTGATGGTCGTTCAGTGATGCTGGTGGACGACCGCGTGGCCCTTGCCGCGTGAGATCAGCCAGCGGTTGACCGGGTAGGCCGCGGCGCCCGCGATCAGCAGCGCGGCCGCCAGCGCGGCCCAGAAGCCGACGTCGGACAGCGTGGCGTCCATCGCGCCGGGGATCAGCAGCATGATCGCGTTGTCGACCAGCTCCATGATCGCGATCGAGATCGTGTCCGAGGCGAGCGCGAGCGGGATGACCGCGGACAGCGCCAGGCCCGAGCGCAGCAGCGGGATGCTCGTGAACGTGTAGCCGAACAGGAACGCGAGGGCGATCGCGAGCACGATCGTCGCGCCGTCGGACCACCCGAAGGCGGTGCCGATGATCATGCCCAGCACTTCACCCACGGCACAGCCGGACAGGCAGTGCACCGTGGCGCTGAACGCCAGGCGGTTCAGGTTCTGGTGCTCATGCTGCATACCCCCTAAGGGTATCAGCGAGCTGGGATCGGCTGCTGATCCCGAGCTTGGTGTAGGCGCGGCCGAGGTGCACCTCGACGGTCTTGGCGGTCACGAACAGCGCTTCGGCGATGTCGCGGTTGCGGTGGCCCTGCGCGGCGAGCTCGGCGACGCGCCGCTCGGATGGCGTCAAGCCCTCGGGGCCGTGCTGGGCGACGCGCTGTGGGCGCGCGCCGGCGATCACGAGCTCGTCGTGGGCGTGCTTCTCGAGGGCCTTCGCGCCGGTCTGCAGCGCCAGCTCGCGCGCCTCGCGCAACGGGTCGCGAGCATCGGCGCGGCGATTGGCGCGGCGCAGGGTCGCGCCGTACGCCGTGAGCGCCTCGGCGAGGATCAGGCGGCTGGGCGAGCGGCGCGCCGCGGCCACCGCCTGTTCGAGCAGTCCGATCTCGGCTTCACGGGCGAGCGCGAGCCGCGCACCGGCGACGAGCACCCGCGCCTCGTGGCCGTGCAGGTCCCGTTCCCGCGCGCGGGTGAGCTGGGCGTCGGCGAGCGCCCGGGCCTCGTCGACCCGGCCGGCCTCGGCGAGCGCCGTGATCATCGTGACGCGCGTGGCGTTGCGGAACGACGCGATCCAGCCGCGGCGGTCCTCGAGCGCGATGTGCGCCTCCAGCTCCGTCAGCGCTTCCCGCGGGCGGCCGCGCTCAAGCAGGATGCGTCCGCGCAGCGCGTTGAAGCCGCAGATCGGCAGCAGCGTGTCCCGTGGTTCCGGCGCAAGGAGCGGGTCGCCGAGCAGGCGCTCGGCCTCGTCGATGTCGCCCGCGTCGAGCAGCGAGGCCGCGAGCGAGGCGCGGACGGAGCGCGTCGCCCCGCCGCCGGAGAGCGCCATCTGGATCTCGATCGCGACCCGGGCCGCTTCCTGTGCCGCCTCCAGGTTGCCGAACTCGTGCTCCCAGCGCGCGCGGGCCATCGCGATCCCGCCCATGCCGACCCGCGAGCCGGTGCGCCGTGCCACATCGGCGAACGTCTCGATCGCTGCGCGCGCCTCGTCGGCGGCCTCGACCGCCATCAGCGCCTCGATCGCGTACAGCGCGGCGGGCTGCTCGGAGCGCTGGGAGAGCGAGCCGTCGGCGAGCGCGGCGGCGGCCAGCTCGCGCACCTCGCTCGCGGACGCACCGACCGCGGCCCGATCGAACGCCCGGTGCGCAAGCACGGCGGGCCGCGCCTGCGCGCTCGCGAGCCGCCGCGTGCGCTCCTGGGCGAGCTCCTCGTCGTAGTTGAGCCCGTCGAACAGGTCGTCCTCGAGCTCCGCGGCCAGCGCGGGATCGGCGCCGCGCACCCGTTCGATGCCGCGGTCCAGCGTGGCGGCCGCCTCGTGCGCCCGGCCACTGATCACGAGCAGCCGCGCGAGCGCCTGTGCGGCCCGCGCCGCGACGACGGGGTCCGCGGACTCGACGGACGCGGCGAGATGCTCACGCGCCGCGGGGTCGCCGGCCCGCGCCTCGGCGAGGCCGAGCAGGAGCAGCAGCCGCGCGGGCGCGCCGTCGCCGCGGGAGGCCTAAGG
>NZ_JAPDDP010000019.1 GCF_027587195.1 Solirubrobacter phytolaccae | reverse complement strand
GGCGCCGCCTCCTCGGCGACCGCACCGGCGGCCACGGCCTCCTCGGCGGCCTGAGCGGCAGCGCGGCGACGCGCGGACCGCGTGAGCGGCACCTCCTCCGTCGCGGCGACGGGCTCGGACGCCGCCTCAGCGGCCACGGCCTCGTCGGCGGGCTGAGCGGCGGCGCGACGACGCGCGGACCGCGTGAGCGGCACGTCCTCCGCCGCGGCGACCGGCTCGGGCGCCGCCTCGGCGGCGACTTCGTCGGCGGCATCGCCCGCAGCCTGAGCGGCGGCGCGACGACGCGCGGACCGCGTCAGCGGCACCTCCTCGACCACTTCGGCCTCGGCGGCCTCGCTGGGAGCGACCGGCTCGTCGACCGCGCCCCCACGGCGACGGCGCGAACGGGCGCGCGGCGCCTCGTCCTCGACGACCTCACCCGCGGCGACCGCCTCGTCAGCGGCCTGCACGGCAGCCTCGCGACCGGCATCGGCCTCAGCGCCCCCGCGACGACGGCGCGAACGCGAGCGCGGCGCCTCGTCCTCGACGACCTCACCCGCGGCGACCGCCTCGTCGGCGGCCTGAGCGGCAGCCTCGCGACCGGCGTCGGCGTCAGCGCCCCCGCGACGACGACGCGAACGCGAGCGCGGCGCCTCGTCCTCCACGACCTCGCCCGCGGCCACGGCCTCGTCGGCGGCCTGCACGGCCGCGGCCTCGGCGTCCGCGTCGACCGCGGCGCCCCGGCGACGGCGCGAGCGACCGCGCGGCGCGTCCTCGTCGGCCTCGACGGCCGGCGTGTCCGTGCTCGTCTCGTCGGCGTCGACCGCGGCCCCGCGGCGACGGCGGGAGCGGCTGCGCGGCGCATCGTCATCGGACGGGGCGGCCGAGCCGTCCTCGCCGGCGACGACTTCGGCGTCCCCACCGCCACGGCGGCGGGAGCGCGGCGCGTCCTCGTCCGTCGCGCCGTCCTCGGCGACGGCGTCCACCGACTCGTTGCCGTCGGCGTTCGCGCCTCCGCGGCCTCGGCCACGGCCACGGCCTCCGCGGCGGCGGCGCTTGCGCGGCGCGCCGTCGGAGTCCTCTTCCGCGGCGGGCGCGGTGCCGGCGCGGTCCTCGGACTCGTCCGCGAGCGTCGCGACGGCGGCCTCCTGGACCTCGTCGCGGGGGCGGCGCTTGGGCGCCTTCTTGGAAGCGGCGGTGCGGCGGGCGGCGGCGACGGCCTTCTCCCGCGCGGCGGCGCGCTCCTTGGCGGCTTCCTCCGCCACTTCGGCGTCCGGCCCGACGAGCACGGCCTGGGCGATCGTGCGCCCGGCCTCCTCGATGCGGACCATCTTCTTCTCGCCGACGAAGTGGACGCCGTTGACGACGTCGATCAGGTAGCCGTCGACCTTGGCGACCGCGTCGTCCTCGTTGTACATGTGCGGCTCGACGAGGTGCACGTGCACCTCCTCGCCCGCGCGGAACGGGACGGCGTGCTCCTCGATCTCGCGCCGCGAGCCCTCCATGGTCACCGCGAAGTAGTCCAGCGGCAGGCCGTCGGAGCCTTCGAAGTGGAACCAGCGGCCCGTCTCGGCCTCGAGCTCGTGCAGCTCGCGCGCGCCGTCGGCGATGAAGAACGCCGTGACCTTCGGGTTCACCCGCAGCAGGTACGCCTCGGGGCCTTCGGCGCCCGCGTCCTTGACCATGTGCCGCATGTGGCGGGAGAACTCGATCGCGATCGTCTCCGCGGACTTGACCACGCCCTCGCCGTGGCACACCGCGCAGGTGTTGGTCATGATCTCGCGCACGCCGTCGGTGACGTTCTGGCGCGTCATCTCGACCAGGCCCAGCGGCGAGATCTCGACCACGAAGGTCTTCGTGCGGTCCTCGTCCAGCGACTTGCGCAGCACCTTCAGCACCGCGTCGCGGTTCCGCGAGCGCGCCATGTCGATGAAGTCGATGACGATGATGCCGCCGATGTCGCGCAGCCGGAGCTGGCGCACGGCCTCCTCGGCGGCCTCGAGGTTGGTCTGGGTGATCGTGTCCTCGAGCCGGGCGCTCTTGCCCTTGCCGGTGAACGAGCCCGTGTTGACGTCGATGACGGTCAGCGCCTCGGCGTAGTCGATGATCAGGTAGCCGCCGCTCGGCAGGTCCACCCGCCGCTCGAGCATGCCGTTGATCACGGGGTCGACGCCGTATTCCTCGAACAGCGAGTCGTCGCCGTCGTAGAGCTCCACGCGGTCGACCAGCTCGGGCGCGGTACGCGTGAAGAACGAGACGAGCCGGTGGTGCGCGAGCTCGTCGTCGACGACCGCGCGCTCGAAGTGCTCGGAGAAGATGTCGCGGACGACGCGGACCGAGAGGTCGGCCTCCTGGAACACCAGGGCCGGGGCCGCGGTCTCCTTCACGCGCTTCTCGAGGACCTCGTTGAGCTTGAACAGGTACTGCAGCTCGCGCTCGAAATCCGCCCGCGTGGCGCCGTGCGCCGCGGTGCGGATGATCGCGCCACCGCCACCCAGATCGAGCTGCTTGGCCTCCTTGCGCAGGCGGTCGCGCTCCTTGTCCTCCAGCCGGCGCGAGACGCCGACGCCCTCGCCCGTCGGGGCGAAGACCATGTAACGGCCGGCGATCGTGAGCTCCATGCTCAAACGCGCGCCCTTGGTCTTCAAGGGATCCTTGACGACCTGGACCGTGATCTCCTGCCCGGGCTTGAGCAGGTCCGTGATCCGGGGCCCACTGCCGCGGCCGCGCTTGGCCTGCTCGACGCCGGGGATGACGATCTCGTCGACGTGCAGGAACCCGTTCTTGTCGAGCCCGATGTCGACGAAGGCGGCCTCGAGGCCGGCCAGCACGTTGTCGACGCGGCCCTTGTAGATGTTGCCGACGATCGAGCGGCCACCTCGCCGCTCGAAGTAGATCTCGGCTACGCGGTAGCCGTCAGGGACCGTGTTCGTCTTGCGCCGGCGGCCTCCTCGACCGCGCGATGACTTGGTCGGCGCACCGGGATCACCCGACGCCTCCAGCATGGCGACGCGGGTCTCGCCGCGATCCACCGTGACCAGCACTTGCTTTTTCAAGGGACAACCTCATTGGAAGTACACGGCCCTTCCCTTGCTGGACGACGTCTCGCGCGCCTGCGCGTTGATCGAATGCAAGAGCCCGAGGGCCAGGAAAGTGGAGAGCATCGACGAGCCGCCAAAGCTCAGCAGTGGAGCCGTCACGCCTGTGATGGGCATGATCCCCACATTCATCCCGATGTTCACGAAAAGCTGGTACAGCAGCATCATTGCTATGCCGCCGGCGATCAGCGCCCCGAAGAGGTTCTTCGCGATCGTCAGGATGTGAAGCGCGCGCCAGATGAGCAGCGCGTACAGCGAGAGAACGAGCGCGCAACCGGCGAAACCGTACGTTTCGCCGATCACGGCGTAGATGAAGTCGGTGTGGTGCTCGGGCAAGAAGTCGAGCTTCGTCTGCGTGGCGCCTTCCACGCCACGGCCGGTCTTCTCACCTGAGCCGATCGCGATCCGCGCCTGCTCCTGCTGGTAGCCGGCGTCGTTGGAGCTCTCGCTCGGATGCATGAACGACGTCAGGCGGTCCACCTGGTAGGGCTTGAGGACCTCCACGCCCAGCTTCGGCGCGGCGACCAGCACGAACGCGACGGCCACCACGAACAGGGCGACGAGCCCCGCGAAGTGGCGCCACGGCGCGCCCGCGACGAACAGGATCGCGAGCGTGCCCGCGACGTAGACCGTCGCGGACCCGAGATCCTGCTGGGCGAGGACGATCATCGTCGGCAGCAGCCCGAGCAGCATCACCCGGGCGGTCGTCTGGCGTCCCATCTCGCGCATGCGCTCGACGACGAACCCCGCGAGCGCCACGACCAGCAGCACTTTGCCGACCTCGGAGTACTGCAGGTTGAAGCCCGGCAGCTCGATCCAGGACCGGGTACCTCGGGTCTCTGGCGCGATCGCCAGGATGATCAAGCTGCCGACGACGAGCAGGCCGTAGATCGGGTACCGCAGCTCCCGCAATCGGGAGTAGTCGATCCGCGACACGGCGTACATCAGGACCAGCCCGACGGCGATGTAGACCGCCTGGCGCTTGACGAAGAACAGCGGGTCGGCGTCGTCGTCGACCGTCGCGCCCTTGATCGAGATGAGCGAGCAGGCGACCAGGCCCAGCGTCGCCAGCAGGAGCAGCGGGTCCAGCCGCATCCGCCACTCGCGCGGGACGAGCGGGGGTGGCGGCTCTGAAGCTGGCTGGATCTTGGTGCTCATCGGGTGGTGCTGGACCCCGCGTGGAAGTCGCGGTCACCCACATCGAACCACTCGGACAGGATCATGCGCGCCGCGGGTGCCGCGGTCGCCGCGCCGAAGCCGCCCTTCTCGACGGTCACGACGACCACGATCGGACGGCCCTTGTCCTTGACGAAGCACGCGTACCACGCCTGGTCCGGGTTCGGCTGGCGCTCGGCGGTGCCCGTCTTGCCGTAGATCGGGTACTCGTCCATCGGCCAGCCCTCCCACACGTCGGCGGAGGTGCCGCCGTCGGACTGGGCGGCGCTGCGCAGGCCGGAGAGGACCGCCTCACGGTCGCGCGAGGACATCTTGACCTTGCGCTTGGCCTTGGGCCGGAACTCCTGGAGCGTGACGCCGTTGCCGTCCTCGATCGCCTTGCCGAGGTGCGGGCGCACGATCGTGCCGCCGTTCTCCAGCGCCGCGTAGGCGACGGCGACCTGGAGCGGCGTCGCCTGCAGGTCGCCCTGGCCGACCGCGAGGTTGACGTTGTCGCCGCCCGACCAGCCGCGCTCGATGCCACCGCACGCGAACAGCGCCGCCGTGGTCTGCTTCTGCACGCCGGCCTTGTCGGTGCACTTCTCGTACGCCTTCAGGCCTTCCTCGCGCCACTTGCGGTCCGGAATGAGACCGGGCTTCTCGTTCGGCAGGTCGATGCCGGTCTTCTTGCCGTAACCGAGCTTCTCCGCCCAGTTCTGGATGACCCGCCCGCGGTCGTTGGCCTGCGCGCCGAGCTTGAAGAAGAAGATGTCCGAGGAGACCTTCAGCGCCTCCGAGACGTTCAGCGAGCCGAACACGGCCTTCTTGGCGTTCTGGTAGTCGCGGCCGCCGTACTCCCAGTGGCCCGGGTCGTCGATCTTGCGCGACGGCGTGATCAGGCCCTCTTCGAGCGCGGCGAGCGCGGTCACGGGCTTGAACGTGGACGCCGACGGATAGCCGGACTCCGTCGCGCGGTTGAGCAGCGGCGCGTCCGTGGAGTTCGACGTCAGGTACTCGTAGGTCTTCTGCGAGAACGGCTTGGCGAAGACGCTGGCGTTGAAGGACGGCGCCGAGCCCATGGCCAGGACCTCGCCGTTGCGCGGGTCCATCGCCACGAACGCGCCGGCGCGGGCGTCGTACTCGGAGTTCTGGATCGCCTCGGTGAGCGCGCGCTCACCGGTCTTCTGCAGCTCGGAGTCGATCGTGAGCCGCAGGCGCTGCCCCTGCTTGGGCTCGGTCACGGACACCTTGCGCTCGTCGTCGCGTGAGCCGAACGCGTCCACGACGAGCCGCGTGGTGCCGTCGGTGCCGCGCAGGTACTTGTCGTAGGAGTACTCGAGCCCGCTCTGGCCGATCCGCGTGCCCTGGCTGACGTCCTTGTACTTGCGCTCCTTCATCTGCTCCGTGCTGATCTCGGAGACCGTCCCGAACAGCTGGGCGGCGAGCTTGCCCTCGGGGTACTCGCGCAGGTAGCGGTAGGTGACCTCGACGCCCTTGAAGTACTCCGGGCGCTCGCGCATGTAGTTGAACTTCGCGAGCGGGACGTCCGTCTTGATCGTGACGTTGGAGAACGGCGTGTCGGCGACGCTGCGGATGACGCGCTCGTGGATCGTCTTGGGCGTGACGTCGATCGCCTCGCCCACGCGGCGGTAGAGCTCGGCGAGCTCGGGCTCGTCGGCCGGGATCGTCGGCAGCGCGACCTTGCGGGCGACGGCCGCGGCCTTCTTGAGCTGCTTGCGCTCCTTGTCCTCGGCCTTGGTCGTCTTGCGCCCGTCGTCGCGCAGCTGGCGCACGAACGCGTCGTAGCGGCGCTCGTAGCCGAGGCGCTCGGTCTCTGACGCCGACAGGTCCTTCTGGTACTGGGAGGCCTGCTTGAGCACCTGCTCGGGCAGCGAGGACGGCACGAGCTGGACCACCGCGGCCTTCTTCGTGCGCACGAGCGGGCCGGCGTTGCGGTCCACGATGTCGCCGCGCGGCGCCTCGATCTTCTCGGTGCGGCGGCCGTTCTGGCTCGCCGCGACGCGGGCCGTGTCGCCCGTGAGCACCTGCAGGTACCAGAGGCGGAAGAAGACGATCCCGAACAGCACGAAGGCGACGCCACCGAGCACGGCAACGCGCCACGCCAGCTGCGGCGTGATCGGGCGGAGGCGTTCTTCGACGCGGTGCGGCATCCGGCTAGGCCCGGCTGAGCGGGCTCAGGCCGCCCGTCGTGTAGGCCCGGCGCCGGCGGCGGCGCGGGTCGTCGGGCAGGAAGCTCGCCAGCGCGCGGTGCATGACCGCGTAGACCGGAAGCGCGATGAGGGTGTTGAGCAGGACGATCATCAGCGTGTCGCGGAGGAGCAGGAGCGAGACCGGCGCCTTCACCCCCAGCAGGAACTGCAGGAGCGCGAAGCCCACGGCCGCGATCGCGGTCGCCGCGGCCCCGACGGCCACCGGCGCGAGGCCGTGCGCCGGATCACGCAGCTCCCGGATGCGTCCGGCACCGTAACCCACGGCCGTAAAGACCAGTGAATTCACGCCGAGCGTCTGGAAGGACGGCAGGTCGACCAGCAGGCCGAGGCTGAAGCCGAACACCGCGCCCGTGGTCGAGCCCGCGATGAACCCCGCGAACGCGACGAGCAGCGGGATCAGGTCGGCGGGCACGCCGAAGATGGTCACGTTCGAGATGGCCGTGATCTGCAGCAGCCAGCCGAACAGGCCCAGGAGCGACAGCCGCAGCACGCTGCGTCCGGAGAGCGTCACTTGGCCTCCAGGTCGGCGTGGGGCTCCGTCAGGACCTGGAGCATGTCCAGGCGCAGGAAGTCGGCGGCGGGCTTGACGTGGATGCGCTTGTCGAGGTCGCCCTCGCCGAAGTCGATCCGGCTGACCGTGCCGACCTGGACCGCCGGCGGGTAGCGCGACTCGACCTCCTCGTCGATCGTGCCGGCCGTGTAGACGAAGTCGCCCTCGCGCACGTTCGCGGTCGCGTCCACCGGCGTGAACAGCAGGTCGCCGGGCGCGCCGATCGCGGGCGTGATCGAGCCGGCGAAGCGCTGCTGGCCGACGACGACGCTCGTCGCGAAGCTCTGATCGGTGATGAGGGTGACGATCGCGCTGCCGCCGGTGGTCTCCTCAACCTTGCCGACCAGGCCCGCGCCGTTGATCACCGGGTCGCCGCGGCTGACGCCGTCGCTCTTGCCCTTGTTGATCGTCACGCGCTGGTACCAGTTGCTCGGCGAGTGCACGAAGATCCGCGCGTCGACGGGGCCGTACTTGCTCAAACCGGCCTGGTCGGCCTGGTTGAGCTCACCCCGCTGCTTGGCCTCGGCCAGCTGCTGCTGCATGGACGCGATCTGGGCCCGGGCCTCGTCGCGCTGCTCGAGCGCCTCGTCGCGCTGGTCCTTGGCGTCGATCGTGTCCCCGAACCAGCCGAAGAGATCGCGCACGGGCTTGAAGACGCGGCTGGCGCCTTCCTGGATCGGGCTGAGGACGCCGAGGGCGCCGCGTTGGATCGAGTGCAGTCGACCGTCCGAGGACTCGCCGTAGTAGGCGGTGAGGAGGATCAGCGAGGCCGCTACGAGAACGACCAGCACTGCACGGCGGCGTCTGACCGCTTTGTCGTGCATACAGGTATGAAGACTCGGTGTGGCGAAAGGGTCAAGGGCAACCTAGCGGCGGTTGCGGCGGTTGCGGTTGTTGGAGCGGTTCGACTTGTGGATCGCCTCGAACTCCTCGAGGCTCCTCCCGCTTCCCACCGCGACGCACGTGAGCGGCGACTCGGCGCGGTGCGCGGGCATCTGCGTCTCCTCGCGGAGCCGCTCGTCCAGGCCCTGCAGGAGGCTGCCGCCGCCCGCGAGCATGATGCCGCGATCCATGATGTCCGAGGCCAGCTCGGGCGGGGTGCGGTCCAGCGTCTCCTTGATGGAGTCGATGATCTGGACCAGCGGCTCCTCGAGCGCGGCACGCACTTCCTCGGACGTCAGCACGACGGTCTTGGGGAGGCCGGAGACGAGGTCGCGGCCGCGGATCTCGGCCTGCACCTCCTCCTCGAGCGGGTACGCGGACCCGATCTCGAGCTTGACCTCCTCGGCCGTCTGCTGGCCGATCAGGAGCTTGTACTCCTTCTTGACGTAGTTGATGATCGAGTCGTCGAGCTCGTCGCCGCCGACGCGGATCGACTGGCTGACGACGATGCCGCCGAGGCTGATGACGGCGACCTCGGAGGTGCCGCCGCCGATGTCGACGACCATGTTGCCCGTCGGCTCACCGACCGGCAGGCCGGCGCCGATGGCCGCGGCCATCGGCTCCTCGATCAGGTACGCCTGGCGCGCACCGGCGCTCAGGCACGCCTCTTCCACGGCGCGCTTCTCGACGCCGGTGACCCCGGAGGGCACGCAGACGACGACGCGCGGATGCGCCCAGCGGTTCTGGTGCACCTTCTGGATGAAGTGGCGCAGCATCTCCTCCGTCACGTCGAAGTCGGCGATGACGCCGTCCTTCAGGGGACGGATTGCCGAGATCGTGCCGGGGGTACGACCGAGCATGCGCTTGGCCTCGATGCCGACCGCGTGCACCTCGCCGGTGCGGGAGTCGATCGCGACCACCGACGGCTCGCTCAGCACGATCCCGCGACCGCGGACGTAGACGAGCGTGTTGGCCGTGCCGAGATCGACCGCCATGTCACGGCCACCGAAACCGGTGAGGTACGAGAAGAAGCCCATGCGTGAGCGGACCGGACCTCCTCTAGTAAGGGAGACCGAGCCGATGCCGGAGTCTACCTAACGGCCGATGGACCGAAATGGGCTGCAAAGGACCCTTCACGGCCGCGCGGAAGCGCTTGCGCCCGCTGGAGGGCGCGTTGCCCTGCCGAGCAAGACCCCCCGAACGGCGTACCGCTAGACGGGAAGGAGCTCGGGCACGGCGTCCAGCAGGCGTGCGAGGGGCAGGCCGACGACGTTCAGATAGTCGCCCTCGATGCCCGCGATCAGCGCGGCGCCGGCGCCCTGGATCGCGTAGCCGCCCGCGCGGCCGCGCCACTCCCCCGTCCCGACGTACCAGTCGATCAGTGAAGGGCTCGCCGGCCGGAAGTGGACCTGGGTGACCTCGACCGAGGTGTGGACCAGCTCGCCATCACGGACGACGGCGATGCCGCCGACCACCTGATGGGTGCGACCCGCCAGGCGCGCCATGAACGCGCGCGCCTGGTCGGCGTCGGCCGGCTTGCCGAGGACGTCGCCTTCGAGGCCGACGTCCGTGTCCGCGCCGAGCACGGTCGCGTCGGTGGCGACCTGCGCCGCCACCGCCAGCGCCTTGCGGCGCGCGTTCTCTTCGGCGACCTGGACGGGATCGCCCGTGCTCTCCTCCTCGACGTCCGAGACGTGGACGGTGAAGGAGATGCCGATCTGCTCGAGGATGGCGCGCCGCTGCGGCGAGCCCGACCCCAGGACTAGAGGTCGGGGAAGAACTAGAGCTCCGGGAAGAAGATGCCGGCCTCGCGGATGCCGGACTCGGGCGAGTCGGACCCGTGGACCATGTTCGTACCGATCTCGATGGCGAAGTCGCCGCGGATCGAGCCGGTGGTGGCCTCGAGCGGGTTCGTGGCACCGATCACCTGGCGCGCCGCCTTGATCGCGCTCTCGCCCTCGAGGACGAGCGCGACGATCGGGCCGGAGGTGATGAAGCTCACGAGCTCGCCGAAGAACGGGCGCTCGGCGTGCTCGGCGTAGTGCTGCTTGGCGAGGTCCTCGGTGACCGTCAGGTGCTTGGCAGCAACGATCTTGAGGCCCTTGCGTTCAAAACGGGCGATGATCTCCCCGGTCAGGCCGCGCGCGAAGGCGTCCGGCTTGACCAGGATCAGGGTCTTTTCAATAGCCATAGCCCGTCAGTGTGTCAGCGACGCCGACGACGCGAGGTTTCACCCGTGCCGGCCTCGGCGGGCTCGGGCTGCGCGATCTCGGCGGCGACGGTCGACTGGTCCGTCGTCTGACGGCGACGGCGACGCGTCGTGGTGGCCGACGGCGACGGCGCGCTCGTCTCGGCCTCGCAGAACGGGCAGATGCGCCACGCCGGATCGATCGGCTTCGAGCACGAGTAGCAACGCTCCTTGAGCTTGCGCATGCAGCTCGGGCACCGCAGGTAGTCGGCCTGGACCTCGTAGTCGCAGTGCGGGCACAGGTGGTAGTCCAGGTTCGCCAGGCGCGCTTCGGCGGCGGTCATCTCGAGCTCGCGCAGGCGCACGTCGTCGAGGAACTCCGGCGGGCGGACGATGAGGTAGACGATCGTCCCGATGAACGGGAAGAAGCTCGCCAGCGTCGCGCAGGCGACGAGCAGCGGATCATCGATCCGCCGGCGGGCGTCCGCGAAGGTCCAGAAGATCAGGGCGAGATAGAGGACCGCGGCGACGAGCAGCAGGACGTTGAGAATGGTCCGCGCCCATTCCTGCTCGAGGTTCTCGATCCCAAATACGGCAAGCGTGTTCATGTGATGACCTGGAATCGTAGTGGGAGAGGCGGCGACACCATCACAGGAAGGCGCGCCCCAGCGCATAGCCGATGCCGAAGAAGATCAGGATGACCACGGCGACCACGACCGCCACGAGGGCGATCATCGCGAGGACGCTCGGTCCGCGTTCTTCGCGTTCGCTCACAGCGCGCTCGCCCGACGCGTGCCCGGCGCGCTGAGCAGGTCGGCAACAAGGTAGATCGAACCCGTGGCGAGCACGGTTCCATGTTCGCCGGCGATCTCCCGCGCCCTGCTGACGGCCTTGCGCGGGTCCGGTTCGATCTCACTGGGGACGGTGCTACCCACCTTTGCGGCAAGGTCCGCGAGCGTGGCCGGCGAGAGCGCGCGCGGGTTCGGGACGCGGGTGAAGACGGCGGCCGACAGGCGGGGCAGCAGGGCCTTGAGCATCGCCGCGGCGTCCTTGTCGTCCAGTACCGCGATCACCGCGACGGTGCCCTCCGGCACGGATTCCGCCAGCGCCGCGATGCCCGGCGCGTTGTGCGCGCCGTCGTAGATCGTCAGCGGGTCGTGCGCCACGACCTGGAGCCGGCCGGGGACGGCGAGCGAGATCGGCGCGGCGTCGAGCGGGGTGCCGAGCACGGCCTTGGCCGCGGCGACGGCCGCGCCGAGGTTCAAGCGCTGGTAGCCGGGAGCGTCAACGCCGACTGACGCCGGGCGGACGATCTCGGCACCGGTGGCCAGCGCGAGGGCGAGCACGTCGGGGTCGTCGTCGCCGAGGACCAGCGTCGCGCCGGGGCGGACGACCGCGAGCTTCTCCCCCGCGATGTCGGGGATCGTCGGGCCGAGCCAGCGCGTGTGCTCGAGGCCGACGTTCGTGAGCACGACGACCTCCGCGCCGAGCACGTTGGTGGCGTCGTAGCGGCCGCCGAGGCCCGCCTCGATCACGGCGACCTCGACGCCGTGACGGGCGAGCTCGTCGAACGCGGCGGCGGTCAGCAACTCGAACTGGGTCACGCGCTCACCGTCCGGCGAGGTCCGGTCGACCTTCGCGGCGGCGGTCGCCGCGCGCTCGATCGCGCCGGCGAACTCGGAAGCCGTGAGGTCACGGTCGCCGACGCGGATGCGCTCCGCGAACGTCGTCAGGTGCGGCGAGAGGTACGCGCCGGTCTTGACCCCGTGCGCCTCCAGCAGCGCCGCCGTGAAGCGGACGGTGCTCGACTTGCCGTTGGTGCCGACGACGTGGACGGCGCGGAAACGCTCCTGCGGCGAGCCCAGAACCGTCAGCAGCCGGCGCATGCGCTCCAGGCCGAAGCGCATCCCGAACAGCTCGAGCGACAGCATGTGCTCCTCGGCCCTTCGAACGTCCCAGCTCACCCGCCGTGCTCCTTGACGTAAAGCGGTTTCTTTCGGTGGCGGTTATGGAGACCCATCCGCCGAGCAGTCTAGGAAATGACCGCCACCGGGACGCCCGGGACGAGCCGCCGCGCGAGAAATCGCACCGCCGCGTTGGAGACCCGGACGCACCCGTGCGAGCGCGCGGAGCCGAGCGGATCGGCCAGGCTCGCGCCGCCCCGGCCGTGGATCGCGACCCGCCCCGGGCCGCCCCCGTAGTCGTCGAGCACCTCGCTGTGCGCGGTCAGGTGCAGCGCGTACGGCCCGAGGAACCCGTCCGGGTCCGGCTCACGCGCGAACTCGGCCACGGCGAAGCGCCCGACCGGCGTCGGCGTGCCGGGCGCGCCGACGACCGCGCGGAACCGCCGCACGGTCCGCCCGCCGCGCAGGACGCGCACGAGGCGAGCCGAGCGATCGACCTCGACCCGCCAGCGCGTCCGCGAGAGCCGCACGCGCCGCGCGTTGACCCACGCACTGCGCCCGTTGGGCCGCTCGGGCAGCAGCACGCGCAACCAGTCGTCGCGCACCTCGAGCACGAGCAGCCCGACCGGCCCGCCGGTCGCCGGCGAGAGCGGCGCGAGCATCCGCGGCGAGCCCTCGGCGCGCGGCCCGCTCCACGCGGGCGTGTCGGCGACGAGCCGCGCGATCCACGCCGCGCCGCGGGTGGGCGCGGAAGATAAAGGACCTGGGGCTTTATGTTCGACGCGCGCTGATGTGGGGGCGACGAGCCGCGCGATCCATGCCGCGCTGCGGGTGGGCGCGGCCGCCGCGGAAGATAAAGGACCTGGGGCTTTAGGTTCGGCGGGCGCACTCGCCGGCGCCGCGGCGGTCGTCGCCGCGATCGCCGCCCACGTCGCGGCGAGCGCGCGCATCGCTCAGCCCGTCACGCCGCCGCCCGACGCGGACACCGGCACGACCTGGATCGTCGCCGGGTTCACGCGGCGCCCGCCCTGGCGGCTCGTGACCGCGGCGAGATTCGTGATCCTGCCTCGGGCGGTGCGGGCGACCCGCATCCAGATGAAGCCCTCGCGCTGGCCGGTGAGGTGCGGGAGCGTCACGCACGGGCGGCCACGGCGGAAGGTCACCTTGACGGTCGCACGGACGAAGGCCAGGCCGCGCGGGACGAGGTCGCAGACGAGCACGTTGTCGGCCACGTCGGTGCCGAGATTCGTGACCCGGATGCGGAACTTCACGGTCGATCCCGCTCGCACGCGGCGCAGCTCGACGGCGCGGCCGCGCGGGGTCATGACCTTCTTGCAGATGTCGACCTCGGCGCTGCCGCTCTCGACGACGATCGTGCCGGGTGTCTGCTCGGGCTCGAGCGGTTGGCCCGGCTCGTTCTCCTCGGGCGTGGCCGTCGGCGTGACGATCGGGCTCGGGCTCACGGTCGGCAGCGGCGTCGGACGCGGGCCGACGGTCGGCGTGGGCGTCGGGACGACCGGCGTCGGCGTCGGCTCCGGGGACGGGGTCGGCGAGATCGTCGGGATCGGCGTCGGGGTCGACGTCGGCGTGCTCGTCGCGGTCGGCGTGGGTGTCGGCGACGGGGTCGGGCACGGCGTCGGGTCGGGCAGGCACGGGTCCGGCGGGTTGACGCCGATCTCGCCCGTCCCGTAGACGGACTCCGCCGCGATCGAGCCGAAGATGTGCTGGTAGGTCAGGTCGACCCGCGCCCGTGGCGCGAGCACGCTCCCCTGCCACGCCGTCCCGGGCGGGCCGAGCGCCACCGACGACGCCTCCGGGAAGTTCCACAGCATCGCCCGCCGGCGCGCTTCGAGGTCCGCGTTCTGGGCCGGGTTGCCGACCTGGACGAACCCGGTCGCGTCGTCCCAGATGAAGATCCCGCCCTGCAGATGGTTCTGGAACGAGCCGCCGCGCACGTTGATCAGGGTCGTCGCGCCGTCCGGGACCCGCACACGCAACGTCAGCGCGCGCTCGAGCAGCGAGGCGTCGAGGTTGAACACGTTGCGGGTCGGGTCCTCGCCGACCAGCGACAGCGTCGAGGTGACGAGCGTCCAGGTGCCGACGTCGTCGAGCTCGCCCCACGACGTGGAACGGATCACGAGCCCGTCGAACAGCGCGTCCACGTCGAACGGCGGCGCCGCCTTGGTCACGGTCCCGTTCGGCACGGTGAAGCCGGCGGGCGTGATCCCCACGCCGTACGTGACGCTGCCGTTGTTGATGCCGACCGAGTTGAGCGTCGCCGTCCCGCCGACCGCCAGGTCCACGCGCGTCCGGTCGACCGGCAGCTTGGTCGCCACACCGGAGCTCGTCAGCCGCGCGTCGCCGCCGACGACCACGCGCCCGTCGGCCTCGCTGTTGGTCTCCTCCCAGTCGCCGTGGGTGACGACCGAGTACGCGGGCACCGGGCCGAGCGGCGCGTTCATGCAGTCCTCGTCGTCCTGCTGCGCGGCGACCATCGCCGCGCGCGGCGCCCCCATCCCGAACGCCACGACCGTCGCAAGCACCGCCGACACGATCACCCACCAACGCATTTGGCAGCAAGCTGACCAAACATGGGGTGAGAAGGGATCACCCACTGAGGACGAACGGACATCGGCCGATCAGAGGAACGACCAAACCCCGATAGGACCCCTCGCCCTCGCATGAGATTCACGATCAAGTACAAGCTCTTCACCGCCTTCGCCGGCGTACTCGCGCTGATGGCGCTCCTCGGCTGGACCGCCGTCACCGGCGCCAGCCGCATGAGCGACAGCACCGCCGTGTTCGACCAGAAGATGCTCCCGTCGGCGCGTGTCGTCGGTGAGATGAAGAACCAGACCGGCAAGTTCCGCCGTGACCAGGTCCGCTACACCGCCGCTCCGACCGCCGAAGCGCGCGAGGAGATCGCCGGCGGGCTGGCCGAGGACATCGCCGAGGTCGACAAGCTCATCGGCTACCAGAAGGGCCTGTCCACGGGCCCCAAGGCCGACACCAGCCTCGACGCCTTCGTGAAGGTGTGGGGCGAGTACAAGGCCGCGTCCGCCGAGCTTCCCGCGTTGACCGACCAGGGCCGCGCTCCGGAAGGCCTCGCCCTGATCGAGGACGGCGACGGCGACAAGGCCTGGGACGGCGTCAAGGAGACGCTGACGGCGCTCGACGCGGTCAACGCCGACTACTCGAAGGCGACGATGGCGGGGGTGCGTGACGACGCGAACTCGACGCGCACGTTCGCGCTCATCCTGCTCGGCATCGCGATCGCGGGCTCCCTGGCCCTCGCGTTCTGGCTCTCCCGCGCGGTTTCGGGCGGCGTCAGCCGCCTCGTGACCGCCGCCCGCGGCATCGCCGAGGGTGACGTCGAGCAGCAGGTCAAGATCACCTCGAACGACGAGCTCGGCGACGCCGGCCACGAGTTCGAGCGCATGATCGCCTACCTGCAGGACGCCGCGAACACCGCGGACCGGATCGCCGACGGCGACCTGACCCACGAGATCACGCCGCGCTCGGAGGCCGACGCGCTCGGCCACGCCCTGCATCGCATGTCCGACAACCTGCGCCAGACGCTCAGCGCCGTCGCCGGCTCGGCCACCACGGTCGCGTCCGCGTCCCAGCAGATGGCCGCCACGTCTGACGAGACGGGCCGCGCGGTCGGCGAGATCGCCAGCGCGATCTCCAGCATCGCCCAGGGTGCCGAACGCCAGCTGCACTCGGTCGAGAACACGCGCCAGAAGATCACCGAGGTCTCCGCCGGGGTCGGCGAGTCCGCCGCCGCCGCGCAGGAGACCGCCGCGGCCGTCACCGAGGCCGCCGACGTGGCCAAGGAGGGCGTCGGCGCCGCCGAGCACGCCACCGCCGCCATGCACGCCGTCCGCGACTCCTCGCAGCAGGCCGCGATCGCCATCCGCAGCCTCGGCGCCCGCTCGGAGGAGATCGGGGGCATCGTCCACACCATCACGGCGCTGGCCGAGCAGACCAACCTGCTCGCGCTGAACGCCGCCATCGAGGCCGCCCGCGCCGGCGAGCAGGGCAAGGGCTTCGCCGTCGTCGCCGAAGAGGTCCGCAAGCTGGCCGAGGAATCCCAGAGCGCCGCGGCCACGATCGCCGGCCTCATCGTGCAGATGCAGACGGACACGCGCAAGGTCGTCGACGTCGTCGAGACGGCGAGCACGCAGACCGAGGACGGCGCCGCCACCGTCGAGCAGGCACGCGAGGCGTTCCTGCGCATCGGCGAGGCCGTCGACGGCATGACCGCCCGCGTCGAGGCCATCGTCGGCGTCGCCGACCGGATCGCCGCCGACGCCTCCGCCATGGAGAGCGGCATCGGCGAGGTCTCCCTCCTCGCCCAGGAGTCGAGCGCCTCGACCGAGCAGGTGTCCGCCTCCACGCAACAGACTTCTGCCTCCACGCAGGAGATCGCCGCCTCCGCCGCCGCGCTCAGCGACACGGCTCAGGAGCTCGAGCGAATCGTGGGCCGCTTCCAGCTGGCCTAACCCACAACCGCCACGGGGCGGCGGCGCGATGATCGGGTTCGCGTCGCCGCTCTAGGCGCTCTTGGCAGCGGGCGGTTCTTCGCCCGGCGCCTCGGTGACGAGCGTCGGCTTGACGCCACGCTCCACCGTCTCCTTGGTCACGACGCACTTCTTGACGTCGCGCCGCGAGGGCAGCTCGAACTGCACCTCCAGGAGGATCTCCTCGATGATCGAGCGCAGGCCGCGAGCGCCGGTGTCGCGCTCCAGGGCCTTGTTCGCCACGGCGCGCAGGGCGTCCGCGGAGAAGACCAGCTCGATCCCGTCGAAGCTGAAGAACCGCTGGAACTGCTTGACGATCGCGTTCCGCGGCTCCGTGAGGATCGTGATGAGGTCCTCACGCGAGAGCTGATGCACGGCGCTCGCGACCGGCAGGCGGCCGATGAACTCCGGGATGAGCCCGTAGTGCATGAGGTCCTCGGGGAGCGTCTGCTCGAACAGCTCGCCCAGGTCGCGGTCGGCCTTGGACTCGATCGCCGCGCCGAAGCCGACGCCCTTGTGGCCGATCCGGCGCTCGATCACCTTGTCGAGGTTCGCGAACGCGCCGCCGCAGATGAACAACACGTTCGTCGTGTCGATCGTGAGGAACTCCTGGTGCGGGTGCTTGCGACCGCCCTGCGGCGGGACCGAAGCGGTCGTCCCCTCCAGGATCTTCAGCAGCGCCTGCTGGACGCCCTCGCCGGACACGTCACGCGTGATCGACGGGTTGTCGGCCTTGCGGGCGATCTTGTCGACCTCGTCGATATAGATGATCCCGGTCTCGGCCTTCTTGACGTCGTAATCCGCCGCCTGAATCAGCTTCAGGAGGATGTTCTCGACGTCCTCGCCGACGTAACCGGCCTCGGTGAGGGCGGTCGCGTCGGCGATCGCGAACGGGACGTTCAGGATGCGCGCCAGGGTCTGCGCGAGGAGCGTCTTGCCGCAGCCCGTCGGGCCGAGCAGCAGGATGTTCGACTTCTGCAGCTCGATGTCCGAGTCGTCGGCCTGCATCATCTGCACGCGCTTGTAGTGGTTGTAGACCGCTACTGAGAGCGTGCGCTTGGCCTGCTCCTGACCCACGACGTACTCGTTGAGCACGCCGTAGATCTCCTTCGGCTTCGGCAGGTTGTCGATGTCGAAGGTGGGCGGAGCCGTCAGCTCCTCATCGATGATCTCGTTGCAGAGATCGATGCACTCGTCGCAGATGTACACCCCCGGACCTGCGATCAGCTTCTTGACCTGCCGCTGCGACTTGCCGCAGAAGGAGCAGAGGAGCTGTTCGTTCGAATCCGTGGGGCGCGCCATGAGCTGTGTCTAGTGCTCCGAGATGACGCGGTCGATGATGCCGTATTCCTTGGCCTCTTCCGAGGACATGAAGTAGTCGCGCTCGGTGTCGCCCTTGACCTTCTCGATCGTCTGCCCGGTCTGCTCGGCGATGATCTCGTCGAGCTTGCGGCGCAGCTCGATGACCTCGCGGGCGTGGATCTCGATGTCGGTCGCCTGGCCCTGGAAGCCGGAGGACACCTGGTGGATCAGGATCTTGGCGTTGGGCAGCGCCATGCGCTTGCCCTTGGCCCCGCCGGTCAGCAGCAGCGCACCCATCGACATGGCGATGCCGACGCAGATCGTCGACACGTCCGGCTTGATGAAGTTCATCGTGTCGAAGATCGCGAGACCCGCGTAGACCGACCCGCCAGGCGAGTTGATGTACAGCGAGATGTCCTTGTCGGGGTCCTCGGACTCCAGGTGCAGGAGCTGGGCCACGATGAGGTTCGCGATCTGGTCATCCACGGGCGTGCCCAGGAAGATGATGCGCTCGTTCAGGAGGCGGGAGAAGATGTCAAACGCACGCTCCCCGCGGGAGGTTTGCTCGACAACCATCGGTACGAGTGGGCTCACGGTCCTCGCTTCTTATCGCTTCGAACGCTCGAATCCTTCAGATGGTCGACAGCCCGTGCCATCCACTCGGCCGAAGACTAGCAACGGCTCGACGTGGGCTGACCCGGGTCCATCGACCAGGATGAAGCGTGTTGATCAGGAATCTGACGACGACTTCGCGGGAACCGGCTTGGCCGAGTCCACCACGACGTCCCAGGCCTTGCGCTGGGACAAGTCGTCCTTGAGGCTGTCCAGGCGGCCGTTCTTGCGCAAGCGCTCGAGCAGCTTCTCGGGCTTCACGCGCTCCGGGCCCGCGGCCTCGGTCACCGCCTCGAGCATCTCCTCCTCGGAGGGCTCGAGCTTCTCGGTCTCGGCGATCGCCGCCAGCACCGCCTCGCGCCGCAGCGCGACGTCGGCGTCCGGCTTGGCCTTCTCGATCGTCTCCTCCTCGGTGGTGCCCGAGATCTGGAGGTAGGTCTCGCGGTTGATGCCCTGGTGCGAGAGCGAGTGCAGCATCGACTCCCACATCTCGCGGGCACGGGCCTCGACGAGCGCGTCGGGGACCTCGACGGTCGCGCCGTTGACGGCGGCGTCCAGGGCGGCCTCGCGGAACTCCGCCTCGGCGCGCTGACCCTCGTTCTCGGCCAGACGCGAGCGGATGTCCTCGCGCAGCTCGTCGAGCGTGTCGAAGCCGGCCTCGACGGCCAGGTCGTCGTCGAGCGCGGGCAGCTGCTTGGCCTTGACCTCGCGGACCGTGACCTTGAAGAGCGCTTCCTGGGACGCGAGCTCGGTCGCGGGATAGTCCTCCGGGAAGGTGATCGTGACGTCGCGGTCCTCGCCGCCGACCGCGCCCTCGAGCTGGTCCTCGAAGCCCGGCACGAGCCGGCCCGAGCCGAGCTCGATCATCTGGTCGCGACCCTCGCCGCCCGGGAACGGCACGCCGTCCACGGAGCCCGCGAAGTCCATCACCACGAAGTCGCCACGCCCGGCGGCGCGATCGACCGTGTCGAGCTTGGCCGCGCGCTCGCGCAGGCCCTCCAGCTCCTGGTCGATCTGCTCGTCCGGCACGCCCGGCTCACGCTTCTCGACTTCAAGACCCTTGTACTCGCCGAGCTCGGCCTTCGGGCGCACGCCGATCTCGATCGTGAACTTCAGCGGCTCACCCTCCTTGGGGAGCTCGCCCAGGTCCACCTCGGGCTCGCCGACCGGCACCACGTGGGCGTCGTCGATCGCGTCGCGGTACCACGCGCCCAGCGATTCGCGCACCGCCTCGTCGACGATGGCCTCACGGCCGATGCGCTTGATGACGACAGCCGGCGGCGCCTTGCCGGGGCGGAAGCCCGGGACGCGGATGGTGCCGGCGAGGCGCTTGGCCGCCTGAGTCAGGCGACGCTCGACTTCGGCAGGGCCGACTTCGGCGTCGACGCGGACGCGTGACTCGGGGAGCTCGGTGAGGGTGGTGCTGATGTCGGTAGCCATGAGAGCGGCGGTCAACGATACAAACCAGGGCGATGTCTGAGCGCTTTGCCGCCTGGGTGGTCACCGGCCCACTCGGGCATTTCGCTTCCGCGGTCGCCGACTGGGCGGTTTTTCTCTGGAGAACGCGGAAGCGCCAGAAGTCCCCCAGATGAGGGGCGTCTCATCAATCCGTCGATCGTCAGGCCGATGACAGGTTCATGTCACGCCTCGCCAATTTGCCGATTGCCGCTCGCCTGGGAGCCGGCTTCGGCCTCCTCGCGCTCGCCATGTTGGCGATCACGCTCCTCGCTACGCAAGCGTTCGGGACGTTCAAGTCCGACACGCAGCGCCTCTCGGACCGCGACGTCCGAGCCCTCGCCGTCGCCGGCGAGCTCGGCCAGAACCTTCAGGGTGCCGGTCGTGAGACCGTCGAGCACCTCTACGTCTACGACGGCGACCTGAAGACCCAGGACGAGATCCAGGCCACCTTCGAGCAGATGCTCAAGAAGGCCCAGGACGGCTCCACCGAGCTGACCAAGCTCACGCAGGGCACCGCGGCCTCCGCCCAGGCCGCGACCATCGCCAAGTCCGTCACGGCCTGGGGCGAGCTCGCCACCGAGGCCGTCAGCCGCTCCCGCCAGGAGACGGTGGACAACGTCGAGGAGCGCGACGGCTCGCGCAACCTCTACGTCGAGCAGATCTCCGACCAGACCGGCGATCTCGCCGCGGACGTCGTCGTGCTGCAGGCCGCCGTCAACAAGGGCACGGACGCGACCGCAGACGCCGTCGCCGCCCGCGCCGGCTCGACTTCCCGCACGCTGCTGCTCGTGGCGCTCGTCTCGCTCGCGTTCGCCGCCGGCATCGCCGTGCTCATCACCCGCAGCGTCGTCGGCCCCGTCAAGGGCCTGATGGCCCGCCTGCGCGGCCTGGAGGAGCAGGACCTGACGTCGCTGACGGACGGCCTCGAGGCCGCGGCCGCCGGTGACTTCACGCACACCGCGTCCCTCACCACCGAGCCGATCGACGTCAAGAGCAAGGACGAGATCGGCCAGCTCGCCACCACGTTCAACGCGATGCTCGCCAAGGCCGACCGCTCCATCTCGGCCTACGGCGCGATGCGCGAGGAGCTCGGGCACCTGATCGGCGAGGTCACGCGCTCCGCCGAGTCCGTCAGCGCCGCTTCCCAGGAAGTCGCGTCCTCCTCCGAGGAGGCCGGCCGCGCCGCGGGCGAGATCGCCCACGCCGTGACCGACGTCGCCCAGGGCGCCGAGCGCCAGGTGCGCATGGTCGAGTCGACCCGCGTCGCCGTCCAGGAGGCCAGCACGGCCGCCTCGGCGAGCGCGCAGACCGCGTCCGACACCGCCCGCGCCGCCTCCGAGGCCCGTGAGGTCGCCCGTGAGGGCGTCGCCGCGGCCGAGTCCGCCACGGACGCCATCCGCTCCGTCGCCTCCGCGTCGGCTTCGGTCGGCACCGCGATCGAGGACCTGTCCAAGCGCTCCGAGAAGATCGGCGGCATCGTCGGCACGATCACCGCGCTGGCCGAGCAGACCAACCTGCTCGCGCTCAACGCCGCCATCGAGGCCGCCCGCGCCGGCGAGCAGGGCAGGGGCTTCGCCGTCGTCGCCGAAGAGGTCCGCAAGCTGGCCGAGGAGTCGCAGGTCGCGGCTGCCGAGATCTCCAGCCTGATCGGTGAGATGCAGTCGCAGACGCGCCAGGTCGTCGGCGTCGTCGCCGACAACGCCGCCCGCACCGAAGATGGCGTCCAGACGGTCGAGCAGACGCGTGAGGCGTTCCTGCGCATCGACGCGGCCGTCGAGGGCGTCGGCTTCCAGATCGCGGAGATCGCGACCGCCGTCGAGCAGATCGCGTCGGACTCGGCGCGTGCCGAGGGTGACGTCGGCGAGGTCGCCGCGGTCGCCGAGCAGTCCTCCGCGTCCGCGGAGCAGGTCTCGGCCTCAACGCAGGAGACCAGCGCGTCCACGCAGGAGATCGCGGCAAGCGCCGCGCACTTGGCCCGCACGGCCGAGGAGCTCACCGCGCTCGTGTCGCACTTCAAGGTTGGCGCGCCGGCGTAACCCGCCACTGAAGGTCGGATGATCGGGGTGGGGCGGAGGGGCTGCCCCACCTTCATCTTCTTGCGGCGTCCTGCGGGGCGCCGCAACGTCGTTAAAGCTCTGGGTCCCGCCAGGGCTTGGCGCGGAGCGGCGACGCGGCCGCGGGGCGCATCGCGTCCAGCAGCATGCCGAGGTAGCGCTGCCAGTAGTCCTCGGACAGATGCCCGCCCGTGAACGTGCGCGTCGTCGGGCCGAGCATGCGGAAGACCATCAGCAGGTCGTCCGCGACGAGGTCGTCACGGATCACGCCCGCGGACTGCGCTCGGGAGAGCGGGCCGCCGGCCGCGAGGCGGAAGCGCTTGCTCTGATCGGGCGTGATGACGTCGGCGCCGCCCCGGGAGACGACGTCGTAGAACCCCTGGTTGGAGGCCTGCATCCGCGCGGCGGTCTCCAGGAAGTGCTCGAACGCCTCCCCTACCGCCTCGCCGGCGAGCGCCTCCTGCGACACCCGTTCGAACTCGACGAGGATGTCCTCGAAGATCGCGCAGACGAGCGCTTCCTTCGTGGGAAAGCGGCGGTACAGCGTGCCTTTGCCGACACCGGCTCGACGGGCGATCTCCTCAACCCCCACATCGAGCCCGGCCTCCGCAAAGGCCGACCGCGCGGCGTCCAAGACGCGGGCGCGGTTACGAGCGGCGTCGGCCCTGAGTGGACGAACATGGGCCTCCATCGCCAACGATCCTATTACCGGTGAGGGGTTGTGGCTAGCGGTGTGCGGAGTCGTCCGACCGCACACGTAGCGTTGCTCGGCCGATGGCAGTGGTGGCGGACAGGGGCGAGCGGTACTGGCTCGACGAGCTCAATGATGAGCAGCGGGCGGCGGCGACGCACACCGGCGGGCCGCTGCTGATCCTCGCGGGTGCGGGGACGGGCAAGACGACGACGCTCTGCGCCCGTGTTGCGTGGCTCGTGGCCGAGGGTGTGCCGTCGGAGCGGATCCTGCTGCTGACGTTCACGCGCCGCGCTTCGCGGGAGATGCTGCAGCGTGCGCGCGGCCTCGTCCCGGCGTCCGCACGCGTGCTCGGAGGCACCTTCCATTCGGTGGCGCACCGGTTGGTGCGACGCCACGCGGCGGCACTCGGATTGCCCGGCGGCTTCGGCGTGCTCGACGCCGGCGACGCGGCCGACGTGCTGGACCTGCTGCGCGAGGAGGCGGGGCACGCGAAGTCCCGCACGCGGTTCCCGAAGAAGGGGACGTTGCTGGACATCTACTCGCGCACCGTCAACGCGCAGCTGCCGCTGTCGGGCGTGATCGCGGAGCACTTCCCGTGGGTGGAGGACCACCGCGAGGCGATCAGCGCGCTGTTCCGCGAGTACACGACGCGCAAGAAGGCGCTCGGCGTGGTCGATCTCGACGATCTGCTGCTGATGTGGCGCGCCCTCGCTCGCGACGAGGTGATCGGGCCGCGCCTGGCTTCCTCGTTCGACCACGTGCTGATCGACGAGTACCAGGACGTCAACGGCCTGCAGGTGGACCTGGCGCAGGCGCTCGCCGGCTTCGGCTGCGACATCACCGTCGTCGGGGACGACTTCCAGGCCATCTACGGCTTCCGCTCCGCGAGCGCCGGTCACATCCTGGACTTCCCGGAGCAGTTCCCCGGCACGCGGGTGGTGACGCTGGAGCGCAACTACCGCTCCACGCAGCCCGTGCTGGACGCGGCCAACGAGCTTGCGGCGCAGGCCACGCGGGCGTTCCCGAAGCGCCTGCGCGCCGACCGCCCGGGCGGCGTCCGCCCCGCCGTCATCCACGTGCGCGATCAGGGCGCGGAGGCCGAGGCCGTCGCGGATCGCATCCTCGAGGCGCGCGAGAACGGGTCCGACCTGCGCGACCAGGCGGTGCTCGCCCGCACCTCGCACGACAGCGATCAGCTCGAGCTGGAGCTGCTCCGAAGGAAAATCCCGTACGTCAAGTACGGCGGCCTGAAATACCTCGAGGCCGCGCACGTGAAGGACTTCGTGGCGCTACTCCGGCTCGCCGACAACGGCGGGGACGAGATCGCGTGGTTCCGCGTGCTGCAGCTTGTCGAGGGCCTCGGGCCGGCGAGCGCGCGCAAGGCGATGGCCGTGATGGCCGGCGCGCCGCGCGACCTCGCCGAGTCTCCCCTCGACGAGATGGGCGAGGGCCGGCTGGCCGCGGTGCCCGACCGGCTCGCGGCCTGGAGCGAGGCGCGCGAGGTCATCCCGTCGGGCGCCCGTGCGAGCGCCGACGCCGTGATCGCCGCGCTCGTCGTCGCCCGCGACGAGCAGCGCGCCGGCCCGCGCGCCGAAGGGCTGCGCGAGGTGCTCGCGCCGTTGGTGCGGGCGCGCTACCCCGACGGCGCGATCCGCGTCCAGGACCTCGATCAGCTCGTCGCCGCGGCCCACCAGGTCGGAGACCCGCGCCAGTTCGTCGCCGAGCTCGTGCTGGATCCGCCCCAGTCCAGCGCTGACCTCGCCCAGCCGCCGCACCTGGACGAGGACTACCTGACGCTGTCCACGATCCACAGCGCCAAGGGCCTCGAGTGGGACCACGTCCACGTGCTCGCGGTCTACGACGGCAACTTCCCGGCCTGCATGTCCGCGGGCACGAGCGAGCAGATCGACGAGGAACGCCGGCTGCTCTATGTCGGCATGACCCGCGCGCGGCGGACGCTGTCGATGTATGTGCCGGTCCGGTACCACCACCGGCCGCGGGGGATCGACGACGCGCACGGCTACGGCAAGCCGTCACGGTTCCTCACCAAGGCCGTTTTGGCGTGCTGCGACGTGACGCGGCTGCCGGATGATCCGTTGAACCCGCGTGGGGCCCCGATCGTCACCGCGCGCCGCCTTAGCGTGTCGCCCGATTCGCTCTTCGACTGATTCGGCCCGGACTGCGTGCGTGCGGTTACGGCCTGCACCGAGGAGGGGTGGAATCGGCGGTCGCGATTTCGCATCGAGCGTGTTGTTTGAGTACCGGAAAACAGCACTCAAACAACACAGTGAGTACTCCTACTCCCCACGAGTGAAACTCCCCAGCCGCCCATTCCCGGCCGCGACGGGTCCTGCCTCTCCTCGGTGCAGACGAACGCCGTCCGCGCCCTGAGCGGCGCCCGCGCTGAGCGCCGCGCCTAGGCCATCGCCCCCACCGCCGTCTGAACGGCAGCGATGCGCCGGCGGCCTTCGCGCCGCACGCCTCCGTCGTCACGGTCCTCGCGGGTGGCGAGCGCGGTGAAGTCGTGCAGCTGCGTGTCCGCGGTCTCGACCTGCTTGGCGATCTCCTCGAACAGCACGCGGACCTGCTCGGTGTCGGCGGCGCGGGCGGCCTCGATGCGGCCGTTCACCTCCAACGCGCGGATGACCGACAGGTGACGTTCGACGGACTTTGACACGCCGGCCAAGCGGTCGAGCACGGTGTCGACGGCCGCGATCGACGCGCAGATCGCTTCGAACGCCTCCGAGACGGCGTCGGCGAGCAGCTGCAGGTGTGAAGCGGCCTCGGTGCGGGCGGTGCTCGCGTCGAGCAGGTCCTCCACGACCGCGGTCATCATCTCGGTCTGCAGCTTGCCGGCGGCGGCGCGGAAGCTCGTCTCGCTCAGCAGCGCGACCGCCTGCTCGAGCTCGGTCCCGAGCCGGATGATCTCGGGCGCCGCGGCGTCGCTGCGGGTGCGCAGGAGCCCGGCGACCGCGCCGAGGGCGCGCCCGTCGCGCAGCCGGTCGGCGGCGAGGATCGCGTTGAGCGAGAACAGCCGGATCGCCTCCGACAGCTCCTCGACGAACCCGGACTTGTGCTTGAGCGCCTCGGACAGCTCACCGTGCCCGGCGAGCCGCTCGCCGAGCTCGCGCAACAGGTCGACGGTGCCGAGCGCCGCCTCCCCCACCGCGCGCAGGCCCGCGTCGGCGGCGCCGAGGTCGAGCCCGCGCTCGTGGCCGGCCAGCGCGGCGTCGCGCGCTGCGACCTCGGCGGTGAGCGCGGCCCGCATGAACGCGGGGTAGGAGTCGAAGCCGGCCTGTTCGAGGCGCTCGGCCAAGCGGGCCGCGCCCGCGGCGATCGACGCCTTGCGCCCGCGCACGTCGTCGCCCTCGACCTCCAGCTCGACCGCGCGCACGTCGGCGTAGATCTCCACCGCGGCGTCGAACAGGGGCGTGGTCGGCTTCATGCGCACCGACAGGTAGCCGTCGGGCACGGGGATCGCGACCGCCATCACCCAGTAGTGCGCGCCGTCCTTCGCGCGGTTCTTGACGTAGGCGGCGACCGGATCGCCGGCCTCGAGCACCTGCCAGAAGAGGTCGAACACCGAGCGCGGCATGTCCGGGTGGCGGATGACGTTGTGCGCCCGGCCGATCAGCTCGTCGCGCTCGTAGCCGCTGACGCGCTCGAACACGCGGTTCGACAGCCGGATGTGCCCCTTGCGGTCGGTGGTCGAGACGAACAGCTCGTCGATGGTGAAGCGGCGCTCGGCGGTCATCTACCCCCGAGATCGGCACCGCCGCCGGAGACTGCAGACCAGTGTGCGGCGGATGACGCTGTCTTGGGCCAATGCGGCTACGGCCGGCGCGGTTCGTCAGCTTTCGCCGGCGCGCAGCGTCCCGAACGCGGCGAGCTCGGCGCCCGCGAGCCGCACCTGGCGGCCGATCTCCTCGAACAGCGTCAGCACGTGCCCGGTGTCGGTCGCGCGCGCCGCCTCGATCCGCCCCTGCAGCTCGAGGAAGCGGATCGTCCTGAAGTGGCTGTCGATCGTGGCCACCGCGGCCGTCAGGTCCTCGAGCGCCGTGTCCAGCACCGCCACGGTCGCGGTGACCGCCTCGCGCGCCACGGCCGCCGCCTCCCCCGCGTCCGGGTGCGCGGCCAGCAGCTGCGCGGACGCGACCGCGAACCGCGCGTCGGCGTGCGCCACCGCGACCCGCTCGATCTGGTCGCCGAACGCGAGCAGGTCGGGCACGGCGGCGTCCGACCGGGTCTGCAGCAGCCCGGCGACCGCGCCGATCGCGGCCGAGTCGGCCAGCCGGTGCGCCGCGAGGATCGCGTTCAGGGCGAACAGGCGGATCGACTCCGCCAGCTCCTCAACGAACGCCCGCGTCCGCTCGGCGCCGGCGAACGCCTCGTCCAGCCGAGCGAGCCGCCGGGCGGTCGCGGTCAGCGCCGCGTCCCGCTCGACCGGCCGCGCGCCCGCTTCCTCCACGAACGCGGCGCGGAAGTCGGGCACCTCGAAGGGCTGCCCGTCGAGCTCCGCCTCGCGCACGGCCTGGAGCCGTTCCCGCGCCGCGTCGAACGTCGCGCCCGCCGGCAGGAACCCGACCCCCGTGAACCCGCCGCCCACCGCGACCGTGAGCACGAGCGCCCAGAAGCTCGCGCCGTCCTCGGCGAGATAGCGGACGTACATCGCGCCGGGCCGCGGCGGCAGCAGCGCGACCGGCATCGCGGGATGGCGCACGAACGCGTGCGTCTGCCCCTCCATCGCCTCCCGGCCGTAACCGGTCAGCCGCGCGAAGACGGCGTCGGCCGCGACGAAACGCCCGGCCGGGTCCGTGGTCCACATGAAGAGCTCGTCAGCGCCGAACGGGCGTTCCCGGGCCGATGCGATCAGCGCCATCGGCCCAGAGTGTGTCCTATGCCATCGCGTAACGGGCGTGATGGCCGCGCGCCGTCGCCAACGCGGCCAGCGGCACCATCAGCACGCGGACCATCCAGGCGGGCGGGAACGGGGCGCGCACCTCACGCCGGAACCGGCTGACGAACAGGGCCAGATGCAGCGGCTTCGGCATGCCCGAGCGCAGGACGTGGCCCTCGAGCGCGAGCTCGGTGGTGGTCGTCAGCAGGTCCTCCATGTCGAGCGCCGGGACGACCTCGACGCGCACGCGCGCCGTCTCGTCGCCGCCGTTGGCGAACTTGTGCATGCGCCCGGCGGGCACGACGACCGTCTCGCCGGCCACGGCCGTGATCCGGCGCATCCCGAGCCGGAAACGCATGACGCCCTCGAGCACGTGGAAGCGCTCCTCCTGCTCGGGGTGCACGTGCGCGCCGGGGACCTTGCCGTCGGCGGCCAGCTCGAGTTCGAACTCCAAAAGCTCGCCCGCGGTGTCGGCGGCGGTCTGGAGGAAGGTGATGCGCTCGCCGCTGATGGGGTTCTGAAGCGTCTGTCCGGCGTGGGCCATGGTCGGTTCCTTTGGGGAGGCTGGGGAGTGAGTCCAAGCCTCCGGGAACCGGACCCGCGTGTCGTCGGCCCCGCTGACGATTCGCGATCCGCTCAGAAGATGATCTGCGGATCAGCCTCAAGGACGAGGCGCCGTCATCCCTGATATAAACTCGACAAAGACGATCGGGAAACAATCAACTTAATCCTGATCCGATTCCTTGTGATTTGCTCGATCGGCGGGTACCTTCGTGGGACCCCATGAGCAAGATCGAACGCATTAAGGCCGAGACTGACGGCCTCGACGTACTGCCCGAACTGCTCCGAGCCGCGCGCGACGGGTGGGAGACCCTGAGCCCCGATCACGTCGGCCTGCTCAAGTGGTACGGGCTCTACGCGCACAACACCGGCGACGGGCATTTCATGATGCGCGTCAAGGTCGTCCAGGGAAAGCTGAGCCTCGCTCAGGCCGAGACGATGGCCGGCATCGCCGAGGAGTTCGGCCGCGGCGTCATCGACTGCACGACGCGCCAGTGCTTCCAGATCCACTGGATCCGGCTGGAGAACATCCCGGACATCTTCGAGCGCCTCGAGCGCGTCGGGATGACGACCTCCGGCGCCTGCGGTGACATCACCCGCAACGTCGTCGGCTGCACGCTGGCGGGCCTCGCGCACGACGAGATCGTCGACGGCTACGCGACCGCCGAGGCCATCCACGAGCACTTCCTCGACAACAAGCTCTACTCGAACCTCCCGCGCAAGTACAAGATCTCGGTCACGGGGTGCACCGAGGACTGCGCCCGCGGCCTCATCAACGACATCGCGCTCTCCGGCGTGATCGCCGAGGACGGCACGCGCGGCTTCAACCTGCGCGTCGGCGGCGGCCTCTCCACGCAGCCGCGCTTCGCCCGCTGGATGGACGTTTTCGTGACGCCCGAGGAGGCCCCCGAGGTC
Source organism: Solirubrobacter phytolaccae (assembly GCF_027587195.1). Classification (GTDB taxonomy): domain Bacteria; phylum Actinomycetota; class Thermoleophilia; order Solirubrobacterales; family Solirubrobacteraceae; genus Solirubrobacter; species Solirubrobacter phytolaccae. The sequence goes on along the minus strand of NZ_JAPDDP010000019.1, from coordinate 81,153 downwards.
ATCGAGGGCATGACCGGGATCTTCCGCGACGCCGAGGAGAACCGGAAGGCGCGCGGCAAGGCCCGCCTGAAGTTCCTCGTCGACCGCGTCGGCCCGGAGGCCCTCCGCGAGGAGCTGGAGAAGCGCGTCGGCCGCCCGCTCCGCCGCGGCGTCCCGAAGCCTCCCGGCCCCGGCGAGGACCACATCGGCGTTCTTCCCCAGGCCGACGACGCCTTCCGCACGGTCGGGCTGGTCGTGCCGGTCGGGCGTCTGCGCGCCTCCCAGTTGCAGGAGCTCGCGGATCTCGCCCGCAAGTACGGCGCCCGCGAGGACGACGCGCTGCGCCTCACCCACCAGCAGAACGTGCTGCTGCCGTGGATTCCGGCGGAGCAGGTCGACGCGCTGCTGCTCGAGCCGCTGATCGCCGACCTCACCCCCACGCCGACGCTCTTCCAGCGCGGCCTGCAGACGTGCACGGGCAAGGAGTTCTGCGGCTTGGCCAAGGTCTACACGAAGAGCCGGGCGGTGGAGATCTCCAAGTTCCTGGACGAGCACGTGCGCCCGAACGGCCACGGCGAGGACTTCCGCCTGCACTTCGCGGGCTGCTCCTCGAGCTGCGCGCAGCACCAGATCGCCGACGTCGGCATCGAGGGCGTGCTCAAGAAGGTCGACGGCGAGTTCGTCGAAGCCATGGACATCCGCATCGGCGGCCGCCTGGGCGAGAACCCGAAGTTCGGCGACGTCGTGATCAAGAAGGTCCCGAACTGGGAGCTCAACGACACGCTGCTGCGGATCTTCACCCTCTACGAGACCCATCACGGCGACGGTGAGACGTTCCGCGACTTCGCGGGCCGGACCGAGCCGGAGTGGTGGACGAACGAGCTGGCCCCCGTCGAAGAGGACGACGCTCGCCTGACGGCTCGCGTCGCTGCGAGTTCTCGCCCGGAGGGCTCGGACTCGCGCGCCGAGGGAGTCCGGGCGTGAGCGTCGCCGAGGTCCTGAAGGAGGCCGTGGACCGTCACGGCGACCGCCTCGTGATGCTGTGCTCCTTCCAGAAGGAGGAGTCGATCCTGGTCGACGAGCTGATCAAGCTCGCCCCGGACGCGCGGATCGTCACGATCGACACCGGCGTGCTGTTCCCGGAGACGCTCGCGACCTGGCGGGCGTTCGAGGAGCGGTTCGGCGTGGACATCGCGATCGAGGACGCCACCGGCGACTGGAGCGGCCCGGCGCACTGCTGCGGGGACCGCAAGGTCGCGGCGCTCGAGCGCGCGCTGGACGGCGCGGACGCCTGGGTCACCGGCATCCGCCGCGAGCAGTCGGCCACGCGCGCCAACGCGCAGCCGATCGAGTTCGACGAGAAGCGGCAGCTCTGGAAGTACAACCCGCTCGTCGAGTGGACCGAGAAGGACCTGTGGAACCGCATCTTCGAGCGGGACCTGCCGTACCACCCGCTGCACGACCAGGGCTACTCGTCGATCGGCTGCGCGCCGTGCACGAACCCGGGCACCGGTCGCGAGGGCCGCTGGGCCGGGCTCACGAAGACCGAGTGCGGGCTGCACGTATGACCGCCGTCACCACGCCGGCCCTCTCGCACCTGCGAGCGCTCGAGGCCGAGGCGATCCACGTCATCCGCGAGGTGGCGGCCGAGCGAGACCGGCCGGCGCTGCTGTTCAGCGGCGGCAAGGACTCGATCGTGCTCGTCCGGCTCGCGCAGAAGGCCTTCGCGCCGGACCGCGTGCCGTTCCCGCTGCTGCACATCGACACGGGCCACAACTTCCCCGAGGTGATCGCCTTCCGCGACAAGCTCGTCGCGGAAGCCGGCCTGGAGCTGCTCGTCGGCTCCGTGCAGGAGTCGATCGACACCGGCCGTGTGCGCGAGGAGACCGGGCCGCGGGCGTCGAGGAACCGCCTCCAGACCGTGACGCTGCTGGACGCGATCGCGAAGCACCGGCTGGACGCGTGCTTCGGCGGCGCCCGCCGTGACGAGGAGCGTTCCCGCGCCAAGGAGCGCGTGCTGAGCCTGCGCGACGACTTCGGCCAGTGGGACCCGCGCCGACAGCGCCCCGAGCTGTGGGATCTCTACAACGCGCGCGTCCGCCCCGGCGAGAACCTGCGCGCGTTCCCGATCTCCAACTGGACCGAGCTCGACGTCTGGCAGTACATCGCGCAAGAGGAGCTCGAGCTGCCGTCGATCTACATGGCGCACGAGCGCGAGGTGTTCGAGCGCGACGGGATGCTCTACGCCACGAGCGACTTCATCTCGCTCATGGACGGCGAGGACCCCTTCAGCGCCTCCGTCCGCTACCGCACGGTCGGCGACATGAGCTGCACCGGCGCGGTCCGCTCGACGGCGGTCACGCTGCCGGACGTAGTGGCCGAGATCGCGGCCACCAACATCACCGAACGCGGCGAGACCCGCGCCGACGACCGCGCGACGGAAGCGGCGATGGAAGACCGCAAGCGCGAGGGCTACTTCTAGTCATGGACCTGTTGCGCCTCGCCACCGCCGGCAGCGTCGACGACGGCAAGTCGACGCTCATCGGGCGGCTCTTGTACGACGCCAAGGCCGTGCTCGCCGACCAGCTCGCCCACGTCGAGGAGCGCTCGGTCGACGGGCTGGATCTCGCGCTGCTCACCGACGGCCTGCGGGCCGAGCGCGAGCAGGGCATCACGATCGACGTCGCCTACCGCTCGTTCGCGACGCCGCGCCGGCGCTTCATCCTCGCCGACTGCCCCGGCCACGCGCAGTACACCCGCAACATGGTCACGGGCGCCTCCACCGCCGACCTGGCGCTGCTGCTCGTCGACGCCCGCGCCGGGCTGACCGAGCAGAGCCGCCGCCACGCCGCGATCGCCGCGCTGCTGGACGTCGAGCACGTGATCGTCGCCATCAACAAGATGGACCTCGTCGACTACGCGGAGAGCCGCTTCGACGAGATCGTGCGCGACGTGATCGAGCTCGGGGCCGCGATCGGCCTGCGCGAGACCGACTTCATCCCGATCAGCGCGCTCAAGGGCGACAACGTCGTCGAGCGCTCGCCGAACATGCCCTGGTACGAGGGGCAGCCGCTGCTGGAGCGCCTGGAGACCGTGCCGGTCGAGCCGCGGGCCGTGCACGCCGCGCGGTTGCCCGTACAGCTCGTGCTGCGGGGCGAGAACGGCGCGCGCTGGGCCGCGGGCCGGCTCGCCGCGGGCGCGCTGAAGGCGGGCGACGAGGTGGTCGTGCTGCCCTCCGGCACGCGCACCCGGGTGGCCGAGGTCCGAGACGCGGACGGCGTGGCCGCAGTGGTCGAAGCGCCGTTGAGCGTCTCGGTCCGCCTGGAGGACGAGGTGGACCTCGCGCGCGGCGAGCTGATCGCCGCCGTCGAGGACGCGCCGACCCCCACACGGGAGCTCAACGCGACCCTCTGCTGGCTCGGAGACCGCCCGGCACGCCCCGGAGACCGCTTCCAGCTCAAGCACGGGACACGTTCGGTTCCGGCCAAGCTCGACAGCGTCGAAGGCCGGATCGACTTCGAGACGCTCGAGTGGCCGGTAGCCGAAGAACTACGGCTGAACGACATCGCTCACGTAAAGCTTCGGCTTGGCGGTGAGATCGCGGCCGATGTATACGCCCGCTGCCACGCGACCGGCGCGTTCATCCTGGTGGACGAATCCAGCCTGGATACAGTCGCCGCGGGCATGGTCTCGTAGCCTTTCGGACCACATGACGCGGCTTGATGTGCCCAGTCCTGCGCCCGCGCAGGCGACGGATGGGCTTGCCCAGGACACGGCGCTCCTCTCGGACGCGCTCAACAGCGTGCTCGAAGAGCAGGCGGGACGCGTCTTCGCCTCGCGCCTCCAGTGGCTGTTCAAGACGGCCGCCGCGGTGCGTGCGGGCGACCAGGGAGCGGCGGAGCGGCTCGTCGCCTATCTGCGCGGCGTGCCGGACGAGTCGGTGGAACCGATCATCCGCGCCTGCTCGCTCGAGCTGCAGCTCGCGAACATCGCCGAGGAGCGCGAACGCGCGCGCCGCCGGCGCCAGTACGACCAGACGGGCGAGACCCAGCGCGAGTCGCTCGCCGAGACGGCACAGATCCTGCGCGACCGCAAGATCGACATCAGCCCGCTGATGGCGCAGCTGCAGATCGAGCACGTGCTCACCGCGCACCCGACGGAGGCGACGCGGCGCTCCGTGCTCGACCACCAGTGGGACGTCGCGCTGCTGCTGGACAAGCTCGACGACCCGCGCACGGGCCACAGCCGCCGCCGGCAGCTCCTGGCCGAGCTGCGCGAGGACCTGACGATCTGGTGGCAGACCGACGAGCTGCGGCGCGTGCGCCCGCGCGTCGACGACGAGGTCCGCCGCAACCTCTTCTTCTTCGAGGCCGTGCTGTTCGACGCCATCCCGGCCGTGCTGGACGAGATCGAGCACGAGCTCGACGTCCGGCTCGTGCAGCCGGTGCTGTCGTACGGCTCGTGGACCGGCGGCGACATGGACGGGCACCCCGAGGTCGGCTCGGACACGCTCGCAAGCGCGCTCGCGCTGCACCGCTCCACCGCGCTGACGCTCCTGCGCACCCGCGTGGACAAGCTCGCGCAGATGTTCAGCCACTCCTCGCTGCGCGTCCCGGTCTCCCAGGAGCTCGAGGACTCGCTCGCCCAGGACGCGGAGGAGCTGCCGAGCGCGCTCGTGCTCCGGCGCCCGCACCGCGAATGGGAGCCGCTGCGCACCAAGCTCGGGTTCGTCCACCACCGGCTCGGCAACACGCTGCACCCACGCGGCCGTGAGCCCGGCTACGCCGACGCGCAGGCGCTGCGCCGCGACCTGGAGCTGGTGCTCGCGCACGTGAACTCCCGCCACGTCGCCACCGGCTCGATCCGCCAGCTGCTGTGGCAGGTCGACGTGTTCGGCTTCCACCTCGCCGGGATCGACATCCGCCAGGGCGCGGACGTCGTGCGCCAGGCGACGGGCGCGGTGCTGCCCGGCTTCGCCGACGCCGCCGACGAGACGCGCCGCGTGGCGCTGCTGACCGAGGCGCTCGCCTCCGGCCGGCGCGGGATCGAGCACGACCCGGGCGGCGAGGCCGGCGAGCTGCTGCGCACGCTGGACACGGTCGCGCTCAGCGCCGAGGCGTACGGGCCGCAGACCGTCCCGGCGTTCGTGATCTCGATGACCGAGCAGCCGTCGGACGTGCTCGCGGCGCACTGGCTCGCGATCCGCGCCGGGGCGACCTCGGTGCGGATGGTGCCGCTGTTCGAGACGCGGGTCGCGCTCGAGGAGGCGCCGGCGACGATGGGCGCGCTCTACGCGATCGAGCCGTACCTGACGCACCTGCGCACCCAGGGCAACCGCCAGACCGTGATGGTCGGCTACTCGGACTCGGGCAAGGACACGGGCTATGTGGCCTCCACCTGGGCGCTCTACAACGCGCAGGAGCAGCTCGCGGCGCAGGCCAAGGCGATCGACCTGCAGCTCGAGCTCTTCCACGGCCGCGGCGGCTCGCCCTCACGCGGCGGCGGGCGCACCTACCGCGCCATCCGCGCCCAGCCGGAAGGCACGGTCGAGGGCCGGATCCGCATCACCGAGCAGGGTGAGACGATCGCGGCGCGGTACGCGGACGCCGAGCTCGCCCAGCGGTCCTTGGAGCAGACGGTGTCGGCCGTGCTGCTCGCGAGCGCGCTGCCGAACCCGCCGATCAAGGACGAGTGGCGCGAGGAGATGACGCGGCTCTCGCTCGCCTCGCGCCAGCGCTACCGCGCGCTGGTCTACGACGACCCGGAGTTCATCCGCTTCTTCAACGAGGTCGCGCCGATCGCGGAGCTCTCGCAGCTGAACATCGGCTCGCGGCCGCCGTCGCGGAAGGGCTCCAGCGCCGTCGAGTCGCTGCGCGCGATCCCGTGGGTGTTCGCGTGGATGCAGAACCGCCTGCTGCTGCCGTCCTGGTACGGCGCGGGCACGTCGCTCGGCTCCGGCAACCTGGAGATGCAGCGCGAGATGTGGCGCGACTGGCCGTTCTTCACCGGGCTGATCGGGACCCTGGAGATGGCGCTGTTCAAGACCGACCTGGGCGTCGCCGAGCGGTACCTGACCCTCGTCGACGAGGACATCGCGGGGCGCTTCTGGGAGGACCTGAAGGCCGAGCACGAGGAGGTCGTCGAGCGCGTGTTGGCGATCACCGGACAGGAGCGCCTGCTGGACACGACGCCGGCGCTGCAGGCGCGGCTCGAGCACCGCAACCCGTGGATCGACCCGCTCTCGCACCTCCAGGTCGAGCTCCTGCGCCGCCTGCGGGCGGGGCGCGAGGAGGCGCGGTCGCCGCTCCTGGCCACGATCACCGGGATCGCGGCCGGGATGCGCAACACGGGCTAGCTTCGCCAGAAGGTCCGGAGCGCCTCGGCCAGGCGCTCCGGGGCTTCCAGCGCGAGGTAGTGGCCGGTGCCGTCGAGGGTGATGGCGCGCAGGTCGTCGGCGACATTGCGGAAGGCGGCGGCGGTGAAGTCGCCGGAGCCGCCGCCGATCGTCAGGACCGGCTGCGTGAGCTTCGGCAGCGCGCGGATCTCTTCGCTTTCGGTGAGGAGGGAGCGGTAGAGCCCGGCCGCGCCGTTGAAGCCGCCCGGGCGCGCGTAGGCGGCCGCGATCACGTCCCGGTCCTCGCCGGTGAACGGCGTGAGGTGGGAGACGAGCGCGCGTTCGCGGCCCTCGAGGAACAGCTGCGGGACGCTGGGCGTGGCGAGGGCGCGGATGTGCCAGGCGACGTCGGCGAGCTGCTCGAGGCCGAAGCCCGGCAGGCCGGTCTCGATCGCCGTGAAGGTGCGGACGAGCTCCGGGTGAGCGGCGGCGAGGCGGAACGTCGTCGGGCCGCTGATGTCCTGGCCCGTCAGGTGAACCGGGCCGACGTCCAGGCGGGCGATCAGCGCCGCGAGGTCTTGCGCGGCCGTCGCGCTGTCGTGGGCTTCGCCGGCCGGCGCCGAGTCGCCGAACCCGCGCAGGTCCACGGCGAACACGCGGTGCCGCTCCGCGAGCAGCGGGATCAGCCGGTGGAACGTCCACCAGCTCTCGGGGAAGCCGTGGACGAGCAGGACGGGCGAGCCGTGCGTGCCCGCCGAGATGTAGTGCAGCTCGGTGCCGTTGACGGACGCGGTGTGATTATCGACAACCATATTGTCCAAACTAGCATGTCTCGACAACCCGGTTGTCTATGATGCGGGCATGGCGACTTCACAGGGCGCCGAGCTGGCGCTGCTGCTGCTCGGCGGGTTCCACTCGATGGTCGACGACGTCGTCGCGGAGCTCGAACGACGCGGGCACCCCGGGGTGCGTGCGGCGCACGAGTTCGCGCTGCGGGCGATCGACGGCGGCGCCGACACGGCCTCGGAGCTGGGCCGGCGGCTCGACGTCTCCAAGCAGGCGGCCGCGAAGACGATCACCGCGCTCGAGCAGCTGGGGTACGTGGGCCGCGAGGCCGATCCGGGCGACGCGCGACGGCAGCTGCTGAAGGTCACACCCCGCGGCCACGAGCTGATGACCGTCGGCGGGGCGCTGTTCGACGACGTGCGCGAGCGCTGGGCGGCGCAGATCGGCCCGGCGGCGCTCGACGCCCTCCAGGCGCACCTGGGGGCGCTCGTCGAGCGCCGGGCATTCGGCGCCGAGGACCTGGCACAGCCGTAGCCGGCTCGCGCCGGTCCCCCGCGTCGCCGACCGGCGCCTACACCGACTCGGACGGGCCCTTCTCGGGGGCGACGACGCTGGTCCAGACCTCGTCGTCGGCGCTCTGCGCGGGGACCTGGACCTCGCCCGTGAGGCTGTCGAGCGGGAAGGTCTCGACGCGCGCGGGCTCGTCGCTGCCGCGCGGGCGGGTGGCGACCACGAGGCCGGTCGCCTCGGGCGGCGCCTCGAAGGCGACGACGTGCACGCCTTCCTCGCGACGGACGGTCGCCTTCGGCGGCGGCACCGGGGTGGCCTTCTTGGTCGGCGTGACAGTGTCGATCAGCGCGAGCGGGTCCTTCCAATGGCGGCGCGGGCCGGGGCTGGTCGGGCTGTTCGAGTCGAGCGGGCCGGCCGGCTTCGTGTCGCCCCAGCGTCCGGGCCAGTGCAGCCACTTGGGTGTGTCGGTCTCTACGACCTCGAGCTTGGGGTCGATCCGCGGGCCCTTGCCGTCGGCCTGGTCGAACCAGGTGCCGGTCCAGTGCGCGCCGGCCGAGAAGTAGTTCGCGTGCGAACCGCGGGCGACGTACACGAGCGGCCGCGCGCCCTCCTTGGCGACTTTCGCCCAGGGCCGGGCCTCCGCTTCCTTGTGCTGGCTGAAGACGACCCGGACCGGGCGCTCGGCATCGTCGAGCTCGATCTGGACGAGCTCCCAGTCGCCCTCGTGCTTGCCGCCCGAGAACAGCTTCCCGAGCAGCTGGAAGTCGTTGTAGTAGTAGAAAAGCCAGTACTGGAGCCACAGACGACCCGTCCGGTCCGGGCGGGCGTGGCCGTAGACGCGGTTGGCGTAGCCCGGCTGCGCGTGGAGCTTCGCGGCGTTCTTCGCGTAGTTGCGGGTCGTGTCGCCGATCGCGTCGCCCTTGCGCGCCCCGTACGTGCCGAGGTAGTCGAGCGAGAGCGTCGGCGGCTTGGCGATGACCGTGCCGTCCTCGCGGCGGAGGACGTTCGTCGGCGAGTCCGTCCACACCGCCGCGGAGTCGGCGAAGTACGCCTCCTGGGCGTCATAGACAAGACGCGGGAGATGGCGCTGCAGCAGCGTTCGCGAGTCGCTCATGGAATCCCCACCGTACCGGAGGCGTAGTCGAAGCTCAGGATGGGCAAAGATTCCTATATGGCTCAGCTGCCCACCCAGTCCCAGTTCGGCGACTACAGCGAATGGCCCGGCCGCGACGTGCTCGACTCAGGCGGGCAGCGGCTGGGTGGTGTTCGTGAGATCTACCTCGACCGCGAGACCGGGCGCCCCGAGTGGGTACTCGTGGACGTCGACGACGGCGACGCCCGCTTCGTCCCGCTCGCCGACGCCAACGTCGAGTCCTGGTCGATCCGCGTCGCCCACACCGCCGAGAAGATCAGGAACGCGCCCGGCATCGGTGCCGAGCCGCGCATCGACCAGTCCGAGGAGCGCCGCCTCTACGCCCACTACGGGCTCGGCTACGCCGACGAGGACGCGGGCAGCAGCGTGCCCGAGGCCGACGACCCGCCCGCCCCCACCGGCTGGGGCCAGAAGGAAGAACCGGCCTGGCAGGCCCGCGGCGGCGAGTCCCCCACGAGTGACGCGCCCGCCGAGACGGGCTCGATCGACGCCCCGCCGCCCGCCGAGCCGCCCTCCCCGGCAGAGATCGAGCAGGCCCAGATTCCGGACGAGCCCCCGGCCGCCACGGACCGCGCGAGCGTCTACGAGACCGCACCCTTCGGTGCGGTCACGCCGCCGGCCGAGGAGCCGACAGGCGGCCCGGCCGACACGACGGACGAGCTGCCCCTCGGGGCCGCCGAGACGACGCCGACGGACGCCGTCGCGGACACGACGGCCGGCGCGACCGACGACCGGTCGCCGTTCCCGCCCGGTGCCGCCCCTGACGAGCCGCCACTCGACGCGACCACGGACGAGCCCGCGCTCGGCACGCCCCTCGAGGACGGGCCGGACACCGGCGGGTCGCTCGCCGGCGCGCTCGACACGCCGCCCCCCGGGGCCATCGACGAGCCGCCGTTCGGCACGCTGGACTCGCCGCCCGCCGACGCGGTCGTGCCGCCGCCGCTCGACACCGCCGACGCGCCGTCCATCAGAGCGGTGGACTCCTCGCCGGCGGACGCGGACCTGCCGCCGGTCGGCGCGGTCGACGCCCCGCCGCTGTTCGCGGAGCCCGCCGACGAGCCGCCGGTGACCGCCGACGTGCCGGAGGCCGACCAGACGTCGGGCGCGCCCCTGGACTCGGGCGACGCGCCGTCGCCCGCGCTCACGCCGCACGCCGCCGCGCCCGACTCGCCTGGCCCCGCCGTGGTGCCGGGCGAGGTGCCCGGCGGCCCGGAGGCGTCGACCACGCCGAAGGCGACGAAGCCGTTCGCCGCGACTCCGCCGCTCGCCGAGGAGCCGGCCGCCGCGGGTGGCCCGCTCGAGCGCGTCAAGCGTGAGCCGAAGAAGGTCGTGCTCGCCGCGGCCGCGGCGGCAGTGCTCTTCTTTATCGTGCGCAAGCTGCGCTAAAGGAGATGCTTATCCATGGCCTCCAGAATGGAGGTCATGGAGCTCACCTTTCCCTCAGATTCCGTGATCGTCGTAGCCGGCGTTCCCGGGGCGGGAAAGACAACGCTGCTGCGCCGTGCTGTGGATCGCGACCTCGCGACGGTCGTCGACACCGACGACCGCACGCGCCGCGGCCCGCTGCTGTACCTCGGGCACTACGCGCGGATCGCCGCGGCGGTGCTCGGCACCAAGCCGGCGGTCATCCACTCGCGCGGCACGAAAACGGTCGCCCGGCGCACGATCCTCACGCTCGCCAGGCTCCGCGGACGCCCCGCGCACCTGCTGCTCCTGCACGCCGACCGCGCGACGGCCGAGGCCGGCCAACGCGCCCGCGGCCGCACCGTCCCGGCCGACGAGATGGACCGCCAGGTCGCGGACTGGAAAGCGCTGCTCAGCTCCGGCGGCCTGCACGCCGAGGGCTGGGCCACCGTGCAGCTGATGGACCGCGAGCAGGCCGCGACGGTCACCGCGATGCGGTTCACACCGGCTTACGCACCCGCGCCGGCGCTCGCCGCGTAGGGCGCGAGCGCCTCGCGCATCCACGGAGGTATCGACGTTTTGGCGAACGTCTTTACGTCCACGAAAACTTGTCTGAGCGATCCCTCGACCAACAGCTCGTCTCCGCGCGAGATCTGCAGCTCGAGCGTCGCGGAGGTCGTGCCGAAGTGGGTGAACGCGGCACTTACCGTCAGTAGATCGTCGTTGCACGCCGCCCGCCGGAACCGCAGGTTGGCCTCCCCCACGACGACGTCGACGCCGCGATCGACCATCACCTGCCAGCCGCCGACCGCCTCTCGCCACAGCTCGGTGACCGCGACGTCGAAGTACGCGAGGTAGTTTGCGTTGAACACGATCCCCTGCGGATCGCACTCGCCGTAGCGGACGCGCAGCTCGTGACTGAAGGCCATCCGCGCGGACGCTAGTAGAGTCCGGCGCTGTGTGGGGTCGATCCGCGACGGAACTCGCCGCGGGCATCCGCGCCCGTGAGTTCACCGCGCGCGAGGTGATGGAGAGCCACCTCGAGCGGATCGAGGAGATGAACCCGCTCGTGAACGCGATCGTCACGCAGCTGGAGCCCGAGCTGGCGCTCGAGGCCGCGGACAAGGCGCCGCCCGGCCCGCTCCAAGGCCTGCCGATCGCGGTCAAGGACCTCGAGGACACCGCCGGGATGCGGACGACCTACGGCTCGACGCTGTTCGCCGACCACATCCCGACCGAGGACTCCCTGCTCGTCGAGCGGTTGCGACGGGCCGGCGCCGTGATCATCGGCAAGACGAACACGCCCGAGTTCGGCGCCGGGTCACAGACCTTCAATGCCGTCTTCGGCGCCACGAAGAACCCGTACGACGTCACCAAGACACCCGGCGGCTCCAGCGGTGGCGCCGCGGCGGCCGTCGCCGCGGGCATGATCCCGGTCGCGGACGGCTCCGACCTCGGCGGCAGCGTCCGCAACCCGGCCGCGTTCTGCAGCCTCTACGGCCTCCGCCCCTCCCCCGGCCGGATCCCCGATCACGGCCCCGGAGATCCCTACAACCCGTTCCCGGTGCTCGGCGCGATCGGCCGCAACCCCCAGGACGTCGCGCTGCTGTTCTCGGTGCTCGCCGGCCCGGACGTGCGCGATCCGCTCTCGATGCAGGAGCCGTGGCCGCTCCCGGCCACCCTGGACGCCGACCCGAAGGGCCTGCGGATCGCGTGGAGCGAGACGCTCGGCGGCCTCCCGATCGAGCCGGAGGTCACCACCGTCCTGCAGACCGCGCGCGCCGCGCTCGAGGATCTCGGCTGCATCGTCGAGAACGCCGAGCCCGACTTCAGCGGCGCCGACGAGTGCTTCGAGGTCATGCGCGGGCTCGCGTTCACCGCCTTCGCCGACATCGCCGACGACCTCAAGCCGACGCTGCGCGCGAACGTGCGCTTCGGCCAGCACCTCGACGCGACGCGGATCAGCAAGGCGCTCGCCCTCCGCGGCGAGCTCTTCACGCGCATGCGCGAGTTCCTCAGCCGCTACGACTTCCTGGCCGCGCCGGTCACGCAGGTCGCGCCGTTCAGCGTCGACCTCGAGTACCCGACCGAGATCAACGGCCAGCGCATGGGCTCCTACCTCGAGTGGTTCCGCGCGTGCAGCCGGATCACGGTCTCCGGCCACCCCGCGCTCGCCGTGCCCGCCGGGTTCACCGACACGGGCCTGCCGATCGGCCTGCAGCTCGTCGGCCGCCACCGCGGCGAGCTCGCGCTGCTCCAGCTCGCGGAAGCGCTGCGCTAGTGCCCTGGCCGACCTCCACCCCCACGGACGCCGATCGCGCGAGCTACCGCGAGGCCGAGCCGCGCTCGTTCTGGCTGCGCACGCCACACGAGCCGACGCCCGCCCTGACGGAGCCGACCAGCGCGGACCTGTGCATCGTCGGCGGCGGATTCACCGGGCTGTGGGCGGCGCTGTACGCGGCCCAGCAGGGCAAGGACGTCGTCGTGCTGGAGGCCGAGACGGCCGGCTTCGGGGCCAGCGGGCGCAACGGCGGCTTCGCCGTGGCGAGCCTCACGCACGGGATCGAGAACGGCCTGGCGCGGTTCGCCGAGGAGATGCCGCTGCTCGAGCGGCTCGCGCTCGAGAACTTCCAGGGCATCCAGGACGATCTGACCACCCACGGCATCGACTGCGACTTCGAGGCCACGGGCGAGCTCCTCGCCATCACCGACGAGTACCAGGTGCCGTGGCTGGAGGAGGAGCGGGAGCTGCTGACCCGCTTCGGCCACCAGGTCACGGTGCTCGACCAGGCCGCGATGCGGGCGCAGGTCGCCTCCCCCACATACCTGGGCGGCGTCTGGGACCACACCGGCGCCGGGATCCTCGACCCGGGCAAGCTCGCGCTGGGCCTGCGCGACGCCGCCATCAAGGCCGGCGTCCGCGTCTACGAGCACTCCGCCGCCCACCACGTCACCGACGACCTGCAGGTGCTCACCGCGCACGCGCGCGTCCAGGCGAAGCGCGTCCTGCTCGCCACGAGCGCCTATCCCCCGCTGCTGAAGGCGATCCGGCGCTACGTCGTCCCGGTCTACGACTACGCGCTGATGACCGAGCCGCTGGACCTGACGAAGGTCGGCTGGGCCAACCGCCAGGGCATCGGCGACGGCGGCAACCAGTTCCACTACTACCGCCCCACCAAGGACGGCCGGATTCTGTACGGCGGCTGGGACGCCGTGTACCGGTACAGAGGCCCGGTCGGCCCGCGCCACGACGAGCACGACGCCACCTTCGGCACGCTCGCCCAGCACTTCTTCCACACGTTCCCGCAGCTCGAAGGCACGCGCTTCACCCACCGCTGGGGCGGCGCGATCGACACCAGCAGCCGCTTCAGCGTCTTCTTCGGGACGAGCCACGGAGGCCGGCTCGCCTACGCGACCGGCTACACCGGGCTGGGCGTGGCCGCGGCCCGGTTCGGCGGCCGCACGGCCGTGGACCTGCTCGACGGCAAGGACACGGACGCCACCCGCACCCGCTACGTCAAGAGCAAGCCGATCCCGTTCCCGCCCGAGCCGTTGCGCTACGCGGTGATCCAGCTCACGCGCAACCGCCTCGCGGCGGCCGACCGCAACGGGGGCCAGAGAGGGCTCTGGCTCCGCACGCTCGACCGCCTCGGGCTGGGCTTCGACTCTTAGTCGTTGGCGACGAGGCCGGTGACCTTGTCCGGGAGGCCCGCGGCCTTACGCAGCTTCTGGGCGATCTCGGCGATCTCCTCCGGCGCGTAGTCCGGCGCGAAGACGTCGGTCTCCGGCGGCAGGTCCTGGGGCAGGAAGCCCTCCGGCGGCTCGTCGACGACCTGCAGCTCCTCGCCCGTCTCCGGGTGCGTGCCGTTGAAGACGGCCACGATCTCGCGGTAGTCGTTCGGCGAGAAGCGGTACAGCTTCAGGTGCTCGCCGGCCTCGATGTGCGGCTGGCACTCGGGGATCTTCGCCGTCGGGATGCGCGGCGTCGGGAACAGCTTGGACAGGTTCGCGCCCGTCAGGTTCTCCAGCGCGCGGGCGTAGGCGACCTGGTGCACACCGCCGCGGACGAGCAGGTAGCCCGTCAGCGCGCGTGCGGCCGGGTGGTCGCACATCTCGTAGACGCGCAGCTTGCCGGAGCGAGCACCCGTCTCGAGGAAGTAGTTGTGGGTGAGGTCCTCGATGAGATCACCCGAGGAGTGCACGTAGGACCCGTTCCACGGCTTGCCGTGTGAGTCGGCCGGGAGCGCGCCCTTGCCGCCGAACAGGTAGTGCTGCTTGTACGCCTCGCTCTCGACGTCGCGGATGTCCACACCCGTGAGCATCGTGTTGATCGTCGCGGCGACGAGCTCGATGTGCCCGTACTCCTCCGCGGCGATGTTCGCGATCAGGTCGTAGAACGGCCGCGTGCCCTGCTTGAAGCGGTAGTTGAACGACTGGAACGTGTAGTTCATCAGCGTCGACATCTCGCCGAACTTGCCGCCCATGAGCTCCTGGACGGCGGCTGCCCCGGCGGGATCCGGGGTGGAGGGCGGCGGAAGCTCGGTCTGCCAGCGATCGATTCGAAGGAACATGCCTTTGGCGCTACCCAGGCAAGATCGGTCTGACAGTTGGCCGTCAGTCCTGTGACGGTGGCCTTCTCAGGGCCGCTGCCTCGTCGTGTTGACGCAGGTCGTGTAACCGGTCACATTTTCTCCTCCCTGCGGTTCATGCGTTGCCGGGATGGACAGCGATGACGTCCATGAGCAGCTTTGGGGGAACCGCAACGGCCAATGGGCCGAGCTCCAGCACGGAGCACGCCAAGGACCAGGCGAAAGAGAAGGCGCAGGAGGCCAAGGGCCAGGCCGCGAGCCGGGTCCGCGACCAGGTCGACACGCGTTCGACGCAGGCCGGTGAGCAGGTCAGCACTACTGCCTCGGACATCCGCAGCGTCGCCGACACGCTGCGTGAGCAGGGCAAGGACCAGCCGGCGAAGCTCGCCGAGCAGGCTGCCGACCGCGCCGAGAAGCTCGGCGACTACCTGCAGCGGTCCGACGGCAACGCGATCCTCCATGACCTCGAGGACTTCGGGCGCAAGCAGCCGTGGGCGGTCATCGCCGGCGGCGTCGCCCTCGGCTTCGCGGCCTCACGCTTCCTGAAGGCGTCGAGCAGCCGCCGCTACGAGCAGGGCACGACCGGCTACACGCCGCCCACCACGAACGGGCCCTCGACCGGCTACACGCCGCCGACCACCAGCCCCGGGCTCACCGCCGGCGCGCCGACGAGCCGCACCGGCCTCGCGGCCGACGACATCACGGGCCGCCCGGGCACCGTGGTGACCGATCCGAGCGCCGCGGGCGGGGACATCCCGACCCGCCGCGAGGACTTCGCGCGCTGATCCCCATGTCGACCCACGACCCCACCAACGGGGGCGCACAGGCCGCCGGGATCGACCAGCGCGACCGCGGCATCGGCGAGCTCGTCAAGGACCTGGCGAGCCAGACCTCGACCCTCGTGCGCCAGGAGATCAAGCTCGCGCAGGCCGAGGTCACCCAGAAGGGCAAGATCGCGGGCAAGGGCGCCGGCATGCTCGCCGGCGCGGCCGTCGTCGCGCTGCTCGGCCTGGGCGCGCTCACCGCATTCCTGATCATCGTCCTCGACAGCTTCCTGCCCCTCTGGGCGGCGGCGCTGATCGTGACGCTCCTGTGGCTGGCGCTGGCCGCCGTGCTCGGCCTCGCCGGCAAGAAGGCGATCCAGCAGGCCACGCCGCCCGTTCCCCAAACCGTCGAGACCGTGAAAGAGGACATCCAATGGGCGAAGACCCGGACCTGATCCGCAAAGAGATCGAGCAGACGCGCGCCGACATGGGCGAGACGGTCGACGCGCTCGGCTACAAGACGGACGTCAAGGCTCGCGCCAAGGACTCCATCCACGACAAGAAGGAGAGCGTCATGGGCGTCGCTTCATCGGCCAAGGAGCGCCTCGTCGGCGCCGGCCAGACCGTCGGCGACAAGACGCCGGACTCGGGTCAGGTCAAGGGCCAGGCCAAGAAGGCCGCCAGCGTCGCGCAGCAGAACCCGCTCGGGCTCGCCGTCGGCGCGATCGCGGTCGGCTTCCTCGCCGGCATGCTCGTCCCCTCGACGCGCGTCGAGGACGAGAAGATGGGCGCGATCTCCGACGACGTGATCGATCGCGCGAAGGAGACCGGCCAGGAGGCCCTCGAGCACGGCAAGCAGGTCGCGCAGGAGGCCGTCCAGAGCGCCCAGGAGACCGTGAAGGAGAGCGGTTCCGAGCACGCGGACGAGCTCAAGTCCTCCGCGCAGGACCACGCGCAGGAAGCCGCCGCGACCGCGCGCAGCTAAGGCTTGCGTTCCGGCGCGAGCCGGTGGGCCAGGGCGAGCGTCTGCTCGTCCAGGTCCGCCGGCTCGAGGTCCGGGTAGGCGGCGACGATCGCCGCTTCGACGGCCTCGAGCGTGACGTCCGCGACCTCTTCGTCCAGCGCCCCCGCCGTGGACTCGTCCCAGTCGAACTCGAGCGCGGCGTAGACGTCGCGCAGCACGGCGCGGATGCTCGCGCCGTCGCCGACCACGACCGACGCGCCGAGCAGCGCCGCCCCGCGGACCAGTCGCTGCGCCGTGCCGATCAGCTTCACGCGTCCACGCGCGTTGACGCTGTAGGCGCCCGGACAGTACTCGCCGGGCACCTCCCCCACGCGCGCGTCGACGCCGAGCCCGCGCAGCGCCGCCGCCAGCCGCTCACCCTCCGTCGCGAACCGCTCGTGGGTGCCGGTGGCGGGGTCGTCGAGCGCCCATACGACGTCGATCCCGATCGAGGCGGCGTTGTAGGCCGCGGCGTGCCCGCCGGGGAGCCGCAGGACGGGCTCGTACCCGTGGCGCTCCGCCGCCCGGACCGCCGCCTCGTACCCGGGGCTCAGCCGGTCGAGCTTGCCGAACGCGACCGTGGCCCGCGGGCGATAGACGCGCAGCGTGCTTCCGAGCTCACCCTTAGATACACGCGTAAGAAGCGCGTGGGAGATCGCCAGCTCGAGGGCGGCCGATCCGGCCTCCCCGGAGCGCAGCAAGTTCATGTCATATGAGGTTAGGCGGCGCGCGAGACGTTGAACCGCATGACGACCTCGGTGCCGCCGTCCTCGGGCGCGCGGACGTCCGCGGAGTCGGCCACCTGGGCGATCAGGCCGAGCCCGAGGCCGAGCCCCGGCGAGTCCACGCGCGGGCTGAGGCCGCTGCCCTCGTCGCGCACGTAGAAGCAGACGTGGTCGCCGTACTCCTCGGCCTCGATCGTGACCGTTCCCGGCTCGTCGTGGTCGCGATAGGCGTGCAGGACGACGTTGGTCGCCGCCTCCGTGATCGCCAACGCGATATCGCTCAGAACCGCGCGATCCTCCACGTAGGACCGCGCCCAGTCGGTGACTGCACGGCGGGCCTGCATAGGGGTGTCGCGCGCGGCAGCGAAGGACCACGCGGCTTGGGGCACCCTTCGCCGCTACCCCATCGGGCGGGTTCTAAACCCGTTTCGGGCGAACGGCGATCGCAACGGACGCGATGGCGCTCACCGGACCCCCTGAAGGGCCGATCTCCACGTCCCACAGCCACTCGGTCTCGCCGCGCGCGCGGCAGCGCGCGACCGCTTCCAGCTCGCCCTCCCGCACCGCGCCGACGACGTGCGTGGAGTTGTTGAGGCCGGACGCGATGAAGCCCTTCGGGAGGACCTCGACGGCGGTCCCGGTCGAGGCGATCGACTCGGCCATGGCCGCGTAGACGCCGCTCTGGACGGTGCCGTCGGCGCCGAGCACCCGCGGCGTGACGGTGAGTCGGGCGCGCGTGGGCTCCAGATACTCCAGCCCGTAGCGCGCGTCGAACGTCTGGTCGAGCGGGACGACGATGTGGTCTTCGAGCTTCAGAGGAACTCCGTGACGTGTTCGAGGGTCGACTCGGGCGCTTCGAGATGCGGCGCGTGCTGCGCGTCCAGGACGACGTGCCGGCCGGGAATGGCCTCCACCTGCGCGAGCGTCCCGTACTGGTCGCCCGAGCCCTGGATCACGAGCGTCGGCGCCGTGATCCGCGGCAGCACGTCCTCGATGTTCCAGGCACGGAACTCGGGCGCGAGCCAGATGTCGTTCCAGAGCCGGAAGGTGCGCTCGGGGTCGCGGTGGTAGCGGGCCATGCGCGCTTTGAGGTCGGTCGTCTCGAACGTGGTGCGCGCCGCCTCGATGCTCGCCACGGTGATGTCCTCGACGAACACGTGCGGTGCGAGCAGGACGAGCCTGTCCACGGGGTGCTGCGACGCGTGGATGAGCGCGATCGAGGCGCCGTCGCTGTGCCCGATCAGCACGGGGCGCTCGATGCCGTGCTCTTCCAGGAGCCGCGGCAGCACGTCAAGCGCCTCTTCGTGCATGAACCGCGGCGTGCGGTTCCCGTCCGGGAGGTCGGACTGCCCGTGGCCCGCGCGCGAGTAGAGGAACACGCGCCGCCCGGTCGCGGCGTGCACGCGGTCCGGGAAGTCGCGCCAGAGCTCGATCGAGCCGAGCCCTTCGTGCAGGAAGACGAGCGCCGGCTCGTCTCCCGGCAGTTCCTTGACGTCAAGTTTCACCGCACTGCGGCCATACGCCGGTGGAGCGTCCGCAGGACCCGCTCGGCCTGCTCGGGCGCCCACAGCTCCGCGGCGCGTGCGCCTTCGGCGAGGATGGCGTCGATCTGGTCCTCGTCCAGGTGCGCGTCGTTGAGGCAGCGGGTGCCGAAGCCGATGTGCCACTTCTCGTCGCGCAGCACGAGCTCCATGCCCTCGTAGAGCCCCGGCAAGGTGGCCTTGTCGAGGACCTCGAGCAGCGCGTACTGGCCGGCCGTGAAGACCACGCCCTCCAGGACCATGTGGTAGAGCCCGACGGCTTCCACGCCCGCCTGGGCGGCCGCCTCAGGGAGCCTGCGCTCGAAGATGTCGACGAACTCGGCGGAGACGTGCGCGCGCGGGTCGGTCAGGCCGACTGCCTGGGCGTAGCGGGCGAAGAACCGCGCGTGGCGCTCCTCGTCGCGGCGCTGCGCCTCGAACGTCGCGGCGGCGTCGCCGTCGAAGAACGCGTGCAGGTGCTCCGCGACCCCTGCCTCGCCGACGATGAAGCCGCTGACGAGTTCCTGGATGCGCGTGTCGGCGACGTCCGGCCAGTTCCGGGCGTCGGTACTGAGGTCGATCGCCTCGTCGTCCCACTGGATGCGGTCCGCGAGGCGCAGGAAGTGCTGGTACCCCGCGATCACCCACCTGACCGTACCATCGGCGTTCGTGGATCTCGTGACCCAGACGCTCGGCGCCGACGGCGTGCTGCTGATCGCCCTCAACCGCCCGGATCGCCGCAATGCGATCGACGACGCGATGGCTTCCGCGCTGCGCGAGGCCTTCGAGCGCGCGACGACCGACGCCGACGTGCGCGGCGTGATCCTCACCGGCGAGGGCAAGGCCTTCAGCGCCGGCGGGGACCTCAGTCGCTTCGAGCGCGACTGGGATCCGCGCGAGTTCCGCCACGACTCGCACAAGCTGACGCAGCTCATCTCGCTCGTTGAGCGACTCGAGAAGCCGACCGTGGCCGCGATCAACGGCGTGGCCACGGGCGCGGGCACGCAGCTCGCGCTGGTGTGCGACGTGCGGCTGATGGCACCGTCGGCCCGCTTCGTCTACCGCGAGGGCCGGCTCGGGATCATCCCCTCGCACGGCGGCGTGACCCGGCTCGTGAAGCTGATCGGCCTCGCACGCGCGCGCGATGTGATCCTGGGCGGCGAGGAGGTGAGCGCGGCGGACGCGCTGGCGTTCGGCATGGTCACGGCGGTGGCCGACGACGTGGTCGCCGCCGCGCGGGAGCGGCTTGCGCTCATGCTCGAGCGCTCCCCGCAGGCCTACGCTGCGGCCAAGCGCCTGCTCTGGCTGGCGGCGAACGTGGATCTGGAGAGCGGCATGGTCGCCGAGGGCCTCGCGCAGAGCGCCCTCATCGGCACGCCCGAGCACAAGGAGGCCGTATGGCGACGATCATCGAGTTAGACGGGGTTCGCCCGCGGATCGCCGAGGACGCGTACGTCGCGCCCACCGCGGTCCTGATCGGCGACGTCGAGGTCGCCGCGGGCGCCTCGATCTGGTTCGGCGCCGTCCTGCGCGGCGACAACAGCGCGATCCGCATCGGCGAGGGCTCCAACGTCCAGGACAACTGCGTCATCCACTGCGCCAAGGACCTCCCGACGATCGTCGGCGCCAACGTCACCGTCGGCCACATGGCGATGCTCGAGGGTTGCACGATCGACGACGGCTCCCTCATCGGGATGGGCGCGATCGTCCTGCAGCGCGCCTCGGTCGGCTCCGGCTCGCTGATCGCCGCGGGCGCCGTGGTCGGCGAGGGCGTCGAGATCCCGCCGGGCGTGCTCGCCGCCGGCATCCCCGCGCGCGTGAAGAAGGAGATCGCCGGCGAGTCCCAGCGCTGGGTGGAGTCCGCTGCCCGCGAGTACCAGTCCAAGCGCCTGCGCTACATGGGTCGCGGCTAGTTAGCGCTCGTCCTCGCGCCGGTCCTCGGCGTCCTCGCGCTGCTCTTCCTGCTGTTCCTGAATCTGCTCCTGGCGTTCCGTGTCCTCCTTGAACGGGCCAAGCTGTGAGGTGACAACCGCGATGGTGACGGCGATGATCGCGATGGCGGTGATGATCGAGCCGAGCAGTTGCATGTCAGTCCTCTCCGGCGAGGAAGTCCGGGACCACGGTGAACCAGGTGATCGCGAGTAACAGAAACAGCAGCGTTCCCAGGTAAGGCAGGAACTGTCCGCCCTTGCCGCTGCGCACGACGGCGATCTTGATGGCCAGGACGACGAGCGCCCCGATCGCGGCGGCGATGTGCAGCGCGTAGTCGCCCTCGAAGCCGAACACGGCGAGGCACATCAGCGCGACGAACACGATCAGCACGGCGATCGCGTCGCCGGACGCCCGGTGCGTGAAGAACGCCGCCTGCTCGCTGATCAGCGGCAGCTTGCGGTAGCCGATCGCGGCCAGCAGCAGCTGGTAGACGGCCAGCGCCAGGATCACGGACGCGAGCACGGTCTTGACCGAGCTCGGGTTGCCGCGGGTGAGGTCGACGACGAAGTCCTCCACTGCGCGGGTTTCTACCCGCGCAGCGGAGACGGCTACTCAGACTTAGGTCGCAGCGAGCGCGGCGCGGTCGACGAGCTCGCGGGACTTGATCAGCTCGCGCGCCTGGTCGAGGTCGTCACTGCGGTCCACGGCGAGCGCGGCGACGAGGCGGTCACCGTCGAGGTACCAGACGGTGAACTTGCCCTCGTCGACTGAGCCGCGCACGATCTCCTCGGTCCAGCTGTAGGCCGGGCCGACGTACTCGAACCACGTCCAGTCACTCAAATCGGAGAAGAAGTACGGGACGACGTCGTGGGGATCGTCGTGGCCGAGCATCGAGCGGGCGGCGGTCTTGCCCTGGTTCTCGGCGACGTCCCAGTGCTCGATGCGCACGCGCTGCTGGTGCACGACCGAGTCGTACTCGGCGATGTCACCCGCGGCGAACACGTCGACGGCGGAGGTGGCGAGCTTGCTGTCGGTGAGCACGCCGCCGCGTTCGCCGAGCTCCAGCCCGGCCTTCTTGGCCAGTGACACGTCCGGCGTCACCCCCACGCCGACCACGACGGCGTCGGCGGGAATGGACTTGCCCGAGGCGGTGACGACGGCGGACACGCGGCCTTCACCCTCGAAGCGCTCCACCTCCTCGCCGCCGTAGACCGCGACGCCGTGGTCGGTGAGCGCTTTCTGGAAGAACGCGCCGGCGGTCTTGCCGAACGTGCGCTCCAGGGTCACGCCCTCCTGCATCACCAGGGTGCACTTGCGGCCCATCGACGTCAAAGTCGCGGCGACCTCGGTGGCGATGTAGGAGCCGCCGACAAGCACGATGTTGTCCTTCGCGTCTTCACGGATGGCGTCCGCATTTCCGAGCGCGCGAAGGTAGTGAATGCCGTCGAGGTCTGACCCGTCCACGCGCAGGCGCTTCACGTTCGCGCCGGTGGCGAGCAGCAGCTTGCCGTAGCGGATCACGTCCTTGTTGGACAGCGTGACGGTGTGCGCCTCGGTGTCGAGCTTCATCGCGCTGGTGCGGGTGAGCAGCTCGACGTCGTTCTCGGCGAACCAGTTCTCACCTCCGAGCAGCACGTCACCGCGCGTCTTCTCACCGCCAAGGAAACCCTTTGAGACGGCGGTGCGGTCGTAGGGCGGGTCGGGATCGCGGGAGACGACCAGCACCGATCCCTCCGCCCCCTCCTCGCGGAGGGTGCGCGCGGCGGAGAAGCCGGCGTCACCGCCGCCGATGATGAGGAACTCGATTTCTCTTTCAGGCACCCTTGAACTCCGGCTTGCGCTTTTCCTTGAAGGCCGTGAAGCCCTCGGCTGAGTCCTGAGTGTCGAACAGCCGTCGGATGCCTTCGCGCTCGCGGGCCAGCGCGTCGGCGATCGGCTTCTCGATGCCCGCGTAGGTCGTGAGCTTGATCTCGCCGATGGCGACGGTGGCCCCGCGCGCGAGCGACGAGGCGTAGTTGCGCGTCCAGGCCGCGATCTCGTCGACCGGGAAGAGCCGGTCGAGGATGCCGAGCGTGTGCGCCTTCTCCGGTGAGAGCGGCTGTCCGGTGATCATCAGGTCCAGCGCCTGTGGCACGCCGATGATCCGCGGGAGCCGCTGCGTGCCGCCGTTGCCGGGCAGCAGGCCGAGCGTCACCTCTGGCAAGCCCAATTTGTACGTTCCCCGCGCGCCGAAGCGCAGGTCGCACGCGAGCGCGATCTCCAGGCCGCCACCGAGCGCGTGACCTTCGATCTGAGCGATGAACACCTTCGGGACGCGGGCGATCGAGGCCAGCACCTCGTGCCCCCGCTCGATCATCGCCATGTTGTCCTCGGCGCTGTTGGCCGCGAACGCCTTGATGTCGGCGCCGGCGGAGAAGAACTTGTCCGACGCGCTGCGCACGATGATGACCGCGGTCTCGTCGTCGTCGGCGGCCGCGTCGACGGCGACCTGGAACTCCTCCATGAAGTCATAGTCGTAGGAGTTCGCCGGCGGCTTGTCCAGGATGATGTACCCGACGTATCCGTCGGCTTCGTACGAGACAGCCATCTACTCGAGCCCTCCCACCACGACGGAGATGTCCTCGAGGTAATAGTCGAGGCCCTCCTGCCCGTGCTCCTTGCCGTACCCGGACTGCTTGACGCCACCGAACGGCAGCTCGTCATAGCCGTAGTGGAACTGGTTGACCCACTTCATGCCGGCCTCCACCTCGTTGGCGACACGGTGAATCGTGCGAATGTCGTTCGTCCACACCGAGGCGCCGAGGCCGTATTCACTGTCATTGGACAGGCGAATCGCCTCGTCAAGGTCACTCACCTTCCAGATCGGCAGCACCGGCCCGAACGTCTCCTCCCGCGCGACCCGTGAGTCCAGCGCCGGGTTGGTGACGATGGTGGGGTTCACGAAGTACCCGGTGCCGTCGCGCTTGTCGCCGCCGAGCACGAGCTCGCCGCCGCCGTCGAGCGCGTCCTGCAGCTGCGCGTGGATCTCGTCGCGGCCGTCGGCGGTGTGCAACGGCCCGACGCGGATCGCCGGCTTCTCGGCCTTCTCCCACCCGAGCCCGGGCTCGTACTTGCCGACCGTGCGGGTCAGCTGCTCCAGCAGCTCGTCGTAGACCTCGTCGAAGACGTAGATCCGCTTGCCGCCCAGGCACATCTGGCCGCAGTTCCAGAACCGGCCGATCGCGATGCCGCGCGCCGCGGCCTTGATGTTCGCGTCCGGGGCGACGATGACGGGGTCGCTGCCGCCCAGCTCCATCGTCAGGCGCTTGAGCTTCGGCGCCGCCAGGCCCATGATGTGGCGGCCGACGGCGGTCGAGCCGGTGAACGCCACGCGGCGGACCTTGTCGTGGGTGACGAGCGCGTCGCCGACCTCGGAGCCCTTGCCCGTGATCACGTTGACCACGCCGGGCGGGAACTCGGCCTCGAGCAGCAGCTCGGCGATCTTGAGCGTCGTGAGCGGCGTCGTCGCGGCCGGCTTGACCACGATCGTGTTGCCCGCCATCAGCGCCGGCGCGAGCTTGGTGCCGAGCAGCGTGAGCGGGAAGTTGTTGGGCACGATCGCCGCCACGACGCCCATCGGGCGGCGGATGACCATGCCGTAGGCCTTGCTCAGCGCGGACGGCAGCGGCTGGTAGGAGCCGCGCACCTTGGTCGCGAGGTCCGCGTAGTAGTTCAGGCCGTGGATGAGGTGGTGGATCTCGCCGCCGGCCTCGGTCACAGGCTTGCCCTGCTCGTGGACCAATGACATCGTCAGGTCCTTGCGATCGCGCTCGATCAGCGCGATCGCCTTGCGCAGCAGGTTCGCGCGGTCCTCGGCGTCGGTCTTCTGCCAGTCGACGAACGCGCGGTCCGCCGCCTCCACGGCCGCGTCGACGTCCGCCGCGGTTCCCCGCGGGACGGAGTCGATCCGCTCCTCGGTGGCGGGATCGATGACGTCGATGCCCTCCCCCGCCGCACCGTCGGTGCGCTCGCCTGCGATGAGCATTCCGGTCATTCGCTTCTCCTCATTTCAAGGAGCCAGGCTGCGGCCGCCACAGGCGACCAGGACCTGGCCCGTCACGTACGCGGTGGCCGGTGAGGCCAGCGCGGCGATCGTCTCGGCGATCTCCTCAGGCTCGGCCTGGCGGCCGAGCGGGATGCTCGCGATCATCTTGTCCAGCACCTTCTCGGGCATCGCGCGCGTCATCTCCGACGCGGTGAGGCTCGGGGCGATGGCGTTCACGCGCACGCGCGGAGCCAGCTCCAGAGCCAAAGCGCGCGTCATGCCGACGAGCCCGCCCTTGGAGGCGCTGTAGTTGAACTGGCCGAAGTTGCCGAGGTAGGCGCGGCTGGCGAGCGATACCACGCTCGCACCCTCATTGAACGTGCAGGCGCGCGTGAGCTCGTAGGCGGCGCCGAGGTTGACGCGGATGACCGCGAGGAACTGCTCCTCGGTCATCTTCACGATCCGCGCGTCGCGCGTGATGCCGGCGTTGTTGACGAGCACGTCGACGGGCCCGGCCTCCGCGACGATCCGCGCACGGTCCTCCGGCGACGTGACGTCGGCGACGAAGCCGTCGGCCAGGTCCACGCGCAGGACGTCGAAGCCGTCGGCGGCCAGCCGGTCGGCCACCGCCAGCCCGATCCCGCGCGCGGCGCCGGTGACGATCGCCCTCATGACTGCACCTTCCCGACGTGCTTGGCGCCGACGTGGACGAGCTCGCCCGCCACGCCGCGGCCCTCGGACAGCAGCGCGATCCAGTGCTGGAGGTCCTCGGCCGCGTGGTCCTCACCGACCGCGATCGCGTTGGCGGCGCACTTCTCGGCCGCCAGCGTCCGCATCCCGGCCAGCAGCGCGTTGGCGAGCATCGCGCCCGGCACGCCGCTCTGGCCGAGCAGATGCTCGTTGCGCAGGACGAACACGATCGGCTCCTCGGCGCGCGCGGCCTCCTGCGCGCGCCGGAACGCGTCGGTGAGCGCCGACTCGACGCCGGCGAAGTCCTCCACTTCGGGGGCGGTGAAGATCATGCTCTGAGCTTGTAGCGCTGGATCTTGCCGGTCGGGGTCTTGGGCAGATCGTCGACGAACTCGATGAAGTGCGGGTACTCGTAGCGGCGCAGGCGCTGCTTGCACCACGCCTGCAGGTCGGCCACGAGGCCGTCGTCACCCGGCTCGCCGCGGGCGATCACAAACGCCTTCACGCGCGTCGTGTAGTCGGCGTCGATGCCCACCGCGGCCGCCTCGAGCACGCGCGGGTGCTCGACGAGCGCGTTCTCGATCTCGATCGGGGAGGCCCAGAGACCGCCGATCTTGATCATGTCGTCGGCGCGGCCCTCATAGACGTAGTCGCCGTCCTCGTTGACGCGGTACCGATCGCCCGTGAAGAACAGATCGCCGTGGATCGCGGCCTTGGTCTTCTCGTGCTGGTGCCAGTAGTAGGCGAGCGCGGAGTCGCCGCGCACCCACAGGTTGCCGACGTCGCCGTCGGCGACCGGGCCGCCGAGCTCGTCGCGCAGCACGAGCTCGTAGCCGGGTACCGGCTTGCCGCTCGTCCCCGGCCGCACGTCACCCTGCCGGTTCGAACAGTAAATGTGCAGGAGCTCGGTCGAGCCGATGCCGTCGACGATGTCCAGCCCGAAGCAGTTCTGCCAGCGCCGCAGCACCTCCGGCGCCAGCGGCTCGGCGGCGCTCACGCACATGCGCACTGAGCTCAAGTCAAAGGAGAACGAATCCTCCAGGTTCACCATCGCGCCGTACAGCGTCGGCACGCTGAAGAAGAGCGTCGGCCGCTGCTCGGCCGCCGTCTCGAGCAGCCCCCGCGGGTCTGGGCGGCCCGGACGGAGCACGGTCGTCGCCCCCACCCAGTACGGGAACGTGAGGTTGTTCCCCAGCCCGTAGGCGTGGTAGAGCTTGGTGGAAGAGAACGTCACGTCGTCTTCCCGTATGCGAAGAATTTCCTTCGCGTAGGTTTCGCAGGTGCACTCGATGTCGTGATGCAGATGCACGACGCCCTTGGGGAAGCCGGTGGATCCACCACTGAACAGCCAGAACGCCATGTCGTCGCGGTGCGTGTCCGCCGGCGAGCGCTCACCGGGCGCCTCCGCCAGCAGCGACTCGAACCGTGAACGTGCCATCGTGCCCTCGGGCAGACGTTCCAACAGCGCGTTCTCGGCGACGATCAACTTCGCGTATGAGTCACGTGCGTAGTGCGCGAAGTTCTCGGTCGTGTCAAGAAAGGACACGGGCGCCGGAACCGCACCCGCGCGCATCGCACCGAGGAACAGCGCCGCGAACGTGGGCGAGTCGTCGAGCACCATCAGCACGCGGTCCTCGCGCCCGACGCCGAGCCCTTCGAGCACGTTGCCGACCCGGCAGATGCGGTCGTGCAGCTGCGCGTAGGTCACCGATTCGCCGGCGCAGCGGATCGCGACCTTCTCCCCGTGACCGGCCTCCAACCGCCGGTCGACCAGCGTCCCGGAGTTGTTCACCGCCGCACCGTACCAGTGAGGACGGTGCGCGACTTCACCTCCAGCAGGCCGCTCGGCGTCACGCGCAACTCCGGAAGGAAGTCGCCGGACGCGAACAGCAGGCTGTACAGGGGATCGTGGAACGGATACCCGGCTCTCCTCATCTCGTCAGACAGCCTACTATCGATCGCAACCGTTGTGTCGAACGTCCCGGCGGAGATGAGCCCATCGATCTCCAGCGGCGCCGACCAGCCGCCGTCGAAGGCGAACCCGCCGCCCAGCTCGGCCACCCGGGCGGCCGCGCGGGCCATCGCGGCGGGATCGCGCCCCACCACGAGCAGCTCGAGCGACGTCGTCGCGGTGGTGGCGAAGCCGTCGACGTCCAGGAACCGCTCCACCACGCCCTTCGCGGCCCACGAGCCGTCGCGACCGACAAGCACCGCGTGCACGTCGCCCGGCACGACCTCCCGGTCCACGCGCCGGTTGATCACCGCGGACTCGTAACGCGCGACGGGCACGACGCCGCTCAACGGGGCGAACAGCGACGCGTCGGGCGCCACCAGCCCCGGGCCCGCCGGCCAGTCGATCTCCGGTAGCGCCGCCGTCAGCCGTCCCTCCCGCGCGACGACCTCGCCGCGCACGTACACGGTCTCCGGCTGCCACTCGCCGATCTCGGGCAGCACGTTGAACGTCGCCGCCCGGCCGGGCGCAATGCCGCCGAGCCGCTCGTCCAGCCCAAGGAACGTGGCCGGGTCGATCGTCGCCATCTGCAGCGCCCGCATCGGGTCGATCCCCTGCTCGCTCGCGATCCGCAGCGCGCCGCCGATCACGCCGTGCTCCGCGTAGAACGACGGGGTCGCGCCGTCCGTCGTGAGCATCAGCCGCCGGGCGCTCGGGAGCACGTCGCGCAGGCCGTCGAGCAGCGCCGGGAGGTCGGGACGCAGCGAGGACTGGCGCAGCATCGTCCACATGCCCAGCCGCAGCCGATCCCGTGCCTCGTCAGCGGTGATCGCCTCGTGATCGGCGGAGATGCCCGCCAGCGAGAGCTCGTTCAGCCGGGTGTAGGAGGCGCCGGCGTTGTGGCCCTCCACACGCCGCCGCGCCGCCTTGGCCGCGGCGATCCCCGCCGCGACCCGTGGATCACCGCGCACGACCGACATCCAATTCGTGATCTCGCCGCTCGCAACCACCTCCGGCCACGACAGCATCGGCGCGATCGTGTCGATGGCGAAGCGCTCCGCCTCGTCCGGGTACGCGGACTGCGGGGAGATCCGCGCCACCCAACGGATGTGCGCCGGCGCGGCGCGGCACTGGTCGACGATCGACCGCAGCCCGTCCACCCCGTGCGACAGGAAGAAGAACAGGTTGTCGTAGACCAGCGTCGTCGTCCCGTCCGGCACCGCGACCTCGAGCAACGAGGCCGGCGAGTACAGGCACCACGGGTGCGTGTGCGGCTCGATGTAGCCCGGCACGAGCACCTTGCCGGTGATGTCGATCGCCTCACACGCCGGTTCGCGCGGGCCGACGTACGTGATCACGCCGCCGTCGAACTCGACGTTTGCCCGCGTCCACGTGCCGGTGTAGACGTCCGCGATCGTCCCTCCCACGAGTGCCCGGGTCATGCGCCGATATGTTGGCGGGAGTGGACGACGTCCTGCGACGCGCCTCCGTCGGCGCTCCCGCCGCCCGCTCGACCCTGCTGACGGTGCTGGGCGAGTTCCTGCTGCCACGCCCGGACGGCGCCTGGCAGGAGGCGCTGATCGGCTCGCTGCAGCTGCTCGGCTTCAGCCCGTCCGCGGCCCGGCAGGCGGTCGTACGTTCCGCGCGCGAGGACTGGCTGCAGAGCGAGCGGATCGGTCGGCGTTCGCGGATGCGGCTCACGCACCGCTCCGCCGAGCTGCTGCGCGTGGGCGCCCGCCGGATCTACGGCTTCGGCGGCCCGGTGAGCTGGGACGGGCGTTGGCTGCTGCTCGTGCTGCGCGTGCCCGAGCAGCGGCGTGAGCTGCGCCACCGGGCCACGACCCAGCTCGCGTGGGCGGGGTTCGGCTCGCTCGGCGGTGGGCTGTGGATCACCCCGCACGTGGACCGCGAGGCGCAGGTGCGGGTCCAAGCGCCCGCGGAGCTGCTGACGTTCCGGGCCGAGCTCGGCGCGCTCGGCGGGACCGAGAAGGTGATCGGTGAGGCGTGGGACCTGCCCGACCTGCGCGAGCACTACGAGCAGTTCATCGAGGACTTCGCCCACCTGCGCCCGGGTGACGAAGCGGCCACGTTCGCCGCGCAGACCGCGCTCGTCCACGCCTGGCGGCGGTTCCCGTTCATCGACCCGGACCTCCCGGATGACCTCCTGCCCGCCGATTGGCCCCGCCGGCGCGCGCACGACCTGTTCACCGACCGCCACCAGCAGTGGGCCCCCGCGGCCCAGCAGCACTTCGACGCGTTGGTGACGACATGAGCGACCGCAAGCGCATCTACGTCGCCTACGTGGGCGGGACGATCGGGATGAAGTCGACCGAGAGCGGCTACGCGCCCGTTCCGGGGCACCTCACCGAGCAGGTGCGCGACAACCCGCAGCTGCACACCGCGGAGGTGCCCGAGCTCTCGATCTGCGAGTACGCGCCGCTGCTGGACTCGGCCAACGCGCTCCCCGCCGACTGGCTGCGGATCGCGCGCGACATCGCGACCCGCCGCCAGCACTACGACGGCTTCGTCGTCCTGCACGGCACGGACACGATGGCCTACACCGCCTCGGCGCTCGCGTTCCTGCTGCGCGGGCTCGACAAGCCGGTCGTCGTCACCGGCAGCCAGATCCCACTCGGCGTGCTGCGCAGCGACGGCCGCCAGAACCTGCTCACCGCGGTGCTCGTCGCCGCCCGCGACGACGTGCGCGAGGTCTGCCTCGTGTTCGGCTCGCACATCCTGCGCGGCTGCCGCACCGTGAAGTCCAGCGCGTCCGGGTTCGAGGCCTTCGCCTCACCCAACCTGCCGCCGCTGGGCATGGCCGGTGTGCAGATCCAGGTCGACGAGTCCCGCCTGCTCGGCCACGCGTCCGGCGCCGTCGGGCTCCCGATGGACCTCGACGCGCCGGTCAACCTGCTGCGTGTCTACCCCGGGATGCCGGCGGGCCTGCTCGAGGCCGCGATGGCTCCGCCCGCCCGCGGGCTGATCGTCGAGGGCTACGGCGCCGGCACGCTGCCGACGCACGACGCGGCGCTGCTGCGCACGCTGGCCGCGGGAGCAGAGCGCGGGGTCGTGGTGGGCGTCGTGTCCCAGTGCGTCGACGGCCGCGTGGACCTGAACGCCTACGCGACGAGCCAACCGCTGATCGAGGCCGGTGCGGTCGGCGGCCTGGACATGACCACCGAGGCCGCGTACGCGAAGCTCGTCGTGTTGCTGTCAGAGGGACACGACCCCGACGAGGTGCGGAGACTCTTTGCCAGTGACCTCGCCGGCGAACTTACTGTGTAGTGAGTAGATCGTCGAGGTCCAACTCACCACCCGCGAACGCGAGGTGACCTTCCTCGGTGCGCGGCCACTCCTCGAAGGGGCGATCCCAGTAGAGCTCGAGGTCGTTGCCGTCGGGGTCTGAGATGTACACCGCCTCGTGCGTGCCATGGTCGGCGAGCTGGCGCAGCGGCCAGTCGGCAGCGATGAGCCGGCGGACCACAGCGGCAAGGTCGGCACGGGTGGGGAACAGGATCGCGACGTGGTGCAGGCCGCAGACGCCGTCGGGCTGCGGCGGGCCGCCGGCCGACTTCCAGGTGTTGAAGCCGAGGTGATGGTGATAGCCGCCGGCGCTGAGGAACAGCGCGTCACCGGTGGTTCCCCAGCCCGGGATGTCCCGCAGCTCGGTGATGACGTCGAACCCGAGCACGCCGACGTAGAAGGCGCGCACGCGGTCGATGTCGGCGGTGCGGAGATGGACGTGACCGATCCGGGTCCCGGCGGGAAGCGGGTGCTCCGCGCGGGCGATCGGCTCGACTGAAGCCTCGCTCATGTCCGGAGGATGGCATCCTCCGGGCGATGCTCCGCTCCGCGCTGCTCGACCGTGCGCTCACGCACCCCCGGCTGCCGGACCCGGCGTTGCGGTTCGGGAGCCGGCTCGCCACCCGGATGCGGCTCAAGAGCGAGCAGGCCGGCGGCGTCGAGGCGCAGGAGGACCGGCTGCGCTCGCTCGTCTGGCACCTCTCGCACGGGCCGATCAGCGAACGCGAGCCGCCCGACGACCTCCCGGCCGCGTTCTACGCCCTGTTCCTCGGCCCGCGTGAGAAGTACAGCTGCGCGCTGTGGACGACCGCGACGGACCTGCCGGCCGCCGAGGAGGCGATGCTCGCGCTCACGTGCGAGCGGGCGCAGGTCGCGGACGGGATGGACGTGCTCGACCTCGCGTGCGGCTGGGGCGCGCTCGCGATCTGGATCGCCGAGCGCTACCCGGCGGCGCGCGTGGTGGGCGTGACGAACTCCGCCGCCCAGCGCGAGCACATCGAGCGGCGCGGGCTGGCCAACCTGGAGGTGCTGACCGCCGAGGAGGCGCTGCGCTCCGGCCGCACGTTCGACCGGGTCCTCGCCGTCGAGCTGCTCGAGCACATGCGCAACTGGAAGGAGCTGCTGCACCGGGTCGCCGCGGCGCTCACGCCGGACGGCCGCGTGTTCATCCAGCACTTCAGCCACCGCAGCCTCGCCTACCGCTTCGAGGGCGCGTGGGCGTCCGAGCGGCTGTTCACCGGCACCACCATGCCCAGCCACGACCTGTTGCTCCGCTTTCAGGACGATCTGGTGGTCGAAGATCGGTGGGCCGTCGCCGGGTTCCATTACGCCAGAACCTTGCGTGCCTGGCTGGAGCGGTTGGACGCCAACTCAGGGCCCGCGGTCGCCATACTCGAACACGCTACGACTCGCAAAGAAGCACGGCGCCGCCTTGCTGCCTGGCGGTTGTTCCTGATCTCGGCCGCCGAGATCTGGAGCCGGCACGACGGCGACGACTGGCTCGTCAGCCACTATTTCTTGGCGCCCCGGCGCCGTTAACCGCCTGGACGCTCTGGGCAAAAGGATAAGTGTGTCCAAATTCCGTACCTTGATGGCCCTGATACTCGCTGGAGCGCTCGTGTTCGCCACGACTGCGTTCGCAAAGAACATCGTCGGCTCCGGCGCCGCAGAGCGACTCACCGGGACGGAAGGCCCAGATGTGATCAACGGCCTCGGTGGTCGTGACACGATCCGTGGCCTCGGAAGCGACGACATCTTGACCGGCGACACCGGCCCCGACGAGGTCTACGGCGGCTTCGGCAACGACAACATGAACGGTGGCTCGGGCGACGACCGCCTGATCGGCGAGGACGGGAACGACCAGGGCCTCGGCGGCTTCGGCCACGACACGCTGCTCGGCGGCCCCGGCGACGACAACCTCGAAGGCAACGAGGCGCCCGACGTGCTCAACGGCGGGGACGGCAACGACACCCTCGACGGCGGCAGCGGCGGCGACGACATCAACGGCGGCAACGGCAACGACACGATCTTCTCCGACACCGGCCCGGACCGGATCGACGCCGGCCCCGGCGACGACATCATCCACCTCAACTCGGACCCGCCGAGCGCGGTCAAGAGCATCGACTGCGGCGACGGCAACGACACCGTCTACAACACGCCCGCGCCGAAGGGCCGGACGAACCGCAAGCTGCTCGCCGTCCAGCCGAACTGCGAGAACGTGATCGACCTGGCCGCCGAGCGTGACCCCACGCGCGGCATCACCTGGTCCGGCAACGGCACCAAGAACGGCACGGACCGCAACGACCGCCTCAACGGCCAGGGCGGCTCGAACACCCTCCACGGGCACGCCGGCAACGACATCCTGTGGGGCGACGCCCGCCACACCGGCAAGGCCGGCAAGCAGAGCGACCTGATCGACGCGGGCTCGGGCGACGACACCGTCTACGGCGGTCGCGGCAAGAACCGCATCCTCGGCGGCGACGGCAACGACTTCCTGCAGGGCAACGGCACGATCTCGACGATCTTCGGCGGCAACGGCGCCGACAACATCCGGATCGCCGGCAAGAACACGATCGTCGACGCCGGCCCCGACGACGACACCATCTACGCGATCACCGCCAGCGGCAAGGCGCGCGTGTCCTGCGGCGCCGGCAATGACACCGTGATCGTCTCGCGCTTCAAGGGCAACGCCAAGCGCGTCACCGTCGCCAAGGACTGCGAAAAGAAGAAGAAGGGCTAGGCGATCGAACGCGGCAGCCGACTTCGTCGGCGCCAAGCGCGATCGCTTGGAGATCGCTTCGCGGATCTCCTAGGCGGGTCTGAGGAACGCGGCGGCTCGGCGCCAGCCGAGCCACGCGGGCCCCAGCACCGCGACGCGCGCGGTGACCGCGACCAGGATCCACCCGGGCGCGGACGCCAGCGGCAGGCAGAAGGCCGGGTGGCCGGGCACGAACAGCTCGGCCACGATCGCCACGACGAGCACCGCCATCACGAGCCCGGCGGCGACCACCATCGCGTTGGAGACCTGGCCGACCGGCTTGGCGCCGGCGAGCCGGTCCACGCGCTCCGGCGCGACGTCATCCGGGAACGCCAGCAGCGCCGACGCGAGCGGTGCGGCCCCGCTCCGGCGGACCGCCGCGGCGTCGGCCGACAGCTCTGACAAGGCCTGCTCGCGCCGCGGGAGCGTGCGCAGCGAGTAGGCGTCGCCGATCGCGCGCGCCACCAGCAGGCGCAGCGGGTCGCGACGGTCGGCGTGATGCGCCTCATGCGCGACGACCGCGGCGAGCTCGCGCTCCCCCAGCCGCGCCAGCGCGCCTTGGGAGACGTAGACCCGCGGCCGCGCGAGGCCGGAGCAGAACGCGCGCGGTGCCGAGCCCGGGACGACCGCCACCTCGCGTCCCCCGATCACCCGCGTGCCTACGACCGGCAGCTCGGCCGACAGCCGCCGGTGCGCCGCGACACCGCGACGCAGCGAGCGCGCGGCGCGCCCGAACGCGAGCCCGTCGAAGATCAGCAGCGCCATCAGCACGAGCTCGCCGATGTGCAGCTCACCGTTGGGGATGTCCTCGGTGAGCGGATGCAGCACCGCGCCGCTGTGGAAGCGGACGGCGTCGATCACGTACAGCAGCGCGAGCAGGAACGCCGTGACCCCGAACGCGGCAACCGCGAACTCGGCCCGCCGCAGCCCGCGGGACTCGGTCACTTCACTCAGTCACTTTCGGCGATGCGGCGCAGCGTCTCCAACCGCTGCGGATCGAGGCCGCGGATGTGACGGGCGAAGTGCGCCAGCGCCAGGTCCCCGAAGTCCTCGACGAGCGCCTCGACCGACGCTTCCGCGCGGGCCGCGAAGTACTCGTCACGCGGGATCGCCGCCGAATAGACGTCGACGCGGCCTTCGCGACGGCGGACGAGCAGACCCTTGCCGTCCAGCCGCGTCATCACCGTCAGCAGCGTCGTGTACGCGCGCGTCTTCTCGCTGCGCGCGTTCAGGGCTGACTGCACGTCGCGGACGGTGGCCTCGGCACGCCCCCACATCTCCTCCATGATCTCGGACTCGAGCTCGTGCAGAGGTGGGGGCGTGGCCATGCCTTCAGCTCCTGCTTACAGCTTGAACGTGCGCTTGACGTTGAAGCGCTTGCCACCGATGGTGACGGCCCACGTGGCGGTGTAGTTGCCGGCCTTCATGCCGCGCAGCGCGCCGCCCTTGAGGTAGACGACCTGGCCCGGGACGATGCCGACCTGCGGGATCGTCGCGTTGCGGGCCGTCGGCCCGGTGATCGAGACGGTGCCGCCGACCGGATCGAGCGTGTTGCCCGTGTTGCGGACCGCGAGGATGAGCGAGCGGTTGTTGCCACGCCCGGCCACGTCGCTGGCACCGATGCGCAGGTTCGGGTTCTTGCGCGTCGGGTTCAGGCGCATCTTCCCGCGCAGATCCCACTGCGGGACGATGCCGTTGCGCGCCTTGGCCTTCTTCTGCTTGGCGAAGACCTGGAAGCCGGCGTAGAGCGAGCCGGACGCGGTCATGCGGCGCATGTTGAAGGACACGCGACGCTCACCCGGCGCCAGGTCGAACGTCTGCGGCGACGCCCGCACGTACGGCGCGAGGCTGGCCTTCGTGTTCAGGACGACCGAACCCGTGTTGCGGTTCTGGATCCACGGGCGCACGTTGACCGTGACCCGCATCGTGTCCTTGGTGGTGTTCTTGATCGTGATGGTGCCGATGTTTCCGCGCTTCGCGGTCTTCTCGACGAGAGCGGGCGTGATCGACACGCCGCCCTGCTGCGAGGCCTTCGCCACCGGCGCGGACTCGTCCGCACGAGCGATGACGCTGCCGGTCGCGGTTCCCGCGACGGCCAGGCCGAGGGCGCCGGCGACCAGCCGACTCCTAACGAGCTTCACTTCGGTATCTCCTTGGTTCTCTCTGAATTCGTGCCCGGAGTGCGCGCTAGGGCGTATCCGTGGAAAGCGTGACGAGCAGGACCTTGCGGTAGCTGCCCTTGACCTTGGACTTGACCTGCTGGCGGAGGTTGACCGTCGCCTTGCCGCGGGCCTGAGCGTCCGACCACTTCGTCAACTGCGGTTCGACGGACGTGTTCAGCGGCGCGAAGGCCGACTTGCCGACACGCGCCTCGAGCGGCAGCGGGAGCAGCTTGGAGCCCGCCGCGAGCCGACCCATCTTCGAGCCCGTCGCGACCTCGCCGTCCGCGACCGAGAGCTGCGACGCCCCGTCGGTGGTCGTGACGGCCACGTCGAAGGACGTCGAGTACGTCTTGGCCGACGAGAAGGACGCGAAGTTCGCCTTGGGCTGGTTGATGATCAGCTCGAGGAAGCTCGGAACGCTTCCGCCGATCGTCGTGCCGCCGTCGACCGGCGCCGTCTGCGCCGAGGCCATCGGCGCGGCGATCGCCATCGCTCCGACCGCGGATGCGGCGATGAACGTACGCAGCTTCATTTCGTGCCCTCTGAGAACTCGCTTCATGACCACCTGCAGACCCAACACGCGGGAACGCGATTCGGAGCGAAGGTAGCTGCCGGACGCGTCAATCGGACGTGACTCGCCCATCACTTGACCGTGAACTTCTTCGTGAGGGTGAGCGCGGTCTTGCCCTTCTGCTTGAGCGTCACCTTGGCGGTGGCGGTGCCCTTCTGCAGCTTGGTCCCGAGCGGGACGTTGATCGTCTTGCCCGGCAGGATCTTCACGGCCGAGACGGTCAGGTTGCGGGTGCCGCGCGAGTCCTTCACCGCGACGGTGCCGCTGACGGCGTCCAGCGTGTTGCCGGTGTTCTTGATCGGGAGCAGCGCGGTGCCCTTGCCTGGCTTGATCGCCCCGGCGCTGACGCCCAGCTTGGGCGCGGTCGGCAGGATGCGGATGGCACCCACCACGCGGTAACCCAGCACGAGGCCCTTGCGGGTGGCGACGTCGGCCGGAAGGCCCACGACCTCCATCGCGCCGTAGAGCGCGCCGGCGCTCGGCACCGAGTTCAGGTTGACCGCCACGTCCTTCTCGGCGCCCGGGGCGAGCGTGAAGCTCGCCTCGCTCACGCTGACGCCCGCGAGCGTCGAGCGACGGTTCGGGGACACCTTGCCCGTCGCGGCCTGGGTCCACTGCCGCGGCGTGACGGTGACGGTGAGCGGCGCCGCGGAGCGGTTGGCCACCTTCATCGTGCCCAGCGCGCCGGTGCGCGCCGGTGACTCGAACGTGGCGGGCGCGACCGAGAGGCCGCCGTCCGCCTGGGCGGCGGCGGCCCCGCCGGCCGCCGCCTTGTTGCCGTACGCCGCGGCGCCGGCGCCAAGCACCAGAACCGTGGCGCCCAGCGCCGTAACTCGCTTCATTCCCACTTCCTCCCGCGCGCTGAGACGATGCTCAGGCGCCTCTACTTCTTCTTCTTGGTGACGCGGACCTTGATCTTGACCTCGGACTTCTGACCGTCCGCGTTGGTGTAGCGGAAGATCACCGTGCGGTCGCTGACGAAGGCGAGCTTGAGGTTGACGGCGCCCTTGTCACGGATGGCCGTGTTGGGCTTGCGGACCGTCTTCTTGCCGACCTTGTTCAGGATCGACACCTTCGTGCGCTTGGGAGCCGAGCGGCGCTTGCCGTCGATCACGCAGGTCAGGCGGCCCGTGAACTTGTAGGCCTTCTTGTACTTCAGGACCGGCGTGCCCTTCGTGACGCGCACCGGCTTGGTGTTCAGCACGACCGACAGGCGCGGGGTGCGGCACTGGTTGCGCTGCGCGCCCTGGACGCCACCGCCCGGCGGCTTGGGGCCGTTCGGGTTCTCGTTGAGCGAGAGCGGGTCGGTGCCGATGCTCAGCGTGCGCGTGCTGATCGGCTTGGAGATGACGGCGGCCTCGAACGGCTCGTTCTCGAGCGCGGTCGTCGCGTTGCCGGCCGCGTCGTAGAAGACGACGGTGCGGGTGTAGTTGCCACCGGCCCCCGGGATGAGGTCACGCCACGCCGTCTTGACGGTGGTGGCGAAGCGCGGGTCGTAGCCCCGGGTCTCGTCGCCGTCATTGCCGGCGACGTCGCCGCACTTCGCGCGGTCCAGCGGGCGGTCGTTGGAGGCCGCGTCGGTCGGCGAGAGGTCCTCGCAGAAGAACGAGACCGTGGCGACGGCCGGCAAAGCGAGGCCGGCGCCGTTGATCGTGACGACGGCACGGTCGAGGCCGACGCCCGAGTCCTTGCCCGACATGACCATCGGGACTTCCTTGACGTAGTAGACGGCGTTGCCCTTGGCGTCGACGATCGGGTTGCCGTCCTTGTCGAGCTCCCTGTCGCGCGTCGTGACGACCGGGTTGTTGCGGTTGACGCCGAGCGCGAACGGCGCGTCGTTGTCCTCGACGAGGAACGCGACGCCCTGCACGCCGAGCGAGCCGGTGCAGGTCGCGCTGCAGCTCAAGCTGAGCTTGAGCTCGCCGGCGCCGCTGACGGCGAACTCCGGGTTGGCCACGGAGAAGTCGGTGTCGGGGAGCGGGGTGGCCGGGAAGGTCGTGTCGCCGTTGGGCTTCGGGCCGTACGTGGCGGCGTAGCTCGCCGCGCCGGCGCCGCCGAGGCCGTTGGCGGTGCGGACGAGGCGCACGCGCTTGACGTTCAGGCCGTCCGGAACCGTGACGGTGAGCGTGGCGACACTGCCCGTCGCGGCCGCGGTGAGCGTCCGCGCCTGGTCGGTGCCGGCGGTGTTGCAGCCGCCGTCCGTGATCACGCCACCGTTGCTGGTGTAGGGCGACACAGCGATGTTGGTGAGCGCCTGGCCGTTGGGGCCATGGCACGCCCACATCCACACGTCGCTCGCAGAAGCGCTGGCGGCTGAGATGCCCAGGATCGCGGTTGCGACGACTCCCGCTATCGAAACTCGCATTATCCGACCTGCTGAGGGCATCTCTGCCACTCTCCCTCCTGCAAGAACTGCATGGACCCGTAGTTGACCGAGCGGAGCATCGTAGGACGCGCATCTCCCCGTTGAGGCGCGTCACACCCCGAGTGCGGCGAAGGTAACCCGGCTGCGACGGTGACGTCAAGCCACCATTCGTCCAGATCCCTCCACGCTTTCTTCAGGAGAGCAGCGTAATCAGCCCGGACTGCAATCGGACGTAGGTCGTCGCAGACCGGTAACAACCTCGCGCGCGTGAAGCCAGCAGTTGGCCGCAGCGCACGGATTCCGGGTCGTCGCTGCTGCCGAGCACGTCGACCCGGTCCAGGCCCGACAGCGCCGTGAGCGGGTCCGATCCGGCCGTCGGGCGGCAGTCGGACAGCACGATGACCACGCGTTCGGCACCTGACTGGCGGTTCAGCTGGGTCGAGGCTGTGCGGAGGGCCAGGGCCAGGTCGGTGCGGCCCTTGCCCCGCAGCGACAGCAGGTCGTCCACGAGGGCCGCGGGCGGGCGCGTCTCGCCCTGCGCCTGGAGCACGAGCGCGTCCTTGGCGAAGGCGATCACGCTCGTGGACGCACGTTCCGCGCGCGCGAGAACCACAGCGGCGGCGGCCATCGCCGCGAGCCCGACCGCGTGGCCCTCCATCGAGCCGCTGTGGTCGACGACCAGGCACAGCGCGCGCTTCGGCGCCGCCCAGCGACGAACAACGAGATCGTCGGCGTGGCGCGGCCTTCCGCCCGCAACCTCAAGGGTCAGGTCGAGGTCGAGGTCGCCCTCCCCCGCGCCCCGGTGCGGCGTCAGCCGCCGATAGCCCCGCGTGTTCGCCGCGCCGAGCCGTCCCGCCCGGACGAAGACCCGAGCCGCGAGCCGTCGAGCCTGCGCACGGAGCTGCGGGTCGGTCGCGGCGGCGAGGTCCGCGAGCAGCGCGAGCGCGGCGTCGGCGTCCTCGCGCAGGAGCGTCCCGAGCGCGTCCTCGTCGAGCGTTCCGACCTGGGGCGAGACCCGAGCGAGCTGCGCGTGGCGGCGTTCGAGCTGCGGGCGGGCGAGCGTCCGGCGGCCGCGATCCCGGACGACGGCGCGGGCCTCGGCGCCACCGACGGCCCGCCCGGCCGCGCCGGGTGGCGGTCCGGCGCCGACGCGGCCCGTCGCACGGGCTTGACGACGCCGCCGGGCGCCGTCCCCGTTCTCTTCGCCGGCGGCGTCCTCGCTCAGGTCGGGCGCCGCTCCGGCGCCGTCGCTTTTCCCGGCGGCTGATCCTTGGGTCGAGGCTTCAGGCGCTCGAGGAGCTCGAGCACGATGTCCTCCGGAGTGCGCTCACAGCCCTCGTCGAGCCGCAGGCGGCCGGAGAGCGCGGCGACGGCGGCGTCGGCGAACGTCGCGTCGCCCGGCGCGGCCTCCCCCTCCCCGCGCAGCGCGGCCAGCCCCGTGGCGAGGCGGACGAGATCGATCGCGCCACGCACCGAAGCGCCCATGCGGACCTGGGCGTGCTCGCGCGTGAGCCGGGTGAGCTCCACGGCGGCGGCGGGCAGCGCGCCGTCCACGCCGGCCACGGCCTTCACGATCCGCCGCTCCCCCACCGCGTCCTGGTAGCCGATCGCGATCCGGCACATGCGGTCGGCGATGGCCTGCGACACGCGCGCGGTCCCGACGGCGTCGAACGGGTTCATCGCGGCGATCAGCCGGAAGCCCGGGCCGGCGACGATGCGGCCGAGCCGCGGCACATGGATCTCGCCCTCCGCGAGCGCGCCGACGAGCACGTTGAGCGTCTCCTCCGGGACCCGGTTGAGCTCCTCGATGTAGAGCAGATGCCCCTCGCGCAGCGCGGTCGCCAGCGGGCCGTCGACGAAGATGTCCGGCGTGTAGCCCGTCTCGAGCACGAGCGCCGGGTCGTGGTGGCCGACCAGCCGCGCGGGCGTCAGCTCCGCGTTGCCCTCCACGAACTCCATGCCGAGCCCCGCCGCCTGCGCGACGGCACGCAGCAGCGTCGACTTCCCCGTCCCGGGCGGGCCCTCCAGCACGACGTGCAGACCCGCGGTGAGGCTCGCCGTCAGCACCTCGGCCTCACGGCGCAGGCCGACGATCTGCTCGTCGACCCGCGCCAGCAGCGTTGAGGCGTCAGTGCTCGTGGACGACCACGCCTCGGATGTTCTTGCCGTCGAGCATGTCCTGGAAGCCCTGGCCGATGTCCTCGAGGGCGTAGCGGTTCGTGATCAGCTCGTCGAGCTTGAGCTTGCCCGCCTGGTAGAGGCCGATCAGGTTGCGGATGTCGTACATCGGGTTGCCCGAGCCGAACAGCGTGCCCTTGACCGTCTTCTCGTAGAGCGTCATCACGGCGCCCGAGAGCTGGACCGTGACCTTGTTCGGG
This sequence comes from Solirubrobacter phytolaccae, assembly GCF_027587195.1. Taxonomy (GTDB): domain Bacteria; phylum Actinomycetota; class Thermoleophilia; order Solirubrobacterales; family Solirubrobacteraceae; genus Solirubrobacter; species Solirubrobacter phytolaccae. The sequence continues at coordinate 40,252 of NZ_JAPDDP010000019.1, read as the reverse complement.
TCCGCCAGGCCGGTGATCACGGCCGTCCCGCCCTTGCGGATGGCGTTGACGGCGTTGCCGACGACCTCCTCGTTGACGATGTCGACGGTGATGATCGCCTTGTCGGCGCCGACCCCGCGGGTCAGCTCCTGCGCGATCTCGTGCGCCTCCTCGGCGCTGGCCGCGGTGTGCGTGGCGCCCAGGTCCTCGGCGGCCTCGCGCTTGTTGGCGAGCGGGTCCACCGCGATCACGTTCGCCGCGCCGGCGTGGGCGGCGCCCTGGACGGCGTTGGCGCCGATCCCGCCGATCCCGTAGATGACGACCGTCTCGCCGGGCGTGACGTCGGCCGCGTAGACCGAGGAGCACCAGCCCGTCGGCACGCCGCAGCCGACGAGCACGACGACGTCGAGCGGCAGGTCCTTGTCCACGGACACGCAGCTCGTCTCGGAGATCACCGAGTACTGGCTGAAGGAGCCGAGCATGCACATCGCGCCCACGTCGGAGCCGTTGCTGTGGAAGCGGAACGTGCCGTCGGGCAGGCAGCCGTCGAGGATCGTCGCGCCGTAGTCGCAGATGTTCGAGTGGCCCGTCGCGCACCAGCGGCAGTGCCCGCAGACCGGCAGGAACGAGGTGACGACGTGGTCGCCCTCCTTGACCCGGCTCACGCCCGGGCCGCACTTCTCGATCACCCCCGCCCCTTCGTGACCGCCGACGATCGGGAAGCGCGGGACGATGTCGCCGTGGCGCAGGTGCTCGTCCGAGTGGCACAGACCCGCGGCCACCCACCGGATCAACACCTCGTTGGCCTTAGGCTCGTCGAGCTCGAGCTCGGCGATCTCCCAGTCCAAGCCGGTGTCGCGCAACATCGCTGCCTTGGTCTTCACGAGGCTCTCCTCCCCCGTCGACGCTGGGCTCGCGATGCTACTCCTGGACCGGCACGCGCGCCCACACACGATTCTGGCGTCCGCCGATCACCGCCTGGCGGCCCCCGGCGACCGGTCATGGGCCACCAGCCCACTTCCAGTCACCGTGCGCCCCCAGCCGGCGCCGGCGACCACCAGCGATCGCGTGTGGTCACGCGTACCGGTCCTAGCGCGCAATGGATGCTGCGGCGCTCACCAGGCCCGCGTACGCGCCCATCGGGCGGCCGTGGTGGTCGATGATCGCCGTGTGCCAGAGCTGCTCGGCGGGGCCGTCGACGAGCTGGAACTGGAGGACCTGCTTGACGCGCTTGTTTGCGCGCAGCATCGCGTAGGACTTGCGCAGCCAGGCGGCGCGGGCGCTCTGGGAGATGGCGCGGTTGCCGGCGCTGAGGTAGCCGAACTCGGTCAGGTAGAGGTCCAGGCCCTTGCCCTTGGGCGTGCTCAGGCCCTTGTGCTTCGCGACCTGGTCGAGCGTCTTCGTCAGGCGCGCCAGCTGGCTGATCGGCGCGTCCTCCGGACCGCCCGTCGGCTTGTTCGGGGCGACCGTGAACTGGTACGGGTGGTGGGCGAGGCCGTCGGCCTTGAGCCTCGCGTTCTTCGGGGCGGCCTCGCGGATGAACTTCAGCGGGGCGATCGTGCGGCCGTCGCGGTTCGGGGCGAGCTCGCCGAACAGCACCTTCGAGTTCGGGTCGACGGTCTTGATCGCCGTGTAGGCGGCCTTGTAGAGGGCGCGGTACTGCTTCGGCGCGGTCCTGCTCGGCGCGAGCCAGGCGCTCAGGTTCGGCTCGTTCCAGACGGAGTAGCGGTCGACGCGGCCCTTGAAGTGCGCGGCGGCGGTGCGCACGAACGCGGCGAACTTGACCGGGTCGGGCTGGTTGGCGCCGACCTTGCCGTCCTTCGTCGCCCACGCCGGCGCCGGGCCTGTAAGGGTCAACTGGAGCTTGATGCCCTTGGCGGCCGCGGCCGCCTGGAGCGCGTCGATCTTGGAGAAGTCGTACTGCGCGCCCTGCGCCGGCGGGGTGCGGTGGTCGGCGCCGCTGACGAGCGCACGCGCCCAGAGGATGTTCACGCGGATGCGCTTCGTGCCCAGCGCCGCGGCGTGGTCGAGCGCCTTCTCGCGCGGCATGTACGCCTGCTCGACGAAGACGGCGTCGTCCTGGAGGGCGAACTCCATCCGGGGAGCGGCCTGCGCGGTCGCGGGGAGCACAAGGGTCAGGAGGGAAATGGGGAGGGCGAACTTCCGGATCATCTCCAACGCTTGTCGGCATTTCGGCGCGTACGCTCAAGGCGTGCTCGCCGTCTTCGCGAAGTCTTTAAGCGCCGACGATCCGCTCTCCGGGCTGATCGTGGGCGAGGTCGACGAGCCGTCCCGCGTGCCCGACGGGTGGGCGCGCGTGCAGGTGCGCGCGGCCTCGCTCAACCACCACGACCTGTGGTCGCTGAGGGGCGTCGGCCTGCGGGCGGACGCGCTGCCGATGATCCTCGGCTGCGACGCCGCGGGTGTGGACGAGGACGGCAACGAGGTGGTCGTCCACGCGGTCGTCTCGGACCCCGAGTGGCGCGGCGACGAGACGCTCGACCCGCGCCGCTCGATCCTCTCCGAGGTGCACGCGGGCACGTTCGCCGAGTCGGTGTGGGTGCCGCGCCGCAACCTCGTGCCGAAGCCGCCGGAGCTGTCCTTCGCGGAGGCCGCCTGCCTGCCGACCGCGTGGCTCACCGCCTACCGGATGCTGTTCACGCGGGCGGGGCTGCAGCCGGGCGCGACGGTGCTGGTGCAGGGCGCGGGCGGCGGCGTGGCGACGGCGCTGATCGTGCTCGCGCAGGCTGCGGGCGCGCGCGTGTGGGCGACTTCACGGTCCGAGGAGAAGCGGGAACGTGCTCGCGCGCTGGGCGCCGACGCCGTCTTCGAGCCGGGCGCGCGCCTACCCGAGCGCGTCGACGTCGTCGCCGAGACCGTCGGCGCCGCGACCTGGGACCACTCGCTCAAGTCGCTCAAGCCGGGCGGGACGCTCGTGATCTCCGGCGCGACGAGCGGGCAGAACCCGGAAGCGAGCCTGAACCGGATCTTCTTCCTGCAGCTGTCGGTGGTCGGCTCGACCATGGGCACGCGCGACGAGCTCGAGCGGCTCGTGCGCCTGTGCGTGGAGCGCGACGTGCGCCCGGTGATCGAGTCCGAGCTGCCGCTCGAGCAGGCCCGCGACGCGTTCGCGGCGCTCGCCGCCGGCGACGTCTTCGGCAAGCTGGTCCTCACCCGCTGAGGGCGCGGGCCGGCGGCGCGACCTATTCCCAGGTTGTCCACGCCGCCGGACCGACGGAAGGCGCAACTGGTCAGTGCCGCGCCGTGTTCATCATGTCAACATGTGAACACGCCGTGGGCAAATGTTGGCGCGCTCGCGTCGAGCCGTGTCAGCCGCCGGCGGCCACGACGTCGTAGCCCTCGGCCTTCAGGACTTCCATGACCACGTCGCGGTGGTCACCCTGCAGCTCGATCACGCCGTCCTTGACGGACCCGCCGACGCCGCAGCGCTTCTTGAGCTTGCCGGCCAGCGCCTTGAGCTCCGGGTCGCGCAGCGGCAGGTCGTACACGGTCGTCACACCCTTGCCGCGGCGGCCCGCGACCTCGCGCTTGACCTTCACCCGGCCGCCCGCGTTCGCGCGCGCCCGGACCGCGTCCGCCGGCGGCGCCTTGCGCTGGTCACCACCGGAGCTCGAATACACCACTCGCCGATCGGCCATCACACTCAACCTACCCCGTTCACCGGTAACACCGCGCGGACCAACGTTCCAACTCCCACAGGTGAATCCACACTCAAAGTCCCGTCGAGCGCACCCACCCGATCGGCGAGGCCACTGAGCCCGGAGCCACCGCCGGTGGACGCGCCACCGATGCCGTCGTCGCGCACTTCCACCACGAGCCCTTCGGCGGTGTGCGTCAAAGTGACGACCGCGTGGGTCGCTTCCGCGTACTTGGCCACGTTCGTCAGGGCCTCGGCGACGGTGAAGTAGGCGGTCGCCTCCACGGCGGGCGGGACCCGCGCCTCGAGCTCGTCCACCACCTCGACCGGCACGACGCAGCGCGCCGCGACCGCGCCGACCGCGGCGGTGAGCCCACGCTCGGTGAGCACGGCGGGATGGATCCCGCGCGCGAGCTCGCGCAGCTCCGCGGACGCCTCCTGCAGGTCCTTGCCGAGCTTCTCGAAGAACGGGACGATGTCCGTGGGGTCCTTCGCGAAGCGCCGCTTGGCGACCTGGACGTCGAGCACGAGGCTCACCATGCGCTGCTGGGCGCCGTCGTGGAGGTCGCGCTCGATCTTGCGCCGCGCCTTGTCGGCGGCGTCGATGATGCGGGCGCGCGAGGCGCGCAGCTCCGCGGTTCTTGCCGCTTCGACCTCGTGCCGCAGCGCGGCCTCCTCGGCCCCCTTGCGCTCGGTGATGTCGAACATCGCGCCATCCAGCCACAGCCGGTTGCCGGGGCCGGCGACGAGCTGGCCGCGGTCCAGCACCCAGCGCACCTCGCCGTCGGCGCGGACGATCCGGTACTCGAGCTCGAACGGCTCCTCGGGGGTGGAGTGCGAGATCGCGTCGATGACGGCGGTCAGGTCCTCGGGGTGGATCAGCGTGAGGATCGTCCGCTTCGTCGAAGCGAGGAAGTTGTGCGGCGGGTAGCCGGAGATCCGCTCGATCTCGTCGGTGATCATCTCCAGCTGGTGGTCGGCGTGCCAGGCGGAGCGGTAGATCGCGCCCGGCACGTTCTCCATCAGCGTCCGCAGCATGCGGTCGTTCGAGCGCTCCTGCGCGGCGCGCAGCCCGGCCCGGGTGCGCGCGATCAGCTCCGCGCGCGTGAACGGGCGGTGCAGGTAGTCGTCGGCGCCGGCGTTGAGCACCGAGTCGGCCATCCGCCCCTTCGCGGCGACCGTGATCGCGAGCATCCAGGCGTCACCCAGCCGCGGGTCCTCGCGCAGCGCGCTGCACACCTCGGGCGCGTCCTTGCCGGACGAGTCCCGGTCCACGATCACGAGATCCACCGGCTCGGCCTCCAGCGCCGCACCGGCCGCCGAGACACGCCGAACCGCCCGCGGGAGATGCCCCGCGGCTCTCAGCCAGGACTGGATCTCGGGTTCCGCCGCACCTACGACGAGCACCCCGGCCTGGCGCCGACGGACAGGTTCACCACGCGCCACGCCCCCAATCCTAAAGGGGGCGCGAACTCAGCCGCCGAAGTCGGTGGCGTAGGTGGCCCCGGCGCCGCCCTCGGGCGTGGCGGCGGCGATGCCGATGCCGATGTAGCGGAAGCCGCGGTCGAGGATGTTCGCGCGGTGGCCGGCGCTGTTCATCCAGCTCTTGACGATCTCGCGCGGCGTGGCGAGCGAGCCGCCGCCCCAGGCGATGTTCTCGCCCATCGAGTACGAGCGGCGGGCCTTGGTCCAGCCCGTGCGCTTGATGCGGGTCGCGAACGTCGCGCCGTTGCGGGACTCGTGCGCGAAGTAGCGCTTGGCGACCATGTCCTGCGCGTGGCCGCGGGCGGCGCGGTTGAGCTTGCCGTCGAGGCGCAGCGGGCGCAGGCCGTGAGCGCGGCGTTGCTCGTTGAGCAGGCAGAGCGTCGCGTGGGTCTCGTGCGACGTGGCCGACGGGACGGTGTCGGCGCCCTTGCACGCGGCGGCCTCGGCGACCGTCGGAGCGGCGGCGAAGGCGGAGACGGCGACGACTGACGTGGCGACGAGCTGACGGATGCTGCGCATGACTGAACCCCCTGGGACGGGCATGGAAAATGCAGCTCCCCAGACCCGTTCGGCAGCCCGGCGCGCTCCTGTGGAGGCAGGAGCCCCGTAGCTTTGCGACGCCGCTTCACAGCGGGTGTGCCTTTGTCGTGGGGAAGTGCCTTGCGTGAAGAAGGACTTCGTACTGCGACCTAGAAGAAGTCTCGGCTGCAGTGCTGCATCGCTTTAGGTCTGCGCACCGACAGACCGCTTTGCGGTCCCCCGTATGGGGGTTTTAAGGCTCCACGAGCCCGTGGCGGATGGCCCAGCGCGTGAGCTCGACGCGGTCCCGCATGCCCAGCTTGGCGAGGATGTTCTCGCGGTGGCGCTCGACCGTACGCGGGCTGATCACCAGCAGCCGCGCGATCTGCTCGTTGGTGTGCGCCTCGGCGACGAGCTTGACCACCTGCAGCTCACGGTCGGTCAGCGGATGCTCGACCGCCTCCCCCGGGCTCTCCAGGTACGCGCGCATGATCGAGCGCACTGCGGGCGGGGAGAGGAACGGCTCGCCGCGCATCGCGGCCCGGCACGCGTCCACGAGCTCACGATCCGCCACGGTCTTCAGGACGTAGCCGGACGCGCCGGCCTTCAGCGCCTGGAAGCAGTAGTCCTCGGTGTCGTGCATCGAGAGCATCAGGATCCGCAGCTCGGGGCGGCGCTTGGCCAGCTCTCGCGCGGCCTGCAGCCCGGTGCGCAGCGGCATCGCGACGTCGAGGATCGCGAGGTCGACGTCCTCCCGCAGCGCCAGCTCGGTCGCCTCGATCCCGTCGCTCGCCTCCGCCACGACCCGCAGGTCCGGCGCCGCGTCGAGCACCTTGCGGATGCCGGTGCGGATCAGCGGGTGGTCGTCGGCGATCATCACGTTCGTCGTCAACGGCGTGCTCATGTCGTCGGCACCTCCAGCCGTACCTGCGTGCCACCGGTCGGCCCACGCCCGATCTCCAGCCGCCCGCCGACGAGCATCGCGCGCTCGCGCATCCCGCCGACGCCACCGAAATCGTGCAGCGCCTCCTGGGCGACTCCGCGCCCGTCGTCGACCACGCTCAGCACCACGTGCCCGTTGACCGCCGCGAGCGACATCGAGACGCCGCTCGCCTCCGCGTGGCGGACCACGTTCGTCAAGGACTCCTGTGCCGTGCGGTAGATCGCGAGGTCGTGCTCCGGCGCGAGCGCGGGGATGTCGTCGGCGAGCTCGTGCCGCACCCGCAGCCCGCTGCGCTCCGCGAACCCGGCGGCGAGCGTCGTCAGCGCGCTGCGCAGCCCGAACTCGTCCAGCGCCGCCGGTCGCAGCCCGCGCGCGATGTCGCGCGTCTTCTCGACCGCGTCGCGCGAGGCCTCCTGCACCTGGGTGACCGACGGCTGCAGCGGCGCCGGCGCCTCGCGCACCAGCCCGTCCAGCAGCAGGACGATCCCGGTCAGCGTCTGCCCGAGCTCGTCGTGCAGCTCACGCGCGAGGCGGCGCCGCTCCCGCTCCTGCGCGTCGAGCGCCCGGCGCCCGCTCGTGCGACGCTCCTGCTCGACGCGGTCCAGCATGTCGTTGAACGCGTCCTGCAGCTCGGTCACCTCGGCGACCGAGCGCTGGACGTCGATCCGGCGCCCGGGGCGCAGCGGGTCCACGCGCCGCATCAGCGCGGTCAGCTCGTTCAGCGGCGCGAACACCAGCCGCAGCGCGACGAGGTTCACCGCCAGCAGCGTGAGCGCGCCCGCGGCCAGGACGGCGATCTCCGTGAGCGTCGCGTGCGTGCTGACCTTCACGGGCAGGAGCACGAGCGCGGCGAACGCCGCCCCCAGCACCGCTGCGTTGATCAGGGCGACACGCCACAGCAAAGTCACCCGTTCAGGGTCGCACGTCGCGTGCTGTTCCCCATGGGGATCAGCACGCAACCGGCGTGGCGCGGCCTTCCGCGAGGGAGCGCACGCCGGCTTCGCACACGGCAGCCGCGGCGAGGCCGTCGGCCGCGGTCGCGCCCACCGGCTCGCCGGACAGCCACGCGATCAGCTCGTTGCGGTAGGCGTCGGCGAAGCGCTCCTCGAACCCGGTCGCGACGGCCAGCGGGAGCGCGAGCGTCCCGTCCTCCCCCACGACCTCGCAGCGGATGTCGTAGCCGTAGCCCGCGGTGACGAACGCCTCCACGTCGACGAGCACGTCCGACGCGGTCGTGAGCAGGATGAGCTGCGGGTCGCGCAGGCCCTCGCGCGCGCGGGACGTTGAGCGCGGCGTCCGCACGTCCACGCTCACGATCTCCTCGCCGAGCAGCCAGCGGACGATGTCGGCCTCGTGGACGGCGCTGTCGGTGATGATCATCGCGCTGTCGAAGAACGCGTGCACGGACGGGTTGCGGTGCGCGCAGTGCACGAGCAGCGGCCGGCCGATCGTGCCCGCGTCCAGCTGCGCCTTGAGCTCCACGTACGCGGGGTCGTGGCGGCGCATGAAGCCGACGGTGACGAGCCGGCGGCCGCTCGCGCGTTCGGCCTCGACGATCCGGCGCGCGGCCTCCGAGGTCGCAGTCAGCGGCTTCTCGCACAGCACCGGCTTGCCCGCGGCGACGCAGGCGAGCGTGAACGGCTCGTGCGTCGGGACCGGGCTAGCGATCACGACCGCGTCCACGGCCGGGTCGGCGATCAGGGCGAAGCCGTCGGCGTGGAGCGTGGGCGCGTCCAGCCGCTCCGCCGCGGCCCGGTCGGGATCGCAGACCGCGGTGAGCCGCGCGCCCGGGACGTCGTGCGCGAGCAGGCGCGCGTGGATCGACCCCATCAGGCCCGCGCCGATGACGCCGACCCCGATCACCCGGGCCGGACCGCGATCTCCTCGCCGAGCGAGAACGGCTCCACGAGGACGATCGCGTCCCCGCTCCAGAACTTGCCGGGGTCGTACCAGCTCATCGGCCGCTTGTCCGGCAGCAGGCCCATCTGCTGCATCGTCACGGCGACGAGCTCGGCGCAGTAGATCGTCTCGCGCGACGCCTCGCTCCGGCGCACACGCCCGGTCACCCACGAGCGGGCCAGGCCCGGCGTCGTCGGGAACGGCTTGCCGCTGTACTTGTCGATCGTCTGGATCAGGCGGTCTTCCTGCTCGCGCGTGACCTCGCCGCCCTCGAGCGGGCGCAGCCACGCGCGCTGGCCGTACTTGGTGTCCCACGTGCGCACCGCGTCCTCCAGCTTGTGCAGCTGGACGCCGCGGTGGCGCTCGCCCGTCCACGCGTCCGGCAGCGACTTGCCGAGCTCGGCGTGCCACAGCAGCGGCGGCATGTCCTCGAGCGCGACGGCCATGCCGACGTGGTTGACGGGCGAGTTGGTCAGCGTCTGAATCGCGCGGTCGGCCAGCGACCGGCCGCGGAACAGCCAGATGTCACCCGTGCGCGTGGTTGCGACGGCCTCGTCGAATGCAAGCTCGGACAAGGGCCAGAGAGTAGGGTTCGCGGCATGAAGGCGCGTTGGAAGCTCCTGGGCCTAGCCGGCGCGGCCGGTGTCGCCGCGACCGGCGCGGTCGTCGCGCGCAACCGTCGCCCGCAGTCCGACCTCGCGCCCGAGGAGCTGCGCGAGCGGCTGCGCTCGCGGCTCGAGCAGGTCGAGGCCGGCGACGAGGACGCCGCGCCGGTCGTCCCGAAGGACTAGGTCAGCGCGTCCTCGTAGTCGGTCGAGAACGTGAGGTCCTTCCACGTCTCGTCCGACGCGATCCGCGCCTCGTCGGTGGCGCGCGCGATCTTGTAGGCGTCGCTGCCGAGCAGCAGCTGGAGCGGCGGCTCGTCGAGCTGGGCCACCTGCAGGATCGCCTGGGCGGCCTTCGCGGGATCCCCGAGCGCGACGGCGGTCTCGCGGTAGCGCATGAACCCGCCGACGCTCGGCTCGTACGCCTCGCGCACGCCGTGGACGGTCATCGACGCGCCCGCCCAGTCCGTGCGGAACCCGCCCGGCTCGATCACCGTGACCTTGATGCCGAGCGGGGCGACCTCCTTGGCCAGCACGCCGGAGAAGCCCTCCACCGCCCACTTCGCGGTCTGGTACGGGCCAATCCCCGGCGACGTGACCCGGCCGCCGACGGACGAGACCTGGATGATGTGGCCCGCGCCCTGCTCGCGCAGCACCGGCAGCGCCGCGCGCGTGACGTTGATGACGCCCCACAGGTTCGTCTCGACCTGCGCGCGGAAGTCCTCCTCGGCGAAGTCCTCGAGCGAGTTCACGTTCGCGTAGCCCGCGTTGTTGACGACGACGTCGAGCCGCCCGAAGCGCTCGACCGCGGCGGCGACGGCCTTGTCGGCCTGCGCGCGGTCGGTGACGTCGAGCGCGACGGCGTACGCGCCTTCCAGGTCCTTGAGCTGCTCTGGGTTGCGCGCGGTGGCGACGACGTTGTGCCCGGCGGCGAGCGCCGCTTCGGCGAGCGCGCGGCCGAGTCCGCGGGAAGAGCCGGTGATGAGCCAGGTCTGCGGCATGAATGCCTCCAATACAAGAACAGTGTTCTCCTAACTATAGAACGCCGTTCCCCTATTGTCATCGCGTGAATGAGCTATCAGCGAGCGAGACGGCCGGAGCAGAAGGAGGAGCGCCGCGAGGCGATCCTCGCCGCGGCCCGTGCCCTGGCCGAGGAACGTCGCGTGCGCGACGTCTCCCTCGGTGACGTCGCCCGTGAAGTCGGCCTCGCGAAGTCCAACCTGCTGCGCTACTTCGAGTCGCGCGAGGAGATCTTCCTCACGCTCCTGCTCCGCGAGTGGGAGTCGTGGGCGGCCGCGGTGACGGGTCCCGACGACCTCGCCCCCACCCTGGCCGCGCGCCCGTTCTTCTGCGACCTGCTCGGCGAGCAGGCGGCCGTGCTCGAGCACAACGTCTCCGCCGACGCCGTCCGCGCGTTCCGCGCCGCGTCAATAGCGCTGGTCGAGGACGTCGCCGCGCGCCTCGAGGTCCCGGAGCCCTTCGAGGTCGTCGCCGCCGCACTCCTGCTCGCGGCGTCCCTCTATCCGCTCGCGAACCCGTCGCCGGCCGTGCGCGAGGCCTACGCGGGCACGGACCTACTGCAGCCGGACTTCGAAGGCCGTCTGCGGGGCTTTCTCACGGCGCTGCGCGCCGGCTACCGCAGGTAGGCGCCAGTTTCCACGAACAGGGCCGCAAGCAGGCTGACGATGGCCAGCCAGCGAGCCCAGTGGATCATCGCGCCAAGGCGCCGCTCCAGGGCCGAATCCTCGTATCGATCCATCAGCTCGGCGCCGTTGACCGTGTGAACGGCTCGCGGCCGGCGCCACCCCATCAGGATGATCACCGGTCCCAGGGCCAGCATCACGAAGAGCGTGGCGAGCTCGTCCAACCACGGACTCGCTGCGAGCTCCGCGGGCGAAGCGGTCAGGAAGATGGCCCACGTCGCCAGCGAGGCGGCACCGCCCGCAAACGCGAGGCCGCGGAGGAACGTCCAGCTTCGCGCCACGACTCCGGCCACGACCGTGGAGATCCAGACCGTGCGGCGCTCCAGAGCGCACCATGCGCCGGCGCGCAGCAACGTGCGCTTGTCCCACACCAGATCGGTGGCCAACAGGCCACCACCCGCGGCCACCACACGCTGCGAGGCGGACAGACCCGGTGCCGTGGCGATCAGGTACGCCAGCAGCAGCGGACCCGCGACGATCGCCAGCACCGACGCGGACGGGATGATCGTGTCGAGGCGCTCCGGGGCGTACCGCGCACCCCACCGAACCACCGTCCGTGGCTGCCGCCACTTCCTCGACTGCCCGCGGGCCAAGTCGAACCACGTGATCGAGAACACGCCGAGCGCCAGCGCACCGGAGATCACGAGCCACAGCGATGGACGCCCGCCAGCGATGACGTCGCGCACCACGACCGCCACCGTGGACGCCTCGACCAGCGCCGACACCGTGCAGGCCGTCCACCGCGTCCAACGTGCCGGCCGGAGGTCCTCAAGCGTGTCGCGCGCCCAGCGGACCTTGAGGGGAAGGCGCTCCTCGATCAGCTCGGACGCCGTCCGCTCCCGAACCGGGTACACCGCCTGGAACTGCTCCCGCGCGAGGAGGAACTCGACGATGCGGCCCTCGAGCGCGACACTGGCCCACCGCCCGATGTTTCCCGTCAGCACATGGGCGACAGAGAACGCCAGCGACGCGATCGTGAGCCAGAGCAGCGGCGCACGCTCGAAATCCGTGACGAGCGCGGTGGTGGCACGTCCACCGGCGAAGAGCAACGCAAACCCGACCAGCGGAGTGAGCGCGATCGCGGACAGTTCAAGCGCTCGGCGGTGCTGGGTCGGCCGAGCTTCTAGGCCGAGGGAACCCATGTGTCATTTGTAGCAATTGCACCGACGATGGCGACGCGGATTCAGAGCAACCCGTCCAGCGAGCGGCGGACCGCGCCGCGCTTGATCGGGACGCAGGCCGGCGGGAAGGCCTGGACGATCTCGGCGTCCACGCGCGAGAGGAACTCGTCGAGGCGGTCCGCGCAGGCGTCGGCGACGTCGTGGAGGACGAGCAGCGTCCAGTCCTGTGAGGCGATCTGAGCGAGCGCGGTGTCGACCCAGCCTGAGGGGTCGCGCCAGTCGCCCGGGACCGCGTTCCAGAGCACGCAGGTGAAGCGGCCGGCGATCAGGGACTCGACGGCCGCGGTCGACAGCAGCCCCGGCGACAGGTCGCCGCCCGCGCCGGACGGCCGGAACAGGCGATCGGGGTGGGCCAAGGCGCCCAGCTCCGCCTGGGCCGCTTCGATCTCGCGCACCTCGGCGCCGCTCTCGCCGAGCGGGCGCGGGTGCGTGAGCGTGTGGTTGCCGATCCAGTGGCCTTCGGCGTGGGCGCGTTCGGCGAGCGCGCGGTGCTCGCGCAGCGCCGAGCCGACCACGAAGAAGGTCGAAAGCACACCGCGCGCGGCCAGCACGTCCAGGACCCGGGGCGTGGCCGCCGGGTCCGGACCGTTGTCGAAGGTGAGCGTTAGGAGTGCGTTGGACAATGGGCGATGCGCCTGATGTGGTGCAGCCCCCAGTGCGTCGGGCCGCCCGCGACAAGCGTGGCGTGCCTCTGGCACGTGAGCGTCGTGGGTGGCGCGAGGCGCCGGGGATGTGCCGCAGCGGGCGTGTCGTTATTGGCCAACGGGCTCCTAGTTGGCGGACGTGGCTGGCTCGGTCGCTGCGGGGAGGCCGTTGGTGGCGGGGTCCGCGGCGGGTGGGGCGGTCGACGCGGCCTGCTTGGCCTTGTTGCGCGGACGCGGGTTGGTGATCAGGGTGAGCTCGGATTCGAGCTTGGCGCGAAGTGGCTCCACTCGCGGTGAGAGGCAGAGTCGGTCGCCGAGGTCTTCGAGCTTCTCGTCGAGTTGAAATCCAGGCCCCGACGTGCAGATCTCCATCCGCCCTCCGGGAGACATCGAGTAGCAGCTGTCGAAGAAGTAGTGGTCGAAGATCTTCGTCCACGGGCGCGGGCCCTCGTTGGCCTCGTCGCGGGTGCGCTCGGTCTCGGCGCCGTCGCCGGCGTCGTAGGCGATGTGGTGCCAGACGCCGACCTTGCCGTCACCCGAGGGGCGACCGGGCGGCGCGGAGAAGTACCAGCGGCCGCTGCGCTCGGCGTCGAGCACGAGGCGGTAGCCGTCGTCGCGGAAGCCGAGGTGCTCGGCGAACGGGAGCTGCTCCTCCTTGGTGGTGAAGGAGCGTGCGCCCTCGATGCCCAGGATGCGGTGCTCGGCGGGGATGTCGTCGGCGTCGGCGACCAGCGGCGCGTCCGTCGTGTCCGACACCATCAGCTCGACCTCGTGGCCCTCCGGGTCCCAGAACACGAGCGACTGCGGCTGCGTCGGATCGAGCCGGATCAGCTCGCTGTGGTGCTGGTTGGCGATCAGGCGATCCATCCAGTACTCGAGCGAGGCGTAGGAGCCGACGCGCAGGATGAGCCGCTGGATGTCCCCGTCACCCGGAACGCCGACCGGCGCCTCCTTGAACTCCAGGAACGTGACCACGGACCCCGGGTTGCCTTCCTCGTCGCCGAAGTAGGTGTGGTACCGGAACGTCGTCTCGAAGTTGAGCGTGTTCTTGACGAACCGCAGGCCGATCACGCGACACCAGAAGTCGACGTTCGCGGTGACGTCGCGGGTGATGCCGGTGAAGTGGTGCGGTCCCTTGAGCGGCTGCTTCATACCTAGTCTCCTCACGCTGGCGCAAGAATTTGCACATTCGTTAACGTACCGCTGTGTGGCGTTGACCGCACCCCGCACCGTCGCCGGCCACGTCGCCGCGCAGCTGAAGGCCCAGATTCTCGCGGGTGAGCGCGCCCCCGGTGAGAAGCTGCGGCAGGTCGAGATCGCCCGTGCCCTAGGCGTGAGCACCACACCCGTGCGGGAAGCGCTGGCCACGCTGCAGCGCGAAGGCCTCGTCCGCGCGCACCCGCAACGCGGTGCCGTCGTCTTCCTCCCGAGCGTCGACGACCTCCGCGAGCACTACGAGATCCGCGCCGCGCTCGAGTCGCTGGCCGCGGCCAAGGCCGCAGAGCGCTTCGAGCCCGACTGGGCGCCGCCGCTGACCACCCTCCTGGACGAGATGCGCGACGCACCGCCCGCGCCCCGCTACATCGCCCTCAACCAGCGCTTCCACACGCGCCTGTACGAGCACGCGAACCGCCCGCAGCTGGTCACGATGATCGCCGCGCTGCGGGACGCCTCGAGCGCCTACCTGCACATCTACCGCGCGCAGGACGACTTCCCGACGACCCGCCTCGACACCGAGCACCGCGCGATCCTCGCCGCCTGCCTGGCGCGCGACCCCGACCGCGCCGCCACCGCCACCCGCGTCCATCTCGAGAACACCGTGGAGCACGTCGCCGCACGCCTATGAGCCAGATCCTCACCACCCACGTCGGCAGCCTTCCCCGTCCAGAAGACCTGATCCGCACGATGTTCGCCAAGCAGGAGGGTGTCCCCGTGGACCCCGTCGCGCTCGAGCAGCGCACCCGCGAGGCGGTCGCGGAAGTGGTCGCCAAGCAGGTCGAGTGCGGGGTCGACGTCCCCAGCGACGGCGAGATGGGCAAGCCGAGCTACGTCACCTACATCGCCGACCGCCTCGACGGCTTCGGCGGCACGAGCCAGCCGCTCACCTACGCGGACCTCGTCGAGTTCCCGACGCTGCAGAAGAAGGTCTTCGGCGACCCGGGACGTTCCCGGCGCAAGACCCCCGCCTGCGACGCGCCCATCACGGTCCGCGACCCCGAAGCCGCGAACGCCGACATCGAGCACATGCTCAAAGCCCTCCCGGACGGCCAGCGCGGCTTCATGAACGCCGCCTCCCCCGGCGTGATCGCGCTCTTCTTCCGCAACGACTACTACGCCACGCGCGAGGAGTACGTGTACGCGATCGCCGACGCCATGCGCGTCGAGTACGAGGCGATCACGAACGCGGGCCTGCAGGTGCAGATCGACGCGCCCGACCTCGCGATGGGCCGCCACATCCAGTTCGCGGACAAGTCCCTCGACGCCTTCCGGGACGAGGCGCGCCTCAACATCGAGGCGCTCAACCACGCGACGCGGAACATCGCGCCGGAAGCGATGCGCCTGCACGTCTGCTGGGGCAACTACGAGGGCCCGCACCACTGCGACGTGCCCTTCAAGGACATCATCGACCTGGTGTTCGAGGCGCGGCCGGCCAGCATCGCGTTCGAGGCCGCCAACCCGCGCCACGCGCACGAGTGGGCGATCTTCGAGGACGTCAAGCTGCCCGACGGCAAGATCCTCATCCCGGGCGTGCTCGAGTCCAAGGCGAACTTCATCGAGCACCCCGAGCTGATCGCCCAGCGCATCCGCCGGTACGCCGACCTCGTCGGCGACGAGTCCGTGATGGCCGGCAGCGACTGCGGCTACGGCACCTGGGTCGGCCAGGCCGCCGTCGACCCCGACGTCGTCTGGGCCAAGCTCCGCGCCCTCAGGGAAGGCGCGGACCTCGCTTCAAAGTGAGGCGGTCCTCGGTGACCGCCTCCACGACCCACCCGTCGAGCTCCGAGGACTCGACGGGCCGGTCGTCGGCGCCCGGCGCGAGCGCGGTGAACGAGCCGTCCGCGTGCAGCTCGAGCGCGCGCCGTCCACGCGCGAGCGGCAGCGGGTAGCCGTCCGGCCGGAACACCAGCTCCTCGTCGCCGGCGTCTTCGAGGAGCCAGCGACTCACGCCCGCGGCCCGCTCAACGTCGCGCTCATCCGCGCGGCCTGCCCGGCGGTGAACATGAACATCGCCACGTCGTCGACGTAGTCCATGTAGTTCATGAACATGTCGCCGTTGGGCCCGTTGTCGCACGTGATGTGCGGCCACTCCGGCGTGCCGGTGTTGGCCTGCTGGGCGGGCGGCGTGTCGGCCACGAAGTCGTCGCCCGTGCAGTCGTTGATGTCGCCCCAGATGTGGCGCAGGCCGAGCCAGTGGCCGACCTCGTGCACCGCCGTGCGCCCGCCGTCGAACGGCGCCTCCGCCGTGCCGACGGTGCCGAAGGCGCGGTTGAGGACGACGACGCCGTCGGTCTCGGCCGGCCCGCCGGGGAACTGCGCGTAGCCGAGCAGCCCGCCGCCGAGCGTGCACACCCACACGTTCAGCCGGTCGGGCTGGGCCGGGACGAGCGCCTTGACGCTGTCGTCGGCGCCGAACGACGTCTCGTCCGTCTTCGTGCGCGTCACCTCGACCAGCTCGAACTCGACGAGCGCGTCCGCCACGAGCGGCGCCCACGGCTCGGGCACCTGCGCGCGGTCCTCGTTGCGCGCCCGGAAGTCGCGGTTGAGGACGTCGATCTGGCTCGCGATCTGCGCGTCCGAGAGGTTCTCCTCGTCCGTGCGGTACACGACGTGGACGACCGTCTGGAGCGTCACCGGCTCCGTCCGCGCCACCGCCTCCAGGACGAACCGCTGCGTGAGCGCCTCCGCCTCCAGCCGCGCCTCGCGGTAGCCCGGCACGGTCTCGGCCAGCAGCTCGTGGACGACCATCGTCGCGCAGGTCCGGCTCATGCGGCCACCTGCCGCGCGCCCGCCACGAGCGACTGCAGCTTCCCGAGCGCGGCTTCACGCGTGAGGTACTTCATGCCGCAGTCGGGCGCCGCGACGAGGTTCTTCGTGTACGGCAGCGCGCGCTCGATCCGCTTCGCGACCGTCTCCGCGCTCTCGACCTCGTTGGAGTCCAGCGCGATCACGCCGAGCACGATCGTCTTGTCGCCCAGCTGCTCGAGCACCTCGAGGTCCAGCTCGGCCTGCGCGGTCTCGATCGAGATCTGGTCCACGGGCGCCTCCGCCAACTCGGGCAGGAAGCGGTACGTGCGCTTGTGGCCGGGCACGAACAGCGGGTAGCCGAAGCAGATGTGCAGGACGGTGGTGCCGTCGACGCCGTCGAGCGCCCGGCGCAGCGTCTCGATCCCGTACGCGCGCGCCTGCTCGGAGCGCGACTCCATCCACGGCTCGTCCAGCTGCACGATGTCCACACCGGCCGCGAACAGCTCGGTCACCTCCTCGCGCACGACGTCCGCGAACGCGAACGCGACCTCCTCCTCGCTCCCGTAGTGGTCGTTCTGGGCCTGCTGGGCCATCGTGAACGGGCCGGGCACCGTGACCTTGATCTTGCGGTCGCTGGCGCCGCGCAGGAACTCGGCGTCGGCGCGCAGGATGCTCTCGCGGCGGGAGATCGGACCAGCGACGCGCGGCACGGGCATCGGGTTGCCGTTGCGGTCCAGCGCCTCGCCCGGGTTGTCGACGTCGATGCCGTCCAGCGCGAGCACGAAGTAGTTCGAGTAGCTCTCGCGGCGTATCTCGCCGTCGGTGATGATGTCCAGCCCGGCGAGCTCCTGGTCACGGATCGCGGCGAGCGTCGCCGCGTCCTGGGCGTCGCGCAGCTGCTCGGGATCGATCTTCCAGAGGTCGCTCGCCCGCACGCGCGGCGGGAGCCGGGTACGCAGTTTTTCGCGGTCCACCAGCCATTCCGGCTGCGGGTAAGACCCAACGAGGCTCGTTTCCATATCAGCGGACCTTCCGTGAGACGTTGAAGCTATCAATGATGGTTGGTTTCGATATTGGACCACTTCGGCCGAGATTCGTACTATCCCTCTCGACGACTTGGTGGCTCCCCACCTCGCAGCGGTCCCGGATACATATCTCTCCTCCCCGGGGCTGAGGCGACGTCAACGTGGCGCCGGCCCCCGTCGACCTCTCTCTCCTTCGGCGGGGGCCGCCGCGCGCGCCATGTCCACGAACGTCGCGAGCAGCGGCGATTCGTCCGCCGCCCGCCAGGCCATGTCCAGGCGCAGGCTCGGCACCTCACCCGTGAAGGCCCGGTAGGTCACGCCCACGCGGACGAGCTCGCGCACCGACTCCGCGACGAGCGAGATCCCCACACCGGCCGCCACGAGCCCGATCACGGTCTGCATCTCCTGGACCTCCTGCACGATCGTGTCGTCGCCGCCGAGGCGATCGATCGTCGGCT
This sequence comes from Solirubrobacter phytolaccae, assembly GCF_027587195.1. Taxonomy (GTDB): domain Bacteria; phylum Actinomycetota; class Thermoleophilia; order Solirubrobacterales; family Solirubrobacteraceae; genus Solirubrobacter; species Solirubrobacter phytolaccae. The sequence goes on along the minus strand of NZ_JAPDDP010000019.1, from coordinate 22,187 downwards.
GGAGCGCGGTGCGCAGCCCGGGCGCGACGCCGTTCGTGAGCAGGATCAGCGGCTGGCCCTCCAGGTCCTCGAGCGTCAGCTGCGGCTTGGCCGCCAGCGGGTGCAGGTCCGGCAGCGCGGCGATCACCGGCTCCTCGGCGACGTTCTCGATCCGCAGCTCAGGGCGGGCGCGGCCCGCGCGCAGGAAGCCGACGTCCAGCCGGCCGTCCTCGAGCTGGCGCAGCTGCTCGGTCGTCCCCAGCTCGTGCAGGCGCAGGGTCACGTCGGGCGCATGGTCGCCGAACCGCCGCAGCAGGTCGGGCACGAACGAGTACATCGCGCTGCCGACGAAGCCGACCGCAAGCCGCCCGACCTCGCCGCGCTGCACCCGCCGGGCCTGGCGCGCCGCGTCCTCGGTGGCCGCGAGGATCTCCCGCGCCCGCTCCAGGAACACGGCGCCCGCCGCGGTCAGCTCCACGCGCCGCTGGTTGCGCAGCAGCAGCGTCGCCCCCACCTCTTCCTCGAGTGCGCGGATCTGCTGGCTCAGCGGTGGCTGGGACATGTGCAGGCGCTCCGCCGCCCGGCGGAAGTGCAGCTCCTCGGCGACGACCACGAAGTAGCGCAGGTGGCGGAGTTCCATCGGTTGGGCATGATGGTGGGCGAGATGGACGAGTTCCAGGCGAAGGACGGCATGATCCGGCTCGGGCAGCTTTTGAAGGCGTCCGGGCTCGTGAGCACCGGCGGGGAAGCGAAGCTGCTCCTCGCCGACGAGCAGGTGAGCGTGAACGGCGAGGTCGAGACCCGCCGTGGCCGACAGCTGCATCCCGGTGACGTGGTGACGCTCGGCGACGAGGCTGTCCGCCTCACATGACGCCGGGCGTGTACGTGATGGGCAACGAGCCCGCGACCGGCAAGTCGGCGGTCGCGCTCGGCGTCCGCCAGCTGCTCGCGCGCCGCACCGCGCGGCTCGGCGTGTTCCGGCCGGTGGTCGCCGACCCCGAGCATGACCCGCTCGTGGACCTGCTGCGCGCGGACGAGGCGTTCCCGTACGAGGCGTCGATCGGCGTCACCTACGACGAGGTCCGCGCGGACCCCGAACGAGCGTTGGAAGAGATCGTCGCGCGCTACCGGGCGCTCGCCGCGCAGTGCGACGGCGTGCTCGTCGTCGGTACGGACTACGTGGGCGTGGGCACGGCGGGCGAGCTGGAGTTCAACGGCCGGATCGCGCTCAACCTGGGGCTCCCGGCGCTGATCGTCGTCTCCGGGCACGACCGCACCGCGGAAGAGGTGTGCGACGCCGTCGGGGTCGCGCTCACGGCCGTGCGCGGCTCCGGCTGCGAGGTCGTGGGCGTGATCGCCAACCGCGTCCACGCCGACCAGCTCGACCAGATCACGACGGACGACGGCGTCCCGGTGTACGCGCTGCCGGAGATCGACCTACTGATGGCGCCCACCGTCGGCCAGGTGGCCGCGGCCTGCGACGGCGAGATCATCGCCGGCGACGCCGACCTTCTCGGCCGCGAGGCGCTGCACATCATCGTCGCGGCGATGACGCTCCCCAACCTGATGGAGCGGGTCGAGGACGGCGCGGTGCTGATCACGCCCGGCGACCGCGCGGACGTGCTGCTCGCGGCGCTGTTCGCGCACGCCTCCAAGGAGCTCCCCTCCCCCGCCGGCGTGGTGCTCACCGGCGGGCTCAAGCCGCCCGACGCGTTCCTGCGCCCGCTCGAAGGCTTCCCGACGATGCTGCCGGTCGTGCTGACCGAGCACGGGACCTACGAGGCGGCGACGCTGGCCGGCGCGCGCGAGGGCGTCATCGCCCGCGACACGCCGCGCAAGATCACCAAGGCGCTCGCGGTCTTCGAGGAGTACGTGGACGGCGAGGACCTGCTCTCGCGCGTGGACGTCGCGCGCTCGGACGCGGTCACGCCGCTGATGTTCGAGTACGAGCTGCTCGACCGGGCGCGGGCCTCGCGCAAGCACATCGTGCTGCCCGAGGGCAACGACGAGCGGATCCTGCGCGCGGCCGAGATCCTGCTGCGCCGCCGCGTCGTCGAGCTCACGCTGCTCGGCCCGGAGGACGAGGTGCGCGGCGCGGCCTCGCGCCTCGGCGTGGACCTGTGGGGCGCGCACATCATCGACCCGCGCGACGAGGCGCTGCGCGAGCGGTTCGCGCTCGAGTACACCGAGCGCCGCAAGCACCGCGGGATGGTGCTCGACGCGGCGCGCGACATCGTCACCGACGTCTCCTACTTCGGCACGCTGATGGTCGCGCTGGGCATGGCCGACGGCATGGTGTCGGGCGCCACGCACACCACCGCGGAGACGATCCGGCCGGCGTTCGAGACGGTCAAGACGGCGCCGGGCGCGGGGCTCGTGTCCAGCGTGTTCTTCATGTGCCTGGCCGACCAGGTGCTCGTCTACGGCGACTGCGCCGTGAACCCGAACCCGACCGCCGAGCAGCTCGCGGACATCGCGATCTCGTCCGCCGCGACCGCCGCGCAGTTCGGGATCGAGCCGCGGATCGCGATGCTCTCCTACTCGACCGGCAAGAGCGGCTCGGGCGCGGAGGTCGAGCGTGTGCGCCAGGCGACCGAGCTGGTGCGCGAGCGCGCGCCGGAGCTGTCCGTCGAGGGCCCGATCCAGTACGACGCGGCCGTGGACGCGGGCGTGGCGCGCACGAAGCTGCCCGGGTCCGAGGTCGCCGGCCGCGCGACCGTGTTCATCTTCCCGGACCTGAACACGGGCAACAACACCTACAAGGCCGTCCAGCGCTCCGCCAACGCGGTCGCCGTTGGCCCGGTGCTGCAGGGCCTGAACAAGCCTGTCAACGACCTCTCGCGAGGCGCCACCGTGCACGACATCGTCAACACCGTCGCCATCACCGCGATCCAGGCAGCCGCATGACTCGCGCTGCGCGCTCGCATGCTTCGGCGAGAACTCGCCTGGCGGCTCGTTCTCGCGCCGCACTTGGGGGCGATGCCGCGTGAGCGTCCTCACCGTCAACGCGGGCTCCTCGTCGCTGAAGTGGTCGGTGGTCGACCCACCGGAGACGGTGGCGAGTGGCACCGTGCAGCAGGTCAAGGACCACGCGGAGGCGTTGCGCGCGGTCCTGGACGAGGCGCCGCTGGAAGGGCTGGAGGTCGTCGCCCACCGCGTCGTCCACGGCGGCGAGCGCTACTCGGCGCCCGTGCGCATCAACGCAGCGGTGCTGGACTCGATCCGCGACCTCAGCGTGCTCGCGCCGCTGCACAACCCGGTCAACGCGGACGGGATCGAGGTGGCGATGCAGGCGCTGCCGGACGTCCCGCACGTCGCCGTCTTCGACACCGCGTTCCACGCCACGCTCCCGCCGCAGGCCTACACGTACGCGGTCCCGCGCGCGTGGAACGTGCGCCGTTACGGCTTCCACGGGACCTCGCACGCGTACGTCTCCCGCGAGGCGGCACGACTGCTCGAGCGCGCGCCCGAGGACGTCGACGTGATCGTCCTGCACCTGGGCAACGGCGCGTCGGCGAGCGCGGTCGCCAAGGGCCGCTCGATCGACACCTCGATGGGCCTCACGCCGCTCGAGGGCCTCGTGATGGGTACACGCTCGGGCGACGTGGACCCGGCGCTGATCCTGCACCTGCGCCGCACGCTCAACCTCTCCACGGACGAGATCGACACGGTCCTGAACTCGCGCTCGGGCCTGCTCGCGCTCGCCGGCGACAACGACATGCGCGAGGTGCACCGCCGGATCGAGGCCGGCGACGCCGCCGCGCAGCTCGCGCTCGACGTCTACTGCTACCGGATCAAGAAGTACGTCGGCGCCTACCTGGCCGCACTCGGCGGCGCGGACGCGATCGTGTTCACGGCGGGCGTCGGGGAGAACGACGCCGTCGTGCGCGAGCGTTCCCTGGCCGGGCTCGAGCGCCTGGGCATCATCCTCGACCCCGAGCGCAACCGCGCGGGCGGTCCGGTGATCAGCGCCGACGACTCCACGGTGCGCGTGCTGGTGATCCCGACGGACGAAGAACTCGAGATGGCCGTGCAAGCGGCCGACCTGGTCCGGTAGCTTCGGAGCATCGCCTCCGTTCGCATCATCCCCTTCGTCCCCGGCCGGCGCCCGACCGACGAGGCGCGCAGCGCCGGCCTCGGCTCCAGCGAGCCGATGGCGTTCGTCAACGCCGGGCCCGGCAACCGCTGCCTGCTGCTGATGCAGCTCGAGGGCGACGGGCCGTTCGAGGTCACGACCGTGATCGGCCACTCGATCCGGCGCCGGTCGTTCACGCCCGAGCCGATCGGCGCCGCATTCGGGCTCGCGCTGGACCCCGACGTGGACTTCGCCGGCGACTACGGGTTCGCGCAGCGCTTCTCGCAGACGGTGCTCGTGCAGGTCCGCAACGGCGAGGCGGTCGACGAGACGCGGCTCGACGTGTTCGACCTCGCGCAGATGGGGTCGCTGTACGAGCGGATCGTCGAGCGGGTCGTCAAGCCCGACACGCAGCGGCAGGCCCCCGGCCACTCGCACACGCTGCACCCGTGGTTCCCGGTGCTGCTGATCGGCGCGCACAAGGCCGAGCTGTACACACGGGCGCTGGTCGGCGACGTCGTGCACAAGCGCCAGAACCTCGCCGACCCGGGGTGGCTGACGCGCGTCGGGCTGTACCTGGAGCTGATGACCGCGCTCGGGATCGTCGAGGCGGTCAAGGACGATCTGGGTGACCTGCTGACGCCCGAGGAGCGCGCCGCCTACGAGTCCTGGGACGACCTGACGATCAACGTCGACGGCTGGAAGGACGTGTGGGCGCTGCGCAAGATCGCGCAGCCGCTCAGCTCCCGCAACCTGCTCGCCAAGCGCAAGGCGACGCTCGAGTTCCTGCACGTCCACCACGAGGACCTCAAGCACGCGATCGCGCTCGCCGGCCCGAACTCCACCAACGCGCAGGAGACCTGGCACCGCGTCTTCCGCGACGCCGAGCGGGCGGTGCTGTGCAAGACGCCGGACGCGTTCCCCGAGCTCAAGTCGCTGCCCGCGGAGCTGCGCCGCGTCGTGCTCTGGCACCGCCGCGGGCACCTCGGGCTCAAACGGGCGCTGCGCGTCCCCGGGCCGCTCCCGCGCCTGCTCGGCGACCAGGACGGGCTGTTCGCCTCCGCCTGCAACCAGTACCGGGCGTCGATGAACCACGTCGCCGACTGGGCGCGCGAGCAGGGGCTGATGGACCACGCGGGCGACGAGTCCGTGCCGCGCCAGGTGAGCCTGCTCGAAGCGCACATGAACCAGCCGACGCGGGTCGCGCTCCTGCAGGCGCGCGACGGCTACGACCCGGCGCGGCCGCTGGAAGTCGGCGAGGACCTGCCGCCCGACTACACGCCGCCGCTCGGCGACGTCGCGGCCGCGCTGGCCGGCACGCCGGTGTTCTCGCTGCTGAAGCCCGAGGAGCTGGACGCGCTCGCGCGCACCGCCCGGCCGCTCACGATCGGTCCGGCCGAGCGGATCATCGTCCAGGGCCAGGAGGGCGACTCGCTGTTCGTGGTCGTCGAGGGCACCGTCGAGGTGTTCTTGCGCCGCGACGACGGCACGGAGGTCGCCCTCGGCACCCGCCCTCAGGGCAGCGTGCTCGGCGAGATGTCACTGCTCACGGGCGCACCCCGATCCGCGACCGTGCGGGCGCTGGACGGTGCGCTCGTCTACGAGGTCGGCCGGCAGCAGTACGAGCCGGTGCTGGCCGCGCGCCCGGAGCTCCGCGTCGCGCTGGAGCGCGCGATGGAGGAGCGGCTACGGACGCAGGACGAGGCGCTCAGCGCGTCGTCACGGTCACGTAGGCGATCTGCTCTTCGCGCCCGAAAAGCGCGTCCATGATCAGCTTCACGATGCAGGTCATACGTCAAGTGTGCCCGCCGAGCGTGGAATTCGACCATCGCTCGGCGGGGTGAGGTGGTTCACACCTCGACCTGGCGCTTGACCGCTGCCTCCGAGAGCGCCCACAGGCGGTCGGCGTTGTCGGGGTCCAGCGCGTAGCGGGCGACGCCCAGCTCTTCGCGCCGGTCGACCACGTAGGCCTCGGCGACGTCCTCGTAGTAGCGGCCGCCAATGCCCTCCAGGTCGGGTGAGGTGGCGACGTAGACCGACGTCGCCGCGCCCTGCTCCGGCGACTTGAGCGCGAAGCCGGTGTCCCGCACGCGGTCCAGGTAGCCCGGCGGCATGTGGCGCTGCAGGTTGGTGGCGATCCCGCCCGGCATCAACGCGTTGGCGTAGATGCCGTCGCGCGCCCAGCGCTCGGTCGCGCCGACCGCGAACAGCACGTTCGCTGTCTTGGACTGCCCGTAGGCCGCGAACGGGTCGTAGTCGCGGAAGGCGAAGTTGACGTCGTCGAAGACCACGGGCGAGCGCAGGTGCGCGCGCGAGGAGACGCTGACCACGCGGGCGCCCTCGGCCGCGAGCGCACCGTGCAGGCCGACCGTGAGCGCGAAGTGGCCGAGGTGGTTGGTCGCGAACTGCAGCTCGAAGCCCTCGGGGCTCAGCTCGAGCTCCGGCGTGGCCATGATCCCCGCGTTGTTGACGAGGATGTGCAGCGGGCCGTCCCAGGCACGCGTGAACGCGTCCACGGAGGTGAGGTCCGCGAGGTCGAGCTGCCGCACGTCCGCGCCGATCTCCGCGGCGAGCGCCTGCGCCGCGGCCGGGTTGCGCACCGCCAGCGTGACCTGCGCGCCCGCACCCGCGAGCGCGCGGGAGGTCGGGATGCCGATCCCCGACGCGCCGCCGGTGACGATCACGCGCTGGCCGGTCAGGTCGAGGCCGGCGACGACGTCCTGCGCCGTGGAGTGGAAGTTGAACCCCACCTACGCCACCTCCTCCACGATGCCGTGCGCGGCGACTGCGACGTCGTCCCACTGCTCCCACTCGGCGATCCGCTTCGCGTACTCGGCCTTGATCATGTCCAGCGTGCCGGCGCCCAGGAACAGGCGCAGCGGCGGCTCATCGGCGTCGACGAGCTTGAGGATCGCGGGGCCGGTCGCCTCCGGGTTGCCGCGAACGCCGAGCCGAGCGGCGCGTGCCGCGGCGAACTGCTCGCGCAGCTCCGCGTAGGCCTCCAGCGGCTCGGCGGTGACGGCCGACGGGCCGTTCCAGTCGGTCGAGAAGCCGGTCGGCTCGACGAGCGTGACCTTGATCCCGAACGCCGCGACCTCCTGCGCGAGCGACTGGCTGAAGCCTTCGAGCCCCCACTTGGACGCGTGGTAGAGGCCGACGATCGGGAACGCGTTCACGCCGCCGATCGAGGACACCTGGAGGATGTGGCCGGAGCCCTGCGCGCGCAGGAACGGGAGCGCCGCCTGCGTCACCCAGAGGGCGCCGAACAGGTTGGTCTCCAGCTGCGCGCGGGCCTGCTCCTCGGAGACCTCCTCGACCATCCCGAACAGGCCGTAGCCCGCGTTGTTGACGACGACGTCGAGCCGCCCGAAGTGCTCGTGCGCCTTGGCGACCGCCGCTTCGACGGCGGGCTTGTCGGTGACGTCGAGCTGCAGCGCGAGGGCGTTGTCGCCGTAGCGCTCGACGAGGTCGGCGAGCGTGGCCGCGTTGCGCGCGGTGGCGACCACGCGGTCGCCGCGCTCGAGGGCGGCCTCGGCCCAGATGCGGCCGAAGCCCTTCGACGTGCCGGTGATGAACCAGACCTTCGACATGTGCGTGTGCCTCCTAAACTGTGAACCGGAGGACACCTCCGGTTGCATGCCTGCAGCTTAGCGGAGGCTGCCTCCGCTTCCAACCCCATCATGCGCGCCGACGCCGCCCGAAATCGCGAGAAGTTGCTCTCCGCCGCCGCGGAGGAGTTCGCCCTGCGCGGGTCCGGCGCCTCGCTCGAGGCCGTGGCCAAGCGGGCGGGCGTCGGGATCGGCACGCTCTATCGCCACTTTCCCACGCGCGAGGATCTCGTGGCCGCCGCCTACGCCGCCGAGGTCGACGACCTGCGCGCCGCCGCGGACGAGCTGCTCGCGTCCTTCCCGCCCGACGAGGCGCTCGCCCGCTGGATGGACCGCTTCGTCGACTACACGGCGACCAAGCGCGGGATGGCCGACGTGCTCACCGCCGACATGCGCGAGGCCACGGTCGGCAAGATCCCGGGCGCGATCGAGCTGCTCGTCGGTGCAGGCGTAAAGGCCGGGACGATCCGCGCCGATGTGGACGCCGACGATGTCCGGGGCATGATCGGGGCGGTGTGGAAGGTCACCGACGGCGAGCGCGCGCGACGGATGCTGCGGGTGTTAATCGACGGGCTGAAGGTCATACCTTCGTCCAGTCCTTCTACTGAGTAGGTCTTCTCCGGTCGACTACCGGGGGCACCATGAACCCGTTCAACGCCGTGGCCGCCCTCATGGCGCGTCTGACGTATGCCCGCAAGTTCCTCCTCGTCGGGTTGGTGCTGCTGGCACCCGCGGCGTTCGCGCTTCACGCGTACTGGAACGTGCAGGGCGAGACGATCGCGTTCGCCGAGAGCGAACGGGCGGGCGTGGCGTTCGTGATCCCCGCGAACCAGCTCGTGCTGGACGTCGTCGCGGCGCGCTCGGCCGCCGTCCGCGGTGACGCGGTCGACACGAAGGCGGTCGAGGCCGCGATCGCCGCGGTGGACCGCGCGGACGGCGCCGTGATCGGCGTCGACGGGACCTGGCAAGAGACCCGCACGGCCGTGCTCGCGGCGATCGGGTCCAAGCCCAAGCCGGGCAAAGAGGCCTACGCGGCCTACGAGGACGCGGTGTCGGCGACGCTCGGCCTCGTCATCAAGACCGGCGACGGCTCAAAGCTCATCCTCGATCCCGACCTGGACTCCTACTACGTGATGGACGCGCTGATCACGAAGCTGCCGGCGATCGCCGACGGCACGGGGCGCGTGAACGACCTGCAGGTCGTCGCGGAGACGATGGACGACCGGATCGCGCTCGCGGCCGCCGAGAGCTCGCTCGCGGGGACGATCGCGGCGATGCGCGCCGGGCTCAAGACCTCGTTCGAGGAGACCGCCGACGCGAACCTCGAGCCGGCGCTCGGCAAGCTCGCCGCCGGGCGCGACGTGCGTGCGCTCGAGCAGGCCGCCGCGCCCGCGCTGGACGCGCTGCTCGTCACCCGCGCCGAGAAGTTCTCGGCGGCGCGGCTGAAGATCGCGCTGCTGGTCGTCATCGGCGCGTTGGTGGCGGTGTTCCTGTTCGTCGGGTTCTTCCTCTCCACGCGGCGTGGCGTGCGCGAGATCTCCGAGCGCCTGAGCTCGCTGCGCGACAACTGCGTGACCGACCTCGGCGCGGCGCTGCGGCGCATGTCCGAGGGGGATCTCACGGTCGAGGTCACGCCGGTGACGCAGCCGATCACCGACATCTCGCGCGACGAGCTCGGCCAGGTCGCCGTGGCCGTCAACACGATCCGCGAGCGCACGGTCGGCTCGATCGACGCCTACAACGCGATGCGCGCCTCGCTGGCCGAGCTGATCGGGACGGTGTCCTCCAACGCGGGCTCCGTCTCCGCCGCGTCGCAGCAGATGGCAGCGTCCTCGCAGGAGACCGGCCGCGCGGTCGGCGACATCGCGGCGGCCGTCAACGACGTGGCCCAGGGCGCCGAGCGCCAGGTGCGGCTCGTCGAGTCCACCCGCTCCGCGGTGCAGGAAGCGGCCCGCGCGGCCGAGGCTTCCGCTCTGACGGCGCGGGCGACTTCCGAGGCCGCGGAGAGCGTGCGCGTGGCGGCCGGCGACGGCGCCGCGACCGCCGAGCACGCGAGCGACTCGATCACCCGCATCGCCGCCTCTTCCAGCGCGGTGGGCGAGGCGATCGAGGAGCTGTCGGAGCGCTCGACGCGGATCGGCGGCATCGTCGACACGATCACCGCGATCGCCGAGCAGACCAACCTGCTGGCGCTGAACGCGGCGATCGAGGCGGCGCGGGCCGGCGAGGCCGGGCGGGGGTTCGCGGTCGTGGCCGAGGAGGTGCGCAAGCTCGCCGAGGAGTCGCAGGGCGCGGCGCGCCAGATCTCCGTCCTGGTGGGCGAGATCCAGACCGAGACCGTGCACGTCGTCGAGGTCGTCGCCGAGAGCCGGCGTGAGACCGAGGCGGGCGTGGCGACGGTCGCGACCACGCGGTCGGCGTTCGAGGCGATCGGCGTGACGGTCGAGGAGATGACCGCGCGCGTGGCCGAGATCACCGTGGCCGTCGAGCAGATCGCGGCCGAGGCGGCGAGGGCCGAGCGCGAGGTCGACGATGTCGCCTCGGTGGCCGAGTCGTCTTCGGCTTCGGCCGAGCAGGTCAGCGCGTCCACGCACGAGACCGGCGCCTCCGCGCAGGAGATCGCGGCGTCCGCCGCGGGGCTCTCGCGCACGGCGGCCGACCTCGACGCGCTCGTGGGCCGCTTCACCGTGGTGTAGAACGGAGGGCGTGCCTCGGTACGTCATCCAGCTTCACCAAGCGCGGTCGCTGCACTACGACTTCCGGCTGGAGGTCGACGGCGTGCTGCGGTCCTGGGCGGTACCCAAAGGTCCCTCGGAGGACCCGGCCGAGAAACGGCTCGCCGTGCAGGTTCCCGACCACTCGCTGGCGCACGGCGACTACGAGGGGCCGAACGTCGAGATCTGGGATCGCGGGACGTACGCGTCGCTGACGGACGGCTCGTTCGCGGCGGCGTTGGACAACGGGCACGCCTCGTTCACCCTGGACGGTGAGCGCCTGCAGGGCGACTGGACGTTGCATCGGACTTCCGATGGGGAGAAGCCGCAGTGGCTGCTGATCAAGAAGCGCGCCTGACGCCCGCACCTGTGCGCGCGGCGGCGATGAAGGCCGTGTTGACGGATGCGCGCTTCTCCGACCCCGACTGGATCTTCGAGCGCAAGCTGGACGGCATCCGCTGCGTGGCGATCCGTGACGGCGGTGCCGTCCGGATGCTCTCGCGCAACGATCTGTCGCTTCGGGATCGCTACCCGTTGATCGCCGACGCGCTCGACGGGCAGTCGCGGGCGCGGTTCGCCGTGGACGGCGAGATCGTGTCCGCCTCCGGCAAGTTCCAGGACCGGGCGGGGCCGTTCTTCTACTACGTGTTCGACGTGCTCTGGCTGGACGGGCACGACGTGCGGTCGGTGCCGCTGCGCGAGCGCAAGGGCGTGCTCCGGGAGGCCTTGAGCTGGGACGACCCGCTGCGGCTGACCGAGTACCGCAACGAGGCGGGCGAGGCCATGTTCGCCGAGGCGTGCTCGAGCGGCTGGGAGGGCGTGATCGCCAAGCGCGCGAACTCCCTCTACACCGACAAGCGCTCCAAGGACTGGCTCAAGTTCAAGTGCGAGCACGGCCAGGAGCTCGTCGTCGGCGGCTTCACGCCGCCCAAGGGCTCACGGACGGAGTTCGGCGCGCTGCTCGTCGGCGTCTACGAACCCGACGGCCGCCTGCACTACGCGGGCAAGGTCGGCACGGGCTTCGACCGCGCGGAACTGTCCCGCCTGGCGGCGCTGCTGCGTCCCCTGGCGTGCGACGACGCCCCGTTCTACGACGCACCGCGCTTCCGCGACGTCACCTGGGTCTCGCCCGAGTTGGTCGCCCAGGTCGGCTTCGCCGAGTGGACGAACGACGGCCGGCTCCGCCATCCCCGCTACCTCGGCCAGCGCATCGACAAGGACCCGCGCAAGGTCATCCGCGAGGACGCCCCTTAAACGCGGAAACCCGCCTCGGGAGGCGGGTTTCGGCCATCAGAAGTTCAGGCGAATAATGGTCGGGGGACGTCGTGTTACGAGGTCTCAGCCCTCTGGTTGCCGTCGCTGTCTGACACCCCCTGTATCGGCGGACCGCCCCGACCACTTGAGTCAGCTGGGTGACGAGCCGGCGATTGGCACACTTTCGGCACATTCACGTGTAGATCCGCAACACGCTCCTGGGCGACGATCCGCCCCATGCCACGCGAGCGTTCACGAACTCGTCCCTCAGCCGAGTTCGTGAACGCTCGCGTGGCAGAACGCGCGGCGAGGCAGTACGGCGTGATCAGCACGGCCGAGCTGCACGATTGCGGGCTGTCGGACGACGCAATCGCGGGTCGCGTTCGGAGCCGCGTGCTGTTCCCCCTTTATCGGGGTGTTTACGCCACGGGCCACGCGAACGTTCCGTTCACCGCGTGGTGTCTCGCGGCGGTTAAGGCGTGTAGCGCGAGCGCAGCGCTGTCGCACTACGCGGCCGCGGTTCTGTGGGGGCTGCTCGAACCCAAAGGCCGCTACCCCGACGTGGTTGCGCCAACGGTCAAACGCCACGACGGCATCAACACCTTCCGCGCCGCTTCCTTCGAGCGCACGGTCCACAAGGGCATCCCCGTCACGACCCCGGCGCAGACGGTGATCCACCTCTCCTCGGTGGCGCCGTTCGCCACGCTGCGCCGCGCGGTCAACGAGGGGCTCAACCTCAAGCTCGTCACGCTCGGCGACCTCGTCACCCAGAGCCATCGCGGCGCGAAAACGCTCCGCGCCGTCCTCGCCACGGCCGCGCCCACGCGCAGCGAGAACGAGAACCTCGCCCTCCAGCTGCTCCACGACGCGGAGATCGCCAAGCCGCTCGTCAACCCCGCCATCGAAGGCACCAACCTCATCCCCGACTTCCTCTGGCCAGAGAAGCAACTGATCCTCGAGGCCGACTCCGAGCGCCACCACGGTGGGATGCTCGCCCGCGCCGACGACCGCGCCAAGCAGGCCGTTCTCGAAGGCCTCGGCTACACCGTCATCCGCACGTCGTGGGCCGAGATGACGAGCCGGCCCGACCGGATGCTCAGCCGGGTCCGTGCTGCGTGACGGCGAACCCGCCGCCGAGCGAGGACAGCGGCGCGTTCAGCGCCTCGATCCGGCCGTAGAACGCGCGGGCGACGCGGGTGGCGTGATGCTTGGCCTGGTCGGCGCGCGGGCCGGAGAACAGCTCGTCGATCGTCGACGTCCAGAGCACGAGCCAGCGCTCGAAGTGGCCGGCGCGCAGCGGCGTCTGCCGGTTCAGCTCGGCGTGCGGGCGGAACGCGCCGCCGCGGTAGCTCTGCTCGCCGAGCAGGATCGTCGCCCAGAAGGAGGTGATCTCGGGCACGTGGGCCTCGAGGTCGAGCTTGGCGACGTCGGTGAAGAGGTAGCCGATCATCGCGTCGGACATCGCGTGGCCGTAGAAGGCGCGGACGAGGCGCTCCACGTCGTCACGGGTCTCGATGTCCTGCGGCACTCCCGTATGGGATATCAGGCCATGTCGCCGAGGTCGGCGGCCTTGACCGACGTGGCGCGGCCGCCGGTGACCTTCCACGTCCAGACGGAGGAGCGGCGGACGTCCAGGCCCTGGCGGCGACCGGTGATGTGGCCCATCACGATCACCGAGCCGGGAACGGCGCGGTAGTCCGTGGCGTGGAGGACGAGCTCCTCCCACAGGCGCTGGACGTCGGCGAAGTACTCGCGCAGCCCGGCGTGCCCGACGTAGGGCGTCGACCGCCCCGCGAGCCGCGCCGTGCCCTCGAAATGCAGCACGCAGTCCTCGGAGATCGCGGCCAGCATGGCGTCGAGATCGCGGCGCTCGAAGGCGTCGTAGAGCCCACGGACGATCTCGATCTCCTCCGTGATGCCGGCCGGGTTGCCGTAGTAGTCGGGGCGCGCCACCGCCTAGAGCTTAGGCAGTGGAAGCGCCGAGAGTGTTCGGTCAGCACCCGAACGTCAGCTGCGTTGCACTAGGGTGGCGAACAATGAGCCAGATCGGAGTCACAGGGCTCGCCGTCATGGGGGCGAACCTCGCGCGCAACATCGCCAGTCGCGGTGTGCCCATCTCTGTACACAACCGCACCTCCGCGAAGACGCGTGACTTCGTGTCCGAGTTCGGTTCCGAGGGCGACTACACCGGGTCGGACTCGCTGGAGGAGTTCGTGCAGTCGCTCGAGCGGCCGCGCCGGATCATCGTCATGGTCAAGGCGGGCGCGCCCGTCGACGGCGTGATCGAGGACCTCATCCCGCTGCTCGACAAGGACGACATCGTCATCGACGCGGGCAACTCGCACTACGTCGACACGCGCCGGCGCGAGCAGTACCTGACCGAGAAGGGCCTGCGCTTCATCGGCACCGGCGTGTCCGGTGGCGAGGAGGGCGCGCTGAAGGGCCCGTCGATCATGCCGGGCGGCCCACGTGAGGCGTACGCCGAGGTCGAGGAGATCTTCACCACGATCGCCGCGCAGGTCGACGGCGAGCCGTGCTGCGCGTACATCGGCGCCGACGGTGCCGGCCACTACGTGAAGATGGTCCACAACGGCATCGAGTACGCCGACATGCAGCTGATCGCGGAGGCCTACGACCTCCTGCGCTTCGGCATCGGGCTCGACGTGCCGACGATCAAGGGCATCTTCGACGACTGGAACGCGGGCGACCTCGAGTCCTTCCTGATCGAGATCACGGCCACGGTGCTGGGCAAGACCGACGAGGCGACCGGCCAGCCGCTCGTCGACGTGATCGTCGACCAGGCCGAGCAGAAGGGCACCGGCCGCTGGACCGCGCAGGACGCGCTCGAGCTGGGCGTCCCGCTCACCGGCATCACCGAGGCCGTCTTCGCCCGCTCGCTCTCGAACCTGCGCGACCAGCGCAAGGCCGCGTCCGGCTTCCTCGCCGGCCCGCAGCCGGGTGGCCTGAGCGAGTCCCTCGTCGACGACATCCGCTCGGCGCTCTACGCGTCGAAGGTGGTCGCCTACGCGCAGGGCTTCGAGCAGATGGCCGCGGCCGCGAAGACGTACGACTGGGACCTCCAGATGGGCGAGCTCGCGAAGATCTGGCGCGGCGGCTGCATCATCCGCGCCCGCTTCCTGAACCGCATCACGGACTCCTACGCCGAGACGCCGGACCTCGTGAACCTGCTGATGGCGCCGTACTTCCGCGACGCCGTCGCCGACGCCCAGAACGCCTGGCGCAAGGTGATCGTGTCCGCGGTCGAGCAGGGCATCGCCGTCCCGGCGTTCAGCTCCTCGCTCGCGTACTACGACGGCTACCGCCGCGAGCGCGGGCCCGCGAACCTCATCCAGGGCCAGCGCGACTTCTTCGGCGCCCACACCTACCGTCGCGTGGACAAGGAAGGCTCCTTCCACACGCGCTGGTCGCAGGACGGCACCGAGGTCAAGACCGACTAGTGCTGATCCTGCTTCCACCGTCGGAGGGCAAGACCGCGCCCTCCGACGGGGAGCCGGTGGACATCACGTCGCTGGCACTCCCGGGTCTGAGCAAGACGCGGGAACGCCTGCTGGACGTGCTGTCGCGGCTGACGTTCCCGCGCGCGCTGAAGTACCTCGACGTCGGTCCCGGCCTCGAGCCGGAAGCGCGCCGCAACCTCACGCTGCGGGAGGCGCCCGCCGCACCCGCGCACGAGGTCTACACCGGCGTCCTCTACGAGCACCTCGGTCTCGGCACGTTCGCCGACACCGACCGCGTGCTGATCGCGAGCGCGCTCTGGGGCTTCGTCCGGCCGAGCGACCGGATCCCCGCGTACCGCCTGAGCATGGGCGCAACGCTCCCGCGCATCAACTCGCTCCCGGCGCTGTGGCGTGACCCGCTCCGCAAGGCCGTCCCGGACGAGGGCCTCATCGTCGACATGCGCAGCGGCGCCTACACCGCCGCCTGGAAGCCGAAGACCGCGACGCTCGTCGGCGTGCGCGCGTTCGAGAACGGCAAGACGATCAGCCACATGGTCAAGGCGACGCGCGGTGACGTCGCGCGCATCCTGCTGTCGGGCGAGCCGGTCGAGACGCCGGAGGACGTGGCGAGCGCGGTCCGCCAGGCCGGCCATCAGGTCGAGCTCAACGGCTCAGGCCGGAGCTGGACCGTCGACGTGATCACCTGAGCCTCAGCTCGCGCCCAGCGCGAGCCCGAAGAACGCCCAGATCATCGCTCCGACGATCACCGTCAGGACGAGCACGGCCACTACACCGGGCCGGAGGGGGCGCACGCCGAAGCCAGCCAAGGCAAGGCGGGTCAGTGCCGCGAGGCCCAGGAGCGCGCCGACCACGACCGCGACGTACAGGACGGCCGCCGGGTTGACCCAGTCATCGTAGGCGAGCACCTCGATCGTGAACCACAGCCACACGCCGGCCAGCAGCGCGGCCAGCGTCCCTCCGAGCTTGGCCATGACGGGCATGGCCGCATTGGTTCCCGCTAGCCGAGGCGTTCACGCACGGCCGGCGCGACCACGCGGCCGTAGAGCTCGATCGCGTGCATCATCGCGTCGTGCGGGAGCGTGCCGACGCTCAGCTGGAGCAGGAAGCGGTCGTGCTGGAAGAGCGAGTGCTGGTGGAGGATCTTCTCGATCACCTGCTCGGGTGAGCCGATCAGGTTCGCGCCCTCCAGCGTCGCGGAGGCCTCGAAGGCGGCGCGGGTCAGAGGCGGCCAGCCGCGCTCGCGGCCGAGCTGGTCCATCACGGTCTTGTGCGCGGGGAAGGCAATGTCCAGCGCCTCCTGCTCGGAGTCCGCGATGAAGCCGTGGGAGTTGATCGACAGCAGCGGCCGCGCGTGCCCGTACTCGGACGCCACGCGCCGGTGCAGCTCGGCGAACGGGGCGAACCGGGCGGGCTGGCCACCGATGATCGCCAGCGCCATCGGCAGGCCGAGCGCGCCGGCCCGCGCCACCGACTGCGGGGTCCCGCCGACCGCGACCCAGACCGGCAAGGGATCTTGAACCGGCCGCGGGTAGACGCCCCGGCCCTCGATCGACGCCCGGTGCTTCCCGGACCACGTCACGACCTCGTTGTCGCGCACCGCGAGCAGCAGGTCGAGGTGCTCGGCGAACAGCGCGTCGTAGTCGTCGAGCGAGAACCCGAACAGCGGGAACGACTCGATGAAGGAGCCGCGCCCGGCCATGATCTCGGCGCGCCCACCCGACAGCAGGTCCAGCGTCGCGAAGTCCTGGAACACGCGCACGGGATCGTCGCTCGACAAGACCGACACGGCCGACGTCAGCCGGATGCGCGAGGTCCGGGACGCGGCCGCCGCCAGGACGACCGCCGGCGAGGAGACCGTGAAGTCCGGCCGGTGATGCTCCCCCACGCCGAACACGTCGAGCCCGACCGCGTCGGCCAGGACGATCTCCTCGACCAGATCCGCCATGCGCTGCTGGACGGTGAGCGCCGGGTCCGTGCGCTCACCGAACGTGTAGATGCCGAGCTCCATCAGTCGGTCGCCAGCGCGGGCTTCAGGCGCGGCCCGCGCGGGACCAGCAGCGAAGCGGCCACGGCGATCGCGCCCGCCGCCGCCGAGAACGCGAACGCCGTCGTGTAGAGGTCCTCGCTCGGCACGGGCGTGGAGCCGCTCGTCAGGATCGCCGTCACGATTGCGGCGCCGAACGACCCGCCGACCGTCCGCATGACCGTGTTGATGCCGGTCGCGATGCCGACCTCGCCCTGCGGCACCGCGTCGACGATCAGGTTCGCCATCGCCGCGAAGCCGAACGTGATCCCGACGCCCATCAGCATGCCGCCGATCACGAGCTCCCACGGGTGCTGGTGGGCGAAGGTGTTGATCAGGAACGAGAGCGTGATCAGGATCGCGCCCAGGGTGAGCACGGCGCGGAAGCCGATCCGCTCACCGAGCTTCGCCGCCGGCGCCCCGGCGGCGAGCTGCGCCAGCGCCGTCGGCAGCATCAGGAAGCCCGCGGCGGTCACAGAGAAGCCGAACCCGTACCCCGTCGACTCCGGCGCCTGCGCGAACTGCGGGAACACGAGGAAGCTCGAGAACATCGCGATGCCGACCAGGAACCCGGTCAGGTTCGTGAAGGCCACGGCCGGCTTGCGCAGCACGGCCATGTCGATCAGCGGCTGATGCACACGGGTCTCGACCCACACGAACAGGCCGATCAGCGCGAGGCCGCCGAGGACCGAGCCGAGGTTCGCCGGCGAGCCCCAGCCCCACTCGCCCGCCTGGGAGACGCCGAGCAGGATCGCAGCCAGGCCGGCGCTCAGGATCGCCGCGCCCAGCCAGTCCACCTTCGCGTTCTCGACCGGCGGGGAAGGCGGCACGAACCGCCAGACCGCCCACCCCACGGGCAGCGCGATCAGCGAGATCCAGAACAGCCAGTCCAGGTTCAGGTGGTCGACGATAAGACCCGAGAGCGGCAGCCCGATGCCGCCGCCGATCCCGAACACGGCGCTGATGATCGCGATCCCGCTCGGCACCTGCTCGCGCGGGAACGTGTCGCGCACGATGCCGAAGGCGAGCGGGAACACGCCCCCGGCGACGCCCTGCAGGACGCGGCCCGCGATCAGCACCTCGATCGACGGCGCGAACGCGTTGACCACCGCGCCGAGTGCGAACAGGGCCATGATCCACGTGAGCACGCGGCCCTTGCCGTACAGGTCGCCGAGCTTGCCGGCGATCGGCGTGGCGATGGAGGCGCTGACGAGGAAGCCGGTCAGCACCCAGCTGACGGCCGACGGGGACGCGTCGAACTCCTGCGCCAGCGCGGGCAGCGCGGGCACGACGAGCGTCTGGGAAAGGGCGAAGGCGATACCGGCGCCGGTGAGCGTGAGAAGGACCGGGGTCGGCCGCTGCGACGGTGCGGCGTTCACCTCCTGCACATTACTTACGTCGCGTCAGCGAGCGCGCGAGCGCGGTGAAGGTGGCCTCGACCTCGTCGTCCATGGTCTGCCGGAAGACCGCGAGCAGCGCCTGCGCGGCGAGCGGCCGCGTCGCCTGGATCGACTCCTCCAGCTCGTCCCAGCGCTCGGCGTCCGCGTACGGCTTGAGCACATCGTCGACGAACAGCTTCACGAACTCCTTGGAGACCGCGCGCGAGTGCCGCTGGACGCTCTCGAGCATGTCCAGCGCGTGGCCCAACCCCACCCCACGCGCGACGACCTCCTCGGCCGCGGCCAACAACGCCGGGCTCGGGACCTCGTACGTGCCCTCCCCCAGCGGGTGCAGGAGCCCGAGCTTCGTGGCCTTGCCGATCAGCTTGCGGGGATCGTCGTCCGGCCCCAGTTGCAGCCGCTCCGCCAGTTGCGCCGCCGTGACGACCTCGGACGTCTCCGGCGCCTCGCGGGTCGCGTTGCGCAGCGCGATCAGCCGCTCGCTCGGGTCCCCCAGCAGCCGCTTGATCCCGCTCAGCTTCAGCCCCTCGGACTGCAGCTCCTGGATGAGCCGCAGCCGCTCGACGTGCTCAGGCCCGTAGTAGCCGGTGCGGCCGCGGACCTGCGGCGGTGGGAGCAGCCCGCGGGCGTGGTGCGAGCGCACGTTGCGGACCGTCAGCCCTGTCTCCCGCGCGAGCTCGTCGATCGTGAGCACGGCGTTCAGGGTATCCGACGTCACAGAACGTGACGTCAAACGACGATACATTCGCCTCCATGTTCGAGCTCATCGCCCAGGCCAAGCCTGCGGGCGGCGCGGCGCTGGACCAGGTCGCGATCGCCTCGGGCGCCGCGATCGTCGTCACCGCCGTCCTCATGTGGCTCGGATTGGGCCACCGGAGCGGGAAGGTCGCGCTGCTCGGCCGGATCGGCGCGTACTCCGAGCGCGTGTCCGGCCTGCCCGCGTGGGCGGCGATCCCGTCCGGGATGATCGTCGTCTCGCTGATCACGGCGCTGTTCGGGATGCTGTGGGACATCTCGCTGCACATCGCGGAGGGCCGCGACGAGGGCCCGCTGGCGAACGTCGCGCACTACTTCATCCTCGCCGGGCTGTTCGGCGTGTTCGCGTCCGGCTTCCTGTCGATGTGCCTGCCGCTGGAGAAGCCCTCGCGCGTGGCGGTGAAGGTCGCGCCGGGCTGGTACGCGCCGCTCGGCGGCGTGCTGATCGCCGCCGCGGGGACGTTCGCGCTGATCGGCTTCCCGCTGGACGACGTCTGGCACCGGCTGTTCGGCCAGGACGTGACGCTGTGGGGCCCGACGCACCTGATGCTGATCGGCGGCGCGGCGATGGCCCTGATCGGCCTGGCCGTGCTGATGACCGAGGCGGGGCTCTCGAGCGCTCGCCGGGCCCGCTCGTGGGTCGCCTTCGTGCAGCGCGTCTCGCTCCCGGGCGCGTTCCTGCTCGGGCTCTCGACCTTCCAGGCCGAGTTCGACTTCGGCGTGCCGCAGTTCCGGATGGTCTTCCAACCGCTGCTGATCATGCTCGCCGCGGGCGTGTCGCTCGTAGCCGCGCGGATCTGGCTCGGCCGCGGCGCGGCGCTCGGCGCGGCGGTGTTCTTCCTCGCCATGCGGGGCCTCATGGCCGTGCTCGTCGGGCCGGTGCTGGGCGAGCCGACGCCGTACTTCCCGCTGTTCCTGGTGTCCGCGGTGCTGGTCGAGCTGGCCGCGCTGCGGGTGAAGGAGCCGCTGCGCCTGGCGGTGGTGAGCGGCGGGTTGCTGGGTACGGTCGGGCTCGCGTCCGAGTGGGCGTGGACGCACGTGTTCATGCCGCTCCCGTGGCCGGCTGCGCTGCTGCCCGAGGGGGCCGTGGCCGGGTTCGTGATGGCGCTCGCGGCGTCGTGCGTGGGCGGATGGCTCGGCGCGCGGCTGGCGACCGACCGCACGCCGTCGCTGCGCAGCGCGGCCGTCGGCGGCGCCGCGCTGATCTTCGCGCTCACCGCCTACGGGCTGTGGTCGAACGGCGAGAGCGGCGCGCGCGGGACCGTGACGGTCGCGGGCGACGGGTTCACCGTGCGCACCGACCTCCCGCAGGACCCGATCTGGCTGACCTCGACCTCGTGGCAGGGCGGCGGGCTGGTCGTCGACCGGCTCGAGCGCGTCGGCCCGGACGAGTACCGCACGACCGAGCCGATCCCGATGGACGGCGAGTGGAAGACGATGATCCGCCTGCACTACGGCCGTACGCTCAGCGCGCTGCCGATCTACCTGCCGGCCGATCCGGCGATCCCCGTCGAGGGCATCCCCGCGCGGGCGGAGACGACGCGCGACTTCGGGCCCGAGCAGCAGCTCCTCCAGCGCGAGCGCAAGACCGACGTCGCGGGCTGGCTGTGGGCGGTGGCGTACGGGGTTGTGCTGGCGATCGCGCTCGCGTTCCTGGCCGCGCTGGCCTGGGGTGTGCACCGCGTGTCAGCGACCGGGCGGCCCGCCGAGCGCGAGCACGTCGACCAGCAGCGCCAGGGCCACCGCTCCCACCAGCACCGCGAACCCGCGACGCAGCAGTGACTGCGGGACACGCTCGGCGAACTGCGTGCCGAGCAGCGCGCCGGCCCCGGTCGCGAGCGCGAGGGTGAGCGTGATCGTGAGGTCGGGGCGTGAGCCCGCGAGCAGGTGGCTGGCGAGCGCGGCGACACCCGTGAGCGCGATGATCACCAGCGACGTCGCAACCGCGCGCCGGAACGGCACGCCGAGCCAGACCGACAGCACCGGCACGATCACGAACCCGCCGCCGACGCCGAAGAAGCCCGTGAGCAGGCCGACGAGCAGGCCCGCGAGCACGGTCCGGTCGAGCGCCGGTTCGGGGCAGGCGCCGTCGCCGCCGGTCTCCCCCGCGCGTTTCCAGGTCAGCACCGCGGCGAGCAGCATCACCGGCACGAACGCGAGGATCAGCGCGCTGCCCTCGATCTCGTGGCTGGCGACCGTGCCCGCGAGCGAGCCCAGCGCGGCCGGCACGGCGAACGTGAACCCGATCCGCCAGCACACGCGGCCGTGGCGGGCGAGCGCGCCGGCGCCGATCGCCGCGGCCAGGCTCACCACCACGAGGCTCGCGGTGGAGGCCGGGCCGACCGGCTCGCCGAGCACGTAGACGAGCACGGGCAGCGCGAGGATCGCGCCTCCGCCGCCGACGGCGCCCACGATCATCCCGATCGCGAGCCCGAGGACGATGGCGAGCGCGGTCACGGCGCGGCGCCGCGTGGGGTGGTCGCGTGGCCCGGGCTGATCGCGAGCGCGGTCACCCGAGCGTGAGCCGCGTCGGTGCCGGGCCGGTCTCGAGGCCGGGCGTGATCGAGCCGAGGATCGCGGCGCGCGTCGCGCCGGTGCAGCGCGCGATCGTGCCCGGGAGGCCGTGGATCGTCAGGAAGCCGAGCAGCGCGAACGCGTACGCCTCCTTGTCCTGCGC
This sequence comes from Solirubrobacter phytolaccae, assembly GCF_027587195.1. GTDB lineage: Bacteria > Actinomycetota > Thermoleophilia > Solirubrobacterales > Solirubrobacteraceae > Solirubrobacter > Solirubrobacter phytolaccae. The sequence goes on along the minus strand of NZ_JAPDDP010000019.1, from coordinate 222 downwards.
GGGGAGGCCGAGCTCGTCGCTGACGAGCGTCGGCAGCTCGCGCTCGATCGCGGCCATCAGCGTCGGGTTGCTTACGCCGCCGCCGGAGACGATCAGCTCGGTGACGCCGTGGGCGTGCGCGGCGCCGGTGACCGTGCGCGCGGTCAGCTCGGTGAGCGTGGCGAGGACGTCGTCCGGCGCGTGGCTCGTGGGCTCGAGGTACGCCGCGTTGAAGTGCTCCTT